>NZ_JBWKUQ010000008.1:0-288815 GCF_059420925.1 Pseudomonas sp. GW821-FHT03C07
TATGGGGTGCTCAAATCAGGCGTACCGTTTGACCCAAACATCGCGCTTGCGCGATGAGGGTCAAGACGGTATCTACACTGGATCGTGTGGCACGCATAGAGTTGCGTGACACCACCGATCCCTTGTAGGAGCTGGCTTGCCAGCGATAGCTATCTCAACGGCAACACAGAAGGAACGTCATGCTCGAATCACTGGAAAAAATGCTCGCCAAGGGTGTGGATAACTCGCTGCTGCGCTTCGGCCTCGGCAAGGGTTACCTGGACCTTGGGGACAACACCAAAGCCGCCGAACACCTGCAACGCTGCGTCGACTTCGACCCGAAATACTCCGCCGCCTGGAAACTGCTGGGCAAGGCCCATCAGGCCGCGGGCGACACCGCCGCAGCCCGGCAAGCCTGGGAGCAGGGACTGGAAGCCGCCCGCGGCCATGGCGACAAGCAGGCGGAAAAGGAAATGACGGTGTTTCTGAAAAAGCTCGAAAAAGCCGCGCTCAAAGGTCAATGAAGCGCAGGCCGATGCCGTCGAGGTCGACCCGCACCACTTCCATGCGAATCCGCGGCGCCACCGCCGACAGCCCCTGCACCTGGCCATAGACCACCTCGCCGGTGGTCAGGCACGACAAGCTCGGGTGCGTCACATACACGCCCTTGCTGGACAGGTTGCGTGTCTGCCCCAGGCACTCGCCGATGCTGGGATGCTGGATCTTGATGCGCAAGGAGTTCTTGTTATTGGACATCTGTTGCGTCCTTGGAAGGTGCACCTGTGGATAAATCCGTATCGCGGACTTATCCACAGATCATGCCAATCTCGTTTCAGTACCAGCGTTTCTCACCCGCCGGGCGCCTGCGGAAGCGCTTCATGCTCCACATGTACTGGTCCGGATAAGCCCGCACATAACGCGCCACCACCTGGCTCATGGCAGCCACGGAGGTCTCTGTATCAGTGCTGTACATGGCTTCGGGCGCGGCTTCGAGGATCACCTTGAAGCCCGAACCGTCCGGCAAGCGCAACGCATGCAGGAACACGCCCACCGCCTTGCCGCCGGCGAGCATATTGGGCACGAACTTGCTGGTCAGCGCCATGGTACCGAGGAACGGCACGAACACCCCGGCGGATTCGGCCGGTTCCGGGTCAGCGGGAATGCCCACCGCACCACCTTTGCGCACTTCCTTGATGACGCTGAGGATGCCTTCCTTGGTGGAGGCGGCAACCCGGTTGCCCAACTGCACCCGCTGCTTGCGCAACAGCTCGTCGACCGCCTTGAGCTTGGGCGGGCGATAGAAAATGATCGGCTTGCACTGGCTGCAATAGAAGTGATTGAGCACTTCCCAGTTGCCCAGGTGGCTGGTGATACCGACCACCCCCTTGCCCGAGGCCAGGGCCTCCTTGAGGATGTCCAGGCCTTCGACTTCGCGCACCCGCTCCATGGAGCGATGGGCCGGCCAGATCCAGGCGCAGGCACTTTCGGTAAAGGACTTGCCGATGCCCATCAGGCTGCGGCCGACCAATTGCTCGCGAGCCACCGGGTCGAGTTCCGGGAAACATTTCGCCAGGTTGATCCGCACCACTTCGCGGGAACGGTTGGGCAGCTTCCACATCATCCAGCCGATGGCCGCGCCCACCCGCTGCACCGCGCACCAGGGCAGCAGTGCAAACAACCGCAACGCCCCCACCAGCATGGCGCCTTTAAACTTGTCCACAGGCCACTCCTGTCGTGATCGAGCTTGTTAGCCGGCTATTGTAACCGTGGCGTGGCCAATGTCGCGTAGCGATCACAATCGGTGGTGTGGTCCATGACCATGCCGGAGGCCTGCATGAGGGCGTAGCAGATGGTCGGGCCAACGAATTTGAAGCCGAGTTTCTTCAGCGCCTTGCTCATCGCCTCGGCCTCGGGGGTGACGGCCGGGACTTCGCCGCGGACCTTGAAATGATTGATCTTCTGCACGCCACCGACAAAGGACCAGAGCAGCGCCACCGGATCCTCCAGCGTCAGCCAGAGCTGGGCATTGCGCCGCGCGGCAGTGAGTTTCAGACGATTACGGATAATCCCCGGATCGAGCATCAATTGCTCGATATCGGCATCGCTCATGGCCGCGACTGCGTGCACATCGAAGCCGAACAAGACCTTCCGGTAGTGCTCGCGTTTCTTCAGGATGGTGATCCACGACAAACCGGCTTGGAACCCTTCGAGCAAAAGCAACTCGAACAGACGCTGCCCATCGCGCAGCGGCACGCCCCACTCCTGATCGTGATAGGCCATGTACAAAGGATCGTCGTTGCACCAAAAGCAGCGTGGCATAAGGCTCCAGGGGGCGTGCGCGTGGCCGAATCGGGTATACTCCCGCCTTTTGAATCGCAGCCCAAGTAACAGGTGAATTTCGTGAGCCAGCCTACGCCAGCCGTGCGTACCTTCCAAGACTTGATCCTCGCCCTCCAGCAATACTGGGCCGAGCAAGGTTGTGTGGTACTTCAGCCCTACGATATGGAAGTAGGCGCCGGCACCTTTCATACCGCCACGTTCCTGCGCGCCATCGGCCCGGAAACCTGGAACGCCGCCTACGTACAACCCAGCCGCCGCCCGACTGACGGCCGCTACGGCGAAAACCCGAACCGCCTGCAGCATTACTACCAGTTCCAGGTAGTCCTCAAGCCGAACCCGGACAACTTCCAGGAGCTGTACCTGGGCTCGCTCAAGCATGTCGGCCTCGACCCGCTGGTGCACGACATCCGTTTCGTCGAGGACAACTGGGAATCGCCAACCCTCGGCGCCTGGGGCCTGGGCTGGGAAGTCTGGCTCAACGGCATGGAAGTCACCCAGTTCACCTACTTCCAGCAGGCCGGCGGCATCGAGTGCTACCCGGTCACCGGCGAAATCACCTATGGCCTCGAACGCCTGGCGATGTACCTGCAGGGCGTCGACTCGGTCTACGACCTGGTCTGGGCCGACGGCCCGTTCGGCAAGGTGACCTACGGCGACGTGTTCCACCAGAACGAAGTCGAGCAGTCGACCTACAACTTCGAACACGCCAACGTCGAGAAGCTGTTCGAACTGTTCGATTTCTATGAAAGCGAAGCCAAGCGCCTGATCGAACTGGACCAGCCGCTGCCGTTGCCGAGCTACGAAATGGTCCTCAAGGCCTCGCACACCTTCAACCTGCTGGATGCACGCCGGGCGATCTCGGTCACCGCGCGCCAGCAGTACATCCTGCGGGTCCGCACCCTGGCCCGTTCGGTGGCGCAGGCCTATCTGATGGCCCGGGCCAAACTGGGCTTCCCGATGGCAACCGCGGATTTGCGTGACGAAGTGTTGGCTAAGTTGGAGGCAGCACAATGAGTGCTCAAGATTTTCTGGTTGAACTGGGCACGGAAGAGCTGCCACCCAAGGCCCTCAATACCCTGGCCGAGGCTTTTCTCGCCGGCATCGAAAAGGGCCTGCAAAGCGCCGGCCTGAGTTTCGAGAGCAAACAGGTCTACGCCGCGCCGCGCCGCCTCGCGGTACTGCTGACCCAGCTGCAAACCCAGCAGCCGGACCGCAGCATCAACCTCGACGGGCCGCCACGCCAGGCCGCCTTCGACGCCGAAGGCAACCCGACCCAGGCCGCCCTCGGCTTCGCCAAGAAATGCGGCGTGGAACTGAGCGAAATCGACCAGAGCGGGCCGAAACTGCGCTACACCCAGAGCATCCAGGGCAAGCCAACCAGCAGCCTGCTGCCGACCATCGTCGAGGATTCGCTGAACGACCTGCCGATTCCCAAGCGCATGCGCTGGGCCGCGCGCAAGGAAGAGTTCGTGCGTCCGACCCAGTGGCTGGTGATGCTGCTCGGTGATCAGGTCATCGACTGCACCATCCTCGCCCAGAAATCCGGTCGCGACTCCCGTGGGCACCGCTTCCACCACCCGGAAAGCGTGCGTATCACCTCGCCGGCCAACTACCTGAACGACCTGCGCGCCGCCTATGTCCTGGCCGACGCTGGCGAACGGCGCGAGCTGATCAGCAAACGCACCACCGAGCTGGCGACCCAGCAGGAAGGCACCGCGATCATGCCGGCCGACCTGCTCGACGAAGTCACCGCCCTGGTCGAATGGCCGGTGCCGTTGGTGTGCGCCTTCGAAGAACGCTTCCTCGACGTGCCTCAGGAAGCCCTGATCACCACCATGCAGGACAACCAGAAGTACTTCTGCCTGCTGGACGGCGAAGGCAAGCTGCTGCCGCGCTTCATCACCGTCGCCAACATCGAGAGCAAGGACCCGCAACAGATCATCGCCGGTAACGAGAAAGTCGTTCGCCCGCGCCTGACCGACGCCGAATTCTTCTTCAAGCAGGACAAGAAACAGAAGCTCGAACAGTTCAACCTGCGTCTGCAAAACGTGGTGTTCCAGGAGAAACTGGGCAGCGTCTACGACAAGGCCGAGCGTGTTTCCAAGCTGGCCGCGTTCATCGCCCCGCGCATCGGCGGCGACGCCCAGCGCGCGGCCCGTGCCGGTCTGCTGTCGAAGTGCGACCTGGCCACCGAGATGGTCGGCGAGTTCCCGGAGATGCAAGGTGTTGCCGGTTACTACTACGCCCTCAATGACGGCGAGCCGGAAGATGTCGCCCTGGCCCTGAACGAACAGTACATGCCCCGCGGTGCCGGCGCAGAACTGCCAGGCACCCTGACCGGTGCGGCGGTGGCGATTGCCGACAAGCTCGACACCCTGGTCGGGATCTTCGGCATCGGCATGCTGCCGACTGGCAGCAAAGACCCCTACGCCCTGCGTCGCGCCGCCCTCGGCGTGTTGCGCATCCTGATCGACAAGCAGCTCGACCTCGATCTGATCGAGACCGTGGAGTTCGCGGTCAAGGCCTTCGGTGCCCGGGTCAAGGCCGCCGGCCTGGCCGACCAGGTGCTGGAGTTCATCTTCGACCGCCTGCGCGCCCGTTACGAAGACGAAGGCGTAGACGTCGCGACCTACCTGTCGGTACGTGCCCTCAAGCCGGGTTCGGCGCTGGACTTCGACCAACGCGTACAAGCCGTGCAGAAATTCCGCCAGTTGCCGGAAGCGGCAGCCCTGGCGGCGGTGAACAAGCGTGTATCGAACCTGCTGAGCAAGGCCGAAGGCAGCATCCCGAGCACCGTGGAAGCCAAGTACTTCGACAACGCCAACGAGTTCTCGCTGTACTCGGCGATCCAGCAGGCGGACCAGGCGGTCCAGCCGATGGCCGCGGCACGCCAGTACAACGAATCGCTGGCACGCCTGGCCGCCCTGCGCGAGCCGGTGGATGCGTTCTTCGAAGCGGTGATGGTAAATGCCGAGGACGCCAAGGTACGCGCCAACCGTTATGCGCTGCTGGCGCGTCTGCGAGGCCTGTTCCTGGGTGTCGCCGATATTTCGCTGCTGGGCTGAGGGCGCGTCTTGAAACTGCTGATTCTCGATCGGGACGGGGTGATCAACCAGGACTCCGACGCCTACATCAAGTCGGTGGAGGAATGGATTCCACTCCCCGGCGCGATCGAAGCCATCGCGCAGTTGAGCAGGGCCGGCTGGACGGTGGCGGTGGCCACCAACCAGTCCGGCATTGCTCGCGGCTACTACGACATCGCCACCCTGGAAGCCATGCACGAGCGCCTGCGTTCGTTAGTGGCGCAACAGGGCGGTACGCTGGGGCTGGTGGTGTATTGCCCGCACGGCCCGGATGAGGGCTGCGCGTGCCGCAAACCCAAGCCCGGCATGTTGCACAGCATTGCCGAACATTATGGGGTGTCGTTGGCCAGGCTATGGTTTGTCGGCGACAGCCTCGGTGACTTGGAGGCGGCGCAGGCCGTCGACTGTCAGCCTGTTTTGGTAAAAACCGGTAAAGGCGAAAAGACACTGGGTAAAACCCTGCCGGTGGGCACCCTGGTTTTTGACGATCTGGCGGCGGTTGCCGCAGAACTTATCCACAACTGAAGCTCTTCTGACCTCCTGACCAAGGACTGTTCGGGAAGCGCTTTTTATAGGCGGGCAATGCCCGCAACGGTAAATGCCGCTATGTCGATCCTGCAGGCCATCAGAACCTTTTTCTTTTACCTGCTACTGGGCACCAGTTCGCTGTTGTGGTGCTCCCTGAGCTTTTTTATCGCGCCGTTCCTGCCGTTCAAGGCACGTTATCGCTTTATCAACGTGTACTGGTGCCGTTGTGCCCTGTGGCTGACCAAGGTCTTCCTCGGCATCACGGTCGAGATCAAGGGTGCGGAGAATGTGCCCGAGCGCCCTTGCGTGATTCTGTCGAATCACCAGAGCACCTGGGAAACCTTCTTCCTCTCGGCCTACTTCTCGCCGTTGAGCCAGGTGCTCAAGCGTGAGTTGCTGTACGTGCCGTTCTTCGGCTGGGCCATGGCCATGTTGCGGCCGATCGCCATCGACCGGGACAACCCGAAGGCGGCGCTCAAGCATGTGGCGAAGAAGGGCGACGAGTTGCTCAAGGACAATGTCTGGGTGCTGATCTTCCCGGAAGGCACCCGCGTGCCGTTCGGTACGGTCGGCAAGTTCTCCCGGGGCGGTACGGCACTGGCGGTGAACGCCGATCTGCCGGTGCTACCAATTGCCCACAACGCCGGCAAGTTCTGGCCGAAGACCGGCTGGCTGAAGAACCCGGGCACCATCACCGTGGTGATCGGCGCGCCGATGATGGCCGAGGGCAGCGGGCCACGGGCGATTGCCGAGCTCAACGACCGGGTTCAGGCCTGGAACGAGCAGACTCAGCGGGAGATGGGCTCATTGCCGCCGGCACCGGCGGCAGAGGCGTCCGTCGTGGTTTGAGGTAATTGTGGATAACTTGTGTACAAGATTTTGATTTCTTTCAGAAAAACTACCTAAGCGACTGATTTTATTGCTTATTTCTCTGTATGACTTTCTGCTGTAAATCGTGCATAAGTTTTTTCAAGCGATAAAAAAACCGGCTTTAATGCCGGTTTTTCCTGGCTAAATACGCTCCCTTGTAGGAGCTGGCTTGCCGGCGATGAGGCCGTTATGGGCGATGCAAGCGTCAAGGGCGCCATCGCTGGCAAGCCAGCTACAAGGTTTCGTGGTGTCTACAAGGTCGTCGGTAACCTCAGACCTTGTCCAGATCCACGCCCTTGGTCTCCTTCAGGCAGCACAACCCCACCACCAGGCTGACCCCGGTCACCAATACCGGGTACCACAGGCCATAGAAGATATCCCCGGTGTAGACCACCAGCGCAAAGGACACCGTGGGCAGGAACCCGCCGAACCAGCCGTTGCCGATATGGTAGGGCAACGACATCGAGGTGTAGCGGATGCGCGTCGGGAACAGCTCGACCATCACCGCCGCCAGCGGGCCATAGGTCATGGTGGCAATCAGAATCAGCAAGACAATCAGCAGCACCACCATCGGCTCGTTCACCGACGCACTATCGGCCTTGGCCGGATAGCCCGCCGTGGTGATCGCCGAGCGCATCGCCGCTTCGTCGAAACCGCTGATCTTCTGTTCACCCACCGATACCGTCACCTCCGTCCCAGCTGCCGCGGCCTGCGAGCTATAGGGCAGACCCTGCTTGACCAGGAAGGTCTTGACCTTGTCGCACGGGCTATCGAAACGGGCTTTACCCACCGGGTCGAACTGGAAGGTGCAACTCGCCGGGTCGGCCAGCACCACAATCGGCGCCTGCCGGCTGGCCGCATCGATCTGCGGATTGGCGTAATGGCTCAAGGCCTTGAACAGCGGGAAATAACACAGCGTCGCCAGCAGCAGGCCGAGCATCAGGATCGGCTTGCGGCCGATCTTGTCCGACAGCCAGCCGAACAGCACGAAAAACGGCGCACCGATCACCACGCTGATGATCAGCAGGGTATTGGCCTGGGTCGGGTCCATCTTGAGCATCTGGGTCATGAAGAACAGCACGTAGAACTGCGCGGTGTAGAAGGTCACCGCCTGCCCGGCGTTGATGCTGAAGAGGGCAGTCAGGACGATCTTCAGGTTCTGCCAGGAGCCGAAGGATTCGCGGATCGGCGAGCGGCTGACCTTGCCCTGGGCCTTCATTTTCACGAAAGCCGGCGACTCGTGCATGCTCAGGCGGATCCAAGTGGAAATCGCCAGCAGGAAGATCGACAGCAGGAACGGCAGGCGCCAGCCCCAGACTTCAAACTGGTCGCCGCTGATATAACGGCTGGCGAGCACCACCAGCAGGGACAGGAGCAGGCCCAGGGTGGCGGTGGATTGAATCCAGCCGGTATACGAACCGCGCTTGCCGGTCGGTGCGTGCTCCGCCACGTAAGTCGCGGCGCCACCGTATTCGCCACCCAGCGCCAGCCCCTGGAGCATGCGCAGCAGGACCAGGATGATCGGCGCGGCGAGGCCGATGCTGGTGTAGGTTGGCAACAAGCCGACAGCAAAGGTGGAAAGGCCCATCAGGATGATGGTCATGAGGAAGGTGTATTTGCGCCCGATCATATCTCCCAGGCGCCCGAACACCAGGGCGCCGAAAGGCCGGACCAGGAAACCCGCGGCAAATGCCATGAGGGCGAAGATAAACGCCGTGGTGTCGTTGACCCCGGCAAAGAACTGCTTGCTGATCACCGCCGCCAGGGCGCCATAGAGAAAAAAGTCATACCACTCGAAAACCGTCCCGAGGGATGACGCAAAAATGATCTTTCGTTCTTCCTTGCCAGTGCTCGCGGTTGCGCTCACGGACTGTTGCTCGATGTAGTCCGACATTTGCCATGTCCTCGGCCCTGAGGGCCACAGTGATTATTGTTGTTGTTCCACTGTGGATTCCGGCTGACTTCCACCGGAATCCGCTTTTGCACTATTGACGCGATCTACCGGTATAACGCGGCCCCTTGTAGGAGCTGGCTTGCCGGCGATGAGGCCCTGGAGTCATGCATCGCCCATACCGACGCCATCGCCGGCAAGCCGGCTCCTACAAGGGGGCCAGAATTTCCTCCGTTTGAATGTCATGAATGGCCGGGGCATCCTCCAGAATCATCTGCGCCGCCTTCTCGGCAATCATCACCGTTGGTGAACAGGTATTGCCGGAGACGATGTCCGGCATGATCGACGCATCGGCGACCCGCAACCCCGCGACACCGTGCACCCGTAGCCGGGCATCCACCACATCCAGCGCGCCGCTGCCCATCCGGCAGGTGCCCACCGGGTGAAAGATCGTCGTACCGATCCGCGCGGCCGCCTCATGCAACTGTTCTTCAGTTTGCAGCGCCGCCCCGGGCAGGTATTCCTCGGGTTGGAAGCGCCGCAGGGCAGGGGAGTCGACAATGCGCCGAGTCAGCCGGATTGCCTCGGCCGCGACGTTCAGATCCTCGGGATCGCTCAGGTAATTCGGGTCAATCAATGGCGGCACATCCGGATCGGCCGAACGAATATCGATCCGCCCCCGACTCATCGGTCGCAGGTTGCACACCGAGGCGGTAAAGGCCGGGAACCGATGCAGCGGCTCACCGAAGCGTTCCAGCGACAAGGGCTGCACGTGGTACTGCAAATTGGCCGAGGGCTGCTCCGGCGAGGACTTTACGAACGCCCCCAACTGGCTCGGCGCCATGGCCAACGGACCACTGCGGTCGTAGAGATAACGCAGGCCCATGCCGACTTTGCCCCACAGGCTATTGGCGACCTGGTTGAGGGTACGGGCATGGCTGAGCTTGTAGATCAGGCGCAGTTGCAGATGATCCTGCAGATTACCGCCGACACCCGGCAATTCGTGATGCAGCGCGATCCCGAGGTTTTCCAGCAAGGGCCGCGGGCCGATGCCCGAACGCTGGAGAATGCCGGGGGAGCCGACCGAACCGGCAGACAAAATGATCTCGCGACGAACGTTGAACACATGTTCCTCACCCTGCCAGCGCGCGACAACGGCACAGGCGCGGCCCTGTTCCAGGGTTACCCGGTCAACCTGGACTCCGGTCAGGATCGTCAGGTTGGGGCGCTTGAGGATCGGCCGCAGAAAGGCTTTCGACGAATTCCAGCGTACGCCGG
Source organism: Pseudomonas sp. GW821-FHT03C07 (assembly GCF_059420925.1). Taxonomy (NCBI): domain Bacteria; kingdom Pseudomonadati; phylum Pseudomonadota; class Gammaproteobacteria; order Pseudomonadales; family Pseudomonadaceae; genus Pseudomonas; species Pseudomonas sp. GW821-FHT03C07. The sequence continues at coordinate 9,970 of NZ_JBWKUQ010000008.1, forward strand.
AACGCTGGTTGACCTGAAAGTACCCACAGCCCTGGTTATCGCCAGCGTTGAAATCGCTGACGCTGGCGATACCGTTTTCAGCCGCGGCGTCGCGGAAGGCGTCGAGGATCGACCAGGAGTAGCGCTGCTGCTCGACCCGCCATTCGCCCTGGTCGTTGTGGAATTCGCTGGCGCCGCCAAAGTGGTTTTCGCTGCGCTTGAACAACGGCAGGACATCGTTCCAGGCCCAGCCCGGGTTACCTTGCGCGGCCCAGCGATCATAGTCGCCGGCCTGGCCACGCATGTAGATCATGCCATTGATCGAAGAACTGCCGCCCAACACCTTGCCGCGTGGGTAGCCGAGGCTGCGCCCTTGCAGGCCGGGTTGTGCTTCGGTCTTGAAGCACCAGTCGGTGCGTGGATTACCGATGCAGTACAGATACCCTACCGGCACATGAATCCACGGGTAGTTATCCCGGCCGCCGGCTTCGAGCAGCAACACATGGTTCCGCGGATCGGCGGACAGCCGATTGGCCAGCACACAGCCTGCGGGCCCGGCACCGACTATCACGTAGTCATAGGGCAGGTGGGCGGATGACATAGGCAACCTCGCCTTTTTTATTGTTCTTGTCTCCCTTCATGTTATTGATTAGTTTCGAGATGAAAACCTTCGTTTTTGCGCAAGTGCTGTGCGTTTTCAAGCAAGGCAGTGAACCCTGCGATTCACAAGGAAGCCCGATGTTCGACTGGAACGATCTACGTTTTTTCCTCGAGTTGCAGCGCAGCGGACGCCTGCTGACCGCGGCCAAGCGCCTGAACACTACCCACAGCACCGTGGCCCGGCATATCGAGACCATCGAGCAGAGTCTGGGCACGGCGCTGTTTGTCCAGCATGCCCAGGGCTACGAGCTGACGCCTTCGGGCCAGGCCTTGCTCAAGCATGCCGAGGCCATGGAAAACGTCGCCTTGCTGGCCCAGGAGGAAATCACCCAGGCCATCGCGCCCCTGGGCAAGATCCGCCTGGGGGTGACCGAAGGGATCGGCATCATGTTTCTCACCACTCGCATGGGCAGCCTGTACGAACGTTATCCGGGGCTGGAAGTGGAACTGGTGGCGGTGCCGCGTTTCGTCAGCATCCTCAACCGCGAGGCGGAAATCAGCATCCACCTCGACCGGCCGAATGCCGACCTGTTGATCACTCGCAAGCTGACCGACTATCGCCTGGCGCTGTATGCCAGCCCGGACTACCTCGCCCGGGCGCGGGCGTTGCAGCACCGGGATGATCTGTCGCAACACAACTGGATCGGCTACGTCGACGACCTGCTGTTCAGCGAGGAACTGCTGTTCCTCAACAACTTCTGCCGCACACCGAATGTGATTTTTCGCAGCACCAGCGTGATAGCCCAGCAACAGGCGGCGCGGGCCGGGCTGGGGATTGCGGTGTTGCCCAACTACATGGCCAAGGACGACCCGCAACTGGTGCGGGTATTGCCGGAGGAAACCATCCAGCGCAGCTACTGGATCAGTACCCGACGGGAGCTGCACAAGTCAGTGCGCTTGCGAGTGGTGTGGGATTTTCTGCTGGCGTTGTGCGCGAGTGAGCAGGGGGTGTTGCTGGCGCAGTAAAAATATCGACCCTCAGCTTTTCTTGTAACACTCCATTTGCGAAAAGCTCCCCCCATTGATGCGAATGGAGGTGGCATCGTCATTGGTAATTTCCTGGGGCGGCGTAAAACCGAGCATCGACGAGGCCCGGGTCGCATTGATCCATTCCAGCCGGCCCTTGATCAGCGCGCCGTCGAGCGAGCCGGCACTGCTGTGGATACGCACGGTGTCCTTGCCATGCTGGTAGAAGAAGACAAACGGCCCGTTCAGACCAGGACACTCATAACTGCTCAGCAGCCTGGGCTTCGGCATGTAGCCGCTGTTGATGATGCCGACATAGATCACCGAATAACCGATATACGCCAGCACCGGTACCGCCGCCAGCATCCCGGCCCAGTACCAGCGGCGCTTGCGGTTCGATCTGTCTGGCGAAGGCTCGACAGGCGAGTTATCCACAGGCGGGACCGCCTCGGGAGGGAGTAACTCGGCGGAGATGGGTTCACGCCCCCCAGGAATAGCCTCTGCTGCTTCGACCGCCCGAACCACGCTGGCCGGCAGCGGCTCGGCGAGCACCGTCTCATCCATGCGGGCCTGCCGCAAAACCGGCTCGGGTCTGGGCAACAAACGCAGGTTGCGCTGAATGATCCGACTTTCCACCAGCACAAAAATCGCACAGGCCAGTGGCATCGCCAGCACCAGGCCCGGTGCCTGGGTCGCCACCCAATCGGCAATCAGCGGATCGGACATGCCGATATCCCCGGCCACCCAACCCAACAAGGCACCGCCCGCCGGGATCAACCAGGGATAACGCTTGAACAGCCCAGTCACGAACAAGCTACCGTACATCAGCATCGGGATGCTCAGCAGCAACCCCAGCACCAGGATCCCCAGGTTGTCCTGGGCCACGGCGGCCAAGGCCACCACATTATCCAGGCTCATGGTCAGGTCGGCGAAGACGATAAGCCCGATCACCGACCACAGGGTGCCACCCGAATGCTGCGGCAGATGCTCGGCGCCCTCATCGTCGACCAACAGCTTGATGGCAATCACCACCAAGGCGCACATACCCAGCAGTTTCAGGCAGGGCACCTTGAGCAACAGGCTGATCACCGAGGTGAACAGGATTCGCAACCCGACCGCCACGCCCATCCCGGCGAACAGCGCCTGGCGCATCTGCCGCGCCGGCAGATGACGGCAGGCGAGCGCAATGACCACGGCATTGTCGCCGCTCAGCAGCAGGTCGAGCAGGAACACCTGCAACGTCAGGTTGATGCCCTGTATCCCGGTATCCAAGCCGATCATCTTGCCGCTCCCGCAACCATCGTCATCAATTCAGCAAACCTCCCACACCACAGAACAGACCGGCCAGAGAGGCGAACCCGAACACCAGGCCCACTACCCACGCATACCCGCCCTGTAACCGGAAAGCTCCGGTCAATTGTGTGCGGGCCAACCAATAGAGCAGGCCCAGCACCGCCGGCAGCAACAGCGCGTTGACCACCCCGGTGAAAATCGACAGCTCGACCAGATTGACCCCGGAACCCACCAGCACGCCGGCCCCCAGCAACATGGCGCCGAATGCCGCGTAGAACCAGGGCGCTTCGGTGGGCCGCTGTTCCAGCGAATGCCGGCGGCCGGTGGCCTCGCCAACGCCCCAGGCCACGGTCAGGCAGACCACGATAGTGGCCACCAGTGCGCCCCCGGCCAACCCCATGGCAAAGACCCCGCGCCCAACCGTCTGGCCCAGGGACGCGGTAAAGGCATCGGCCAGTTGCGGTACGCTGGTCAAGGTAAAGGCGGTGTCGGCTCGGTTGAAACACGCCGCCGCGGCAATCACCACGGCGGCCGTGAGGATCTGGCAAAGGGTCGCACCGAGCAACGTTTCAATGCGCGCTGCTTTCAAGTGCCTGGCATCGAGGCCTTTGTCGATCAACGCCGACTGTTGGTAGAACACTGTCCACGGCATGACACTGGTCCCCAGGTTGGCGGCCACCAGATACAGATAGGCATTATTGTGAAGCGGCATCTGGTACCACTGCGCGATGATCTGCCGGGGATCGGGGTGAGCGTTCCAGGCCACGGCGATAAAGGCCACGCCGAACAGACCGAGGCAAATCGCGACCCGTTCGACGCCCCGGTAGGAGCCGGTGCAGACCATCGCGAAAATCAGTACCACCAGCACACCGATGGTTTCCCACAAGGGCACGCCGAACAGTTCACCGACCCCGGCCAGCCCGCTCAACTCGGTCACCAGCGCGCCGAAACAACTGAGCACCAGTGTCGCCAGGGACAGCAACGCAATGCCCCGGCCAAACCGCTGGCGCACCAGCTCACCGAAGCCCTTGCCCGTTCCCAGCCCCAGACGGATCGAGAGTTCCTGCGCGGTGTACAGCAGGGGAATGATGAGGAACTGCAGCAACAGCAGCCGATAGCCCCATTGCGCGCCACTCTGCGCGGCGGTGATCACGCTGCCGGCTTCAGTATCCGCCAGCATCACCACCAGCCCCGGGCCGACGGCGGCGGCCATCAGGCGCAGTCGGCTCGAGGGCATTGAAACGCTTGGCATCATGTCTGTTCCCGGCGCATGGAGTGCGTGTGCGTAGAAGGTAAAAATCCCGTTCATCGACCCTGGCGGGATGTCAGGGTCGGCTATTTACCTGCGGGCCACTTTTGAAATCCTTGAGGAACGCCGTATCCGGTGACAGCACCAGGGTCGGCGCGGATTCGGACAAGGATTGCCGGTAAGTCTGCAGGCTGCGGTAGAGCTTGTAGAACGCGGGGTCCTTGTCGAACGCCTGGGACGAGATCCGATTCGCCAGGGCATCGGCTTCGCCCCGGGTGATGCGGCTTTGCCGTTGTGCTTCGGAGATCAGCACTGCCCGTTCGCGCTCGGCATTGGCCTGGATCTGTTGCGCCCACTCGAAGCCCTGGGCGCGCAGTTCCTTGGCCTCGCGCTGACGCTCGGACTTCATCCGGTCATAGATGGCCTGGCTGGTTTCAAACGGCAGATCGGCGCGATGAAAACGCACTTCGGTGACTTCAATACCCAGGGGCCTGGCCTTCTCCACCACTTCGCTCTGGATATGCTCGACGATCTTCGGCCGCTCGGCGGACAACAACGACTTGAGCATCACCTGTCCCAGTTCGCGGCGCAGCGACGAGCTGACCAACTGGGCCAGTTGCGCATTGGCCTGGTCCACCGTGCGCAGGGCCTGATAGAAACGCAGCGGATCGACGATGCGATAACGCGCATAAGTTTCCACCTCCAGACGTTTCTGGTCGCCGAGTATCACCTGTTCGGAAGGCGGCGCCAGGGTCAGGATACGGGTGTCGTAATAAATGACGGTGTCGATCAACGGCACCTTGAGTTTCAGGCCCGGCGTACTCACCGGCGCGGTCGGTGCCCCGAGCCTGACCACCAGGGCCTGCTGCGCTTCATCGACGGTATACAGCGAGGCGCCGAGCCCCCACAGAACAACCAGCGCCAGGATCACCAGGGCCACGCGAATCGACGGTTTCATCGGGTCTGCTCCTTGACCGGACGCTTGTCCTGTTCCGATAGCGGCATATAGGGCACCACGCCCGAAACGCCTTTGCCGGAAGTGTCGATGATCACCTTGGAAGCTCTTTTCAGCACTTCATCGGTGCTTTCCATATACAGGCGCCAGCTGGTCACGTCCTTGGCCTGTGCATAACTTTCGTACACCGCCAGGAAGCTTTTCGCGTCGCCTTCAGCCAGGTTCACCGCCTGAGCCTTGTAGGCTTCGGCCTCCTGATTGATATGCGACGCTTCGCCCCGGGCCCGCGGAAGAATGTCGTTGGCGTAGGACTCGGCCTCGTTGCGCGCACGCTCCTGGTCGGCCCGGGCCCGCTGCACATCGTTGAAGGCATCGATCACCGCCGGCGGCGGGTCGACGCGCTGCAACTGGATCTGGGTGATCAGTACCCCGGCTTTTTCATCGTCGAGCAGGCCTTGCAACAACGTCTTGGTTTCCTCGGCGATCTCCTGGCGCTTGTCCGACAGGGCCGCCTGGATCGGCGTGCGCCCGATAACTTCGCGCAGGGCACTTTCGGCGGCCAGCTTGATGGCGAATTCGGGCTTGTCCATGCTGAACAGAAATTGTCCGGCGTCCTTGATCCGCCAGAACACCGCGCAATCGGCCTCGACAATATTCTCGTCGCCGGTAAGCATCTGCTTGTCGCGGGACAGGCTGCTGTCATTCAGGCCGAGCGCGGGAGCGTGCCCCAGTTGCAACTGGTTGACCGTGGTGACCTTGGGCAGTAGCACCGTTTCGATGGGGAAGGGCAGGTGGTAGTGCAAGCCGGCCTCAGTGGTGTCGACCCATTTGCCAAAACGCAGGACGATGCCTTGTTCGTCGGGCTGGACCTTGTAGATGCCCCCGACGATCCAGACAAACGCCAGCAACCCGGCGAGCAGCGCCAGACCTTTGCCTTGCAGTCCCGTGAGGGCAACGAAACGATTGGCCCGCAAGCCCATCGCGCGGGCTTGGTCGCCCAGAGAGGCGGAAGGGCTTTCCGGTTCCAGGGGGGTCAAGGGCTGCGGGTCGGGCATGGTCTTATCCTGGAGGACGGTTTGCCGGGAGGCACTGATCGGATTTTTTATTACCGAATATTTCTGGACATCATACAGCCGAGGCCTGAACCCCTCCTGACTTGGCGCAATGATTGAGGTGCCTGCGGCGCAAATGTGCTGACTGGGAAGTATTCCCAGGAATAAGCCTGAGCCGGGGCGAACGCGCGCTACTTGCCCAGTATTGCCAGATGCATGTCCTGCAGCGGCAGGACACGTTTGACCGCCCCCAGTTTTATCGCTTCCTTGGGCATGCCGAAGACCACGCAACTGGCCTCGTCCTGGGCCACGGTCGCGGCGCCCGCGTCAGACATTTCCTTGAGACCACGAGCACCATCGTCGCCCATCCCGGTCATGATAATACCGGTGGCGTTCTTCCCGGCGAATTTGGCCACCGAGCGAAAAAGCACATCCACCGACGGCCGATGGCGATTGACCAGCGGACCGTCCGCCACCTGCACATGGTAATAGGCGCCGTTGCGCACCAGCATCATGTGTTTGCCGCCCGGGGCGATCAGCGCCAGGCCCGGCAGCACCCGATCATTGTGTTGCGCCTCGCGGACTTCAATCTGCGCCAGCCCGTTGAGACGCTGGGCAAAGGAGGCGGTGAACTTCTCCGGCATATGCTGAACGATGACAATCCCCGGGCAGACTCTCGGCAACACGGTGAGCAGCGCCTCCAGGGCCTGGGTTCCCCCCGTGGAAGTACCGATGGCGACAATCCGTTCGGTGGTCTGGGCCATCGCGTGGCTGCCAGCCGCCGACAACATCGCATCGGCATTCAGCTTGCTGGCAACCTCAAGACGTGGAGCGGCGACACGTTGGCTGAGATTCCTGACATTGGCCCCGGCCGCACCACGAACGGCACCCAGCAGATGCGCGGCGGACTCCAACAGGAAATGCTTAACGCCGCCCTGCGGCTTGGTGATGATATCCACCGCTCCGGCCGCGAGCGCCTGCAAGGTGGTCTCGGCGCCGCGTTCGGTCAGCGAGGAGCAGATGAGCACCGGGGTGGGGCGCTCGGCCATGATCTTTTTCAGGAAGGTGATGCCGTCCATGCGTGGCATTTCCACGTCCAGCACAATCACATCCGGCCAGGCCTTGGCCATTTTATCCATGGCGAAGATCGGGTCGGCGGCGACCGTCACGTCGATATCCGGGGCTTGGTCGAGAATCGCCATCAGTACCTGCCGGACCACGGCGGAGTCATCGACCAGCAGAACGCTTATTCTTTTCATGACTGCCTTCCAGCGTTTTCAAAGAGAGATGCCGGACCCAGACGTCACCGCTCCAGGTATCGAAGACCAGGTTGCGATGCCCGGTGCCCCCCAGGTCCATGGCACAAGGTGACCATTGCAGACGCGCCGCTATGGCCGTGACCGCCGCGCGGTTCAAACCGGCGATATCAGCGGTGGGATAATCACGCGATTGTTCGGGAAACATCTCACCGCCGCCGAACAACTTCAGCTGATACTCGCTGGCCTCGCTCTGATGGCCATGAATATTCTGTATCAGCCACTCGAAGGCTTCATCGACATAACTGCCGTCCAGGGTCACGCCGCGCTGTCGACGGTTGGGCAGCAGGCAATGGGATATCCCGCCCAGCTTGCGCAGCGGATGCCAGACAATCATCGAAACACAGGAGCCCAACAGGGTATGGATACGGGCGGGACTGTTGCGAAAGCACAGGCTCCCGGGAGCCAGGTAGATTTCCTCGACGTCCATGGCGATGGCGACCTTCATGGCTTTTGATAGATGGAGGGGGCCACCAGCTTGAACGCGTCACTGACGCCGTGCAGGCTTTCCGAGTGGCTGATGATGAAATAACCGCCACGCCGGAGAAACGGCAGGAGGCGGTTGACCACTTTGCGCTTGGTCTCCTGATCGAAGTAGATCATCACATTGCGCAGGAAAATGACCTCGAACTCCCCCAGTTGCGGCAGGCTGTCGTTCAGATTGACCTGTATGAAGCTGACCCGCTGGCGCAGGGCCTTGTCGATCAGGAAAGTCCCGGCCTGCTGGCCGATGCCCTTGAGGCAATAGCGGCTCAGCAACGCCGGCGGCAGGTTGCTCGCCCGCTCCATCGGGTAGTGCCCGCTGCGGGCCTTGGTCAGCACCTGGGTGCTGATATCCGAACCGATCACCTCCCAGGGCGTACTGCCCAGACCCTCGGCCAGGGTCATGGCCAGGCTGTAAGGCTCTTCGCCCGACGAACTGGCCGCGCTCCAGACCCGGAAAGTTTTCCCCGGCGCGGCGCGAGGCAACACCTGTTGACGCAGAAAATCGAAGTGCTTGGGTTCGCGGAAGAAGTACGTCTCGTTGGTGGTCAACAGGTCGAGGGCCACCTGCAGTTCACCCTTGTTCTCCTTGCCCATGATCAGTTTGAAATAGGCACCGTAGCTCTCCAGCTCGTGGTGTTTGAGGCGTTTGAACAAACGTCCGGCGACCAGGGCCTTTTTCGCGGGCGACAAGCTGATGCCCGCCACACCGTAGAGCCAGGCCTGAAACTGGGTAAATTCGCGATCCTCGAGCGTAATGCCGTTCACCCTGCGCCTCCCTCTTCGCCACTCACTGCACCTGCTGTGGGTGGCTGTCACCGACCTCCGCCAATTGCGACATCTCGTCCACGGACAACACCCGATCAACTTGCAGGACAATGACGAACTTACCCTCGACCTTGGCCATGCCGCTGATGAAATCAGCGCGAATGCGCGCACCGAAGCTCGGCGGTGGTGCCATCTCGGCCGCCGGTATTTCCAGCACCTCGGACACCGTGTCGACCAGCAAGCCGATATCCTGGGCCTGGCGGTCGTCGCTGCTGGCTTCGATGATCACCACGCAGCTGCGCCGGGTCACGGTGGAACGCTGTTGTCCGAAACGCGCCCCCAGGTCCACCACCGGCACCACGGCACCGCGCAGGTTGATCACGCCACGGACAAAGGCGGGCATCATCGGTACAGGTGTAACGTGGCCGTACTCGATGATTTCCTTGATCCCCAGGATACCAATGGCGAACATCTCGCCGGCCAGCAAGAACGTCAGGTACTGCGCCTCCTGCGCCGGCAGCACCGCGGTCGCCTGTCGGGTAGTGGTTAATGCGCCCATGTTGCTCTCCTGCATGAAAAGGGCCCGCGTCCGGGCGTCGCTCAGAACCGGGTGAACTCGCTTTCGTCGGGGCCGGCGGCCTGGGCGAAGCTCTTGTGCGAGGCCGGTTGCATGGCCCGCACCACGGCTCGCGGCGTACCGACCGCCGAGCGCGATTTGCCTTGCGCCACGGTCACCGGCGCGCTGACCGCCTCCAGCGTGAAAAAGCTCATTGCCTGCTGCAACTGTTCGGCCTGGCTGCTCATTTCTTCGGCGGTAGCGGCCAACTCCTCGCTGCTCGAAGCGTTTTGCTGGGTGACCTGGTTGAGCTGGTTCATCGCGGTATTGATCTGCGCCACGCCAGCCGCCTGTTCTTCGGAGGCCGCGGTGATCTCCTGGACCAGGTCGGAGGTCTTGTTGATCGAAGGGACCATCTCGTCCAGCAAGTGCCCGGCCCGTTCGGCCATTTCGACGCTGCTGGTGGACAGCTCGCCGATTTCCTGCGCGGCCACCTGGCTGCGCTCGGCCAGTTTGCGCACTTCCGCCGCCACCACCGCGAAGCCCTTGCCATGCTCACCGGCGCGCGCCGCTTCAATGGCCGCGTTCAAGGCCAGCAGATTGGTCTGGTAGGCAATGTCGTCGATGATGCTGATGCGCTGGGCAATCTTCTTCATGGCCTGGACGGTCTGTTGCACCGAGTCGCCGCCATCGGTGGCTTCCTTGGCCGCCTTGCTTGCCATGCCATCGGTGATCTTGGCGTTCTCAGTGTTCTGGTTGATGCTGGCGCTCATCTGCTCGACGGAGGCACTGGTCTCTTCGACACTGGCCGCCTGCTCGCTGGTGGCCTGGCTCATGGACTGGGCCGTGGCGCTGACTTCCTCGGACGCGCTGGCCAGGTTGTCGGCGGCGGTGCGTACTTCACCGATAATCTGCGAGAGCTTGCCGACCATGGCCTGCATGGCCGTGAGCACCTGACCGGTCTCGTCCTTGGAGCCCGCTGCAATGGTGACCGCCAGATTGCCCTCGGCCAACTGGCCGGCAACCCCGGCCGCAGTTTTCAGCGGGTTGGCAATGATCCGCGAAATGAACAACGCCAGGGCAATCCCCACGAGCAGGGCCACGATCACCGAGGCCATGATCGACAGCCGTCCATTGGTGTAGATCTCGTTACCCCGTTGATTGGCGGCCGTCGCGCCGGTGTCGTTGAGTTCGATTATTTTCAGCAGATCGGTGGCGATCACTTCAAAGGTTCGCTTCGAATCGCCTCTGAGAACCGCCATGGCTTGCTCCCGTCCGCCCTCCTGCCGGGACTCGGCGAACATTTTCTTGCTGCTCGCCAGGTAGCTCTCCCAGTCGTTCTTGAACGTATCGAACAGCGCTTGTTCCGCAGGGCCGGAGATCAGGCCTTCCTTTTCATAACGGACAATACGGGTGTCGACATCCTTGCGGGCATCGGCAGCCTCCTGTTCATACTGAGCCTGTTCCGTCGGACCTTCGGCCAGCAGATAGCGGATCTCCTTGATCCGGTAGTTGGCGACAAAAAACCGAATGCCCGAGGACAGGCGCACGGAGGGCAACCAGTTCTCGCGCATGTCAGTGGCCGTCTGGTTGACCTGACGCAGTTGAATGACGGCAAACGCCCCCATCGCCGCCATCAGTGCCAACACCACCAGAAACGAAGCGATGATCTTGGTTGCTATCCTCAAATCGTAGAACCATTTCATTGAAGAGCCCCTCCATGTACGGTGTGGTTGGCTGAGTTGCCAGGTTTGCTATCGGTCAAGGAATAAACTGCGGCCTGGCGGGTTTCACGCTGGACCAGTTCGCCCAGCAGCGCAGGAACATCGAGAATCAGTGCCACCTCGCCGCTGCCCAGGATGGTTGAGCCACTGATACCGCGCAGTGCGTTGAACAGCTTGCCAAGGGGTTTGATGACGGTCTGGAATTCCCCCAGCAGGTCATCGACTACCAGTCCGGCCTTTTGCTCGGCACAACGCACCACCACCACGTTCTCGCGGCGAACGCTGTGCCCCGCATGACCGAAGTGGTCGCGTAGGCGCACCAGCGGCAGGACTTCACCGCGCAGGTCCAGGTAGTTGTTTCCCGACAGATCCTGACGCTGCCCGGCACTCAACTCGATGCATTCCTGGACCATTTCCAGCGGCACCACGTAGTGGATCTGGCCGATGCCAACGAGGAATCCGTTGATGATCGCCAGGGTCAACGGCAGGCGGATACGGATGATCGTGCCTTGCCCGGGTTGGCTATCCAGATCGACGGTACCGCGCAACAGCGTGATGTTGCGCTTGACCACGTCCATGCCCACGCCGCGTCCGGACAGATTGGTCACCGCCTCGGCGGTGGAAAAACCCGGCTCGAAAATCAGGTTGTAGATTTCCTGGTCCGTCAGGTTCGACGCCGCGGCGACCAGGCCGCGCTCGACAGCTTTTTGCAGGATCCGATCACGATTGAGACCGGCACCATCGTCGGCAATCTCCAGCACGATGCTGCCCGAATCGTGAAAGGCGTTGAGCTGCAGCCGGCCCTTGGCGGGCTTGCCGGCGGCCTGGCGTACCGATGGGGATTCAATGCCGTGATCCATTGCATTGCGCAACAGGTGCATCAGCGGGTCGCCGATTTTCTCCACCACGGTCTTGTCCAGCTCGGTGTCGGCACCGCTGATCAGCAGTTCGATGTCCTTGCCCAGCTCCTGGCTGACATCCCGCACCACCCGGCGGAAGCGGTTGAATGTATCGCCGATGGGGATCATCCGCAGGTGCAGCGCGCCGTCGAGGATCTCCTCCACCAGCCCCGACACCACCGAAGTGGACTCCTGCAACGGGCCGCTCGGGCTACTACGCGCCAACAGGTTGGCCCCGGCGCTGGCGATGACCAGCTCGCCGACCAGGTTGATCAGCTCGTCCAGCTTGTCGGCATTGACCCGGACAAACCGCGCTTCGACAGCCGTAGCCTGGGGCTGCTCACGCTGCCGGCCCTGTTTTTCCAGGGCCGACTGCACCACGGCCGCTTCGACCACGCGCTGTTCAATCAGGATTTCGCCCAGTGGCATGGCTGGCGCGCCGGCCGACTCGGCATGCTCGCGCTGGGCGCGCAAGCCATCCTCCAGCTCCTGGGCCGTCAGCGCACCACATCGGGTGAGGATCTCCCCCAGTCGCGCCGGCTCTTCGGGCAGCGCGGCGATGACTCGCAGGTATTCTTCCAGGCGACTGTAGGGCGCCAGGATATGAATCTGGCAGTCGTCGCGCACAAAATCGAAAGCTTCAGCAATGGTTTCACGACTGGCATCCGAGTCCAGGTCGATCTCGAACCCCAGGTGGCAGCTCTCGGCATCGAACCGCTCCAGGGCGGGCAGGGTGTCGGCGAGGGTGACCACATGGATGATCTCGCCCAGGGTGTTCAGGTAACGAAGAAAGGACAGCGGGTCCATGCCATTGCGAAACACATCGGCACCGAACCGCAGGGAGATGTGCCAATAGCCGGAGCCGACCGAGTCCTGGCCAGGTACCGGCTGGGCCACCGGGATCTCGAGCAAGGCCGGCACGACAGACGTCGCCCGCACGGCCTGGTAGTTCTGCAATCCTTGCCGCAGCGCCGCCTCACGCTCCAGGGCGATGTCGCTCAACGCCTCGCCGGCACCGGCGACGACGTCAACCAGCTCCAGCATATGGTCGGCGCTTCTGAGCAGCAGGGCGATCAACGGCGCATCGACCTGGATGGCGCCCTCGCGCAAGCGATCGAGCACGTCTTCGACGATATGGGTAAAACCGACGATGGGACTCAAGCCGAACAGTCCGGCAGACCCCTTGATGGTGTGCGCCGCGCGGAAGATTGCACCGATGGCGTCGCTGTCATCGGGTTCGGACTCCAACTGCAGTAACGACGATTCCATGTCCTGGAGCAGCTCGCGCGCTTCCACGATAAAGGTCTGCTGCGCCTGGTCGAGATTGATGGTCACGATAGAGTCCCTTTTATCGCCCCGGGGTCAGAGAACCACGGGAAGCTGTCAACGCTGGATCAAGGCTGACCCAGCGTACCGCCCAGGTCACACAATTCGAACACCTCAAGCACCGCCGGGCTGTGCCCGCTCAGTTGTAGCGCAACGCCTGTGCGCAAGGTTTCGCGCTTGGCGAGCATCAACAGTTGCAGGCCCGCGCCGTCGATTTCAGTGACCTGCGAGAGGTCAATGTCCAGCGGGCTGGCCAGCGCCAGGAACGGCGCCAGTTCGGCATACAACTGCGCGGCGGTGTAGATGGTCATCTCACCTTCGATACCCAGGTGGGGGGTCGAAGTGTTTGCTTGGCAAATGATCGGCATGCTCGAGTCTCCCTGTTTGCCCGGTCTGATGGTGTCCGGGCTCAGGGCAGGATCAGCTTGGACACGGCCGCGAGCATCTGTGCCGGCTGGAACGGCTTGACCACCCAGGCCCGTGCCCCCGCGGCCTGCCCCTCCTGCTTCTTGCTTTCCTGGGACTCGGTAGTGAGCATGATGATCGGGGTGAATTTGTAGCTGGGCAGCTTTTTCACTTCCTTGACGAAGGTGATGCCATCCATGTTCGGCATGTTCACGTCACTGATGATCAGGTGAACTTTCTGCCCGGTGAGCTTGCCCAGCGCGTCCTTGCCGTCGCTGGCTTCGATCACGTCGTAACCGGCGCTTTTGAGCGCGATGCTGACCACCTGACGGACACTGCTCGAATCGTCGACCACCATTACGTTTTTTGCCATGACCGGCTCCTAAAAGAAGGTGATTTCCTGGATCTTAGCGGGCTGATTGACGTTGACCTTACCCGTGTGGTGATTACGTCGCTGCTCGTCGGTGGCGTAGGTCAACTCCATTTCCGCCAGCCAGGCGGGCGCGTCGACCAGCACCGTGGCGCCCGGCACCTGGGCCTCGCGCAGGTGACGGAGCAGGGCCTCCATGTTGTTGCGCACCTGCGCGAGGATCTGGCTGACCCGATCCTGGAATTGCAGGTTGATCAACACCTCGGTGACCTCGTCGCGAATCCCCAGACCTTCGCGTTGCAGCAGGGCCGATGATTCCGAGAGCTGACCGGTGATGCTCTTGAAACGCTCGAGCACCCCCTGGATGCTGGCTTCCGAGTCAGCCACCGAATCCTTGTCATGATCGGTACTGCTGGCCGCGGCCTCGACCAACTGGTTAATGGCGCCGTTGATGATGTCGACCTTGGCGGACATCTTCTGCCCGGTTTCGCTGGATTGGCTGGAGAGGGTCCGTACCGCGTCGGCGACCACCGCAAAGCCGCGTCCCGCCTCACCGGCACGGGCGGCCTCGATGGCGGCGTTGAGCGCCAGCAGGTTGGTCTGTTGGGCGATGGCCGCCACTTCGCCGGCCATGGCCCGTAGCTCGCCGGTATAACCGGTGAGGTTGCGCACCTGTACCAGCATCTCGTCACGGCTTTGCTGAATGGTCTTGAGCGACTCGATCACATGCAGCAACTCGGCATCACTCTTGGCCAATACTTCCAGCGCCCCCCCCTGGTTCTGGTGGGCCAGATCGCCCGCCGTGGCCTGGGAGGCATCGACGGTCTGTCGCAAGCGCTCGGAAATGGCGCTGAAACGGCTGGTCAGTTCAATGATGGCGGTCTCGGTTTCAGTCCGAGAGCTTTCGATTTGCCGGGACCAGATAGGGATCGCTTCCAGGCAGACGGCCTCCAGACCACCGGTTGGGGCGCTATCGGTGGTGGTCTGCGCGGCCTCGGCGTCACTCAGGATCCGGGCTGACAATTGCCGATAGTGACGCTGGTTCAGGAGTCCGACGAGAGCACCCACCACCAACAAACCCGCCGACCAGGCCAGGTTGGCAGGGCGCCAGTCGCTCAACAGCAACACGCACACACCACTGGCGGCGGGAACAAAAGGTATCCAGAAGAAAGCACCAGCCTGGGGGGCGGGCGGTAAACCCTGCAGGTTGCTGGATGACGACATAGGATCCTCCCTGAATCAGTTGGACAAAGCTCCACTGCACAACAAGGCTATCCGCCAAAACCCCAGCCTGCTTGAGCATGGCGCGGGGCCAGTCGTCGGATAGTGGTAAACCGTTCAATGAGCGGGTGCGGCACAATGCCATCTATGGGCACAGACTCATGAGTGTAGACGGGCTTGCTGAATACAGAAGGGCGAGTTTGCTTTTAAATCGTAGGGGGTGGACGCGCACCGACGCCACCTCGAAGCTGGCGATTCCTCACGACCCTCAGCCATTCCGAATGGAAGTGGATATCTCTACTACATTTCATGTGGCACAGCCTCGCCAACGTCGCAGATGTACGAACGCAATACATGATGAAATGGGAGAGCCGTAATGGAATACCTGGCCAACTTATTACGCTCCGACGGATTCATGCCCCATGGGCACTGCTACTTGTGGATACCTGAACTGCTGTGGACGAATGTTATTTCGGACACCCTGATTGCTTTTGCCTATATGACAATCCCGATCACCCTGGTCTACTTTATCCGGAAAAGGCGTGATATCCCGTTTGACTGGATGTTTGCTGCCTTTGGGATATTTATCCTCGCGTGTGGCAGCACCCACGTGATGGAAATATGGACCATCTGGCATCCCAGTTACTGGCTATCGGCCCTGATCAAGGCCATTACCGCTGTCGCCTCCTGCGTCACCGCCATACTCCTGATCAAATTGATCCCCGCCGCACTGCTTATTCCCAGTCCGCAACAGCTGGCTAAAGTGAATGACGAATTGAGAAAGACGCAGTCCAAACTGGTCTCTACAGCGCGTCAGGCCGGGATGGCCGAAATCGCCACCAATGTGCTGCACAACGTCGGCAATGTGCTCAACAGTGTGAACATATCGGCGGAACTGGTCAGCAGCCGGGTGCGCGGTTCCAAAGCCCAGGGGCTGGGCAAGGTGGCTCATCTGATGAACGAGCACGTCGACGACTTGAGCGAATTTCTGACCGGCGACCAGAAAGGCAAGATGCTACCCGACTATCTGCTCAAGCTGGCAGAGGCCATAACGGCAGAGCGCGAGGCAATTATCGACGAGCTGGATCAGCTCACCAAAGGCATCAACCATATCAAGGGTATCGTCGCGGCCCAACAGGACTACGCCGGAGCGTCCAGTGTGCTCGAGCCGGTACAGCTAAAGGATCTGTTTGAGGAAGCAGTGAAGATGAGCGCCTCGCAGCATGAGGTGATAGTGCTGAAGGAGGTGGCCGACGTGCCCGTATTGTCGCTGGACAAGCGCCGGGTGCTGGAAATCCTGATCAACCTTATTACTAACGCCAAACACGCGCAGAATGGAGTGCCTGGCCGGCAACAGCCGATCATCTTGCGCGTGAATTGGGAACAAGGACAAAGCGTGCAGATCCAGGTCGTGGACA
Source organism: Pseudomonas sp. GW821-FHT03C07 (assembly GCF_059420925.1). NCBI lineage: Bacteria > Pseudomonadati > Pseudomonadota > Gammaproteobacteria > Pseudomonadales > Pseudomonadaceae > Pseudomonas > Pseudomonas sp. GW821-FHT03C07. Next base: position 26,610 of record NZ_JBWKUQ010000008.1, read on the forward strand.
ACGGCGAGGGGATTGCACCAGAAAACCTGATACGTATCTTTTCCCATGGTTTCACCACTCGCAAGGACGGCCACGGCTTTGGTCTGCATAGCTGCGTAATAGCTGCGCGTGAGATGGGCGGTAGTTTGACCGTGCATAGCGAGGGGGTGGGTAAGGGGGCGACCTTTACGCTTGAAATCCCAATCAAAATAACCGAAGAAGAGGCGCGTTTATAAGCGCAGACCACGAGCGGGTAAAGTCCGGTGGCCAAAGCAAAAAACCCCGGCTTTGAGACCGGGGTTTTCCTTTAGAAGGCGAGATTAGCCAGCCCGCTTGTCACACTGAATGTTCTCAGTGACCGCTACTGTAGGTTCACAAAATAGATGATTCGGAAGCCCCAGCAAACACAGGCGAAAAATCATCTTTTTTGTGAGGCCGCCGGTTGGGACTCACAAAAAAGATGAGAAAAGCCTACTGGATTCACAAAATAGATGCATCACCCTCACCAGCAGCGCTCCGGGCCCCTCCGTTCATCAACGAGGATTGTGCATATAAAGGAAGGGATCGTAAAATCCGGCCGTGGAGCGCGCATGCCGGTGATGCCGTAAAGGTGAGTGCCCATGCCGCCAAGCTTTCGAGCTTGGTTCCGCCAAAACCTTTGGTGGCGGAATAGGGTCGCTAAGACCCAAGAGGCCCGGCCTATTCCTGAGTCTTGGGCTTTCACAAAGCCCAAACCTTTAAACCCTTCTTTTATATAGATGCCGTCGGCCTCAGGCGGCACCTATTGTGGTCGCGGTAGGGATGGCAGTTACCTGCCACCCCCCGCACAGATCTGTACGTGCGGAACTACCGCATACGGCTCCTGCCTCGGGTATGTGACGCGAAGCGTGTTGCCACCGATGCGGAATTGACCCAGTTGCCGACACAACGGTGACCCAACTCCAATCAGTAAAAATCCAGCACTGGTAACGGCTCACAAAACAGCTGCCTGGGTCAGTGGAATTTCGGTAACTGGGTCAATCCCGCGCTGGTGACAACAAGTCAATGACAAGGCAAGCCGGCCACGGTCAGAAATTGACAGGCCACTTTTGGATCTTTGCTGCTTTGGGCTTCGCTGGCGAGGGTCGACCAGGGCTCGACACTCGGCGGCGTGCTTTCAACATGAAGGGCGGTAATGAGTGGCCGCCAATCTTCCCGTGGTAACCAATCGGTCAGATCGAGTATTACTTCATCTGACTCGCGTTTCTCAAGCGCGACCTTGAGCTGCGCCGGTTTTTTGAATAACCAGGCTATTCGCCGACGCTTTTCCGGGACTGACAGGGTGGAGTGGCTGATCGCATCGATTGCGGCGAGCGTCCATTTCGGAGGAACAGGGGGTTGGCCCCAACGCTGCAGCCTGGTCAAGTCAAATGATTGTACCGCGCCGAGGTAGTCATCGCGTTGGGTGGTGAAGGTGTGGTAGATAAATTCGTCCACATCGTGTGGAGCGTCCCAGGTTGTGGAATTGCCACCTCTAGAGTTATCCACAGCGTCTAGGCATGCATTCAAATCGCCTTGCAGGTCGCATTGTGCTTGTAGGGCCTGAGCGGCCGGGGCATAGGCAGAGACCTCTTCGAGATAATAAGGAGCGCTTTTAGTCCAGGCCAGAAGATGAGGCGCAAGCCCACCACTACAACGATCACCCGACTCTCCATATGCCAGATAATATCGCCTCCCATCCTGAGTATCACGCAGGCCCAATAGCCCGGCGCTAGCACCTCCATCAAAGCGGAACGCCTCAATGGCACCATTACGCTCAAACCGCGACTCAGTCACTTCAGGCCTATCGGCGCAGGGGTTCATACGCTCGTACCCCCCTATAAAATCGTCGTTATCTACCGAGCCCACCATGTCCCAAAAACCAGACACGACTATCGCGCAGTTATCGGACTTAGGTACGTCAAGCAACTGCACCGTCTCGAAATGCAGTTGTCTGGAATCACCTTCTTCATCAGGAGCCAGAAGTGACTTTAACCAGCCGTCGCTGGGCAAGAAATTGCACTTCACAGGCTCGAAGACAAACCGTGCAGCACTCGCCACGTCGGCAACCGGCGCCACAACACCCAACGCCAGCAACTGGGTGTAAACCTCGGGGGCAGTGTTTAGCGCGCAAGCCTTGGGGAAGGAAAGCGGATGAACAACTGCACCCAATTGGATCAGCGCGTTTAGGTTGGTCATCTGATGCGCTTGGGGCGAATTTGAATCACTGGTACAGGTGAAGGGCTTGCGGCCAAACGGACGTATGAGCTTTTCAATAACGCTATCGGCGAGACCTGGTACTTGCGCGGTCATCAGCGGCCAACTTTGCTGCAAGTCAGCAACCGGACGCTCGAGCCAGTCGCTGATCTCGTCGGGATGATTGGAGTTCTTCATAGCCTCAGTGGCTAAGGTATTTTCAACACGATAACCGTGCTTGAACAACTCCAGCCATAGGGATATCGGAACCGCGTAAAGCAGCTGCGGCACACGCTGGCCGTCTAGCCGTAACGCGCTTCGTTGCAACAGAACTGACCAGATCATCTGCCGTTGTTCGATGGGCCTTCCATCCTGCAAGACCGCGCGGGCTGCAGCCGCAGACTCTGCCGTCAGTATCTCATCCGGCACCAAGGCCAAGGCCCAGGAGAACTCCTCGAAAGAACCCGCTGCGGCGATTGCCAGCCAACTATAAAGATTATTCGAATCGGCCAACCAAGGATTAAGGACCGTCACCGGCAAGTGCTCAGCCAATGCCTTGCGCACAGCAAAGGGCAAAGGCGCAGGGTCGATTCCATTCAAGGTTCTCGGCCTAGCCACCATCCACGGCAGTAGCAACTCAGCCAGTTTTTCAGGCTGGTCCGGGCGGCGCAAGTCCGAGGCAAACAGGGCCTTCACGTCATCGGCAGAAGCCAGCGTCTGAAGCAAATAGCCGAAGATCGAGGGGAGCATTTGCGTGTCGAGCTTTTTCCAGGCGGCAAGGTCGACTGTTTTAAAAGAACCACGAGCGGACTGATCCTTGGAGGGATGAACACCCTGGCAATCGCCATACCTGTCCAGTTCGCCGGGCGCGGGTAACTGGCGGCTGTCCACCTTCAGCGCTTGCTGGACGGCACCTTGCTCCAGCTCATAATTGAGCATGCAAGAACCCAGCTTGCCAGTCGGGGCCGCGAAGTGGCGGGCCAACAGTTCATCGAGCGAGGCGGGGTTCTGAACTAGATAGCGGTCAGTCAGTTGTTGACCCGACAACCGCTGATACACCGGCAGCGCCAGCAGGGCATCAACGATGCTCCAATGGCTCATGTAGATAGCCAAGCCAAGAGAGTCTGGATCGCGAGAAAAACCTGCCACCGTCGCCAATGGATCAGCGCCTTGGCTTATCAACCACATGGACACGTCTTTCATATTAGCGCGCACGGCATGCTGCAAAAGTGTGCCGTGGAACGCGACCTGCTGCATGTCGGCGTTCTGATACGACAGGTATTCAATCAGGCCGGCTTCATCGGTGGCCTTAAAATCTTCCGGGGCGAAAACCTGCCATCTACCTTCGCCTCCCGGCTGGGCTTGCGGCATCGAAAGTAATGCACTGAAAGCATCGTTCGCGCCCTGGCTATCGACTTCGTCGGCATAGGCCAGAACGCTACACAGCACCACCACGGCAAACAGAGCACGACTAAACAAACGACGCATGACAATCCTTGTCTCGGGCAACGAAAGGCTGCGTCCGATAAGCAACAGAACTGGAGCAACTGGCGGTGGCACTATGCACGAACCGCTTACTCGAAGCACTCTGATTTAAAACTTATAAGATATGGCCCGTATGAATCTTTGTTAATTGTAGGGGTTGGACCTGCCCGAGGCATGCGTTTGTCGGGCTAAGGGTTCTGAGGGCCCCAGGCAGGCCAAGAGCCGTCAGCTATGGTCCAGCCCTGCTGCTGAAGGGGAGGCTAGTGGCCGCTCAAGCAGCATCATCGGCGTCTTCTTCATCTTCATCGGCGTCCCCAACGCTGAGCCAGTCGTGAATGTTGTAACGCACGAAGTCTTCCACATCGAGCATGGTGAAGTCCTGCAGCACCGTGGACACCCTGTCAGCGCTTAAAGGGCGGGGGAAGATGGGTTTGCCGGCGGCTTACATTCCTCCTTCAGCCCGTATCACAAAGTCTCCGCACTCGATGGTGGTTACCGGCCCCTTAACCGCCAGTAAAGAACTGTCAGAGTGTGAAGTAGTAGTCAACAAGAGCACGTAGTGCAGACTCAGTCTGAATCGTGGCACTAAACACTGCCCTGTGATGCCCGCCGGAGAACACCCGATTCAAGGCTGTTGACTTGCTATCCGCCAAGATGTGCTTGATATCGACGATCCCGGGCAAATTCGGTAGCTCTCTTTCAACTCTGACGTAGAGACCTCTCTTAGTCTTGGGGTCGAAAGCAAACTCTATTCCCCTCCTGGTTTTAATCTTGTAGCTCCAGAACTTGTCCTTTTCGTCCTTTTCGAGAAGAACTACATACTTGGAAAGCTACTCCAGCACTCCCACCGCGTCCTGCCCGTTGAACGTCCCATCAACCGGCAGTTTCGCATCCCGCTGTCCGACGGTTAGGTCACTGGGATGAACCACAGGACCTGGCTCTTCGATATCATCCAAAGCCTGAGCCCGACCTGCCGCTTTCTCCAAAATATCTGCTACCTCGGCCAAGTGAACGACCCGTACGTCGTCTCCATCGCCAGTCGTATCCCATATTTCCTGCATACACGCTTTGAGTTGCGCTTCCATTGCTCGTTGCGCCTTCGTTCCGAATGGAATGCCAAGTAGAGTTTTTACTGGATTTGCAATGTCGAGTGTCCCAACAAGCGAATTGGCGTATTGGATACTCGCCTGTTGGCCGAGTAAGCGGCACGGTCCGAACACAGATACCCCTTTCATGGGTCCCCACCGAATGTCCACATACTCGGCTTCTACGTCAGCAGGAAAATCAGGCCAGTTCTCGTAGCCCCACAGTTTGATGCCGGTCTTAAGGTGCCCCTTGTCGTCACCCACCTCGCTTTCGATAGCCTTCAGCTTCGATATCGCCTCTGGCGAATTTTTCTGACGATATATAAGGGCGTAGACCTTCTCCCAACGAAGACTAGAAGCAGTGAAATTAGCCAGCGAGAAGTAGTCCTTCTTGCCTAAGTTAGCCGCCAACATGGGCTTCCGGTTCCGGCCCCAGGCCAAATACGCAGCGGCGATGTCGGAAGCATCAATAGATCTTACGTGGTCCGAATCCCATAAAGCGTCGAACCAAGATTGCATGGCACCGAGTTCGGTGCGCTCTCGAATGTGCATGCCGGCCTCCAGCCAGTGGGCAGAGTCCTCATCCTCGAGGCCTAGACCATTAGCTGAAATATTGGCGGAGCCAATAACTGCTTGGTTCGCTCCGAGAATTACTTTCGCATGCAAGCGATCGCACTGCCGGACTTGCACGTTTCGGTCGGGTCGGGCGGATAATTCTAGGAACTGCTCGATCACTTGGGGATTTGTACTGCCCGTACGCAGGTTGCAGATGATTCGGATAGGTTTGGATTCATCCGGATGGATTAGCTTCTGAGCACCAAACCCCCAAAATGCGACGGCAACATCAAGTGAGTCCTCATCAGCAACCAGTTGGGCTAGGCGCGACTTGTAGACTTGGGGCGTTAGAAATGATGAGTCCACGTGTAGTCGTCCCTGTGTGAACGTAGCGGGTGATTAGGGGGTGTTGGCGCTGATGCGAATTGACCCAGGGGGCCGGAAATCGTTGACCTACCTGAATACTTGGTAATCGATGGTCTTATATACGTTTCACAGACTGCCTAAGGGTCAACTGATGTCGGCAGCCTGGGTCAAATCCGCATCAGTACCAACAATATTGAACGTCCGCCTGCTTTCAAACCACGCCTGCGCGATGAGATAACGTTAAACCAATCTTATCCGGAGAGAGCACCGTATTTGCCCGAAACTACAACAAAGCTAAAAATCTCTATTTTTTAAGATAAAAAAGCCAACGCTTTAAACGTTGGCCTTTTCAGTCAGTTGAGCTGACAGCTTGAGTCATTTATTTGTGAAAGTTCTCATTTATTCTGAGAACCTACACATACATTAGAAGTCCAGGTTCGACACCGCCAATGCATTGCTCTCGATAAAGTCACGACGTGGCTCTACCGCATCACCCATCAGCGTGTTGAAGATCTGGTCCGCACCGACGGCGTCTTCGATCGTCACTTTCAGCATCCGGCGAACCGCTGGGTCCATGGTGGTTTCCCACAACTGGTCCGGGTTCATCTCACCCAGCCCTTTGTAGCGCTGGATGGTGTGGCGCTTGGTGCTTTCGGCCATCAGCCAGTCCAGGGCTTCCTTGAACTCGGTCACGGCTTTCTTGCGTTCGCCACGCTGAATGTAGGCGCCTTCGTCGAGCAAGGTGCTCAACTGCGCGCCCAAGGTGACCACGGTCTTGTAGTCGTTGCTGCCGAAGAAGTCGCGGTTGAAGGTGACGTAGTTGGACAGGCCGTGAGAGATCAGTTCGACCTCCGGCAGCCAGACGTTACGTTCACGGTCTTCGCGCAGGCTGGCTTTGTAGACCAGGCCGGACTTCTCGTTCAGACGCAGGCGGACTTCATACTTGGCCAGCCACTCCTGCATCGCCACGTGATCGCCCAACTGTTCCAGGCTCACCGCTGGCAGGTAGATGAAGTGCTCGGTCAGCTCCTGCGGGTACAGGCGTGACAGGCGCTTGAGGGTTTTCATCACCATGCGGAAGTCATACACCAGACGTTCCAGCGCCTCACCGGAAATACCCGGGGCGTCTTCGTTCAGGTGCAGGCTCGCATCTTCCAGGGCCGACTGCGTCATGTATTCTTCCATGGCATCGTCGTCTTTGATGTATTGCTCTTGCTTGCCTTTCTTGACCTTGTACAACGGCGGCTGAGCGATATAGATGTAGCCGCGCTCGATCAGCTCCGGCAACTGACGGAAGAAGAAAGTCAGCAGCAGGGTACGGATGTGCGAACCGTCGACGTCAGCATCGGTCATGATGATGATGTTGTGGTAACGCAGCTTCTCGATGTTGTACTCGTCGCGGCCGATACCGCAACCCAACGCGGTGATCAGCGTGCCGACTTCCTGGGACGAGATCATCTTGTCGAAACGGGCTTTTTCCACGTTGAGGATCTTGCCTTTCAACGGCAGGATCGCCTGGGTACGACGGTTACGACCCTGCTTGGCGGAACCGCCAGCAGAGTCACCTTCCACCAGGTACAGTTCGGAAAGAGCAGGGTCTTTTTCCTGGCAGTCCGCCAGTTTGCCCGGCAGGCCAGCGATATCCAGCGCGCCTTTACGACGGGTCATCTCACGGGCTTTACGCGCCGCTTCACGGGCACGGGCGGCGTCGATCATCTTGCCGACCACCAGCTTGGCTTCGTTCGGGTTTTCCAGCAGGAAGTCCGAGAAGTACTTGCCCATTTCCTGTTCGACAGCGGTCTTCACTTCGGAAGAGACCAGCTTGTCCTTGGTCTGAGAGCTGAACTTCGGATCCGGCACCTTGACCGAAATGATCGCGGTCAGGCCTTCACGGGCATCGTCACCGGTGGTGGCGACCTTGTGCTTCTTCGCCAGGCCTTCCGCTTCGATGTAGGTGTTCAGGTTACGTGTCAGTGCCGAACGGAAACCCACCAGGTGAGTACCGCCATCGCGCTGCGGAATGTTGTTGGTGAAGCACAACAGGTTCTCGTTGAAGCTGTCGTTCCACTGCAGGGCGATTTCCACGCCGATGCCGTCTTCACGCTGGACGTTGAAGTGGAACACCTGGTTGACCGGAGTCTTGTTGGTGTTCAGGTATTCAACGAACGCCCGCAGGCCACCTTCGTACTTGAACAGCTCTTCCTTGCCGCTGCGCTCATCCTTGAGGACGATGCCGACACCGGAGTTGAGGAAGGACAGTTCACGAATCCGCTTGGCCAGGATGTCCCAGCTGAAGTGGATGTTCTTGAAGGTGTCGGCGGAGGCCTTGAAGTGAATTTCGGTACCGGTGGTTTCGCTGTCGCCGACGATTCTCATCGGTTCCTGTGGCACACCGTGGACGTAGGTCTGTTCCCAGATCTTGCCGCTGCGACGCACGGTCAGCACTAGCAATTCGGACAGGGCATTCACCACCGACACACCCACACCGTGCAAACCGCCGGAGACTTTATAGGAGTTGTCGTCGAACTTACCGCCGGCGTGCAGCACGGTCATGATGACCTCGGCCGCGGAAACGCCTTCTTCTTTATGCACGTCTACCGGAATACCGCGACCGTTGTCGCGCACGGAGATGGACTCATCCGGGTGGATGATGATGCTGATTTCGTCGCAATGACCGGCGAGCGCTTCGTCGATGGAGTTGTCGACCACCTCGAACACCATGTGGTGCAGACCGCTGCCATCATCGGTGTCGCCAATGTACATACCGGGACGTTTGCGTACGGCATCCAAACCTTTCAGCACCTTGATGCTGGTCGAGTCGTACGTATTTTCTTCGCTCATGCCTTCACTCCCGATGGTCGTGGGTCTGGGTGATACAGCCTTGTTCCACGTGGAACAAAGCGACTGGCGTTTCCGTCTGCCAGCCTTCCCTCAATAATTCGTGGTCTACACAGGTGATAAACACCTGGCAGCGTAAGTCTTCCAGCAAGCGACAGAGTGCGCGACGGTGTTGCTCGTCCAACTCGGACGGCAGGTCATCCACCAGATAAATACACTGACCGCGCCGGGCCTGGCTGACCAGGTGTCCCTGAGCAATGCGCAAGGCACAGACCACCAGTTTCTGCTGACCCCGGGACAAGATGTCCGCGGCATTGTGTGCGCCCAATCGAAGACGCAGATCAGCTCGCTGTGGTCCGGCTTGGGTGTGGCCCATTTGCTGGTCCCGGTGCAGGGAAGAGGCGAGCACGGCGCTCAATTCCTTCTCTTTATCCCAACCACGGTAATAGCTCAGCGTTAAGCCCTCGAGTTCGACTAACTCGCTCAAGGTTTGCTCAAAGACTGGTTTCAAGACTTTGATGTAAGCGCGGCGGTACTCATCGATTTCGGCGCTGGCCAGGCACAGTTCCCGGTCCCAGGCCGCTTGCGAAGCGGCGTCAAGTGTACCATGCCGCAGCCATGAGTTCCGCTGCCGCAGGGCCTTCTGCAAGCGCTGCCAGGTCGACATGAAACGAGGTTCCACGTGGAACACCCCCCAGTCGAGGAACTGGCGGCGGATCTTCGGGGCCCCTTCGAGCAGGCGGAAGCTGTCCGGGTTGATCAGTTGCAGCGGCAGGATTTCCGCCAGTTGCGCCGCGCTCTTGGCGTTCTGCCCATCGATGCGGATCTGAAATTCACCCTGGCGGTCCCGCGAGATCCCCAACGCGCTGTGTCCCCCCTCGGCCAACTCCACCTGACCGAACACGGTGCAGGCGAGTTGCTCGTACTGGATCACCGGTAGCAGACGGGTACTGCGAAACGAGCGGGCGAGCCCGAGCAGATGCAGCGCTTCGAGCACGCTGGTTTTTCCGCTGCCGTTGGCGCCGTAAAGGATATTGATACGCGGGGAGGGGGAGAAGGTCACCGGCTGCAGGTTACGCACCGCGGTGACCGAAACACGACTGAGGGACATCTAGCGTTGGCTGGACATGGGCAGGCGCGACACCGTTACAGGCGCATCGGCATGACGACGTAGGCGGAGTCGTCGTTGTCCGACTCCTGCACCAGGGCGCTGCTGTTGGAGTCGGACAGGATCAAACGCACCTGCTCGGTGGTCATCACGCCCAGCACGTCCAGCAGATAGCTGACGTTGAAGCCGATTTCCAGCGAACCGCCGTTGTATTCGACGCCGACTTCTTCTTCCGCTTCTTCCTGCTCAGGGTTGTTGGCCTGGATCTTCAGCTGACCATTGGCCAGCTGCAGACGGATGCCGCGGTACTTCTCGTTGGACAGGATCGCGGTACGGCTGAAGGCTTCGCGCAGTGCCTGGCGATCCCCCAGGACCAGCTTGTCGCCACCTTTGGGCAGAACGCGCTCGTAGTCCGGGAACTTGCCGTCCACCAGCTTGGAGGTGAAGGTGAACTCACCCGTGGTCGCACGAATGTGGTGCTGGCCGAGGACGATGCTCACATTGCCTTCCGGCTCGGTCAGCAGGCGGGCCAATTCCAGGATGCCCTTGCGCGGCACGATCACCTGGTGACGATCCGGCTGACCGATATCGGCCTGCATCGAACACATGGCCAGACGGTGACCGTCGGTGGCCACGGCACGGATAATACCGGCCGAGACTTCCAGCAGCATGCCGTTGAGGTAGTAACGCACGTCCTGCTGGGCCATGGCGAAGCTGGTGCGCTCGATCAAGCGACGCAGTTTGCTCTGGTCGAGCTGACAGGTCAGCGAGCCCGGACCTTCTTCCACGGTTGGGAAATCGTTCGCCGGCAAGGTCGACAGGGTGAAGCGGCTACGGCCAGCCTTCACCACCAGCTTCTGCTCATCAACCTTGATGTCGATCAGGGCGTCATTGGGCAGGCTCTTGCAGATGTCCATCAGCTTGCGGGCCGGGACAGTGATTTCACCCGGTTCCGCCGGCTCTTCGAGTTGGACGCGACCAACCAGTTCGACTTCCAGGTCGGTACCGGTCAGCGACAGTTGCTGGCCTTCGACAACCAGCAACACATTGGAGAGCACCGGCAAGGTCTGGCGGCGCTCGACGACGCCTGCGACCAGTTGCAGGGGTTTCAACAGGGCTTCGCGTTGAATAGTGAAATGCATGGTCTAGTCCCTTGCCTTAATAAGCTGCGCTGGTGTCATCAAGTAGTCAGTGTTCGCAGCAGGTTCTTGTAGTCCTCGCGGATGTCCGCGTCGGATTCCTTAAGTTCGTTGATCTTGCGGCATGCATGCAAGACCGTAGTATGGTCGCGTCCGCCAAAGACATCACCAATTTCAGGCAAGCTGTGGTTGGTGAGTTCCTTGGACAAGGCCATGGCAACCTGGCGTGGACGCGCGACCGAGCGCGAACGGCGCTTGGACAGCAGATCGGAAATCTTGATCTTGTAGTATTCGGCCACCGTGCGCTGAATGTTATCCACAGACACCAGCTTGTCTTGCAGCGCCAGCAGGTCTTTCAGCGATTCGCGGATCAGTTCGATGGTGATATCGCGGCCCATGAAGTGCGAGTGAGCGATCACCCGCTTCAGCGCGCCTTCAAGTTCACGGACGTTGGAACGAATACGTTGGGCAATGAAGAACGCCGCGTCGTGGGGCAGTTCGACTTTTGCCTGGTCGGCCTTCTTCATCAGGATCGCGACCCGGGTTTCCAGCTCCGGCGGCTCGACCGCAACGGTCAGGCCCCAGCCAAAGCGCGATTTCAGGCGCTCTTCCAGGCCCTCGATCTCTTTCGGATAACGGTCGCTGGTCAGGATCACTTGCTGACCACCTTCGAGCAAGGCGTTGAAGGTGTGGAAAAACTCTTCCTGGGAACGTTCCTTGCGGGCGAAGAATTGAATGTCATCGATCAGCAAGGCGTCCACCGAACGGTAGAAACGCTTGAATTCGTTGATGGCGTTGAGCTGCAAGGCCTTGACCATGTCCGCGACGAAACGCTCCGAATGCAGGTAGACCACCTTGGCGTTCGGGTTCTTCTTCAGCAGGTGGTTACCCACAGCGTGCATCAAGTGAGTCTTACCCAGGCCGACGCCGCCATAAAGGAAGAGTGGGTTGTAGCCATGCTTGGGGTTGTCCGCCACCTGCCAGGCCGCGGCCCGGGCCAGTTGGTTGGACTTGCCCTCGACGAAGTTCTCGAAGGTAAAGGTCCGGTTCAGGTAACTGGTGTGCTTGAGCGCACCTTCCACCTGGACAGTACGCTGTTCGGCACGTACCGGGGCCTGTTGTGAACTGGCGCCGGCCATCGGATCGAAACTGTCACGCGACGGTTCTTCGCTGACCTCGACCACGGTCTTCGGGGTCGGGGCCAGCTTTGCGGACGGGGTCACCATGGCCGGGGCCGGAGCGCTGGCGGCCATGGCCTGGGAAGCCGCGGCGGCCAATGGGGCATTCGGCGCCGCACGAGGCGCGGAACTGCGTTTGCTGCCTATTAATAAGGAAAGCGCTGGTGCCAGACCGTTGCCATGCTCGTTCAACAGTTCGAGCAAACGTCCCAGGTACTTTTCATTCACCCAGTCGAGCACAAAACGGTTCGGTGCATAGACACGCAACTCGTCGCCTTCGGCTTCGACCTGTAGTGGACGGATCCAGGTGTTGAATTGCTGGGCAGGCAGCTCATCACGCAGAAGCTCCACGCACTGCTGCCAAAGTTCCACTGACACGGATATCCCCTAAGTTGAAAGCCGGTGAGGCAAAAACAAGCCGCCATTGTACCGGCAGGCCGAGCACTTATCCACATGTAGGTTGCAGGGACAACCTGAAGAATCAACCGCTTATCGGTGGACAAAGCGACCAATGGTATGTGCATAAGCTCTGTGGATAACCGCCCCTGAGGGCGTTGCACAAGTGGGGGCGAAAGTCTGTGGGTAACCTGCCTGTGGATAACATGGCATTCCACCCACAGCTTATCCGACAGCGCGGCACAGGCGGAGCACCGCTTACCCACCCAGTTGTCATTCTCTGTACAGTACGTGTCTCATGGCCTAAAGCGACTTATCCACAGATAATCGCTTCCTAAGCTTCTATAAGCTTTACAGAAAAGCTTTAAATAATTCCCTTCTTTATTCTTATATCTAGGTCATGGTGGGTGCCAGGCAGATCGGCCCAAATATCTATATGAAGTAAAAGCTGGTTGGAAATTGACCTGCGGGCTTGCTTTCTCTAGAATCCCCGGTCTCTTAAAACGGGGGCCATTCCGGCCCGTTGTGACGAACCAGGTAGCAACGCCATGAAACGTACTTTCCAACCCAGCACTATCAAACGCGCCCGCACCCACGGCTTCCGTGCTCGCATGGCCACCAAAAACGGTCGTGCCGTCCTGTCGCGTCGCCGCGCCAAAGGCCGTGCTCGTCTGGCAGTTTGATAATCCGGCGCGGGTGGTGAGTCAGGACTTCAGTCGGGAAAAGCGTCTGCTTACTCCTCGGCATTTCAAGGCAGTCTTTGACTCCCCTACCGGCAAGGTTCCGGGGAAAAATCTCCTGCTCCTTGCGCGCAACAACGACCTGGATCATCCCCGTCTGGGGCTGGTTATCGGTAAAAAGAGCGTCAAGCTCTCCGTTGAGCGCAATCGCCTGAAACGTCTAATGCGCGAGTCGTTCCGACTGCACCAGGATTCACTGGTCGGCTGGGACATCGTTATCGTCGCGCGCAAAGGTCTGGGCGATATCGAAAACCCTGAATTGATCCAGCATTTCGGCAAACTCTGGAAACGCTTGGCCCGTACGGTGCCAGCGGTACCCGCAGTCAAAACCGAAACTGTGGGGGTAGACAGCCCAGATGCGTAAACTGGCCCTCGTTCCGATCCAGTTTTATCGCTATGCCATCAGTCCCTTGATGGCCAATCACTGTCGTTTCTACCCCAGTTGTTCTTGCTACGCGTATGAAGCCATCGAAACACATGGACTCCTGCGCGGTGGCTGGCTGACCGTTCGTCGCTTAGGTCGCTGTCATCCGTGGAATGCCGGTGGTTATGACCCGGTTCCACCAATCCCTACCTCCCGTTCTTCTTCGATGGCCGAGTAATCATGGATATCAAACGCACGATCCTGATCGTCGCCCTGGCAATCGTGACCTATGTCGGGGTCCTCAAATGGAACCAGGACTACGGTCAGGCTGCCTTGCCGACCCAGAATGTCGCTTCCAGCACCACCGTTCCCGGCTTGCCGGATTCGGTATCTGGCAACAAAGCAAGCGCCAGTGATGACATTCCACGTGCAGCCAATGACACCAGTGCACCTGTTGAAGCACCGGTGGCTGTCAGCAACGACCTCATCCATGTCAAAACGGATGTGCTCGACCTGGCTATCGATCCAAAAGGTGGGGATGTTGCCCAGCTGAAGCTGCCGCTTTATCCACGTCGTCAGGACCATCCGGAAATTCCTTTCCAGTTGTTCGACAACGGTGGCGAGCGTACCTACCTGGCCCAGAGCGGCCTGATCGGTGCCAACGGCCCGGACGCGAGTTCGGCCGGTCGCCCGCTGTACGCTTCGGCACAGAAAAGTTATCAACTGGCTGAGGGTCAGGACCAACTGGTCGTCGACCTGAAATTCAGCGAGAACGGCGTCAATTACATCAAGCGTTTCAGCTTGAAACGCGGCCTGTATGACGTGACCGTGTCGTATCTGATCGACAATACAAGCGCCCAGTCCTGGTCGGGTGCGATGTTCGCCCAGCTGAAACGTGACAACAGCGCCGATCCGTCCTCCAGCACCGCCACCGGTACCGCGACTTACCTGGGCGCCGCCCTGTGGACAAGTTCCGAGCCGTACAAAAAAGTGTCGATGAAAGATATCGACAAGGCCCAACTGAAAGAAACCGTTCAGGGTGGTTGGGTTGCCTGGTTGCAACACTACTTCGTGACTGCCTGGATTCCGGCCAAGGGCGACAGCAATGTCGTGACCACTCGCAAGGACAGCCAGGGCAATTACATCATTGGCTACACCGGTCCTTCGCTGACCCTGGCTCCTGGCCAGAAAACCGAGACCAGCGCCGTTCTGTACGCCGGCCCGAAAAGCCAGGCCGTGCTGAAACAGTTGTCCCCAGGTCTGGAACTGACGGTCGACTACGGCATCCTGTGGTTTATCGCCCAACCGATCTTCTGGTTGCTGCAACATATCCACAGCCTGCTCGGTAACTGGGGCTTCTCGATCATCGTTCTGACCATGCTGATCAAGGGTCTGTTCTTCCCATTGTCGGCGGCCAGCTACAAATCGATGGCGCGCATGCGTGCCGTGGCACCGAAACTGGCGGCACTGAAAGAGCAACATGGCGACGACCGGCAGAAAATGTCGCAAGCCATGATGGAGCTGTACAAGAAAGAGAAGATCAATCCGCTGGGCGGCTGCTTGCCGATCCTGGTGCAGATGCCGGTTTTCCTTTCGCTGTACTGGGTGTTGCTGGAAAGCGTTGAAATGCGCCAGGCACCGTTCATCCTGTGGATTACCGACCTGTCGATCAAGGATCCGTTCTTCATCCTGCCGATCATCATGGGCGCAACCATGTTTATCCAGCAGCGTTTGAACCCGACTCCGCCGGATCCGATGCAGGCCAAGGTGATGAAGCTGATGCCAATCATCTTCACCTTCTTCTTCCTGTGGTTCCCTGCAGGTCTGGTGCTGTACTGGGTTGTTAACAACTGCCTGTCCATCACCCAACAGTGGTACATCACACGTAAGATCGAAGCGGCTACCAAAAAAGCCACTGCGTAACCTACTCTGTGGATAACCACTCAAGACGCCCCCTAGTGGGGCGTTTTGCTATCTGTCATTTTTAGCGTCGAGACCCGCTTCATGAACCTTTCTCGGGAAACCATCGCCGCCGTTGCCACCGCCCAGGGCCGTGGTGGGGTCGGTATCGTTCGAATTTCCGGGCCCCTGGCACACGCCGCGGCGCTGGCCATCAGCGGCCGCGAGTTGAAACCGCGGTATGCCCACTACGGCCCGTTCCTCGACGGCATCGGTGATGTGCTCGACGAAGGCATTGCCTTGTATTTCCCCGGGCCGCACTCCTTCACCGGCGAAGATGTGCTCGAGCTGCAGGGCCATGGCGGCCCGGTGGTTCTCGATATGCTGCTGCAACGTTGCTTGCAACTGGGTTGCCGACTGGCCCGGCCCGGGGAATTCAGCGAGCGGGCGTTTCTCAATGACAAGCTCGACCTGGCCCAGGCCGAGGCGATCGCCGATCTGATCGAAGCCAGTTCCGCACAGGCGGCGCGTAATGCACTGCGTTCGTTGCAAGGCGCATTTTCCCAGCGTGTGCATAACCTCACTGAGCAACTGATCGGCCTGCGGATCTATGTGGAAGCGGCCATCGACTTTCCCGAGGAAGAAATCGACTTCCTTGCCGACGGCCATGTGCTGGCCTTGCTCAACGCGGTGCGTAACGAGTTATCCACAGTGATGCGTGAAGCCGGTCAGGGCGCCTTGTTGCGCGACGGCATGACGGTGGTGATTGCTGGTCGGCCGAATGCCGGCAAGTCCAGCCTGCTCAATGCCTTGGCCGGACGCGAAGCAGCGATCGTCACCGAGATCGCCGGCACCACTCGCGATGTCCTGCGTGAACATATCCACATCGATGGCATGCCCCTGCATGTGGTGGATACCGCCGGTTTGCGCAACACCGACGACCATGTGGAAAAGATCGGCGTGGAACGTGCGCTCAAGGCCATTGGCGAGGCGGACCGGGTGTTGCTGGTGGTGGATGCAACCGCGCCGGAGGCTGTGGATCCTTTTGCCTTGTGGCCGGAATTCCTCGAGCAGCGGCCAGATCCGGCCAAAGTGACCTTGATCCGTAATAAAGCCGACCTGAGTGGCGAGGCCATGGCGATGGAGGTCAGCGAGGATGGCCATGTCACCATCAGCTTGAGCGCCAAGGTCGGCGGGAAGGGGCTGGAGCTGTTGCGCGAGCACCTCAAGGCCTGCATGGGTTATGAACAGACCTCCGAGAGCAGCTTCAGCGCCCGTCGCCGCCATCTGGAAGCCCTGCGGCATGCCAGCGCGGCTCTGGAGCACGGTCACGCGCAGTTGACCCTGGCGGGAGCCGGCGAGCTGCTGGCGGAGGATCTGCGCCATGCTCAGCAGTTCCTGGGCGAGATTACCGGCGCATTCAGCTCGGATGACTTGTTGGGAAGGATCTTTTCCAGCTTCTGCATCGGTAAATAACCTTCCCATGTAGGAGCCAGCTTGCTGGCGATAGCGTCCTCGAGACCGCTAAAACTTCGCTGGCAATCGAGCGTCGACCGGCCGCTCCTACAGGTTTTGTTGTCTTCTAAAGATCGGATACCTCTACGTCAGGTATCGCGGCGCCCTAAGATCGCTATCGCGAGCAAGCTCGCTCCTACATTTCTTTGCCGTCCGGATGATTTCAGATCGTTCCGGCGGCTTTCGGCTGCCTGGGATTTGTCCCAGCAGACGCTTTTCTGTGGATTAAGCCCTGTGAATAACCACGCCTCAGCTCGGTTGATAACAGGGCCTGAAAACTGAGGATGAACCAGCTTGTGGATAACCACCTGTTTAATCCACAGGCTTAGACCGGTTATCCCAAACCCTCCGACCCACATGACCACAGACTTTTTAATCTCTGTACACATTGATAAATAAGGCCTGTAGAACCTTATCCACAGAAATGGTGCTCACTAAGAATAAACATAAAAACAAAGATTTAATAAATTTCTCTCTTTTAATTTCTATTGTCCGTGATTCATCCACAGCTGGTTAAATTTTGTGCAAAGGGTTCTTTAGGAGGGGGGAAGTCCCTATACTTGCCGACCTGGCTCAAAAAAGTGGGCCGACCCTATTCCTAATTACCTACTTGAAGCAGGCACGAGGTGCGTGGTGGATTTCCCTTCCCGTTTTGAAGTGATCGTCATCGGCGGCGGTCATGCCGGTACCGAGGCAGCACTGGCGTCCGCACGCATGGGGGCAAAAACCCTGCTGCTGACGCATAACGTGGAAACCCTCGGCGCCATGAGCTGCAACCCCGCGATCGGCGGGATCGGCAAAAGCCATCTGGTCAAGGAAATCGATGCCCTCGGTGGTGCGATGGCCATCGCCACCGATAAGGGCGGCATCCAGTTTCGGGTCTTGAACAGCCGCAAAGGCCCAGCCGTGCGCGCTACCCGCGCCCAGGCCGACCGTGTGCTGTACAAGGCCGCGGTGCGCGAGATCCTGGAAAACCAGCCGAACCTGTGGATATTTCAACAAGCCGCCGACGACCTGATCGTCGAGCAGGATCAGGTTCGCGGTGTGGTTACCCAGATGGGCCTGCGGTTCTTCGCCGAATCCGTGGTCCTGACCACCGGCACCTTCCTCGGTGGACTTATCCACATCGGGATGCAGAACTATTCCGGCGGCCGTGCCGGCGATCCCCCGTCGATTGCCCTGGCCCAACGCCTGCGGGAACTGCCGCTGCGTGTCGGCCGCCTGAAAACCGGTACACCGCCACGTATCGACGGTCGCTCGGTGGATTTTTCGGTGATGTCCGAACAACCGGGCGATACGCCGATCCCGGTAATGTCGTTCATGGGCTCGAAAGAGCAGCATCCACGGCAGGTCAGTTGCTGGATTACCCACACCAACGCGCGCACCCACGAAATCATCGCCGCGAACCTTGATCGTTCGCCGATGTATTCCGGGGTGATCGAAGGCATTGGCCCGCGCTATTGCCCGTCCATCGAAGACAAGATCCATCGCTTTGCCGACAAGGAAAGCCACCAGGTCTTTATCGAACCCGAAGGCTTGACTACCCACGAGTTGTACCCGAACGGGATATCCACCTCCCTGCCGTTCGACGTGCAGTTGCAGATCGTCCAGTCGATCCGCGGCATGGAAAACGCCCATATCGTGCGGCCGGGTTATGCCATCGAGTACGACTACTTCGATCCCCGTGACCTGAAATACAGCCTGGAAACCAAAGTTATCGGCGGCTTGTTCTTTGCCGGGCAGATCAATGGCACCACCGGCTACGAAGAAGCCGGCGCCCAAGGTTTGTTGGCCGGGGCCAACGCCGCGTTGCGTGCCCAGGGCAAGGACAGCTGGTGTCCGCGTCGCGACGAAGCGTACATCGGTGTGTTGGTCGACGATCTGATTACCCTGGGGACCCAGGAACCGTATCGGATGTTCACCTCCCGCGCCGAGTACCGCCTGATCCTGCGCGAAGACAATGCCGACCTGCGCCTGACCGAAAAAGGTCGCGAACTGGGTCTGGTGGACGAGGTGCGCTGGGCTGCTTTCTGCACGAAACGCGAAAGCATCGAGCTGGAAGAACAGCGGCTGAAAAGCACCTGGGTTCGCCCGGGTACCGAGCAGGGTGATGCCATTGCCGAAAAATTCGGTACGCCACTGACCCACGAATACAACTTGCTGAACCTGCTGAGCCGTCCGGAAATCGACTACGCTGGTCTGGTCGCCGTGACCGGACAGGGCGCCGAAGACCCACAAGTCGCCGAGCAGGTCGAGATCAAGACCAAATACGCCGGTTATATCGATCGCCAGCAGGATGAAATCGCTCGTCTGCGCGCCAGTGAAGACACCAAGCTGCCTGTGGATATCGAGTACACCGGTATTTCCGGCCTGTCCAAGGAGATCCAGAGCAAGCTCAGTGCAACCCGTCCGGAAACCCTGGGCCAGGCTTCGCGGATCCCTGGCGTAACGCCGGCGGCGATTTCCCTGTTGATGATTCACCTGAAAAAACGCGGCGCCGGCCGTCAGTTGGAGCAAAGCGCTTGAGTTCGTTGGTTACTTCGCAACACGCAGAAGAGTTATCCACAGGTGCTCGTCAGCTTGGCGTCAACCTGAGTGAAGCCCAGCACGCCTTGCTGCTGGGTTATCTGGCCCTGTTGATCAAATGGAATCAGGCCTACAACCTCACCGCCGTCCGCGATCCCGACGAAATGGTCTCGCGCCATCTGCTCGACAGCCTGAGCGTGATGTCTTTCGTCGAAAACGGTCGCTGGCTCGATGTCGGCAGTGGCGGTGGGATGCCGGGGATTCCCCTGGCGATCCTGTTTCCCGATTCACCCGTGACCTGCCTGGACAGCAACGGCAAGAAAACCCGCTTCCTGACCCAGGTCAAACTCGAACTCAAACTGGATAACCTGCAAGTTATCCACAGCCGGGTCGAAGCCTTCCAGCCGCCGCAGCCGTTCAACGGGATTATTTCCCGGGCCTTCAGCAGCATGGAGAACTTCACCGGCTGGACTCGCCACCTCGGCGACGCTGATACACGCTGGCTGGCAATGAAGGGCGTCCATCCCGCCGATGAGCTGGTAGCATTGCCGGCAGACTTCCACCTCGATAGCGAACACGCCTTGGCCGTACCCGGTTGCCAAGGCCAACGCCATCTGCTGATACTGCGCCGCACGGCATGATTGGGAACACAAGCAAGAATGGCTAAGGTATTCGCGATAGCGAACCAGAAGGGTGGCGTGGGCAAGACCACCACCTGCATCAACCTCGCAGCATCCCTGGTCGCGACCAAGCGTCGGGTGCTGCTGATCGACCTCGATCCACAGGGCAACGCCACCATGGGTAGCGGTGTGGATAAACACGCGCTGGAAAACTCCATCTACGATGTGCTGATCGGCGAATGCGACTTGGCCCAGGCCATGCATTTCTCTGAGCACGGCGGTTATCAACTGCTGCCGGCCAACCGTGACCTGACGGCGGCCGAAGTGGTGCTGCTGGAAATGCAGATGAAGGAAAGCCGTCTGCGCAGCGCCCTGGCGCCGATTCGCGAGAATTACGATTACATCCTCATCGACTGCCCGCCGTCGCTGTCGATGCTGACCCTCAATGCGTTGGTGGCCGCCGATGGGGTGATTATCCCCATGCAGTGCGAATACTTTGCTCTGGAAGGGCTTAGCGACCTTGTGGATAACATCAAGCGCATTGCCGAGTTGCTCAACCCGGAGCTGAAAGTCGAAGGCTTGCTGCGGACCATGTACGACCCGCGTCTGAGTTTGATGAACGACGTTTCCGCACAGCTCAAGGAACATTTCGGTGACCAGCTGTACGACACCGTGATTCCGCGCAACATCCGCCTGGCCGAAGCCCCGAGCTACGGCATGCCCGCGCTGGCATACGACAAACAATCCCGTGGCGCCCTGGCCTACCTGGCCCTGGCGGGCGAGATGGTTCGTCGGCAACGCCGCACTTCACGCACCGCAGCCCCGGCAACTTAAGGAATCCCCATGGCCGTCAAGAAACGAGGTCTCGGACGTGGACTGGATGCACTGCTGAGTGGTCCGACTGTCAGTTCGCTGGAAGAACAGGCCGTCCAGGCCGATCAACGGGAGTTGCAGCACCTGCCGCTGGACCTGATCCAGCGCGGCAAGTACCAGCCGCGCCGCGACATGGACCCCCAGGCGCTGGAAGAACTGGCGCAATCGATCAAGGCCCAGGGCGTGATGCAACCGATCGTGGTCCGCCCGGTCGGCGGCGGTCGCTTTGAAATCATTGCCGGCGAACGCCGCTGGCGTGCCAGCCAGCAGGCCGGGCAGGAAACCATTCCGGCCATGGTCCGCGACGTGCCGGATGAAACCGCCATCGCCATGGCGCTGATCGAGAACATCCAGCGCGAAGATCTCAATCCGATCGAGGAAGCCGTGGCCCTGCAGCGCTTGCAGCAGGAGTTCCAGTTGACCCAGCAACAGGTCGCCGAAGCCGTGGGCAAGTCCCGCGTGACCGTGGCCAACCTGCTGCGCCTGATCGCATTGCCGGAAGTGATCAAGACCATGTTGTCCCACGGTGACCTGGAAATGGGTCATGCCCGTGCCTTGCTCGGTTTGCCGGATGACCGACAGGTCGAAGGGGCGCGACACGTTGTCGCACGCGGCCTCACGGTGCGCCAGACCGAGGCGCTGGTTCGCCAGTGGCTGAGTGGCAAACAGGAGCCTGCCGAGCCGGCCAAGGTCGATCCGGACATCAGTCGCCTTGAACAGCGCCTGGCAGAGCGGCTGGGCTCCGCAGTGCAGATTCGCCATGGCCAGAAGGGAAAAGGTCAGTTGGTGATTCGCTATAACTCCCTGGATGAACTACAAGGGGTACTCGCGCATATCCGCTGAATCTGCTGAAACATTTCCTCATGTAGCGGGCAGTCGGAAATCACTACCCGGCAGTTGAATAGGGGCTGAACCGCCCCTATACTCTGCGCGCATTTTGTCGGCACAATTTATGCCAAGTTATTGATTTGTGGCAGCCGACCCTTGAGGAGCGTTAGTGATGGAAACCCGCACGCCAAACAGGTTGCCGTTCCATCGCTTGGCGGTATTTCCGGTGTTGTTGGCCCAGTTTGTCGTTTTGTTGGTGGCGGCTTTGGCGCTTTGGCAATGGCGGGGTGTCGTTGCCGGATACTCAGGACTCTGCGGAGGCCTGATAGCCTTGCTCCCCAATGTGTATTTTGCTCACAGGGCCTTTCGGTTTTCCGGCGCCCGAGCAGCCCAGTCCATCGTCCGGTCTTTTTATGCCGGCGAGGCGGGTAAATTGATTTTGACGGCAGTGCTGTTTGCACTGACGTTCGCAGGTGTGAAGCCATTGGCGCCGATAGCAGTCTTCGGTGTCTTCGTGCTGACCCAGTCGGTCAGCTGGTTCGCACCCGTGCTAATGAAAACAAGACTTTCGAGACCTTAGGGCGTTTGAGGCAACCATGTCAGCAGAAACAACCGCTTCGGGCTATATCCAGCACCACCTGCAGAACCTGACCTTCGGTCAGCTACCGACTGGCGGCTGGGGCTTTGCCCATTCCGCAGCAGAGGCCAAGGCCATGGGCTTCTGGGCATTCCACCTGGATACTCTGGGTTGGTCTGTCGCACTGGGCCTGATCTTCATTCTGGTTTTCCGCATGGCGGCGAAGAAGGCCACATCCGGTCAACCCGGTGCCTTGCAGAACTTCGTTGAAGTCCTGGTCGAGTTCGTCGACGGCAGCGTGAAGGACAGCTTCCACGGTCGTAGCCCGGTGATTGCACCGCTGGCCCTGACCATCTTCGTCTGGGTGTTCCTGATGAACGCCGTCGACCTGATCCCGGTCGACTGGATTCCTCATCTGGCCATACTGATCACCGGTGACGAGCACATCCCGTTCCGCGCCGTGTCGACCACCGACCCGAACGCGACCCTGGGCATGGCCTTCTCGGTCTTCGCACTGATCATTTTCTACAGCATCAAGATCAAGGGCCTCGGCGGTTTTATCGGCGAACTGACCCTGCACCCATTCGGTAGCAAGAACATCTTCCTGCAGGCACTGTTGATCCCGGTGAACTTCCTGCTGGAATTCGTCACCCTGATCGCCAAGCCGATCTCGTTGGCCCTGCGACTGTTCGGCAACATGTATGCCGGTGAGCTGGTGTTCATCCTGATCGCCGTGATGTTCGGCAGCGGCCTGCTCTGGCTCAGTGGCCTGGGCGTGGTGTTGCAGTGGGCGTGGGCAGTGTTCCACATCCTGATCATCACCTTGCAGGCGTTCATCTTCATGATGCTGACCATCGTCTACCTGTCGATGGCACACGAAGAAAACCATTAAGAGCCGTCCCGACGGCTCTGATGTCCCTGGCGCTTCGGCGCGGGGTGGCCCCGCAAGGGGCCGCGAAACGATTTGTTTTACCGCTTTAAATTAAAAAAACCTAAACCATACGACGTAAAAGTCGGGAGGAAAGATGGAAACTGTAGTTGGTCTAACCGCTATCGCTGTTGCACTGTTGATCGGCCTGGGCGCACTGGGTACCGCAATTGGTTTCGGCCTGCTGGGCGGCAAGTTCCTGGAAGGCGCCGCGCGTCAGCCAGAAATGGTCCCAATGCTGCAAGTCAAAATGTTCATCGTCGCCGGTCTGCTCGACGCCGTGACCATGATCGGTGTTGGTATCGCTTTGTTCTTCACCTTCGCGAACCCCTTCGTCGGTCAACTCGCTCACTAATCACTCGGATATTTCGAGTGGATTGGTGTGATGGACAACGAACGAGCGAGGTGTTGGCGTGAACATTAATGCGACCCTGATTGGCCAGTCCGTTGCGTTCCTCATTTTTGTACTGTTTTGCATGAAGTTCGTGTGGCCTCCGGTCATCGCGGCACTGCACGAACGTCAGAAGAAGATCGCGGATGGACTGGACGCTGCCAGCCGAGCAGCTCGCGACCTGGAGTTGGCCCAAGAGAAAGCGGGTCATCAACTGCGCGATGCGAAAGCTCAGGCAGCCGAAATCATTGAGCAAGCCAAGAAACGCGGTAACCAGATCGTCGACGAGGCCCGTGAACAGGCTCGTGTCGAAGCTGACCGTGTGAAGGCTCAGGCTCTGGCCGAGATCGAACAGGAACTCAACAGTGTCAAAGACGCGCTGCGCGCCCAATTGGGTAGCTTGGTAGTCGACGGCGCCGGGAAGATCCTGGGCAAGGCAATTGATAAAGACGCGCACGCAGAGCTGGTTAACCAACTGGCTACTGAAATCTAAGCGAGGGCGACCATGGCAGAACTGACCACGTTGGCCCGACCTTACGCTAAGGCGGCCTTCGAGCACGCTCAGGCCCACCAGCAACTGGCCAATTGGTCAGCCATGCTCGGCCTGGCAGCAGCGGTGTCGGAAGACGACACCATGCAGCGCGTGCTCAAGGCCCCGCGACTGACGAGCGCAGAAAAGGCCACCACGTTCATTGACGTGTGTGGCGACAAGTTCGATGTCAAGGCACAGAATTTCATCCATGTCGTTGCTGAAAACGACCGTCTCCTGCTGTTGCCGGAGATCGCCGCTCTGTTCGACCTGTACAAGGCCGAACAAGAGAAATCGGTAGACGTGGAAGTCACCAGTGCTTTTGCATTGAACCAAGAACAGCAAGACAAACTCGCCAAGGTTCTCAGTGCACGACTCAATCGGGAAGTGCGCCTGCAAGTTGCGGAGGACGCCACCCTGATTGGTGGCGTCGTGATCCGCGCCGGCGACCTGGTTATCGATGGCTCGGTTCGCGGCAAACTCGCGAGCCTGGCCGAAGCATTGAAATCTTGAGTTTGAAGGGGCAGCAGAGCAATGCAGCAACTCAATCCTTCCGAAATAAGTGAAATTATCAAGGGCCGCATCGACAAGCTCGATGTGACCTCCCAAGCCCGTAACGAAGGCACTGTCGTCAGCGTGTCTGACGGTATCGTGCGGATTCACGGTCTGGCCGACGTCATGTACGGCGAGATGATCGAGTTTCCGGGCGGCGTCTACGGTATGGCCCTCAACCTCGAGCAAGACTCCGTAGGTGCCGTGGTACTGGGCGCTTACACCAGTCTGGCTGAAGGCATGAGCGCCAAGTGCACCGGCCGCATCCTCGAAGTTCCGGTCGGTAAGGAACTGCTGGGTCGCGTTGTCGACGCACTGGGTAACCCGGTTGACGGCAAAGGTCCGCTGAACAACACCGAGACCGACGCGGTCGAGAAAGTTGCTCCAGGCGTGATCTGGCGTAAGTCGGTAGACCAGCCTGTACAGACTGGCTACAAGGCTGTCGATGCCATGATCCCGGTTGGCCGTGGCCAGCGTGAGCTGATCATCGGTGACCGTCAGATCGGTAAAACCGCTCTGGCGATCGACGCGATCATCAACCAGAAAGACAGCGGCATTTTCTGCGTCTACGTAGCCATTGGTCAGAAGCAATCGACCATCGCCAACGTGGTTCGCAAGCTGGAAGAAAACGGCGCCCTGGCCAACACCATCATCGTGGCGGCCAGTGCTTCGGAATCTCCTGCGCTGCAGTTCCTGGCACCGTACTCCGGTTGCACCATGGGCGAGTACTTCCGCGACCGCGGTGAAGACGCGCTGATCGTTTATGACGATCTGTCCAAGCAAGCAGTGGCTTACCGCCAGATTTCCCTGCTGCTGCGCCGTCCACCAGGCCGTGAAGCCTACCCAGGCGACGTGTTCTATCTCCACTCCCGTCTGCTGGAGCGCGCATCCCGCGTTTCGGAAGAGTATGTCGAGAAGTTCACCAAGGGCGCAGTGACTGGCAAGACCGGTTCCCTGACCGCGCTGCCGATCATCGAAACCCAGGCTGGCGACGTTTCCGCGTTCGTTCCGACCAACGTGATTTCCATCACCGACGGTCAGATCTTCCTGGAATCGGCCATGTTCAACTCCGGGATCCGTCCTGCTGTGAACGCCGGTGTTTCGGTATCCCGCGTAGGTGGTGCCGCTCAGACCAAGATCATCAAGAAGCTGTCCGGTGGTATCCGTACCGCCCTGGCTCAGTACCGTGAACTGGCGGCATTCGCCCAGTTCGCTTCTGACCTGGACGAAGCGACCCGCAAGCAACTTGAACACGGTCAGCGCGTTACCGAGCTGATGAAGCAGAAGCAATATGCGCCGATGTCGATTGCCGACATGTCGCTGTCGCTGTATGCCGCTGAGCGTGGGTTCCTGACTGACGTCGAAATCACCAAGGTCGGTAGCTTCGAACAAGCGCTGATTGCTTACTTCAACCGCGATCATGCCGACTTGTTGGCCAAGATCAACGTGAAGGGTGACTTCAATGACGAGATCGACGCTGGCCTGAAGGCTGGTATCGAGAAGTTCAAGGCCACCCAAACCTGGTAAGCCGCAGCGGGAGCTGCAAGGCTCCCGCTTGCTAACCTGATAGGTGTTACATGGCAGGCGCAAAAGAGATTCGCAGTAAGATTGCGAGCATCAAAAGCACGCAAAAGATTACCAGCGCCATGGAAAAAGTGGCGGTCAGCAAAATGCGCAAGGCACAAATGCGCATGGCTGCTAGCCGTCCTTATGCGGAGCGTATCCGCCAGGTAATTGGGCATCTGGCCAACGCCAACCCGGAATACCGCCACCCATTCATGATCGACCGCGCCGTCAAGCGCGTCGGCTATGTCGTGGTGAGCAGTGACCGTGGTCTGTGCGGTGGCTTGAACACCAACCTGTTCAAGGCCCTGGTCAAGGACATGGCGGTAAACCGCGAAAACGGCGTCGAGATTGATCTGTGTGTGGTCGGTAGCAAAGGTGCGGCGTTTTTCCGCAACTTCGGCGGTAACGTCGTCGCCGCTATCAGCCACCTGGGTGAAGAGCCGTCGATCAACGATCTGATCGGCAGCGTCAAGGTGATGCTGGATGCCTACCTGGACGGCCGTATTGACCGCCTGTCCGTGGTGTCCAACAAGTTCATCAACACCATGACCCAGCAGCCTACAGTGGAGCAGTTGATTCCTCTGGTGGCGACCCCGGATCAAGCACTCAAGCACCACTGGGACTATCTCTACGAACCGGACGCCAAAGAGCTGCTTGACGGCCTGATGGTGCGTTACGTGGAGTCGCAGGTCTACCAGGCGGTGGTCGAGAACAACGCGGCTGAACAAGCTGCGCGGATGATCGCGATGAAGAACGCTACCGACAACGCCGGTGATTTGATCAGCGATTTGCAGCTGATCTACAACAAGGCGCGTCAGGCTGCGATCACCCAAGAGATCTCGGAAATCGTCGGCGGCGCTGCCGCGGTTTAACGGTTCAAATATTCAGAGGATCCAGCTATGAGTAGCGGACGTATCGTTCAAATCATCGGCGCCGTTATCGACGTGGAATTTCCACGCGACAGCGTACCGAGCATCTACAACGCGCTGAAAGTACAAGGCGCGGAAACCACCCTGGAAGTCCAGCAGCAGCTGGGCGACGGTGTGGTGCGTACCATTGCGATGGGTTCCACCGAAGGCTTGAAGCGCGGTCTGGACGTTATCGACTCTGGCGCTGCCATCTCCGTACCGGTCGGTAAAGCGACCCTGGGCCGGATCATGGACGTCCTCGGCAACCCGATCGACGAAGCTGGCCCGATCGACACCGAAGAACGCTGGGGCATTCACCGTCCTGCGCCATCCTTCGCGGAACAAGCGGGCGGCAACGACCTGCTGGAAACCGGCATCAAGGTTATCGACCTGGTTTGCCCGTTCGCCAAGGGCGGTAAAGTCGGTCTGTTCGGTGGTGCCGGTGTCGGCAAGACCGTAAACATGATGGAACTGATCCGTAACATCGCCATCGAGCACAGCGGTTATTCCGTGTTCGCCGGTGTGGGTGAGCGTACTCGTGAGGGTAACGACTTCTACCACGAGATGAAGGACTCCAACGTTCTGGACAAAGTGGCACTGGTTTACGGTCAGATGAACGAGCCGCCGGGCAACCGTCTGCGCGTCGCCCTGACCGGCCTGACCATGGCCGAGAAGTTCCGTGACGAAGGTAACGACGTTCTGCTGTTCGTCGACAACATCTACCGTTACACCCTGGCCGGTACCGAAGTATCCGCACTGCTGGGCCGTATGCCTTCGGCAGTAGGTTACCAGCCGACCCTGGCTGAAGAGATGGGCGTGCTGCAAGAGCGCATCACTTCGACCAAGAACGGTTCGATTACCTCGATCCAGGCCGTCTACGTTCCCGCGGATGACTTGACCGACCCGTCGCCGGCGACCACCTTCGCCCACTTGGACGCCACCGTCGTACTGTCCCGTGACATCGCCTCCCTGGGTATCTACCCAGCGGTCGATCCACTGGACTCGACTTCGCGCCAGCTGGACCCGAACGTGATCGGCAACGAGCACTACGAAACCGCTCGCGGCGTTCAGTACGTGCTGCAGCGTTACAAAGAGCTGAAGGACATCATCGCGATCCTGGGTATGGACGAACTGTCGGAGACCGACAAGCAGTTGGTATCCCGCGCTCGTAAGATCCAGCGCTTCCTGTCGCAGCCGTTCTTCGTGGCTGAAGTCTTCACCGGTGCCTCGGGTAAATACGTTTCCCTGAAAGACACCATTGCTGGCTTCAAAGGCATCCTCAACGGTGACTACGACCACCTGCCAGAACAAGCGTTCTACATGGTTGGCGGCATCGAAGAAGCGATCGAGAAAGCCAAGAAACTGTAATCCCAGCGCCCGGCAACGGGCGCTAATTTAGGTTGAGGCAATCAGATGGCTATGACAGTCCATTGCGACATCGTCAGTGCGGAAGGTGAAATCTTCTCCGGTCTGGTCGAGATGGTGATTGCGCACGGTGCACTGGGTGATCTGGGTATCGCCCTGGGTCACGCGCCGCTGATCACTAATCTGAAACCAGGTCCGATCCGCCTGATCAAGCAAGGCGGGGAAGCCGAGGTGTTCTACATCTCCGGTGGTTTCCTCGAGGTTCAGCCGAACATGGTCAAGGTGCTTGCCGATACCGTGCAACGTGCTGCCGACCTGGATGAAGCCTCCGCTCAGGAAGCCGTCAAGGCTGCCGAGAAGGCCCTGCATGAACGTGGCGCGGAGTTCGATTACGGTTCCGCCGCCGCACGTCTGGCCGAGGCGTCAGCTCAGCTGCGCACCGTCCAGCAGATCCGCAAGAAGTTCGGCGGTTAAGCCAAGGCTTGTTGTGTGATTGATTAAAAAGGGTAGCCTCGGCTACCCTTTTTTCTTTTCCGCGTTTATCACGTGGTCACAGTCGCTGACCACCCAGGATTGGTAGCCAGTCATGTCTCTCGAAATCGTTATCCTCGCGGCGGGTCAGGGCACCCGGATGCGTTCGTCGTTGCCTAAAGTGCTGCACCCGGTCGCGGGCAATTCGATGTTGGGACATGTTATCCACAGCGCCCGACAACTTGATCCACAGCGCATCCATGTGGTGATTGGCCATGGTGCCGAGCGGGTGCGCGAGCGTCTGGCCGCCGATGACCTGAACTTTGTCCTGCAGGACCAGCAACTCGGTACCGGTCATGCCGTGGCCCAGGCGGTGCCGTTCATCAGTGCCGACACCGTGCTGATCCTCTATGGCGACGTGCCCTTGATCGAAGTCGAGACCTTGCGGCGTCTGCTGGAGCAGGCAGGCCCCGGGCAACTCGGCCTGTTGACGGTCGAGTTGGATAACCCGACCGGTTATGGGCGGATCGTCCGCGATGCCGCCGGCAAGGTGGCCGCCATTGTCGAGCAGAAAGACGCCAGCGCGGCGGAACTGGCCATCACCGAGGGCAACACCGGGATTCTCGCGGTGCCGGCCAAGCGCCTGGGTGAGTGGATGAGCCGCCTGTCGAACAACAACGCCCAGGGCGAGTACTACCTGACCGACGTGATTGCCATGGCGGTGGGTGACGGCCTGGTGGTCGCCACCGAGCAACCCCAGGATGCAATGGAGGTGCAGGGCGCCAACGACCGCCAGCAGTTGGCCGAACTGGAGCGTCATTACCAGTTGCGCGCGGGGCGGCGGTTGATGGCGCAGGGTGTGACGTTGCGCGATCCAGCGCGCTTCGATGTGCGCGGCGAGGTGACTGTCGGTCGCGATGTGCTGATCGACATCAACGTGATTCTCGAAGGCCAGGTGGTGATCGAGGACGATGTAGTCATCGGCCCGAACTGTGTGATCAGGAACAGCACCCTGCGCAAGGGTGTGACCATCAAGGCCAACAGCCATATCGACGGCGCGATCATGGGCGAGGGCAGCGATGCCGGTCCGTTCGCGCGCTTGCGCCCGGGGAGCGTGCTCGACGCCCGTGCCCATGTGGGTAACTTTGTTGAACTGAAAAATGCGCACCTGGGCGAAGACGCCAAGTGCGGCCACCTGACCTACCTCGGCGATGCTGAAGTCGGTGCGCGGACCAATATCGGTGCCGGTACCATCACCTGTAACTATGATGGGGCCAACAAGCACAAGACGGTGCTGGGCGAGGACGTCTTCATCGGCTCCAACAACGCCTTGGTGGCACCTGTGGATATCTCTTCCGGCGCCAGCACAGCGGCGGGTTCGACCATCAACCAGAACGTCGGTGAAGGGCAGTTGGGTGTGGCCCGTGCCCGTCAGCGCAATATCGACGGCTGGAAGCGTCCGGTGAAGGTCAGTAAGTCCTGAGTTATCCACAATGGCAACGGGAGCTCATTTATCCACAGTCTCCCTCATTTCACTTGACTAAGTTTCGTTTCGAAGGTCTTATGGTCGCTATTATCTTTCGAATCGAAACTTAAGTGATCATATCGAAACGCAACACCCCGCAACGTCGGCACAATATCCTGGCCATGCTCAATGACCAGGGCGAAGTCAGTGTGGATGAATTGGCCAGGCGCTTCGAAACCTCCGAGGTGACGATTCGCAAGGACCTCGCGGCCCTGGAAAGCCATGGCCTGTTGATGCGTCGCTACGGCGGCGCGATTACCATCCCCCACGAACTGTTCAGCGACCCGGCCCAGGCGGTTTCCCGGTATAAACAGGCGATTGCCCGCGCCGCGGTGGGGCGTATTCGTGAACACGCGCGTATTATTATCGACAGTGGCAGCACCACCGCCGCGATGATCCCCCAACTGGGCCAGCAACCTGGCCTGGTGGTGATGACCAACTCTCTGCATGTCGCCCGTGCCCTGAGCGAACTGGAACACGAACCGGTGCTGCTGATGACCGGTGGCACCTGGGACCCGCATTCCGAGTCGTTCCAGGGCCAGGTCGCCGAGCGCGTCCTGCGTTCCTATGACTTCGACCAGTTGTTCATCGGCGCTGACGGCATCGATCTGGAGCGTGGCACCACCACCTTCCATGAATTGCTGGGGTTGAGCCGGGTGATGGCGGAGGTCGCCCGTGAAGTGGTGGTCATGGTCGAGTCCGACAAGATCGGCCGCAAGATTCCCAACCTGGAGCTGCCCTGGAGCAGTATCCATACCCTTATTACCGATGATCGTTTGCCCAAAGAGGTACGCGAACAGATTCAGGCCCGTGGTATCACTGTCATTTGCGCGGTTGCCAGCCAGGAGAAATAGAGCATGTGTGGAATTGTCGGTGCAGTTGCTGAACGTAATATCACGGCCATCCTGGTCGAAGGCCTGAAGCGTCTGGAATACCGCGGCTACGACAGCGCCGGTGTCGCCGTTTTCAGCCATAACGGCACGCTGGAGCGTACCCGTCGCACCGGCAAGGTCAGCGAGCTGGAGCAGGCCCTGGCCGGCGAACCGCTGGCCGGTCGCCTGGGCATTGCCCACACCCGTTGGGCGACCCATGGTGCGCCGTGCGAACACAATGCCCACCCGCATTTCTCCGGGTCCGATATTGCCGTGGTGCACAACGGCATCATCGAGAACCACGAAGCCTTGCGTGAACAACTCAAGGGGCTGGGCTACGTCTTTACCTCGGAAACCGACACCGAAGTTATCGCTCACCTGCTGAACCACAAGTTCAAGGACCTGGGTGACCTGACCAAGGCGTTGAAAGCCACGGTCAAGGAGCTGCACGGCGCCTACGGCCTGGCGGTGATCAACGCGCAGCAACCGGATCGCCTGCTGGCGGCCCGCAGTGGCAGCCCGCTGGTGATCGGCCTGGGTCTGGGGGAAAACTTCCTCGCTTCCGACCAACTGGCGTTGCGTCAGGTCACCGACCGTTTCATGTACCTGGAAGAGGGCGATATCGCCGAGATCCACCGCGACAGCGTGCAGATCTGGGACATCGATGGCCGTCAGGTCGAGCGCGAAGCGGTGCAGTATCGCGACGGCGCGGAAGCGGCCGAGAAGGGCGCATTCCGCCACTTCATGCTCAAGGAAATCCACGAGCAACCGACCGTGGTCCAGCGGACCCTGGAAAACCGTCTCGGCCCGAACCAGGTCCTGGTGCAGGCGTTCGGCCCCCAGGCCGCTGAGTTGTTCGCCAAAGTGCGCAATGTCCAGATCGTCGCCTGCGGCACCAGCTATCACGCCGGTATGGTTGCGCGTTACTGGCTCGAAGGGTTGGCGGGTATCCCGTGCCAGGTCGAGGTCGCCAGTGAGTTCCGCTATCGCAAGGTGGTGGTGCAGCCGGACACCTTGTTTGTTGCTATCTCCCAGTCCGGCGAAACCGCCGACACCCTGGCGGCGCTGCGCAATGCCAAGGAGTTGGGTTTCCTCGGCAGCCTGGCGATCTGCAACGTCAGCATCAGCTCGCTGGTGCGCGAGTCGGACCTGACCCTGCTGACCCAGGCCGGTCGCGAAATCGGCGTGGCTTCGACCAAGGCCTTCACCACCCAACTGGTGAGCCTGTTGCTGTTGACCCTGGCCCTGGGCCAGGTTCAGGGCAGCCTGGCCGAAGGTGTGGAAGCTGAGCTGGTGGAAGAACTGCGGCGCCTGCCGACCCGCCTGGGCGAGACCCTGGCCATGGACACCAAGGTCGAGAAAATCGCCGAGTTGTTCGCCGACAAGCACCACACCCTGTTCCTCGGCCGTGGCGCGCAGTACCCGGTGGCGATGGAAGGCTCGCTCAAGCTCAAGGAAATCTCCTACATCCACGCCGAGGCCTATCCGGCCGGCGAGCTGAAGCACGGTCCGTTGGCGCTGGTGGACAACGATATGCCGATCGTTACCGTGGCGCCGAACAACGAATTGTTGGAGAAGCTCAAATCCAACCTGCAGGAAGTCCGCGCTCGCGGTGGTCAACTGATCGTCTTCGCCGACGAACAGGCCGGGATGGTTAATGCCGAAGGCACACATGTCATCACCATGCCGCACATCCACGACACCCTGGCACCGATTCTCTACACCATCCCGCTGCAACTGCTGTCGTACTACGTGGCGGTGCTCAAGGGCACGGACGTCGATCAGCCGCGTAATCTGGCGAAGTCGGTGACGGTGGAGTAAGGCTGTGGATTCAGTCGTTTTGTGAAAAAGCCGCCTTTCAAGGCGGCTTTTTTGCACCTGCGATTTATCACCGCGCCGTTCTCGGTCTCGCTGTTGGCCCATGCTCATGGACGTTCATGGGGCACCGTAAAAAACTTGCGAAAACTGCGCTGAAGGCACCCAAAAGATTCGGATCAGTCCTACGTCAAGCTGGGGTGAGGGGCTCTGGGGAGGTATTAGAGAAGAGTCGAAAATAGGGGCTAAACCCGTCGGCTCATGTTCATGAAACCGACTGAATCTGCAGAGCTTCAATCGGTGCAAGGGAACCCGTTGTGCGAGGAAAGTATTGGCCGGACCATCTGAAAGTTCTGCACGTTGAGATTGAAGGTGTGTGTTGGCTGTTGGGCCACTTGCGGCCCCGCACCCAGAGCCTTGTCGTTCCAGCTGCAGAAGGGCATCCTTCAGTCACCCTGACGCTGCATGTTGAATACAGTTCCCATTGTGTCAGTGCCGGCCCAAAGCAAGGCCAGGTGATTGATTTCCACACACTCGGATACGAGCGTCTGATCATTGATCATCGCAAGGTCCGTCGTGTGTTCCACTCTGGGCGGCATGCATTGTCTTTCTTGCTCCCGGACATCATTGCGTCCATCGCTGACCGTCGGTGCTTCTTTACTGGACGAGAGAATTTTCTGACTCTGGAGCTCGGTAGCGCAATGCCGGGCCAAACCACGGGCATGCGCTATGAAATCTATTTCAATGTGCGCAAAGGGGAGGGCAAGAACACGCTCAGACTGTTTATCGAAAGCGCTTATGTACGGGACGAAGACGCAGACAACAGACCGGTTAATTTCAAGAAGGCTGACAAGATCAGGGCTTGGAAATTGTTCTTGAACACGGCGCGAGGGACATCGATCAAAGTGGCGAGAAACAGTGCTTTGAACATGAAGAGGAAAGGGCGGGTGTAGAAAAAGCAAACCCCCAATGAAGGGGGTTTCGCGGAAGCCCTTAGGGAGTGATCCCATCAACCGGCACGGCCGAGAACCAATGGCGGCATCTGAACACTTCAGACCTGAAAGGTCGAAGCTCCGTATATATCCAGACCTGTTCAGGCTAATGAAAAACGGCTGACCCGTCAACGTCGCATACCTCTGGACATTTGAGCGCGTGCAGGCAACGCTGTCCCATCTCTTGATTGCGAGTGCAAGGGACTTGGGCACTCGTTGCTTCATCCATTAGCGAAGGATAACTCAATGCCGTTTGTGACGATCGATGGACAACCACTTCACTTCCTCGACCAGGGCGTGGGCGAGGTGGTGGTGCTGGGCTCCAGCTACCTGTGGGACAGCGGCATGTGGGCACCGCAGATCGCCGCGCTGTCGCAACACTATCGGGTGATCGTGCCGGAGCTCTGGGGCCATGGGCAGTCAGGACCGTTGCCGGAAAACACCCGCAGCCTCGACGATCTGGCCAATCAGGTACTGGCCTTGCTCGACCACTTGGAAGTTCGGCGTTTCACCCTGGTCGGCCTGTCGGTCGGTGGCATGTGGGGCGCGCGCCTGGCCCTGGCGGCGCCCGAGCGCGTTCGTGGCCTGGTGTTGATGGACACCTATGCCGGTGAAGAGCCCGCGCCGACCCAACAGTATTACTTTTCGATGCTGAAGATGATCGAGGATGCCGGCAGTGTTCCAGTGCCTTTGCTCGATGCAATTGTGCCGATTTTCTTCAGGCCGGGTATCGATCCACAGCTGCCGTACTACCAGGCATTTCGCTCGTCCCTGGCGACCTGGTCGGGCGAGCGTCTGCGCGACAGCGTCGTACCGCTGGGACGGCTGATCTTCGGACGTGACGATCGCCTGGCCGCGGTGGCAGGACTGGATGCCGCGAGCACCCTGGTGATGGGCGGTGAGCAGGACAAGCCACGGCCGCCAAGCGAGGCTGCGGAGATGGCCGAGTTGATCGGTTGCAAGTACATCGGGATACCGGATGCCGGACATATCTCCAGTATCGAGAACCCGACGTTCGTGAACGATGCGTTGTTGGCATTCCTCTCAAAGCTGCCGTAGTCACCGCGACCCTCTATAGGAGTAGCAGGCCAGCCCATGGATAGATTCCAGGAAATGCAGGTGTTTATCGCCGTCGCCCAGGAGCAGGGCTTCGCGGCGGCGGCGCGGCGCCTGAGCCTCTCGGCGCCGAGCGTCACCCGGGCGGTGGCGGCGCTGGAAAAGCGGATTGGCGCCCAGTTGCTGGTTCGCACCACGCGCAATGTACACCTGACCGAACCCGGGCAACGTTATCTGGAAGATTGCCGGCGCATCCTCGCCGCGATGGAGGAAGCCGAAGCCTCGGCCGCCGACAGTCACGCGCGCCCCAGCGGCCAGCTAACCATGACCGCGCCGGTGCTGTTCGGTGAGTTGTACGTTACGCCGGTGATGGTGCGTTACCTGGCGCAGTATCCGGCGGTGGATATCAACGCGCTGCTGCTGGATCGCGTGGTGCCCATGGTCGAGGACGGGATTGACGTTGCGGTGCGCATTGGTGAGTTGCCCGACAGTGGTTATCACGCCGTCAAGGTAGGGCAAGTGCGCCGGGTGGTCTGCGCTGCACCGGCCTATCTGGATAAACAGGGCCGTCCCCGTCATCCGGACGAGTTGCGTCAGGCACAGATCGTTATGGCCGCGTCGGCTTCGCAGGTCAGGAGCTGGCAGTTCCTCGAGGGTGACAAACCCTTGAGCATCCGTCTGGAACCACGGTTGGCGCTGACCGCAAATCGGGCGGCGATCCACGCCGCCTGCCTGGGTTTTGGCCTGACCCGGGTACTGTCTTATCAAGTCGCGGACAAGCTGGCCACTGGCGAGCTGGAGATCGTGCTGGAAGACTTCGAGTTACCGCCGCTGCCAATCCACGTGGTGTATCAAGGCGGCCGTACGGTCTCTGTGCGGGTGCGCAGCTTTGTCGATTTCGTGGTCGCGGCCTTGCGCGACCACCCGAACCTGAAAGGCTGATCGGCATTTCATTTTTTGAAAGAATGGATTGCCGTTTCTGGTGATTCTGCGGTTTTCGCTGAAGGAGCAAGATCACTCGATCAGCGCGAACCATCCCGGGTTGCGCTTCTGCCCTCGTGGAGTCCCACCATGTCCCAGCCCTCCATCAAACTCTACAATTTTTCCCGTTCCGGCCATGCTCATCGTGCCGAACTGATGTTGTCCCTGCTCGGTCTGCCGGTGGAGCTGATTCATGTGGACCTGCCCAGCGGTGCCCATAAAACCCCGGAATACCTGGCGCTGAATGCCTTCGGCCAAGTGCCGGTCATCGATGATCAAGGTCTGGTCCTCGCCGACTCCGCGGCGATTCTGGTGTACCTGGCGCTCAAGTACGGGCAAGGCCGCTGGCTGCCCACCGATCCGCTCGGCGCCGCCCAGGTGCAACGCTGGCTGTCGGTGGCAGCGGGGCCGATCGCCTTCGGTCCGGCCCGGGCCCGGTTGATCACGGTCTTCGGTGCGGCCTTTGACGCGGAGGAGGCGATCAGCCGTTCCCATGCCTTGCTCAAGGTCGTTGAGCAGGAACTGAGTCAGTCGTCCTACCTGGTGGGTGACACAGCGACCATCGCCGATGTCGCCGGTTACAGCTATATCGCCCATGCGCCGGAAGGCAATGTCTCGCTGGCGGACTACCCCAATGTCCGGGCCTGGTTGGCGCGGATCGAAGCCTTGCCGGGATTTGTGCCGATGCCGCGCACCGTCGCCGGATTGCAGACCGCCTGAGGTCAGTGCGACCTCCCGCTCACTTCGGTCGGGAGGGCTTTCCCGTGGAGAAGTCGCAATGAACAGACACAGCCCATCCAGCGCATCCCCCTGGCATGTCGGCGAGTTGCAGATGCAGGCCCGGGTCGGTGTCGCCGAACGGATGGCTGAGCTGGGCCCCAAGGTGATCCGCGACTATATGCCGGACCAGCATCGTGACTTCTATCGTCAGTTGCCGTTCCTGCTGTTCGGCACTGTGGACGATCAGGGCAATCCCTGGGCGAGCCTGTTTGAAGGCGAGCCCGGGTTTGCCTGTTCTCCCGAGCCCAGGCTACTGCAAGTGGCGAGTTTTCCCCAGGTCGCGGATCCCACTCACTCAGCGCTGCGAGCCGGTGCGGCTATCGGCTTGCTGGGAATGGAACTGCATACCCGGCGGCGCAACCGGATCAATGGACGTGTTGCGGCGCTGACTGAACAAACCCTGAGCGTGGCTGTGGAACATGCCTTCGGCAACTGCCCGCAGTACATCCAGTTGCGTCAGTTCGAACGGGTGCCGGTGTCGGGCCCGGCCACGCAAGTGGTCTATCGCTCGTCAGGGTTGGACGCCGAGGCCGCGGCAATGATCCATGCCGCCGATACGTTCTTCGTTGCCAGTTATGTGGATATCGATGGAGCCCGTTCCGTGGACGTCTCCCACCGTGGCGGGCAAAGCGGTTTTGTCCGGGTTGAGGGCGACTGCCTGACGATCCCGGATTTTGCCGGTAACCTGCACTTCAATACCTTGGGCAATCTGCTGATCAATCCCCACGCCGGCTTGTTGTTTATCGATTTCAATACGGGTGACCTGTTGCAACTCAGCGGACGCACCGAGGTGATTCTCGAAGGACCGTTGGTGAAAGCCTTCCAGGGTGCCGAACGTTTGTGGACGTTCCACGTGGAACATTGTGTGTGGCGCCCGGCGGCATCGACCCTGCGTTGGAAGTTCGCGGGCTTTTCCCCCAACAGCCTGATGACCGGCAGCTGGGATCAGGCCGCTGCACGCTTGCAAGCCGAGGCGTTGGGCAACGCCTGGCGGCCTTTGCGGATCAGCCGGATTGTCGAGGAAAGTCGCAATATTCGTTCGCTTTACCTGGAGCCGACGGATGGGGCGGGGCTGCCGGTGTTTCAGGCCGGGCAGCATCTGCCGCTGCGTTTCGACCTGGGCGAGCAGAGGCAGATTCGTACCTATAGCCTGTCGGGCGCGCCGTCGGATGGGTTCTGCCGGATCAGCGTCAAACGCGACGGTCGGGTGTCGTCCCATGTGCATGAGCAGCTCAAGGTCGGTGATGTGATTGAGGCGCGTGCACCGCAGGGGCATTTCACCGTGGCGACCCATGAGCAGCGCCCGTTGGTATTGCTTGCGGCTGGGGTGGGCATTACGCCCTTGCTGTCGATGTTGCGGGAGGTGGTGTACCAGGGCAAGCGCACCCGGCGCATGCGGCCTACGGTTTTGTTCCACAGCGCCCGGTCGTTGGCGGAACTGCCGTTCAGGGCTGAGCTGGATGAACTGATGGCGCGTGCGGGCGATACGGTCCAAGTGGTACGACTGTTGAGCCAGCCGGAGCCCGAGGCGGTGCCGGGCGAGGATTACCATCTGCAAGGTCGACTCGATGTCGAGGTGCTGAAGGCAGTGCTGATGGTCGATGACTATGACTCAGTGGATTTTGTTCTATGCGGTCCGGGTGGTTTTACCCAGGGCCTGTATGACCAACTGCGCGATATGGATATCCGCGATGAGCGTATTTATGCGGAGACTTTCGGTCCCTCGACGTTGCGCCGCCGACAGGATCCGGGTGTGCCGCAGATCGAGCAGCCGCCGGCGGCTACGCAGTCGGTGCCGGTGGTGTTCCATCGTTCGGGCAAGGAGGCGCGCTGGCTAGCGCAAGGTGAGAGCTTGTTGGTGTTGGCGGAAAGCCGGGGTTTACAGCCGGAGTTCAGTTGTCGGGGTGGGTCTTGTGGAACCTGTAGCACCCGTTTGATCAGCGGGCAGGTGCATTATCCACAACCGCCCGCGGAGTTGCCGGGCGAGGGGCAGGTGCTGATTTGTTGCGCGATTCCGGCGCAAGGTGCGGAGCCGTTGGTGTTGGACCTGTAACGGCGTGCCAGCGGCGGTGCATTCACCGTAGCCAGTTGGTCTTACAGAAGGCCTTTTCAGCGCCGCAGGCGGGTATCGATCTGGCTCATCCGGCTACGCAGGGTAAATACCCCATCCCCGGACAGGATCGCTCCACGGGCAAACAAGCGCCCGTTCTCCCAGTTCGAAAGCCCCAGCTCCGGCTTGTTCAGCGCGTACTGGCCATCGACCCAGCGGGTGAAGCCGTCGCCGACAAAGGGCGCATTGATGCTGTTGTAGAAGTAGTCATGGGCAGCACGCTCGGCGCTGATCAGCGACACGGTGAACTGCGGGCTGTAACGATTGAACAGGGCAATTGCCTGATCCAGGTCGTCGACGATTTTCAGGCTGACTTCCGGGGTCTCTTCCCACTCCCACTCACGGCCCAGTTGGTCTTCGGGCAATGATTCGGTTTGTGCTTCTTCCTCATAACCTTCGGCACGCTGGACCTGCACCCGTGCTTGCAGCCACTCGGCGGGCAGCACGCTTTCATCGCCACTGACGATATGCAGCTTGCAGCGTTGGCCGCGTGCCTCGCCGGCGGCCTTCAGTGCATCGAGAAACAGCGGCACCAGTTCGGCCGCGCGTTGACGATGGATCAGGCAGACGTTAAGGGTGTTGCAGACCTTGCGATCCAGTGAGTTGCGCACCACTTCGGCAAAACGTCCGGCATCGGCGTCCTGATGGGCCACCAGCCAGGCGCCGCCGGTGCCGTGCAGGCTGACCACGGTGCCGGCCTGCTGGGCGATCCCGCCGAGTTGTTTCACGGCATGGCCTGAACCCCGGGCCACCGCGAGGGACAGGCGGCGGTCGGCGAACATCGCCCAGCCGGCCGCGCGGTCACTGCTTTCCACCAGCGATACCGCGCCCGCTGGCAAACCGGCTTCGCGCAGCGCCGGGTCGAGCGCATGGCGGACTATCGCCTGGGCCGTGCCGAGGGCATCGCTGCCGATCCGCAGCACCGCGGTATTGCCGGTACGCAGGACACCGGCGGCATCGGCAAACACATTCGGTCGACCCTCAAAGACAAACGCCACCACACCCAGGGGCGCGACGACCTGTTCGACCTTCCAGCCTTCGTGTTCCACGGCCTCGCGAACCCGGCCGCGAATCAGCGGCGCATCACGCCAGGCGCGTAGCCCGGCGATCATGTCACGGCGCATGGCCTCGCTTGCCAGCAGACGGGTGGTGGAGCGCCCGCGTGCCTTGGCTTGCGCGATATCGGCCTGGTTCGCGGCCTCGATCAGGGCCCAGGAAGTCGGTGTTTCCAGATGTTGGGCGAACAGATCGAAGAACTGGCTGATGGCCTCGTCCGAGACCTGGGCCAGCGCGGTGAACGCGCTTTTCGCGGTGTCGATGGCCTGGGTCGCGATCTGTTGCACAGCGTGGGGGATCAACAGCAGTTCACCACTGGACTGGTCCACCAGCAAATGATCGCCCGGCTGGAAACGCTCGGCCAATTCCGGCGGTACCGGGGAAACCCGGTTACCCGCGTAGAGAATCGGCGTGCCGGCGATAAGACGATCGAGCGTGCTGGTCATGATGGGAGAACGAATCCAGGGAAGTAGTAGAGGCAAAATGTATAAGAAAAACGCCGCCGGCTCACCTGTTAACGGCGTTTCTTTTGCACGACGTTGCATCCAGGCGGAGCACGCCCTGTAGCAGCCGGCTCGCTGGCGATGGTGGCCGTTCAGGCGGTACAAGGCTCAAGGGCCTCATCGCCGGCAAGCCGGCTCCCACAAGGTCGGTGTTGTGTCAGGAGCAAGGTAGCCAGCCCCTCAGGCTTGCTGGATAAACGCCAAGCGGACGGCAAAGCCGATCAACAGGCCGCCGAACAACCATTGCTGCAGACGTTGCGCCCGTGGGCTCTTGTCCAGCCATTGGCCGATCCAGGCGCCGGCCAGGGCGTAGCAACTGTCGAACAGCAGTCCGACCGCCACCAGGGTCACGCCGAGCCCAAGGAACTGCGCGGCCACCGGGCCGGCCTGGGCGTCGATGAATTGTGGCAGCAGCACCGAGCAGAACAGCAATGCCTTGGGGTTCAGCAGATTGGTGAGCAGGCCTTGTTGCAAGGCGGCGCGCCAGCTCAAGGTCCGTTGGGCGCCCTCGTGAGCCGTGCTCAACAACGCCAGTGAACCGGGCCTGAGCATACGGATGCCGATCCATAGCAGATAGGCGGCACCCGCCAGGCGCACGACATCGAAGGTCCACGGCGCGGCCTTGAACAGTGCCGCCAACCCCAGGGCCGCCAGCCCGACATGGCAGGCGCGGGCGATACCCAGGCCGAGGGCGGTGGTCAGGGCCTGGCTACGGCCATGCCGGGCGCCGGTTTGCAGCAGCAGAATCATGTCGGGGCCGGGAAGCAGATAAACCATCGCCAGTGCGAACAGGTAGAGGAGCATCGTGCTGTTTCTCCAAGGAGGGTAACTGGAGAAAATTTTATGTCGGAAGGCCAGGGCAGGTGCTTGCGTATTCAACCTCTGAAAGGCTTAGAATTGGAACTTCCTGCCAATATAGTCGAAACGAGTAGCCGGATATGCCAACCATCAAACTCGATGCCTACGACCGTAAAATCCTCGCGGCTTTGCAACGGGATGGACGCCTGAGCAATGTCGAGCTGGCGGCCGAGATCGGCCTTTCGGCGTCACCGTGCCTGCGTCGGGTGCGCATGCTTGAAGACGCGGGGGTGATTCGCGGCTATCAGGTGAATCTGGATCGTGATGAAGTCGGGCTGGGTTTGACGGTGTTCGTCGGGGTCAAGGTCGAGCGGCACCACGAGGCTGACGCCGAGGCCTTCCGCTTGGCGGTCATGGCTTTACCGCAAGTGATCTCGGCGTTTCTGGTCTCAGGCGAGTCGGACTTTCTGCTGCAAGTGGTGGTGCCCGACCTGCGGGCTTATGAACGCTTCCTCAATGGCCAATTGCTGCGCCTGCCCGGTGTGCGTGATATTCGCAGCAACTTCGCGATCCAGGCGGTTAAGGCGCCCGGACCGCTGCCGTTGAATCACCTGCCCGATTGACTCAGATCTGCGTGGCCAGGCCTTCGACGTTCATTGCCGCCTGGCGCAACGCTTCGGAGCGGGTCGGATGCGGGTGGCAGGTGAGGGCGATATCTTCGGCCGAGGCGGAAAACTCCATGGCCACGCAGTACTCGCCGATCATCTCGCTGACACTCGGGCCCACCAGGTGGACGCCGAGCACTTCATCGCTGTGCGCGTCGGCCAGGACCTTGGCGAAGCCCTCGGTCTCGTGATTGATCTTGGATCGACTGTTGGCGCTGAAGGGGAACTTTCCGACCTTGTAGGCGCGGCCTTCGGCCTTGAGCTGCTCTTCAGTCTTGCCGACACTGGCCAGTTCCGGCCGGGTGTAGATCACGCTGGGGATCAGCGCATAGTTGACTTCACCGGCCTTGCCGACGATCTGCTCGATGCAGGCCATGGCTTCGTCTTCGGCCTTGTGCGCGAGCATCGGGCCGCTGGTGACATCGCCGATCACCCAGACCCCCGTCGCCTCGGTGCGATGGTCCTGGTTGGCCAGCATGCCGCGTTTGTCGGTGGCAAGCCCGACGCTCTCCAGCCCGAGCCCTTGCGTGTAGGGACGACGACCGATGGCCACCAGCACGTAGTCGGCGTCGATCAACTGCGCTTCGCCGCCGGTCGCCGGTTCCACGCGCAACTGCACGCCGGTCGCCGAGCGGGTGGCGCTGGTGACCTTGGAACCCAGCAGGAAGCGCATGCCTTGTTTGCTCAACGAACGTTGCAAGGTCTTGCCGGCTTCCACGTCGACACCGGGGCAGATCCGGTCCAGGTATTCGACCACCGTGACCTGGCTACCGAGCCGACGCCATACCGAGCCCAGTTCCAGGCCGATGACCCCGGCGCCGATCACCACCAGATGTTTGGGCACCTCGGGCAACGACAGCGCGCCGGTGGAGTCGAGGATGCGCCGGTTGTCGATGTCGACGCCTGGTAGCGGCGTCGGCTCGGAGCCGGTGGCTATCACGATGTCCTTGGCCTGCAAGGTGGTTTCGCTGCCGTCGGCGGCGCTCACCAGGACCTTGCCGGGGCCGGCGATCCGTCCCCAGCCCTTGATCCACTCAACCTTGTTCTTGCGAAACAGGTATTCGATGCCCTGGGTCAGTCCGGCCACGCTCTGGTCTTTCTGTTTCATCATCTGCGC
Source organism: Pseudomonas sp. GW821-FHT03C07 (assembly GCF_059420925.1). Classification (NCBI taxonomy): domain Bacteria; kingdom Pseudomonadati; phylum Pseudomonadota; class Gammaproteobacteria; order Pseudomonadales; family Pseudomonadaceae; genus Pseudomonas; species Pseudomonas sp. GW821-FHT03C07. The sequence continues at coordinate 69,875 of NZ_JBWKUQ010000008.1, forward strand.
GAGGTTGAGATGGGGCCTGACCTCGATCCCGAGGTTGGCGAACTCGCTGCCCATCGCCGATGCGTAGAGCTCGGAGGCGTGGAGCAGGGCCTTGGACGGCATGCAGCCGACGTTCAGGCAGGTCCCGCCGAGGGTCGCCCGCCCCTCCACGCAGGCGGCCTTCAAGCCCAGTTGGCCGGCGCGAATGGCGGCGTTATAGCCTCCGGGTCCGCCCCCGATGATGATGACGTCGTAGCTGCTCATGACTGTTCTCCTGGGCGACACCGCGTTGAGGACGAAGGTAGGTGTCATAAAATATTATGATCATAATATTGTCCTTGTGCGCAACTCTGGTCAAGGCATCATGCGTCGATAGGTCGTCAAGGCACAGGGTCACCTGGAGCGCGTCTTACTGTTGCCGACGCGGGCCGGATCTTCCAGAAAGGTGGTGTAGGGATACGCCGGGTCGGCGTGGAAATTGATCCGTCGTCCTCGGATGGTGATCAGCTGCGAGTCGGCCTTTATGCAAAGTGTCTGGCCGCTTTTGAAGGTGAGCCGGTGAATCTGTTGATTGTTTTCCCGGCTGATTTCGTGACTGATCAAGTCCAGCAGATTACTCAGGCCCAGGGGCGAACCCGCTTGATTGATGGTCAGGCAACTGGAAGTTTCAGCACCCGGGACCGTCCCCAATGGACGTTGAAAGTAATGGTATTCACTCAAGGTATGGCTCATGGCGGCTCCGTCGCTCAAGTGTGCGCGCCGAGTGTTGGGCATGTTATTAGTCGGCGGCGCGCACAAGGGGGATCAAGTGTTTTAAGGGTGAGGCATATAGTTATAAGTTATCTGGCCCCGTGCCGTTTGAAGCGCACGGGGATACATAAGGTTTTCAGGCTATCGAGCCGTCTATTCAATGGGTTAGGCGCAGTGCGCAACCATTGGCAGACGCTTTTCAATACTGGAACTTACGAAGTTTTTAATGAACCAGCAGGGCTATTTGATGTCAGTGGGATGTTAGTCATTGCCAGGACACCAATCAAGTCACGCAGATGTTGAATTTTGTTACATGAGCGCCTTGTTTGCGGATGGTAATTTTTCTGGTTGTTTCGAATAGTGGGATATCAGATAAATCAATGTCAGTGCTTTCCATATTGTTGGGTTAGTTAATAGACGGGTGACAGCGGTCAAGCATTGCTCCATTATTCAGTGTCAGGAAACTTATGTTATGGAGTAACGCAATACTTCAGCAGGCCATCCCTGACAGGAGCTGTCGGGCGACGAGGGGGAGGGGGTGACGAAGATTATTTTCAAAAAAAATTGCAAGGACCTGTAACGGCCGGCGGCGACCGCTCTCTAGTGCCATGTCGAGACTGAACATTCCGTTCGGACCGATACCCCTAACGCACTCTGAGGATAACAATCATGTCGATCAAAACCGTCGCTGCTGGTGCCGCACTCGCTCTCGCCGCCGCCACTCTGTTTGCCGGTGTCGTTACCCAGGCGTCGGCCGCCGATGCCCAGGTTCACTGCTATGGCGTCAACGCCTGCAAAGGCCAGAATGACTGCAAGACCAAGGACCACGCCTGCAAAGGCATGGGCTCCTGCAAAGGCATGGGCTTCAAGGCCATGACCAAGTCGGCTTGTGACAAAGCCGGCGGCAAAGTCGGCGAATAAGCGGCGACCGAGTGCACCCGCAGCGGCCGGCCCCCGATGCCGCTGCGGACACCTCAGCGAGGAGTCCAGTATGTCCGTTTCCCGTCCCTGCCTGGGTTATGGCCTGGGTTTGCGCAGTCACTATCACCAGGAAATCCTCGAGCAGTCGCCCGCGGTGGACTGGTTCGAGATCGTTTCCGAGAATTACCTGGTCCAGGGCGGCAAGGCGCTGTATTACCTGGATGCCATCGCCGAGCGTTATCCGCTGGTGATGCATGGCGTGTCGCTGTCCATCGGCGGGCCCCATGAGCTGGATATGCAGTACCTCAAACAACTCAAGCAATTGGCCGGGCGGGTCAATCCCGCGTGGATTTCCGACCATTTGTGCTGGAGCCGCGGCAACGCTCATCAGTTGCATGACCTGCTGCCGCTGCCTTACACCGAAGAAAGCCTGTATTACGTTGCAAGTCGTGTCCGTCAGGTGCAGGACGTGCTGCAACAGCCGCTGGTGCTGGAAAATGTTTCCAGTTACGTGCGCGCCGCGGATGATGAATTTTCCGAGTGGGAGTTTCTCGAAGCCCTGAGCCGCCTGAGCGACTGCGAGCTGCTGCTGGACGTGAACAATGTCTATGTCAGTGGGCGCAATCACGGTTTCGACCCCTGGACCTTTATCCGCGGCCTGCCGGCACAGAAGATCCGCCAGTTGCACCTGGCCGGACATGCCGACTATGGCGACTACGTGATCGACACCCATGATCATCCGGTCTGTGATCCGGTCTGGGAGCTGTATCAGCGGACCCTTGAACACTTGGGCCCGGTGGCGACCTTGCTGGAGCGCGACGATCACTTCCCGCCGCTGGCCGAGCTGGTGGACGAGTTGGACAAGGCCCGCGAGTTGGGCCGCGCGGCCCTGGGCCGGAGGTCGCTATGCGCCTGAACGACTGGCAACTGGCCTTTGAGCGCTACCTGCTGGGGGACGATGCCAGCGCCGACGCGCCATTGGGTGCCAGCCTGATCGGTGGGCCGACCCTGGATGTCGAAACGGGTCTGGCCATCTACCACAACGCCTACCGCGCCCGTTTGCAGGAAGCCCTGCGCAGCGACTTCCCGACGGTCTGGCACTGGCTGGGTGACGAAGAGTTTGATGCGCTGACCGCCGCCTACCTGCGTGAATGCCCCTCGTCGCATTACAGCCTGCGCTGGCTGGGAGCCGGCTTTGAAGCTTTTGTCCTGCGCCATCTGGTACCGGCTCAAGGCGCGCCTCTGGCGGAACTGATTCGCCTGGAATGGGCCTTTACCCTGGCGTTCGATGCCTTGCCGGGTGAGCCTCTGACCCTGGAGAGCATGGCCACCTTGCCGGCCGAAGCCTGGCCGCAGCTGCGCTTGGCACTGCTGCCCAGCGTCCAATGGCTCGACGGCCGCTTCAACAGCCTGGCGATGTGGCGGGCGGTCAAGGCCGAGGCGCAATTCCCTGACAGTCTCGAACTGGAACAGCCCCAGGTTTGCCTGGTCTGGCGTGCCGGCCTGGTCTGCCAGTACCGCAGCCTTGAGCCAGCAGAAGCCCTGGCCCTGGGTGGCATGCTGCAGGCCGGTTGGAGTTTCGCCGAACTGTGCGCCGAGCTGGCGGTCAGTCTGGGAGAGGGTGCGCCCTTGCAAGCGGTCAGTTGGCTCAAACAATGGGTGAACGACGGCCTGGTCTCTCAAGTCCGCACGCTTTGACGCCGCCATTTCCCGCGGCAGCGCTGGCGGGCAAAATCCATAGATCGAGTCTATTATCTCGATAGGCTGACAGTTCCCGTGAATGCGCTACCCTTAATTCAGACGTCTGAAACAAGGGGGATAATTCATGCTCGCGCAACTTCCACCGGCCTTACAGAATCTTCAGCTACCGCTTCGCCTGAGACTCTGGGACGGCCACGAAATCAATCTCGGGCCAACGCCCAGTGTCACGATCATTGTGAAGGACCCACAACTGGTCGCGCAATTCACTCATCCCACGCTGGACTTGCTGGGCAGTGCCTTTGTTGAAGGCAAGCTGGAACTTGAAGGGTCGATCCGTGAAGTCGTGCGGGTCTGCGACGAACTGAGTCAGGCCTTGCTGGAGGATGAAGGGGACAACCCGCCGGCGCGTCTGGCCCACGACAAGGAAACCGACGCCGCTTCGATTTCCTACCATTACGACCTTTCCAACGCCTTCTACCAGCTCTGGCTGGACCGCGAGATGGTCTATTCCTGTGCCTACTTCGAAAGCGCCGACGCGACCCTCGAGGAAGCCCAGCAAGCCAAATTCCGCCATCTGTGCCGCAAGCTGCGCCTGCAGCCCGGCGAGTACCTGCTGGATGTCGGCTGCGGTTGGGGCGGGCTGGCGCGCTATGCGGCGCGGGAGTTCGGGGTCAAGGTGTTCGGTATCACCCTGAGCAAGGAACAGCTGGCGCTGGCGAAGCAGCGTGTCGCCGCCGAGGGCCTGCAGGACAAGGTCGACCTGCAACTGCTCGATTACCGTGACCTGCCCCAGGACGGTCGCTTCGACAAGGTGGTCAGCGTCGGCATGTTCGAACATGTCGGCCATGCCAACCTCAAGCAGTACTGCGAGATCCTGTTTGGCGCCGTGCGCGAAGGCGGCCTGGTGATGAACCATGGCATTACCGCCAAACACACCGACGGGCGTCCGGTGGGACGCGGTGCTGGCGACTTCATCGATCGTTATGTGTTCCCCAATGGCGAGTTGCCGCATGTGTCGATGATTACCGCGCAAATCAGCGAGGCCGGCCTGGAAGTGGTCGACGTCGAGAGCTTGCGCCTGCACTACGCGCGCACCTTGGACCAGTGGAGTCAACGCCTGGAAAACAACCTGGCGGCGGCGGGGCGCGAGGTGCCGGAACAGGCCCTGCGGATCTGGCGGCTGTACCTGGCCGGTTGCGCCTACGCCTTCGAAAAAGGCTGGATCAACCTGCACCAGATCCTGGCGGTGAAGGCCTTCGCCGACGGCAGCCACAACCTGCCCTGGACCCGCGACGATCTTTATCGTTGAGGAGTTTGCCATTTGATGGGCAACGGGTCGGCCAACCCATTGCTCTCCAGGCGGTAGCTACCGTGCTGGGGGGCAATGTTCTGGTCCGACGGCAGGTGCGCCTGTTGCTGGAACACCCCGGTGTCCTTGTCGAAGGCCAGATCATGCAGGGCGACATTGCCATACCAGTCGCTGGACGGCAGTGAGATGTAGCTGATGGCGTATTGCGCGTCGCTGAACTGGCCTTTGACGACATAGACCCCGTAGTGTTCTTCCCCGGGCGAGACGATCTTGTAGAGGCCGTTGTCGTAGTAATACAACGTCGCCTCCTTGAAGGGTTTGTCCTTGTACAGCACCTCGTAGGTCAGGTGGTGAATGTAGCTGGGCTTGCCGAACTCGACGTTGAGCGACGGCGCCGCGCTCGCCTGGGCGGCGCCAATGCTCAAGAGCAGCCCCATGAAGGTGAATTTCATCGTTATGGCCTTCCGGTCGTCTGGGAAACACCCAGCTTAGAAGAACCCTCCTATCCTCCACAGGGCGGTGCGAGGGTTTCAGACCGATCCTGCAAACCTTTGGAACTTATCCTTCAGGCCCGCCTAGAGAATCGGTGAAATCAGCCGCGCGACCCGCATGCCGAGCTGTTGCAAGCGATGGGTTTTCCGGCTTTCGTCCTTGGCCACCTCATGGGCCAGGGCAAAGTCCTGTTCGAGCATCTGTTCGACTTTCCGGGCGAAGGCTTCGTCCACGGTCAGCAACATCACTTCGAAATTCAGCCGGAACGAGCGGTTGTCCAGGTTCGCGCTGCCGATCGCGCTGATTTCGTTGTCCACCAGCACCACCTTCTGATGCAGGAAGCCGGGACGGTAGCGGAACACCCGCACACCGGCACGCACCGCTTCGAAGGCATAGAGGCTGGAGGCGGCGTAGACAATGCGGTGGTCCGGCCGTGAGGGCAGCAGCAGGCGCACATCCACGCCGCGCAGCACCGCCAGGCGCAAGGCGGCGAACACGGCTTCGTCGGGGATGAAGTAGGGACTGGTGATCCAGACCCGTTCCCGCGCCGCATGAATGGCTTCGACGAAGAACAGCGAACAGGTCTCCACCGGATCGGCCGGGCCGCTGGCGAGCAACTGGCAGAGTACGCCGTCGTCCGGGTAGGACTCCGGGAGGATCAGCGGCGGCAATTTGCGTGAGGCCCAGAACCAGTCTTCGGCGAACGATTCCTGCAAGCAGGCGACCACCGGACCGCTGACCTGCACATGGGTATCGCGCCAGGGCGACAGGGGCGGCGTGGCCCCGAGGTATTCATCGCCGACGTTATGCCCGCCGACGAAGCCGACCAGGCCATCGACCACCACCACCTTGCGATGATTGCGGAAATTCACCTGAAAGCGGTTCAGCCAGCCACTGCGGGTGGCGAATGCACGGATCTGCACACCGCCCTCGCGCAAGATATCGACATACCCGTTGGGCAGGGCGTGGCTGCCGATCCGGTCGTACAACACATAGACCGCCACGCCTTCGGCGGCCTTTTCCAGGAGCTTTTGTTGCAGTCGCCGGCCGAGCGGGTCGTCGTGGATAATGAAAAACTGCACCAGCACCGCTTCCCGGGCCTGGTCGATGGCCTGGAAGATTGCCTCGAAGGTTGCTTCGCCGTTGATCAGCAACTGCACTTGGTTATTCGCCAGGCAGGGCATGCGTCCCAGTTTCGGCATGGCCCGCAGTGAGGCGTAGGCCTGGGAGTTGCGGGCGGCCAAGGCTTCTTCGACCCAGGGCCGCCAGTTGAGGTCGGCGATGGCCTTGCGCATTTCCACGTTGGCCTGACGCCGGGCCTTGATGTAGGCATCGAAGGTACTGCGTCCGAAGACCAGATAGGGAATCAGCGTCAGGTACGGGATGAACATCAGCGACAGGGCCCAGGCGATCGCGCCCTGGGCGGTGCGCACGGTCAACACGGCATGGATGGCGGCGATCAGGCCTAGGGAATGAATCAGGGCAATCAGGTAGGCGAAAAAGTGTGGGCCAAAATAATCCATGGGCGATCCTGCTCAGGCGTTTTCGATCTCTAACAGACCATGTTCCGCCGTTATTGTCGCTATTTAATTCTTGACGCAACCCCAGCATGATTCTGACGTCTAAGACGGACCACTCTCTAGGAGCTACTTGATGAACCTTCGTCTGCCGGGCCTGGCCCTTGTCCTTGGCTCAATGATTCCCTTTGCCCAGGCGCAGGTGCTGCAACCGGGTTTGTGGGAACTGACCTCCAGTAATGTGCAGGTCGAGAACCAACAACTGGATGTCGGCATGCTTATGGGCGTGCTGAAACAGAACACCACCCCGGAGCAGCGCGCGGCGCTGGAGAAGCAAGGGATCAACCTGGGGGGCGAGGGCGTACGGGTGTGCCTGACGCCGCAACAGGTGGCCTCCGAATCGATTCCGCTGACCGACCCGCAATCGGGTTGCCAGCAGCAGGTCACCGAGCGCAACGGGCCGGATTGGAAGTTCCGTTTCAGTTGTCCGAAGGCCCAGGGCGCTGGCGTGGCGCATTTTGTCAGTGACCGCGAGTTCAGCACCAAGGTCAGCGGCACCTTCAATGCCACCGGCATTCAGCAGAACGGCAGCATGGAAACCCGGGCGGTGTGGATGGGGCAGGATTGCGGGACGGTGAAACCGCGCACCTGATACACGTGGCAAAAACGCTACAAAACCTTGTAGGAGCCAGCTTGCTGGCGATGGTCACCAACGATAACGCGGGGCGTCAGACTGAGCGCGGTGTGGCGACGTTCATCGCCAGCAAGCTGGCTCCTGCAGGACCGAGCATCGACAAGGGTAGCCTCGCGGTTATTTGCTCAGCGCCGCGTGCAGGGTGTTCATGTTGTATTCGAACAGACCGGTAAAGGTGCTGGCCGGACCTTCGGCGGCGAGGGCGTCGGAATACAGGGTGCCGCCGATCTGCGCGCCGCTTTCGTCGGCAATCTGCTGGAGCAGGCGGGCGTCCTTGATGTTTTCCATGAACACGGCCTTGACCTTGTCCTTGCGGATCTGGGTGATCAGCGTGGCGACTTCGGCGGCGGACGGTTCGCGTTCGGTGGACAGGCCCTGTGGCGCCATGAACTGGATGCCATAGGCCTGGCCCAGGTAACCGAAGGCGTCATGGGAGGTGACGATGCGACGGTTGCCGGCCGGCAGATTGCCGAGCTTGATCTTGGCTTCGGCCAACAGGCGGTAGATCTCTTTCAGGTAGGCCTGGCTATTACGGGTGTAGTCGTCCTTGTTCGCCGGGTCGACCTTGATCAGTGCTTTGGTGATGTTGTTCACATACAACTCGGCGTTGGCCAGGTTGTGCCAGGCGTGCGGGTCGGGAATGGTTTCGCCGTCGTCGACCATGGTGTGGGAAATCACACCCTTGCTGGCGGTGACCACCGGGGCCTTGGTCTCGGTGCTGGTCACCAGGCGGTCGAGCCAGGGTTCGAAGCCCAGGCCGTTCTTGACGATCAGCTTGGCGTTGAGCAGGGCCTTGGCGTCATCCGGTGTCGGCTCATAGGTGTGGGCGTCGGCGTCGGGGCCGACCATGCCGGTCACCTCGATATGATCACCGCCGATCTGCTGAGTGATGTCGCGCAGAATACTGAAACTGGCGACCACCGGGAGTTTGTCCGCGGCCTGGGCGGCGGACAGGTTCAGTGACAAGGCCAGCACGGAGCTGAACAGCACAAGTAAAGCGCGCATCGGGTGACACCTCATTGGGATGTTGGCAAGGGCGGGCGGCGCAGCAAGCCGTGCACCGGACCGAAGACCACGGACAGCAGGTAGAAGCCGCCAGCCACCAGCACAATGGCCGGGCCGCTGGGCAGCGAGTAGTAGAACGACAGCAACAAACCGAGGGTGACCGAGACACAGCCGATCACTGCGGCAATCAGCATCAGCACCGGCAGGTTGCGGCTCCAGAAACGCGAGGCGATTGCCGGCAGCATCATCAGACCGACCACCATCAGCGCGCCGATGGCTTGGAAACCGATCACCAGGTTCAACACCACCAGGGTCAGGAACACCCCGTGGGCGAGGGGGCCGAGGCGGCTGACGGTCTGCAGGAACAGCGGGTCGAGGGTGTCCAGCAGCAGTGGGCGATAGATGATTGCCATCAACACCAGGCTGATGCCGCAGACCCAGAGCATGCCGGTCAGTGTCGGGCCGTCCACCGCCAGGGCCGAGCCGAACAGCAGGTGCAGCAGGTCCAGGCGCTTGCCGGCGATGCCGAGGATCAGCACGCCGCTGGCCAGGGAGATCGGGTAGATCGCCGCCAGGCTGGCGTCTTCGCGCAGGCCGGTACGGCGGGTGATCCAGGCCGAGAGCCCGGCCATGCTCATGCCGGCGCCGAGGCCGCCGAGGGTCAGGGCCGGCAGGCTGAGGCCGGCGATCCAGAAGCCCAGGGCGGCTCCCGGCAGTATGCCGTGGGCCACCGCGTCACCGATCAGGCTCATGCGCCGCAGGATCAGGAACACCCCGAGCGGCGCGGTGCTGCAGGCCAGGACCAGGCCACCGATTAACGCCCGGCGCATGAACACGAAATCCTGGAACGGTTGCAACAGGTGGCTGGCGAATATCAACATCAGGCTACCTGCGTAATGGGTTGTTGGCGGATCAGCTCGGTGCTGGGCGCCAGGACGCAACCGCTACTCTTGATCTGCAAGGCGCTGGGAATGTGTTGGCGCACGGCGGCCAGGTCATGGCAGACCACCACCAGCGTGCGACCCGCCGCGTGCCAGGCGTGGATATGTTTCCACAGCAGGGCCTGGCCATCCTCGTCGAGGGCGGCGTGAGGTTCGTCGAGCAGCAGGATCGGTGCCGCGGCCAGGCTCATCCGCGCCAGCAAGGCGCGCTGCAATTCGCCACCGGACAGGGCCATCAGCGGGCGCTGTTCGAGGCCGGCGAGGCACCAGTCTTCGAGCACGGCTTGCAGCCGTTCACTGCGTTGCTGTGGGGTTTGCTTGATGCCCCAGAACCCGGCGGCCACCAGCTCTTGCAGACTGATGGGGAACTGTCGGTCGAGATGCTGTTGCTGCGGCAGGAACGACAGGCTGCCGCGCCGTGGAACATCCAGGGTCACTTTGCCGGCCAGGGGTTTTTGCAGCCCGGCGATGACTTTCAACAAGCTGCTTTTGCCGGTGCCGTTGGCCCCGATCACGGCGGTCAGGCTGCCGGCGGCGAGTTCGAAATCCACGGCGGGGGTGAGCGGCTGGCCCGGAACGCCCCAGCGCAGGCCTTGGCAGCGGATCATGCCTGCCTCCAGTTCCAGCGGCTTTCGGCCACGGCGTCATGGGCGTGCAGGCTTTCGGCGTGGACCACCCGCAAGTGGAAACCGCTGACCGCCTCCGAGCGCTTGAGCGCCAGGTTGAGGCGGCGTGCCGCGTCTTCGCAGAACATCAGGTTCTGGCCATTGGCGAGGGCGAAGGCCTGTTCGTCCACGCGTTTCACCGCGGTCTGCACGGCGGTGCCGACCGCGGCCTCGGCTTCGTTGATCAGGGCCTCGAAGGGAAAGTGATACGTTTTTTCATCCAGGTGAATCTGCAATTGTGCAATGCTGCGCTGACTGTGAGGTGTGGCGACGACGCCTTGCGGTCCACCGAGCCAGCTGAGGATGTCACTGTGCTCCAGGGGCTTGTCGGCGAAATCGGTGATGAATTGCTGTTGGATCAACTGCCGGGCGAGGGCGGCCGAGCACGGGCAGGTTGATGAGTAGGTCACATCAATTTTTAGTTCCACGTGGAACACTCCGTTTTTCAGTTCGGCCAAGACACTGACGGGATAGGTTTTCCAGCCGGCCAGCGGACTGACCAACGCCGGGCGTTTGAGCAGCAGATCGCTATGGATGCGTAGGTAGGCGTTGCTGGAAAGGCCGTCGTGGCTGTCGAGAAACTGCTGCAGCACTTCTCGGATCAGCGTGGGCGTCAGGTCTTCCTGTTCCAGTCGTTCCAGGGCCAGGTACAGACGTGACATATGAATGCCCCGCGCTTCGCCATCGTCGAGGCTGACACCCGCATCGGCTTTGGCGCTGAGGCGGTGGCCGTCAATCGAGACCGGAAGGGCAATGCCGCACATGCCCACCCACTCGAGGGGCAAGGCTTGCCGGGATGACTGCGCGGCGATATCCGGCAGCGTCAACGCATTCATGAGCAGGTCCATCGTCGGAAATAAAACGACATGTTATATTATAACCATTCAGTCGACGATGCCTTTTTTGCTGGGGCTTTACACAGCGACAACGAGCATGGACGCTCCCTTATCCGCGGTACCTGTTATGCATAGACGTCAGTTGCTCAACTTTTTATTGGCCGGCACGGTGGTTCTGCCGTTCGGCTTGTCGGCGGCACAGATCCAGAATGCGCGGCTGTGGCGCGACGGCAACAAGCTGCGGCTGGTGCTGGACCTCAGTGGTCCGATTCAATACAAGACCTTTTCCCTGACCTCGCCCGAGCGGCTGATCATCGACCTGAGCGGTGCCAAGTTCACCGGAGATTTCCGACAATTGGCGCTGGGCAACACGGTGATCCGTTCGATCCGTTCCGGGCATTTCGGCCAGGGCGATACGCGGATCGTCCTCGACCTGGCCAGCCCGGTTCAGCTCAACAGCTTCCTGTTGCCACCCGAGGGAGCGCAGGGGCATCGGCTGGTGCTCGACCTGACCAGTCATGGCAGCGCCGTCGTGGCGCCGGCGGCCCTGGCGGCGGCACCGGTCGTTGCCCCGCCACCGCCGGTGCGGCATGAGGAGGCGAGCGGCAAGGCCCACCCCAAGCGCGACATCATGGTGGTGGTCGACCCAGGCCATGGCGGCAAGGATCCGGGCGCGCTGGGTTCGAAGGGCGAGCGCGAGAAAGATGTGGTGTTGTCCATTGGCCGATTGTTGGCCAAGCGCCTCAAGCGTGAGAAGGGTTTCGATGTGCGTCTGGTGCGCAACGATGACTTCTTCGTGCCCCTGCGCAAGCGGGTGGAGTTCTCCCGTAAGAACAACGCCGACATGTTTATCTCGGTGCATGCCGATGCCGCGCCGCGTATCACTGCTTCGGGGGCTTCGGTGTTCGCTCTGTCCGAAGGTGGCGCGACGTCGACCACGGCGCGGTTCATGGCCCAGCGCGAAAACGGTGCCGACCTGTTGGGCGCGCAGAGCCTGCTCAATCTCAAGGACAAGGACCCGATGCTGGCCGGGGTGATTCTCGACATGTCGATGAACGCCACCATTGCTTCCAGCCTGCAACTGGGGCACAGCGTGCTGGGCAGCCTGGAAGGCATCACCACCTTGCACCAGAAGCGCGTGGAGCAGGCGGGGTTCGCGGTGCTGAAGTCGCCGGACGTGCCCTCGATCCTGGTGGAAACCGGCTTTATCTCCAATGCCCGCGACAGCCAGCGGCTGGTCACGGCGCGGCACCAGCAGGCGATTGCCGATGGTTTGTTCGAGGGCTTGAAGCGCTACTTCGAGAAAAACCCGCCGGCGGACAGCTATATCGCCTGGCAGCAGCAGATGAAGGAAGGGTTGGTATAGCCCCCTGCTGACGCTCGCTGGACGCGGGGTTTCTGGATGACCGTTACCCCTGTAGGAGCTGGCTTGCCGGCGATGGCGGTCGAATAGTCGATGCAAGACTTGCCGGCCTCATCGCCAGCAAGCCGGCCCCTACAAATTGGGGGCGTCACTCCTAGGGGGCTAGCACCCCACCATCCGATCGCAGACAAACTTCTTGCTCAACCCGCCTGAACTGGAAAAACGGTTCTGGGTGGTCCAGCCCACCCGCCGGCTGTAACCGACCCAGGCCTCACCGTCCGAGGCTATCCCGGTGAAGAACGTCAACTGCCCATAGCGGCTGCTGGTCTGCGCCCAGTGGCGCTTGCCGATCACTTCAAACCCCTGCAGGTAAATCGTCTTGCCCTCGGTGGCGACACCGTAGGCATTGCCCAGCGCATCCTTGCACGCCAGCAGGTTGGCGCTGCGGGTACAGCTCGTCTGGGGAGTGGCCGGCACTTGGGCCTGGGCGTTCGCCGCCACCAGCAACAGAATCGGCAGCAGATAGTTCAGGGCAGCACGCATCGACATTCTCGGCAACAGGGTCAACGCCAGCATTGCGCCCTTCGTCGTGGCGAGCAAGCGAGGATTGGATTATTTGCATTGTTATAATATAACATTAAATAAATCCCGGATCCGATGTGCATCGAAGCCAGAGAGCGTGAAGCGTTGCGCGAACGCCCTAAACGGGCGCTTTGACCCGGCCGACCTGATGAGGAATATCCCCATGCCCCAACGTCTACCCGTGACCGTGTTGTCTGGCTTTCTCGGCGCCGGCAAAAGCACCCTGCTCAATTACGTACTGCGCAATCGCGAAAACCTGCGGGTGGCCGTGATCGTCAATGACATGAGCGAGATCAATATCGACGGCAGCGAAGTCCAGCGCGACGTCAGCCTCAACCGCGCCGAGGAAAAGCTCGTCGAGATGAGCAACGGCTGCATCTGCTGCACCTTGCGCGAAGACTTGCTGGAGGAGGTTGGCAAGCTGGCCCGCGACGGTCGTTTCGATTACCTGTTGATCGAATCCACCGGCATCTCCGAGCCGCTGCCGGTGGCCGAGACCTTTACCTTCCGCGATGAAAACGGCCAGAGCCTGGCGGATGTCGCCCGGCTCGACACCATGGTCACGGTGGTCGACGGCATGAACTTCCTGCTCGATTACCAGGCCGCCGAAAGCCTCGCCTCCCGTGGCGAAACCCTGGGTGAAGAGGATGAGCGCTCGATCACCGACCTGTTGATCGAGCAGATCGAGTTTGCCGATGTGATCCTGATCAGCAAGATCGACCTGATCAGCAGCAGCGAACGCCAGGAGTTGATGGCGATACTGCAGCGCCTGAACGCCCAGGCGGAAATCATGCCCATGGTGATGGGCCAGATCCCGCTGGCGAAGATTCTCGACACCGGGCGTTTCGACTTCGAGCGCGCGGCCCAGGCGCCGGGCTGGTTGCAGGAGCTGCGTGGCGAGCATGTGCCGGAAACCGAGGAGTACGGCATTGCTTCCACGGCGTACCGGGCGCGGCGGCCGTTTCATCCCGAGCGTTTTTTCGACTTTATCAACCGGCCCTGGGTGAACGGCAAGCTGCTGCGTTCCAAGGGCTTTTTCTGGCTGGCCAGCAAGTATCAGGAGGCCGGTAGTTGGTCCCAGGCCGGCGGCTTGATGCGTCATGGTTTTGCCGGGCGCTGGTGGCGTTTTGTGCCGAAACCGCAGTGGCCGCAGGATCCGGAAAGCGTCACGGCGATCATGGGGCACTGGATGGCGGAAACCGGCGATTGCCGCCAGGAACTGGTGTTTATCGGGCAGAACATCGACTTCGCCCAGATGACTGCGCGGCTGGATAACTGCCTGTTGAGCGATGAGGAAATGGCCCTGGGGGTCGAGGGTTGGAGCGCGTTGCCCGATCCGTTCGGTCCCTGGCATGAAGAGGAGGCCGCCTGATGCTGGCGCCAAGTTGGAAGGCCTGGCCGACGATTCGGCAGGTGCAGGGCGAGGCGCCGACGGTGCTGGGCGAGATTCTCGACGAGGGGGTCAACCTGGCGGTCTGGCAGCGTCGGTTGCCGGGGCATATTGCCGATTTCGCGACCTTGCTGTTGTCATTGGACGAGCCGTTGGCCGAGTCCCTGAGCCTGGAAATGCCGGATGACGAGGCACGGCCGAATCTGCACGGCCTGGCCTCGGGGTTTAGCGATCTTGAGGGCTATGAAGGGTTCTTGAGCGATGTGTCCTGGCTGGTCAGCGCTTATGCCTGTCTGCTTGGCGCACGGCGGATCGGCCTGCGTTTGCGGGTGCTGGATAAAGCGATGTGTCCGCGTTTTCACGTCGATCATGTGCCGGTGCGCTTGATCACCACCTATGCGGGGGTGGGTAGCCAGTGGCTGGCGGAAGGGGCGATTGATCGTCGGCTGCTGGGCAATGCGACGGCGGAGCCGGGCGAGCCAGCGCTGATCCAGCAGGTGGAGAGCGGAGCCGTGGCTCTGCTCAAGGGCGAGCGCTGGCACGGCAATGAAGGTTTTGGCCTGGTGCACCGTTCGCCGCCGGTGCCGGAGGGCGAACGGCGGTTGATCTTGACCCTGGATTGGTTGGCCTGATCCGGACTCTCAGGAGTTACTCATCCTGGTAAACACCACAAAACCCCTGTGGGAGCGGAGCTTGCCCGCGAAGAACGATGATGTGGTGTCTCTGGAGAATCGCGGCGTTCCTTTCGCGGGCAAGCTCCGCTCCCACATTGGGATCTGCGGTGGTTGTCCTTATGGGGTTTGCCAGTGGCCCTGGCTTTGGCCCTCACAGAACGGCTTGAGATACGCCGCGTCCGTCGCCACGCCGTAATAGTGGATATTCTGCCGATAAGGCATATTGGCCACTTGCGCGTTGCCGCACACGCCGAACGAACCGCCCGGGCACTGCTCGACGTATTCGACCTCGACCTTCTGCCCCGGCAGGTTCGGCTGGCAGAAGCCGTCGCTGAACAGCTTGGCCGGGATATTGATGTTTTCCTGGCAGACTTTGACGTCCAGCCGCTGCCCATGGCTATGTACCACGCAGGCCTGCGCCAGCACCTGGCCTGAGCCGAACAGCAACGCCAGGCAGATCAGGCGCATCATGCTTTCATCTCTTTCAGAACATCGGCCCTCTATGTTGCAGAACATTCCCACTCATGTCATCGCCGGCCCGCTGGGCGCGGGCAAGACCACTCTGATTCGCCAGCTGCTGGCGCAAAGGCCCGAAGGCGAGCGCTGGGCGGTGCTGATCAACGAGTTCGGCCAGATCGGCCTGGACGCCGCGCTGCTGACCCAGGCCGACGATGGTATCGCACTGGGGGAAGTGGCAGGCGGTTGTGTCTGCTGCGTCAATGGCGCGCCGTTCCAGGTGGGATTGACCCGACTGTTGCGCAAGGCGCGACCGGATCGGCTATTGATCGAGCCCTCCGGGTTGGGGCATCCGGTGCAGATTCTCAAACAACTGGCCGAGGCGCCGTGGTTGGGGGTGTTGGCGTTGCAGCCTTGCGTGCTGGTGCTGGATGCCCGGGCTCTGGCGGCGGGCAAGCCGTTGCCGGACTCGCAGCAGGAGGCGCTGGGGCTGGCGGGGTTACGGGTGCTGAACAAGTCCGCGGGGTTGGACGCGGTTGAACGGCAACGGGTGCTGGCCCGCTTGCCCGAGGGGCCTGTGCGCTGGACCGAGGAGGGGGCGTTGGGGTTGGCCGAGTTGCTTGCCCTGGATAACGGTCATCGCGAGCAGGCTCCCCCTTACGGTGATAGCACGTCCTCCGCTGGCGCGCCGGTCACCGCCCGATTGCCGGCGATCTGGACCGATCCGGCCCAACCGATTTGCCTGGATCACACCCAGGACGGCAACTGGAGCATCGGCTGGCGCTGGCACCCGAGCCAGCGTTTCGATACGGAAAGGCTCCAGCGCTGGCTCTCGGGGTTGGATTGGTTGCGAGCCAAACTGGTTATCCACAGCCCGGACGGCTGGGTTTCCGCTAATGCTGTGGATAACTCGGTGGTGCGGTGGCAGCCGAGTGAATGGCGACGGGATTCACGTGTCGAGCTGATCTTCGTGGAAAAGCAGGAGATCGAGTGGTTAAAAGTGGGGATGGCGCGGTGTCGTTTGTCGGGATAACAACGTTGAATGTGACATTGCCATCGCCAGCAAGCCGGCGCCTACAAGGTTCCGGGCTTGACGATATTTTGCGTTGGAACACCGAACTAATGTGGGAGCCGGCTTGCCGGCGATGGCGGCAGTGCATCTTGCATCGCAATCACTGGCAAACCACCGCCAACCGGCTTGCCTGGACCATTCAACGACGCAAATTATTATGGTCCTTGGCATGATCCTGGCGCCATTGGCTCAATTCGATCACTTCGGCGCTACGTACTTCCGGCTTGGCTTCGAACGGGTAGGGCGCCAGCTCGATATGGGCGCTGTGGGCGCCGAACTGGGTAATGGTCCCGGCGTGACGCTGCTCACCGGTGACGGTGAACTCGAAGTTGTAGATCCGCGCCAGGCGCCGCCGGCCATGGGCGTCACGGACAAAGCCGATGCGCTTGAGGGCGACGTTGCCATCCAACAGCTCGATATCGAGCTTGGCGCAATGCTGCTTGACCCGCTCCAGCGCTCGCTCGCGCAGGCCATGGTTGTGCCAGAGCCAGGCAGCGCCGGTCGCCAGCAACATCAGCACGAACATATTTCCCAGGGTCAGCATGAACGCCACTCCAACAAAGTCAGCTCAGCTTAACTGGCTCCCCGGTCTGTCGTACAGGCTCCGTTTAGTCGCATACTCAGCGGCTTGAATCCACCGGCCTTTCTGGAATACGGAATGAAACGCACTCCCCATCTGCTCGCCATTCAATCCCACGTGGTTTTCGGCCATGCCGGCAACAGTGCGGCGGTTTTCCCCATGCAGCGCGTCGGGGTCAATGTCTGGCCGCTGAACACCGTGCAGTTCTCCAACCACACCCAATACGGGCAGTGGGCGGGCGAAGTGCTGGCGCCGCAGCGGATTCCCGAACTGGTCGAGGGGATTGCCGCCATCGGCGAGTTGGGCAACTGCGATGCCGTGCTGTCCGGCTATCTCGGCAGTGCCGCCCAAGGCCGGGCGATACTCAGTGGGGTGGCGCGGATCAAGGCGATCAATCCCAATGCCCTGTACCTCTGCGACCCGGTGATGGGGCACCCGGAGAAGGGCTGCAGCGTGCCGACCGAGGTCAGTGATTTCCTCCTGGAAGAAGCCGCGGCCATGGCCGACTTTCTCTGTCCCAACCAGCTTGAGCTCGATAGCTTCTGCGGACGGGCGCCGAACTCCCTGTTCGACTGCCTGGCCATGGCCCGCAGCTTGCTGACGCGGGGACCGAAGGCGGTGCTGGTCAAACATCTGGCCTATCCGGGCAAACCGGCTGAGAGTTTCGAGATGCTATTGGTGACGGCGGATGGCAGCTGGCACTTGCGGCGACCCTTGCTGGCGTTCCCGAAGCAGCCGGTGGGCGTCGGCGACCTGACCTCGGGGCTGTTCCTGGCGCGGGTGCTGCTGGGCGACAGCCTGGTGACGGCGTTCGAGTTCGCGGCCTCGGCGGTGCACGAAGTGCTGCTGGAAACCCAGGCCTGCGCCAGCTACGAGCTGGAGCTGGTGCGGGCCCAGGACCGCATCGCGCATCCGCGGGTGCGGTTCGAGGCAGAGTCGATCAGCCTGTAAGCCTTGCCTGGGATCCTGAAAACACCCAGAACCCTGTGGGAGCCGGCTTGCCTTGAGTCTTGCATCGCCCTTGCGGCCGCTATCGCCAGCAAGCTGGCTCCTACAGTGACCGCGTTCGGCCTTGGCTCAGCCTGAAGGGCTCCGGCCCGATCCAATCAAGGCGCGTCGGCTTTGATTTCCTGGTAGCGCTTCTCCAGTTCCTGGCGAATCTGCCGGCGCTGTTGCGCCTGCACGTAGCGACGCTTGTCCTCGCTGTTTTGCGGCTGCAACGGTGGCACGGCGGCCGGTTTGCGCTGGTCGTCGACCGCGACCATGGTGAAGAAGCAGCTGTTGGTGTGGCGCACCGAACGCTCGCGAATATTCTCCGTCACCACCTTGATGCCCACCTCCATGGAGGTGTTGCCGGTGTAGTTGACCGAGGCCAGGAAGGTCACCAGTTCGCCGACATGGATCGGCTCGCGGAAAATCACCTGGTCCACCGACAGGGTCACCACATAACGACCGGCATAACGGCTGGCGCAGGCGTAGGCCACTTCATCCAGGTACTTGAGCAAGGTGCCGCCGTGGACATTGCCAGAAAAGTTGGCCATGTCCGGGGTCATCAAAACAGTCATCGACAGCTGGGCATTTCCGGGTTCCATAGCACGCTCACGGTTGGGTAGGCAGGGATTGGCTCAGGCACCTCTACGGGCGCTTCCTTCATTTCTCACAGACACTCGATAACGGGACGCCATCGATCGGGCCATCGTCACGCTTCTAGGGATCTGTTTCTACATATTGCACCGGCTTTTTGTCGGAAGTCGCGGTGTTAACCTTCCGAAAGCCATGCCATAGAAAATTCTCACACTCGGAACAGTGATTGCTGACAGCTCAAAAAGCTGTCCCATGACGGGTTCCGAGCAGCAAGGAGCGCCACGTCATGCATGCCATCAGTTTTATCCAGGACCTGGCCGTGCTCATGCTAGTGGCCGGTGTGGTGACCATCCTCTTTCATCGCTTCAAGCAACCGGTGGTGCTCGGCTATATCGTCGCCGGCTTTATCATCGGGCCGCACACACCGCCGTTCGGCCTGATCCACGACGAAGAGACCATCAAGACCCTGGCCGAGCTGGGGGTAATTTTCCTGATGTTCTGTTTGGGCCTGGAGTTCAGCCTGGGCAAGCTGTTCAAGGTCGGGGCCACGGCGTTTATCGCGGCGTTCCTGGAAATTGTGCTGATGATCTGGATCGGCTACGAAATCGGCCGCTGGTTCGACTGGAACACCATGGACTCGCTATTCCTCGGCGCGATCCTGGCGATTTCCTCGACCACCATCATCGTCAAGGCGCTCAATGACCTGAAGATGAAGAACCAGCGCTTCGCCCAGCTGATTTTCGGCGTACTGATCGTCGAGGACATTCTCGGCATCGGCATCATCGCCTTGCTGTCGAGCATTGCGGTCAGCGGGACCGTGAGTTCGGGCGAGGTGTTCTCCACCGTGGGCAAGCTGTCGCTGTTCATGATCGTCGCCCTGGTGGTCGGCATCCTGCTGGTGCCACGGTTGTTGGCCTACGTCGCTCGCTTCGACAGCAACGAGATGCTGCTGATCACCGTGCTGGGCCTGTGTTTCGGCTTCTGCCTGTTGGTGGTCAAGCTGGAATACAGCATGGTCCTCGGGGCGTTCCTGATTGGCGCGATCATGGCCGAGTCCCGTCAGTTGCTGAAGATCGAGCGCCTGATCGAGCCGGTTCGCGACCTGTTCAGCGCGATCTTTTTCGTCGCCATCGGTTTGATGATCGACCCGGTGATCCTGCTCGATTACGCCTGGCCGATTGCCGTGATCAGCGTGGCGGTGGTGCTGGGCAAGATGCTCTCCTGCGGACTGGGGGCATTTATTGCCGGCAACGATGGCCGCACTTCGTTGCGGGTGGGGATGGGGCTGTCGCAGATCGGCGAGTTCTCTTTCATTATCGCGGCGCTGGGGATGACCTTGCAGGTCACCAGTGACTTTCTCTATCCGGTGGCGGTGGCGGTCTCGGTGATTACCACGCTGCTGACGCCCTATCTGATCCGCGCGGCGGATCCTCTATCACTGAAGCTGGCGGCGCTGATGCCGCGGCGTCTGGCGCGGGTGTTCAGCCTTTACGGTGAATGGCTGCGCAGCATCCAGCCCCAGGGCGAGGGTGCGCTGCTGGCGTCGATGATTCGGCGGATCTTGTTGCAGGTGGGGGTCAACCTGGCGCTGGTGATGGCAATTTTCTTTGCCGGTGGCTTCTTCGCGGCGCCGATTGCCAACTACCTGGCCGGTTGGATCAATGAGCCGAGCTGGCATAACGGCCTGATCTGGGGCGGGGCGCTGCTGCTGTCATTGCCGTTCCTGATCGCGGCGTACCGCAAGCTCAAGGCGCTGTCGATGCTGCTGGCGGAGATGGGGGTCAAGGCCGAGGTGGCGGGGCGGCATACCCAGCGGGTCAGAAGGGTGATCGCCGAGGTGATTCCGCTCCTCTCGCTGCTGGTGATTTTCCTGCTGCTGTCGGCGCTGTCGGCGAGCATTCTGCCGAGCAATGAGTTGCTGGTGTTGATCGCCGTGGTTGCGGCGGCGGTCGCGGCGCTGTTGTGGCGCTGGTTTGTGCGTGTGCACACGCGGATGCAGATCGCCTTGCTGGAAACCCTGGAGCAGAAGAGCGATTCGGCCGGACACTGAAGCCCGAACGCCGATGCCCCCCTGTAGGAGCGAGCTTGCTCGCGATGATAGAACAAACACCTCTGGGCTTCAGATGCCCCGCGTCATCATTGACGACCATCGCGAGCAAGCTCGCTCCTACAGGGGGCATTGGGGCCGCATCGCGCGGATCAGCTCTCCAGCCAGACGTCCCGCGCCCAGTGCCACACCGATTCCCAGGACTCTTCGGTGATCAGCTCTTCCTCGGCGGACCACAGCACCACGGTGCCGTCTTCCTCGACACAGTAGTAGTCGTCACCGTCCTGGCAGATCGGGATCAGCTCCCGCGGCACGCCAGAATCCCAGGCATTGGCCGCGACGTCGGGCAGGTAGGTGTGCGACTGCGGATCGGTGACGGTCACCGGTTCCAGGCTGCCATACACCACATCACTGACGGTCAGCAGGAATTCCTTGAAAACGAAGGGGATGTTGATGAACAGCTCCTCTTCGATCTCGACCAACTGATCCTCGTCGGGCAACTCCAAAGGAACCGGTACGGGTTCGTTGGCTTCACGCAATTGTTCAATGACTTCTTCCACGGCCTCAATCCTCTTGCTTTATGGCGCGGTTCGTATCACGGGTCTTATACAGTAGCTTGCAAAAAGTACAATTGTGAAATGCAAAACCCCGGACAGGTCCGGGGTTTTTGTAGCTTTTTTCAGCGCGAGCCGTGGATCAGCCGTTCTGGCGAATACCGGCCACCAGCCAAGGCTGGTTGTCGCCTTGTGGACGCTCCATGTTCCAGCTTTCGCTGAAGGCTTCGCCCTGGTCGAAACGCGAGTTCTTCGACACACCGCTGAAGGTCAGGGTGGCGATGGTCTTGTCGGCGCGATCGTCCAGGCCGTCCAACTGCACGTGCAGGTTCTCGATGTAGGTGGACTGGAAGCCGTCACCCTCGTTTGCCCGTTCCTGTTTCAGGAATTGCAGCATCTGCGGGGTGACGAACTCGGCGATCTTGTCCATCTCATTGGCGTCCCAGTGCTGCTGCAGCGCCTGGAAGTGGCTGCGGGCGGCTTCGAGGAAGCGTTCCTCGTTGAACCAGGCCGGGGCGTTGATCACGCGGCGTGGGGCGACCGGGGCGGAACCGCCGAAGATCGCGTTTTGCGGCTGCGCCGGTTGCTCGAATACTTCGCGCTGGAACGGCGCGCCAGCTGGCGTCATGTGCTCCTGCTGCTTGCGTCGACGGGCGGCAATGAAACGGAAGATCACGAAGGCGATGACCGCCATGATCAGGATGTCGAAGAACTGCATGCCGTGGAAGCCGCCGCCCATGAACATGGAGGCGAGCAGGCCACCGGCGGCGATGCCAGCCAGGGGGCCGAGCCAGCGTGAAGCACCGCCGGCTTTGGCGGCAGCGCCCGCGGCACCGGCTGCACCGGCAGTCGCGGCAGCGCCGCCGACACCGGCACCGGCGGAAGGCGCCATCTGGCTGGTTTGATGGCTGGGTGCCGAGCCCATGCTCTTGCCGCCGCCGAAGCGCTTGGCGTTCGCGTCGAGGCTCATCGTCAGACCGATACAGAGCGCCAGGACGATACTGAGAAAACGTTGCATAAGGGTATTCCCGTTTGTGGAGTGCACGCGCGCCATACTGCACAGGTGAAATGTTACTGGCTAGCGCGAGAGTGTTTCCGGCTTTTGCCTGATCCTCCCATGCCCCACCTGAAGGTTTCATGAAAGGCCATTGCGCCGATACCGTTTGTTTCGTAAAACGAGTCGATAAACGCTGTGTGAAATGTTCCCGATTAGCGTCGGAGAGCCAGCATGACCACGCCGGCGGTAATCAGGCCGATACCACCCCATTGACGCAGGTCGAGCTTCTCGCCCAGCAGCAACACGCTGATCACGGCGACGAACACCACGCTGAGCTTGTCCACCGGGGCCACCAGCGAGGCCGGGCCGACCTTCAGCGCGCGGAAATAGCACAACCACGAAGCACCGGTAGCCAGGCCCGACAACAGCAGGAACAGATAGCTCTTGGCGGAAATCGTACTCAATGACTGATATTGGCCCGTTGCGTACAAAATCAAGGCCAGGCTGACCAATACCACGATGGTGCGCAGCAGGGTGGCGAAGTCCGAGTTGACGTTGTCGATGCCGATCTTGGCGAAGATCGCCGTCAGGGCGGCGAAAGTCGCCGAGAGCAGGGCCCAGAATGTCCACGAAGAAAAAAAGCCCGAGCCCATGCTTGTCGCGACCTCGATTGAATGATTAGACCTGCATGGCGTGCTGTCGAGCGTTCCCACACTGGGCGTGGAAACGCTTGAGCGTCACGCTCAGACCGCTTCCAGCTTGGCGTAGCCGAGCATCAGCCACTTGCTGCCTTCGCTGAAATTCACCTGGACCCGGGCCTGGGCGCCAGCGCCTTCGAAGTTGAGGATCACACCGTCGCCGAAAAGGCTGTGGCGTACGGTCTGGCCGAGGCTGAAACCGGTGTCCGGGATGTCGCTGCCACCGAACAGGCTGCTGCTGACCTGGGCCTGGGCACCGCCGAACGGTCGGCTGACGCTGTTGGACAGGCGCACTTCCTGGATCAGTCCTTTCGGCACTTCGCGGACGAAACGCGAGACCTTGTTGTAGGTCTCGCTGCCGTACAGGCGTCGGGTCTCGGCGTAGGTCAGCACCAGGTTCTGCATCGCCCGAGTGATGCCCACGTAGGCCAGCCGGCGTTCTTCCTCAAGGCGACCGGGTTCTTCCAGGCTCATCTTGTGGGGGAACAGGCCTTCTTCCATGCCCACCAGGAACACGTAGGGGAATTCCAGGCCCTTGGCGCTGTGCAGGGTCATCAGTTGAATGCTGTCTTCGTGCTCGTCGGCCTGGGTGTCGCCGGCCTCCAGCGATGCGTGACCGAGGAAGGCGGCCAGCGGCGTGAGCTCGGCGTCTTCTTCGGCGGCCTCGAAGTTACGCGCGGCGCTGACCAGTTCCTCAAGGTTTTCCACCCGGGCCTGGCCTTTCTCGCCCTTTTCCGCTTCGTGGTAGGCGATCAGCCCGGACTGCTCGATGACCACCTGGGTCATCAGGTGCAGCGGCATTTCCCGGGTTTTCGCCGCGAGGTCCTCGATCAGCTCGACAAACACCCCCAGCGCTCCGGCGGCACGTCCGGTCAGGCCCTTGTTGGCGACCAGCTGGCGCATGGCCTCCCACATCGACAACTCGCTGTGGCGGGCGTGCTCACGAATGGCCTCGACGGTTTTCTCGCCGATACCGCGGGCCGGAACGTTGATCACCCGCTCCAGTGCCGCGTCGTTGCCACGGCCTTCGAGCAGGCGCAGGTAGGCCATGGCGTTCTTGATTTCAGCTCGCTCGAAGAAGCGCTGGCCGCCGTAGATACGGTACGGGATACGCTCGCGCAGCAAAGCCTCTTCCAGCACCCGGGACTGGGCGTTGGAACGGTAGAGAATGGCGATATCGCTACGGGCCAGGCCGGTTTTCAGGGCGCTTTCGATGGTTTCCACCACATAGCGCGCTTCGTCGTGTTCGTTGAAGGCGGCGTAGAGGTTGATCGCCTCGCCGTCGCCGCCGTCGGTCCACAACTCCTTGCCCAGGCGTCCGGTGTTATGGGCGATCAGGGCGTTGGCGGCCTTGAGGATGCCGGCCGTGGAGCGGTAGTTCTGCTCCAGGCGGATGGTCACGGCGTCCGCGAAGTCGGCGGAATACTGGTGGATGTTCTCGATTTTCGCGCCGCGCCAGCCGTAGATCGACTGGTCGTCGTCGCCGACCACCATCAGGCTGTCGCCACCCTTGGCCAGCAGGCGCAACCAGGCGTACTGCACGGCGTTGGTGTCCTGGAATTCGTCTACCAGAATATGCCGGAAGCGCTTCTGGTAGTGCGCCAGCAGGCCCGGATGGTCGCGCCACAGGTCCAGGGCGCGCAGCAGCAGCTCGGAGAAGTCGATGACCCCGGCGCGGGCGCAGGCGGCCTCGTAGGCTTCATAGATGCTGCGCATGGTCGCCAGGAACAGGTCGCCACTGGCCTGGATATGCTGCGGGCGCAGGCCCTCGTCCTTCTGGCCGTTGATAAACCACTGGGCCTGGCGGGCCGGCCAGCGCTGTTCGTCGAGGCCGAGGTCGCGGATCACCCGCTTGACCAGGCGTTGCTGGTCGTCGCTGTCGAGGATCTGGAAGGTCTGGCTCAGACCGGCTTCCTGCCAGTGCGCCCGCAACAGGCGGTGCGCCAGGCCGTGGAAGGTGCCGACCCACATGCCGGCCGGGCTGATGCCCAGCAGCTGCTCGATGCGATGGCGCATCTCGGCGGCGGCCTTGTTGGTGAAAGTCACCGACAGGATCGAGTGGGAAGAGGCATTTTCGACCTGGATCAACCAGGCGATACGGTGCACCAGCACCCGGGTTTTACCCGAGCCGGCACCGGCCAGGACCAACTGACGGCCAACGGGAGCCGCTACGGCCTGGCGTTGGGCATCGTTGAGGGAGTTCAGCAAAAAGGAGAGATCATCGCGCATCGACGCATTCTAGGGTGCCGGGCCTGGGCGGGCAAACCCTAATGCTAGCCCGGGCGACGCGGAACCCTGTAGGAGCGAGCTTGCTCGCGATGATGGCAGGGGCCCCGCGGGGCATCAGGTTCCCCGCGTCATCGTTGGCGTCCATCGCGAGCAAGCTCGCTCCTACAAGGGGGCGTGCGCATCGCCAGATAAAAAGATCGGTTGTGACGACCGGTCAGTCATCGGCTACAGGTGGCGTGGGGCCTTGCTTTGGCCCTGCACAAGGGCTCTGGTGCCTGGCTAATTCATTACATTTTATGACTTGAGGCAGTTTGGTCCAGCCGGATGCTTGTGTATGCTCCTGCCACGTTTATGGCTTAACCATTATAAGAATACTGCCCATGACCCAGAGCTTTGACGCGCTGAGCCCCTCTATGGCGGCTGGGCGGGTTATCCACAAACAGTTCGCCACTGAACTGACAGTCGAACGGACGCGCCTGTTGTACCAGGGGTCGTTGCTGCCGACTTTATTCATGTTGTTGAACGGGCTGGTCTGCGCCTGGTTGCTCTGGAGCCCGCAGCGCTACCTGCTGGTCAGCGTCTGGCTGGTGTGGTTGATGGCGCTGGTGGCCTTGCGCGTGATCCAGGTGGCGGCGTTCGATTCGGCGATGCCCAGTCGGCAGGCCCAGCCGATTTGGCGGCGCATGTTCCTGCTGGGCTCGGCGGTCAGTGGCCTGACCCTGGCCTGCGCCGGCATTGCCCTGGTGCCCACCGACAGTTTCCTCGAACAGGCCTGGGTTTTCGGCCTGATCGGTGCCGCCACGCTGTCCGCCAGCGTGGCCTATGCCGTGAGCATCCCGGCGTTCCTGACCTTTACCTTGCCCTGCCTGTTGCCGGCCATCGGCTACCTGTTCTGGGGCGGCGGTGAACAACAGCAAGGCTGGGGCTGGCTCGGGCTGATCCTGCTGGTGTCGCTGAGCGTGGTCGCCCTGCAGGTCAATCGCCTGATCCGGCGCGGCCTGTTACGGCGTTTCCAGAACCAGGCGCTGATCGAGAGCTTGCAACGGGCGCAAACCCGTAGCGAACAACTCAACCATGAGCTGGCGCGGGAAATCGAGCAGCGCCGCCGCGCCGAACAGGAGCTGCGCGAGGCCCAGATCGGCCTGGAAAGCCGGGTCGCCCAGCGCAGCCTGGAGCTGGACGCGGCGAACCAGGCCTTGAGCAAAAGCGAAACGCGCCTGGCCCTGGCGTTGCAGGCCAGCGAACTCGGGCTGTGGGACTGGAACCTGCAGACCGACGAGGTGCATCACACCCAGATCAAGGAGCTGTTCGGCCTGGACCCGGAATACGTGACCTCGATACTCGGCCACCTCAAGCCGCGCCTGCACCCCGCCGATGTACCGGTGCTCAAGCACGCGCTGGTGGAGCATTTGAAGGGGCGCACCGAGGATTATGTGATCGAGTACCGGGTCCGGCATGGCGATGGCCACTGGGTCTGGATCGAGGACCGCGGACGGGCGGTCGAGCGTACCGCCGGCGGTCGCGTGTTGCGCATGGTCGGCACCCGGCGTGATATCAGCGCGCACAAGGAGCAGGAAGCCCAACGCCAATTGGCCGCGACGGTGTTCGAGGCCGCCAGTGAAGGCATTGTGATCTTCGACCCGAATTACATCCTGCTGGCGATCAACCAGGCTTTCAGCCGAGTCACCGGTTACCTGCCCGAGGACATGCTCGGGCGCAATGTGGTCGACCTGCCGTGCAGCCGCGATGCCCGGCGCCATTATGCAACCATCCACCAGGCGCTGGAACAGCACGGCAGTTGGCAGGGCGAACTGGTTGAGGCGCGCAAGAGTGGTGAGCTGTACCCGCAATGGCTGCAACTGAATGTGGTGCGCGATACGCGGGGCAATGTCAGTCATATCGTCGGCTTCTTCGCCGATCTGTCGGCCCGGCGCGAATCCGAAGAGCGCATGCGCTACCTGACCCACTACGACGAACTGACCGGGCTGGCGAACCGTTCGTTGTTCCGCGAACGCCTGTATGAGGCTCATCAGCAGGCTCGCCAGGGCGGCCGCAGCCTGGCGTTGCTGCACATCAACCTGGACCGTTTCAAATTGCTCAACGACAGTCTCGGCCATGAAATCGCCGACCAGTTGTTGCAGCAGATGGCCCGGCGCCTGGTCAATGCCCTGCCGGAAGCCAACACCATTGCGCGTTTGTCCGGAGACGAGTTCGCCGTGTTGTTCGACGCCTACGGCAATCTCTCCAGCCTGGCCCGGGTGGCGACCCGCCTGCTCGCCAAGCTGCGGGTGCCAGTGACCATCGACGAACACGAACTGGTGGTCAGCGCGTCCATGGGCATCAGCCTGTTGCCGGACAATGCGCGGGAAATCCCGGTGTTGCTCAGCCAGTCGAACATCGCCATGCAGCATGCCAAACACCTGGGCGGAAATAACTTCCAGTTCTACACCGACAGCCTGCAAGCCAGCACCCTGGAGCGTTTGCAGCTTGAGAACCAGCTGCGCAAGGCCATCGAAGAGCGGCAACTGAGTGTCTTCTATCAGCCCAAGCTGTGTCTGGCCACTGGGCGGATGAACGCCGCCGAGGCGCTGGTGCGTTGGGAGCACCCGACCCTGGGCCAGGTGCCGCCGGGAGACTTCATCGGCCTGGCCGAAGAAACCGGCCTGATCGGGCCGATCGGTGAGTTCGTGCTGCGCCAGGCCTGCTGGCAGGCGTGCGAGTGGCAGCGCGAGGGGTTGGCGCCGATCCGGGTGTCGGTGAACCTGTCGGTGCATCAGTTGCGCCAGGGCAAGCTGGTCAGCCTGGTGCGCCAGGTGCTGGAGGAAACCGGCCTGGCTCCGGAGCTGCTGGAGCTTGAGCTGACCGAAAGCCAGTTGCTCGACAGCGTCGAACACATCATCGCCACCTTCCAGCAACTGCGCGACCTGGGGGTGAAGCTGGCCATCGATGACTTCGGCACCGGCTATTCGTCCCTGAGCTACCTCAAGCGTTTCCCGGTGGACTACGTGAAGATCGACCAGAGCTTTATTCGCGGTCTGGGCGAGGGCAGCGAAGATGCGGCGATCACCCGGGCGATCATCGCCATGGCCCACAGCCTGGAACTGAAGGTGGTGGCCGAGGGCGTGGAAAACCAGGAGCAATTGGATTTCCTCAAGGCCCAGGGTTGCGATGAGGTGCAGGGTTATCTGATCAGCCGGCCGGTGGCGGCGCAGGAATTGATGCGACTGCTGCGCCAAGGCTTTCCCTAGGCGCCGCAGTGGCTACATGCTCGCCACGCTACGGTAGGGGCGAGCTCGGTTACGTAATGGAACGGGCAATCCTCGAATTCATGTAGTATAACTACAAGACGGCTACATCCCAGGCGTTTGCCCATAACAATGAGTCCAGCCCTTTGAATCTGTTGCAACACATCGCCCAGTCTCGCAACCTGCTGCGCAAGTCGGAGCTCAAGGTCGCCGATCACGTCCTGCTTGATCCGGCGGCGGTGATGCACAGTTCCATGGCCGACCTGGCCCATAGCGTGGGCATCAGTGAGCCGACCATCGTGCGTTTCTGCCGGGCTATCGGTTGTTCCGGTTTCCAGGACCTGAAGTTGAAGCTGGCCCAGAGTCTGGCGGCCGGCGCCAGCTTTGGGCAGTTCGCGATTCACGAAGACGATTCGGTGGCGGACTACAGCCTGAAGATCTTCGACACCACCCTGCACACCCTGATGGACGTGCGCGAAAAGCTCGATCCGGTCGCGCTGCAGCGTGCCGTGACCGCCATGTCGGCGGCGCAGCGTGTGGAGTTCTATGGCTTCGGCGCTTCCGGCGCGGTGGCGGCGGACGCCCAGCACAAGTTCTTCCGGCTGTTGCTGACGGCGGCGGCGTATTCCGATCCGCACATGCAGGCGATGTCGGCGGTGACGCTCAAGCCCACCGACGTGGCGATCTGCATTTCCCAGTCCGGGCGTTCCAAGGACCTGCTGATCACCGCCAACCTGGTACGTGAAAGTGGCGCGACCCTGATCACCCTGTGCCCGAGCCAGACACCGCTGGCCGAGCTGTCGACGGTGAACTTGGCCATCGACGTGCATGAAGACACCGAGATCTATACCCCGCTGACCTCGCGGATCGCCCACCTGGTGGTGATCGACGTGCTGGCCATGGGCGTGGCCATGGCCCGTGGGCCGAGCCTGGTGAATCACCTCAAGAGCGTCAAGCGCAGCTTGCGCAGCCTGCGCCTGTCGCCCAAGTCGGTGAAGGCCCTCGACGACTGAGACCTGTCAGTCAGTTCCGCGGCGTTCCCTTCGCGGCGGTGCGGCGATTCGACAAGCTCCGCTCCCACAATGTCCGGGTTGAGCCGGAGTCTTGTGTGCGACGGAAAACCTGTGGGAGCGGAGCTTGCCCGCGAATAGGCCCTGACAGGCGGCACACCACTCAAGCCATATTCATCTGCCTGTCACCCGCCTGCCGCCAAACCGTAACGCCAGGCGTCCATCTTGAAACTCCCGTATCCACCCTGGGAGACTCGAAATGGCCCGGCACCACGAAGAGCAAAGCAGCGTCAAAACCCGTCGGCAGCAGGAAGATCAGCGCCGTATGGAATTTCGTCGCGCAATCGAAGACCGCACCGAACTGCGCCAACTACAACAGGAAATCGCCGCACTCAATTACTGGCAGGCGGACTCGGCATCCGACCGTCGAAGCGCTCAACCAGCCCGCTGATTTGTAAACGTTCACTGCGAATAAACCCCAGGAACGCATGGGCGACCGGTGACAGGCGTTTGTCCTTGGCCTGAACCAGGCACCAACTGCGATAGAGCGGCAGTTCTTCCACCGGCAGTTCTCGGAGCACGCCGGTCGCCAGTTCCAGGCTCAGGGCATGGCGCGTCAACAGGGCCAGGCCCAGTCCCGCCACCACGCACTCGCGCTGGGCCTCGCCCGAGGTCACTTCCAGCGTCTGCGAGAAGTGCACGCGCTTCTCCTTGAAATACTCCTCGCACGCTATCCGCGTTCCCGACCCCGCTTCGCGGATCAACAGCGTGTACGGCTCCAGGTCCTGCAGGCGCAGTGGGCCGCCATGGCACAACGGGTGATCCGGCGGCGCCACCGCGACAATCGGATTGTTCAGAAACGGCAGGAATTCCAGCCCCATGTCCTGGGGCACCATCGACATGATCAACAGGTCGTCACGGTTGTCCGAAAGGCGCCGGAGCGCCTGTGCGCGGTTGACCACCGTCAGGTGCAGGTTGACCTCGGGATGCTGGCGCTTGAACGCGGCAAACAGGTGCGGGACGAAATACTTGGCGCTGGATTCCACCGCCAGTTTCAGTTGCCCCTGCAGCGAGCCCTGCATGTCCGAGAGCTGCATATCGAGGTTTTCCAGCCGGCCGAAAATGTCCCGACTGGCTCGCTGTAACGCTTCAGCCGCTTCGGTCATGTAGAGCTTTTTGCCGACGTAATCGAATAATGGCTGGCCGATCAGCTCTTCCAGCTGGCGAATTTGTAGGCTGACGGCTGGTTGTGTGAGAGACATTTCGTCGGCTGCGCGGCTGTAGGAACGCAGATCGCAGACCTCATTGAAAATTTTTAGCTGACGCAATGTCATACGCATCAAGGACTTACGCATTTTCTAAACACCCATGGAGGTCGCGAACCGTCCAACTATAAGCTTTTGCTTATGAGTGACCCAATAATTATTGATTTTGGTTTATCACTGGGTAGGGCTAGTGTGGACTACGCGACTGGCTTGAAACATTTAGTCACGCGCCGACCCGTTTTTTCGGTTGCACCCCAAGGGTTGTTTGTTCCAGCGGCTTAGGAATTTCCAAGTGATAAAAAAGATCCTGATCGCCAACCGTGGTGAAATTGCCGTACGAATCGTGCGTGCCTGCGCCGAGATGGGCATTCGCTCGGTCGCGATCTATTCCGACGCCGATCGCCATGCCCTGCATGTGAAGCGCGCGGATGAGGCCCACAGCATCGGTGCCGAGCCATTGGCCGGCTACCTGAACCCGCGCAAGCTGGTGAACCTGGCGGTGGAAACCGGTTGTGATGCACTGCACCCTGGCTATGGTTTCCTGTCGGAAAACGCCGAGCTGGCGGATATCTGCGCCGAGCGCGGGATCAAGTTCATCGGCCCGTCGGCGGAAGTGATCCGCCGCATGGGCGACAAGACCGAAGCCCGACGCAGCATGATCAAGGCCGGCGTGCCGGTCACCCCGGGCACCGAAGGCAACGTCGCGGACATCGCCGAAGCCCTCACCGAAGGCGACCGCATCGGTTACCCGGTGATGCTCAAGGCCACCTCCGGTGGTGGCGGTCGCGGTATCCGTCGCTGCAACAGCCGCGAAGAACTGGAACAAGCTTTCCCCCGGGTGATTTCCGAAGCGACCAAGGCCTTTGGCTCGGCGGAAGTCTTCCTGGAAAAATGCATCGTCAATCCCAAGCATATCGAAGCGCAGATTCTCGGCGACAGCTTTGGCAATGTGGTGCACCTGTTCGAGCGTGACTGCTCGATCCAGCGCCGCAACCAGAAGCTGATCGAAATCGCCCCCAGCCCCCAGCTGACCCCGGAACAGCGTGCCTATATCGGCGACCTGTCGGTGCGCGCGGCCAAGGCGGTGGGCTACGAGAACGCCGGCACCGTGGAGTTCCTGCTCGCCGAGGGCGAGGTGTACTTCATGGAGATGAACACCCGGGTGCAGGTGGAACACACCATCACCGAAGAAATCACCGGCATCGACATTGTCCGTGAGCAGATCCGCATCGCCTCCGGCCTGCCGTTGTCGGTCAAGCAGGAAGACATCATCCATCGCGGTTTTGCCCTGCAGTTCCGGATCAACGCCGAAGACCCGAAGAACAACTTCCTGCCCAGCTTCGGCAAGATCACCCGTTACTACGCCCCCGGTGGTCCCGGCGTGCGCACCGACACGGCGATCTACACCGGCTACACCATTCCGCCGTTCTACGACTCCATGTGCCTGAAGCTGGTGGTCTGGGCGCTGACCTGGGAAGAAGCCATGGACCGTGGCCTGCGGGCCCTGGACGACATGCGTCTGCAAGGGGTGAAGACCACTGCGGCCTATTACCAGGAAATCCTGCGTAACCCGGAATTCCGCAGCGGCCAGTTCAATACCAGCTTCGTTGAAAGCCACCCTGAACTGACCAACTACTCGATCAAGCGCAAACCCGAAGAGCTGGCCCTGGCCATCGCCGCCGCCATCGCCGCCCACGCAGGCCTGTGAGGACTATTCCAATGACTTCTTCTAAAAAAATCCACGTTACCGACACAATCCTGCGCGACGCCCATCAATCGCTGCTCGCCACCCGCATGCGCACCGAAGACATGCTGCCGATCTGCGAGAAGCTCGACAAGGTCGGCTACTGGTCCCTGGAAGTCTGGGGCGGCGCCACCTTCGACGCCTGCGTGCGCTTCCTCAAAGAAGACCCGTGGGAGCGCCTGCGCCAACTGCGCGCGGCGTTGCCCAACACCCGTCTGCAAATGCTCCTGCGCGGCCAGAACCTGCTGGGCTACCGCCACTACAGCGATGACGTGGTCAGGGCTTTCGTGGCCAAGGCGGCGGTCAACGGTATCGATGTGTTCCGCATCTTCGACGCCATGAACGACGTGCGTAACCTGCGGGTTGCCATCGAAGCGGTGAAGGCGGCGGGCAAGCACGCCCAGGGCACCATCGCCTACACCACCAGCCCGGTGCACACCATCGAGGCGTTCGTGGCCCAGGCCAAGCAGATGGAAGCCATGGGTTGCGACTCGGTGGCGATCAAGGACATGGCCGGCCTGCTGACCCCGTATGCCACCGGCGAACTGGTCAAGGCGCTGAAGAGCGAGCAGTCGCTGCCGGTGTTTATCCACTCCCACGACACTGCCGGCCTGGCCGCGATGTGCCAGCTCAAGGCGGTGGAAAACGGTGCCGAGCATATCGACACGGCGATCTCCAGCTTTGCCTGGGGCACCAGCCATCCGGGTACCGAGTCGATGGTGGCGGCCCTTAAAGGCAGCGAGTTCGACACCGGCCTGGATCTGGAACTGCTGCAGGAAATCGGCCTGTACTTCTACGCCGTGCGCAAGAAGTACCACCAGTTCGAAAGCGAATTCACCGCGGTCGATACTCGCGTGCAGGTCAACCAGGTGCCGGGCGGGATGATCTCTAACCTCGCCAACCAGCTG
Organism: Pseudomonas sp. GW821-FHT03C07; assembly: GCF_059420925.1. Taxonomy (NCBI): domain Bacteria; kingdom Pseudomonadati; phylum Pseudomonadota; class Gammaproteobacteria; order Pseudomonadales; family Pseudomonadaceae; genus Pseudomonas; species Pseudomonas sp. GW821-FHT03C07. Next base: position 103,083 of record NZ_JBWKUQ010000008.1, read on the forward strand.
AAAGAGCAGGGCGCCCTGGGGCGCATGGGCGAAGTGCTGGCGGAAATTCCGCGAGTGCGTGAAGACCTCGGCTTCCCGCCGCTGGTGACCCCGACCTCGCAGATCGTCGGCACCCAGGCGTTCTTCAACGTCCTGGCCGGCGAGCGCTACAAGACCATCACCAACGAAGTGAAGCTGTACCTGCAAGGCGGCTACGGCAAGGCGCCGGGGGTGGTCAACGAGAAGCTGCGACGCCAGGCCATCGGCAGCGAAGAAGTGATCGACGTGCGTCCGGCCGATCTGCTCAAGCCGGAAATGGTCAAGTTGCGCGGTGAGATCGGTGCTCTGGCCAAGTCGGAAGAAGACGTGCTGACCTACGCCATGTTCCCGGATATCGGGCGCAAGTTCCTCGAGGAGCGCGAGGCCGGCACCCTGGTGCCTGAAGTGCTGTTGCCGATCCCCGAAGCCGGCGGCATACGTTCGGCGGGTGGCGAGGGCGTACCGACCGAGTTCGTTATCGACGTGCACGGCGAAACCTACCGCGTGGACATCACCGGTGTCGGCGTGAAGGCCGAAGGCAAGCGGCACTTTTACCTGTCCATCGACGGCATGCCGGAAGAAGTGGTGTTCGAGCCGCTCAACGAGTTCGTCAGCGGCGGCACCAGCAAGCGCAAGCAGGCCAGCGTACCGGGCCACGTCAGCACCACCATGCCGGGCAATATCGTCGATGTGCTGGTCAAGGAAGGCGACAGCGTAAAAGCCGGCCAGGCCGTACTGATCACCGAAGCCATGAAGATGGAAACCGAAGTGCAGGCGGCCATCGCGGGCAAGGTCGTCGCTATTCATGTGGCCAAGGGCGACCGGGTCAACCCGGGCGAGATCCTGATCGAGATCGAAGGCTGATCGAAAGCCTTCGACTACAAGCGTTTTTCCTCGGGGGGGCATGTGCCCCCCTTTTTTTGGTCTGGTTTTGTACCTGGTAGGTTTGCCTGCTCTGTCAGCGCGGCTCTTCCGTTGGACTGGGACAGCAGGAATGATCAGCAAGCCCCCGCTTTTGTTCAGGACATTGTTCCTGCTGGGGCGGCCAAGCGATTCCTCATGGCCCGAGTAGGTCGGGAAAAACCGGATGATGTCAGTGCCGATCTGTTTTTGCTGGGAAGAAGTACCCCGGCACCGATTGGCCACTTGCGCGTCAGGGATTCTGTGGAGACACACGATGGCCGTGAGCCAATGGGTTTTTCTCGGACGGATGTGGTCAGTCGTGATAGTCGATTCCTTGAATACGCCTATGAGCAAGGTGCGGCGATCGGCGCTGCGGTCAGACGCTTGCGCGTCGAGGTCACTGGTTTGCATCAAACTCAATTTGCCCGGATGTGCAGGATTTCGGTACGAACCCTTGTTCATATAGAACATGAGGAGGGCAATCCGACGCTCAAGTCGTTGAATTCGGTGTTCAAACCCTTCGGGTTGCAGATGGGGGTGGTGCGACTTCGCAAGACTATGGGTTGATGCGCTGGCGTTGCCTTATTGCGGTTAGACCGTGGTGCCCTTCAGTTAAGGTCGAGCACGGTCCCTGTAGGAGCACCGGTTGACGCTCGATTGCTGGAGATGAGGGCCCTTGAGCCTTACGCTGTCCGTGCGGACGCCATCGCCAGCAAGCTGGCTCCTACAGGTTATGTGGTGTTTTCAATTAACTGACGGGATGGTGGAAGCCTTGCTTAGAAGGTCAGCTTCCACTGCCCCATGACCCCATGGTTGCGGCTGTTGCCACCGACTTCCCCGGTGTAGCCGACACCAAGGCTCTGGCTGGGCGACAGATTCAGGTCCAGGCCGGCTTCCAGCAACAGGCTGTCGCGGTCCAGCGCGGCGCCCCTGACCTTGAAGGCGCGATCGGTCACCGCGAGTTTTTGTTCGACCGTGCTGCCAACGTCGCCATACAGGTGCTTCCAGCCCGCACTCAGGCGTGGGGCCAGGCTCATTTTGTTGTCGCGGGCGGTGATGGCGCTCGCGCGCAAGCCGAAGGTGCTGTTGAGGTTGCCGTGGGTCTGGGCGCTGACGTGCAGGGCCGCTTCGCCGCCGCTCTCCTTGAAAGCGTCGCGGTGATAGCGCTCGTAGCCGAGACCGGCAAACGGTTCGATGTTCAGGCCGCTACCGCCGAAGGTGTAGCCGACTTCGGCGAAGGCCTGCTGGCTGTTGGCGTCGTAATTGCCTTTGAGGCGATCACGGTAGCCGTTGAACGCCAGGTTGTGTTCGGTCCTGCCGGAATGGCTGCTGTACACCGCGCCGAGCCGCAGGGCCAGCGGGCCGCTTTGGCGCAGGGCGTAGGCGCCGGTGTGCCAACTGTCGAGGCCACCGGTAAAGCGTTGGCCGTTGAAGTTCGACTGCGACTGGCCGCCAAGGATGCCGAGGTGCCAGTCACTGTCGAGCGCCCAGTCGGCACCCAGTAGCAAGCCCCGAGTGCTCTGTCGCAGCCCGTGGTGGCCGTGATTGCTGTCGAACCTGGCGGAATTGCCCAGGCCTTGAATCCAGAGCCGGCTGCGGCCGCCGCTCATGACCTGAAGTGTTTGGCCGCCTTGGCCGGGCAGGCCTTCCGTTTGTCGCAAGACTGCCAGCAGGGTACTGCCCACTTGCCGGGAGCCGCTGAGTGTTGCGTTGCGCAACTGGGCGTTGCTGCCGCCGGAAAGCTGCTCGAGCGCCTGTCCCGCTTCGACGGCGCTGATGTAGCGCAGGGCATGGCGCAGTGGTGAGTCTGGCGCGGCGGGCGAATCCGCCAGCTCAATGTCCTGGTCTTTCTGGGCGACCGGCTCGGACGGTGTAGTGGTGGGCAGGGAAGCGGCCGGTTCGGACGGCGTAATAGTGGGCATGGAAGCGACCGGTTCGGACGGTGTAATGGTGGGCACGGAAGCGAGCGGCTCAGACGGCGTATTGGCTGGCGCGGGAGTGACCGGTTTGGGAGCAGGCTGACTCGGCTCTATCCAGGGATCCAAGACCTCCCCCACGCTCTGGCCATTCCCGGTGTTCCCAAGCTCTTGCAGATTGACGTTGTTGCGCCGGTAGGTGATGTCCACCTGCGTCGGGGTGTAGTGGGCGGTAGCCGTCATCAACGCCAGGTTGCTGCTGATCTCGACGAATTTTCCTTCCAGCTTGCCGGCTTTGATCACCGTGTGCCGCTGGCTCGCCGGCGACTCGTTGGCGGCCAGTACGTATAGTCGGGCGCCGTCCAGCTGGGCGGTGCCGCCGACTTCGACGGTGGCGCTGTTGCCATTGGCGTCGATGCCATAGGAGAGGGTCGCACCGGGATCCAGGGTCAGGTGTTCCCTGACCCTGGCGGCGCCCTCCAGCGGATCAACCTTCAGGGTTCCCGCCACTTGTAGCTGCCCGACCGTTCCGTTGCCGCTGTAGCTCGCTCCGTCGTTGACCCGCGTTGTCCCGAGAATGCTGCCCCTGTTGATCAAATGGGCCTGGGCCAGGACCTCGGCCCCGGTGCTGAAGTCGTCCTGGCTGGTGAGTGTCCAGGTTCCCTTCCTGACCTGCAGTCGCTCGAAGTGGCGGCTGTTGCCGAAGCTGCCGCCCTGGGCGTCATCGAAAATCACCAGGTCGTCGTTGGCCTTGAGTGGTGTGTCAGGGTCGGCGCCGAGGAGAAAGTTCTCCAGGTAATCGTCCGTGGTCCCGCCGTCCACCCAGCCAGAAAACTGGCTAGCGCTTTTCACGATCAGGGTGTCGCTTTCACCCCCCAGGTTCAGGGCCACGCCATTGCCGCCGCTGATCAGGCCGTTGCTGATCACGGTATCGGCGAACTGGCCGGCCAGGCTGACGCCAAAGCCGTCGAGGCCACGGATGGCGCCGTGGTTCTCCAGCCGCAAGGGGGTTGTCCGCTGGTCGGCGAGAATGCCGTTGTGCTGCCCCTCGATCTGCGCATCCTTATGGTTGGTGAGATGGCCGCCGTCCAGGCGCACGCCTTCGCTGCTATAGCGCGGACTGGCGGAGTCGCCGCCGGGGCGATGGCCCCGGTCAAAACCATTGGCCCCACTGCCCGTGATTCGACCGTGGTTGTCGATATAGACGCTGCCCCGGGCCAGCAATCCGTCGGCATCGCTATCCGCGGCGGTCGTGGTTGCAGTCACGGTGCCACGGTTGAGCAGCTTGGTTCCGCCTTCGACCTGCAGGCCCGTACCGCCCTGCGCCGCCAGCTGGGCCCCGGGAAAAATTTCGAGGCTGGTACTGAAAGGGTTCTGTCCGCTCAGGGACCAGCTGCCTTGCCGGACTTCCAGCCGCTCGAAGTTGCGGCTGTCGCCAAAGTGACCGCCCTCGGGGCTGTCGAGGATGACCTTGTCGTAACCGCTGTTACCGTCGACGATACCCTCGAAGCGGCTGTTGCCCTGCACGATCAGGGTGTCGTCACCGCCGCCCAGGTCAAGGGCATAACCGTTGCCGCCGTGGATCGGCCCGTTATTGGTCACCCTGTCGGCCTGTTCGCCGATAAACTGCACGCCAAAACCCTTGTGGCCGCGGATGCTACCGTGGTTTTCCAGGGTGGTGGATAATTGCGCCGGGTCATTGTTGCCGTCGCTCACGAGGATGCCGTGATCGGCACCGCTGATGTTGCCCTTGGCATATTGGACGACCGTGCCGCCGCCGATGGAGATGCCTTCGCTGGTATGGGCATGGCCATATTGACTCACACCGCGGCTGGCTTTGCCGACAATCTGGCCGGTGTTGTCGATCTCGGCCTGCCCCTTGACCCGGATGCCGTCGCCGTCGCCGTCCATGGCAGTCGCATCGCCCGTGAGGCTACCGAAGTTGGTGATCTTGCCCCTGCCCGTGGAATGGAATCCCGCACCGTTGAGTCCGCTCACCCGCTCTCGGTTGGTGAGTTCTCCCCGGCCTCGGGTACTGATGCCGTGACGCCCACCGGTGATCGTTCTACTGTTGATCACGGCGACATCACTTGCCCCCAGTTCTATGCCGTCATGCTGTTCACTGGTGACTTTCCCGTCGTTGACGATACGGCCGGTGCTGCGTCCGCTGAGCTTGATGCCGCTTCCGGTACGCGCTTGAGTCTCGCGGTCACGATGATGGGTGTAGTCGACTGACGCGCCACTCAGCGTGACAGTACCGCCCTTGTCGACGCGCAGGTTGCTGGCATTCATGGTGGCCGGGCGGGCGCTGGCGCGACCTTGTTCATTGGCGGCTGGAGAGGTGTCGATGGCGCTGGCTTGTGTGTCCCGCAGGACGACCGTGGTGAGTGCCAGCGTGATAGCGAGTGCTAGACGATGAGGGGTAGGGGACATGCGTTTTCCGGCCTCGGATTGATTCGAGACCGGAAATGTATCTATGTATTTAGTCGATAAATGTCGGCCTTCTTACCTCCGTCAGGCGGGATAAGTCAGCGCATCCAAGGGATTAAAAACTCATCTTCCACTGCCCCATGATCCCGTGGGTGCGGCTGTTGTTACCCACCTCGCCGTTGTAGCTCACGCCGATGGAGTGCTTGGCCGACAGGTTGAGGTCGAGTCCGGCTTCGACCACCAGGCTGTCGCGATCCTGGGCCACGCCTTTGGTATTGTAGGTGTTGCCGGTCACCTGATGGGTCTGGGTACTGGTGCTGTCGATGGCGCCGTACATATGTTTCCAACCCGCGCTCAGGCGCGGGGCCAGGCTCATCTTGTTGTCCATGTACTTGATACTGGTGGTGCGCAGGCCCAGGGTGGTGCTGAAGTTGTCCTGGGTCTGGGCATCGGCCTTCAGTGCGGCTTCGCCGCCTTTTTCCGTATAACCCTTGCGTGAGTAGCGCTGGTAACCGAGGTTGGCGAAAGGCTCGGCGCTCAGGCTGCCGCTGCCCAGGTTGTAGCCGAGTTCGCCGAAGAGCTGCTGGCTGTTGGCGCCGTAGTCGCCGGTGAGACGGTCCTTGTAGCCGCCGAACTCCACGTTGCGCTGGGTCTTGCCATAGTGCTGGCTGTGGACCGCACCGAGGCGCAAGGCCAGCGGCCCGCTCTGGTGCACGGCGTAGGTGCCGACATGCCAGCTGTCCAGGTCGCCTTCGAAGCGATCGCCTTTATGCTTGGACAGCGATTTCCCGCCCAACAGGCCCATGCGCCATTCATCGTCCAGGGCCCAGTCGACACCCATCACCACGCCTCGGGTGTTCTGTCCGAAGGCCTTCTGGCCCTGCGGTTGATCGAAGCTGCTGGCGTTGTTCAGGGCCTGGACCCACAGGCGACTGTCACCGGGCTTGATCTCCGAGCGTCCTGCCAGCGAGACCTGGCCGGGCGTGTTGCCTTGCGTTGCGAGCATGCCGTTGCCGAGCTGGCGCATGGCCGCGAGGGCGCTGTTGCTCACTTGGCCAGTACCGCTGAGCGTGGCCCGGCCCAGGTTGGCATTGGCCGCCCCGGAAAGCTGCACCCGCGCCTCCCGCTTCGCCACCGGGGTCAGACTGTTCCAGGCTTTGAGCAGTGGCGACTCGACCAGGCGGGGGATTGGCCGGCTGACATTGCCGCCTTGGCCGGCCTTTGGCTCATCCGCCTGGATATTTCGTGGCGGCAAATTGTCGAGCTGAGCTTGTTGGTTCTTCTGCTGTTTTTCGAGTTCGTCGAGGCGTTGCCCGTGTTTGGCGATTTCCTCCAGTTGCTCGGGGCTTAATCCAGCGCCGTCCTGACCTCGTTCGCCTTGTGGTCCCTGAGCCCCAGCCGCGCCATCCTGCCCGCGTTCGCCTTGCGGACCTTGAGGCCCCGTCGCACCATCTTGGCCGCGTTCGCCTTGCGGTCCTTGGGGGCCAGTCGCCCCATTTTGTCCGCGTTCACCTTGCGGTCCCTGAGGACCTGTCGCCCCGTCGTTTCCGCGTTCGCCTTGCGGTCCTTGAGGGCCAATCGCGCCATCCTGTCCGCGTTCGCCTTGCGGACCTTGAGGGCCCGTCGCCCCGTCGTTTCCGCGTTCGCCTTGCGGTCCTTGGGGACCAGCCACGCCATCCTGTCCGCGTTCGCCTTGCGGTCCTTGAGGACCGGTCGCGCCGTCGTTTCCACGTTCGCCTTGCGGCCCTTGAAGACCCGCTGCTCCGTCATTTCCGCGCTCGCCTTGCGGTCCCTGAGGGCCGGTCGCGCCATCCTGTCCGCGTTCGCCTTGTTGTCCTTGAGGTCCCGCCGCGCCGTCGTTTCCACGTTCGCCCTGCGGCCCTTGAGGCCCGGTCGCACCATTCTGTCCGCGTTCGCCCTGCGGCCCTTGAGGCCCGGTCGCACCATTCTGTCCGCGTTCGCCCTGCGGTCCTTGAGGACCGGTCGCGCCATCTTGCCCGCGTTCACCTTGTGGTCCCTGAGAGCCGGTCGCGCCATCCTGCCCACGTTCGCCTCGCGGCCCTTGAGGACCGGTCGCACCGTCGCTTCCGCGCTCGCCTTGCGGTCCTTGGATTCCGGGTGAATCCTTGGGCATGTTGCTGTCAGAGGTGCTGGGGGTATTACATTGCGAACCCGAGCAAGGTACGCTCATGTAATAAGACTCTCTTCCTGAACTATCCTTTTTTATAAGGATCGGTCGAGCCGTGAGCTTCCCATCACGAGTACGGAATTCACCATCGGCGGTCGTTAGATGGGGGGCGCCGGGAATCTGCGAGTACGGCGTTCTGAATACCTTGAAGTGAGTTCCCGGATCTTCTTTCTTCCACTCAGAATCGTTTTTATCGATCTCTTTCCATTTCTGCCCAGGGCTCGGTATTGGCAGTCCTGCTGCATCCAACGGCTCTACAGCGTTACGGGGTGTACCCGCGGCTCTCCACGCAGAGCCATCCTGGTCACGATTGGCATGTGCCTGTTGGGAAAGGGTGCTGATCAACGCCAATGTGACGGCTGTCGAAAGAAGATTCTGTTTGGGGGACATTCCATTTCATCCTCGGAATAAATCGAGGCGGAAATGTATCTATCCATGTAGTCGATAAATGTCGGGCTTTTTACCTGTCTTTTGCGAGATATGTCACCGGTCCGCCGACGATTAGAGGCGCGTTTGTGACTGGGTGGTCTTACGGTGGCTGAGGTGTCAGCCACCGTATTTTCGGACCGAGGGGCACTGCACTTTCAGGTTGTCCGCTTAACCCCGGCACTCGACCAGAGTCTTGATTTGCCCGGTCGCGGTCAGGTTCTCTTCCGACAACCAGCGCTCGAATCCAGCATTCACCGCCGGCCATTCCGAATCGAGGATGCTGTACCACGCCGTGTCGCGATTTTTGCCCTTGACCACCATGTGCTGGCGGAACACGCCTTCGAAGCTGAAGCCCAAGCGCTCGGCCGCCGTACGCGAGCGGGCGTTGTCGTTGTTGCACTTCCACTCCAGGCGGCGGTAGCCCTGGGCGAAGACTTCCTTGGCCAGCAGGTAGACCGCCTCGGTACTTTTTGGCGAGCGCTGCATCGGCGCCCCGAACGTGACGTGGCCGATCTCGATGCGACCCTGCGCCGGGACGATCGACATCAGGCTGAGGATGCCCTGGACTTCACCGCTGGCCTTGTCGACCACGCTGAAAAAATACGGATCGCTATTGGTCGCGTGGTTGCTCAGCCAGTCATTGAAGGCGCTGCGTTCCGGGAAGGGGCCGTAAGGCAGGTAGTCCCAGAGCTTGGGGTCGGCACCGGGGCCCGTCAGGGCTTGCCAGAGATTGTCGCCATGGCGGGCCGGGTCGAGTTTTTCCAGGACGATGAAACGTCCCTCCAGACGCTGGGCCGAAGGTGCCGGCGCGCCTTTCCAGTTTGCTACGGATGTCGACATGACGCTTTCCTCAACGCTTACAACGCTTGGCGAAATTGAATGAAACCGGGGCGCTCGGCAATCCGCTCGTAGAGCTGGATGGCGGTGGCGTTGGTCTCGTGGGTCAGCCAGTGCACTTTACTGCAACCGGCCTCGGCCGCCGTGGCATAGACATGTTCGATCAGCAGTCGTCCCAGTCCGGTTCCGCGCTGGCCTGGGGCCACGAACAGGTCCTGCAGGTAGCAGGAGTCCTGCACGCTCCAGTTCGACCGATGGTAGATGAAATGCACCAGGCCCACGGCCTTGCCATCGCGCCAGGCGAGAGCGGCGTTGGTGGTTTCGGCCGGGTCGAGCAGGCGTTGCCAGGTCGACTGGTAGATCGCGTCCGGCAGCTCGGTGTCGTAGAACTTCAGGTAGGCCTGCCACAGCGGGCGCCAGACGGCTTGGTCGGCGGCGCTGACCGGACGGATTTCGATGGTACTCATGGTGACTCCTTAACGCATCAAGTGGGCGAGGGCCTGGTCCTGGCTGTCGGCGCTGGCCGCCAGCCCTTGTTGTACACCGGCGATGTCGGCGGCGCTGCGGTTCTGGCTGAGCTTGCGTTTGCCTTCCAGGCGCTGGATCGGCAGGGCAAAGCCAACAATCGCCTTGAGCATGCTGTCGATGTACGGCGCCGGGGCGTCGGCGACTTTCCACGGCTTGTCCCGGCCCGCCTCATGCCGGTCGGTCAGGGCGCTGACCAGGTTGAGCAGGCGCTCGGCATCGTCGAACACCTCGGCCTGGCCGTAGGCATGCACGGCCACATAGTTCCAGGTCGGCACGACCTTGCCGTGCTCGGCTTTGGCCGGGTAGAACGCCGGACTGACATAGGCATCGGCCCCCGGGAAGATCACCAGGACTTCGCCGCCCTCGGCCAGTTCCTGCCACTGCGCATTGGCCCGGGCCAGATGGCCGTAGAGCGTGCCATTGGGACCTTGCTCGGGGCGCAGCAGCAGCGGCACGTGGATGGCTTGCAGGCCCAGCTTGCCATGGCTGACCAGTGTCGCCAGGCGAGTGCCCTGAATATGTTGCTGCAGGGTGAGCAGGTCTTGTTCGGAAAAGGCGCTGGGTGTGTACATGAAAATTTTCCTTGGCGAATACCTGCATCCTAGGCAGGCTATTGGTTGGTTGTAAGAGCCATTACTGGCAATTTTCATAGGTCCAATACCATGCGCAGTCCATCGTTGCCCCTGCCGTTCGACCCTGCCGGGATTCAGCTTGACCCGGCCAAGGGGCTCAGTCGCGAGCTTTATCAGGCTTTGCGCCTGCGGGTGCTGGATGGGCGCCTGGCCAGTGGCAGCCGTTTGCCGGCCAGTCGCGACCTGGCGATCGCCCTGGCGATTTCCCGTAACAGCGTGGTACGGGCCTATGACCAGCTGTACGCCGAGGGCTTTATCGAAGGCCGGATCGGTGATGGCACCTACGTCGCGCAACTGCCGGAAAAAGCCCTGCCGATCAAAAAGTTGTCCACAAAACTATCCACAGGGTTTTCAACAGGCTTACCCACAGGGTTATCCACAAAGTCGGGTGAAACCGCTGGGGTTACATCCAGTAAAGTTATCCACAATCTGGCCATGGAGCGCATCGAGAGCAACCCGATGCACAAGCCACCGAGCGGTCCGCCGCGGGCTTTTCGGGTGGGCGTCCCGGCCTTTGACCTGTTTCCCTTTGGCGTTTGGGCCAAGCTGCAGGCGGCTTTCTGGCGCAAACCGGACCTGCAGCTGTTGTGTTATGGCGAGGCCGCGGGGGAAGAGCGCTTGCGGGGCCTGATCGCGGCTTACTTGCGCAGCTCGCGGGGGCTGTCCTGCACGGCTGAGCAAATTGTGATCACCAGTGGCGCACAGCAGGGCATTAGCCTTTGTGCACAGTTGCTGGTGGACCCGGGCGATGGGGTGGCGGTGGAGAACCCCGGGTACCGCGCGGCGCGTTTGGCCTTCGCGGTGGCGGGGGGCCATCTGCATGGCGTGGCGGTGGACAACGAAGGGCTGGATTGCGCCGAACTCGCGCAATTGCAGGACTGCCGGCTGGTCTATGTGACCCCCTCCCACCAATACCCCACCGGCGTGATCATGAGCCTGGCGCGACGCCTGGAGTTGCTGGCCTGGGCCGAGCGCAGCGGCGGCTGGATCGTCGAGGACGATTACGATGGCGAGTACCGCTACAGCGGCGCGCCGTTGGCGCCCTTGGCGGCCCTGGATCGGCAGGGGCGGGTGCTGTATGTCGGTACTTTCGGCAAGATTGCCTTTCCGGCGTTGCGTCTCGGCTATCTGGTGCTGCCGCCGACGCTGGTCGAGGCTTTTTCCCAGCGCCGCGCGCTGGATATGCGGCACTCGGAAGTCAGTACCCAGGCGGTGATGGCCGAGTTCATGGCCGCCGGGCACTTCCAGCGGCATATTCGGCGCATGCGCCGCGCCGCCCTGAGTCGGCGTGACAGCTTGTTGGCCCATTGGCCTGTGGATGTCCCGGGTTGTGGTCATCTGCCGGCGGTGGCGGCGGGGTTGCACCTGACGGTGCCCGTGGCGAGCCTGGCGCGCGAGCGGGAATTGATTGCGCTGGCTTCGAGCGTCGGGGTTGAAATCAGTCCCTTGAGCAGCTACTGGATAACCCAGCCCACGCCGCCCGAAGACCAGCGCGCCGGGTTGGTGTTGGGGTTTGCGGCGGTCCCCGAGGTGGATATCGAGTCGGCGCTGGAACGCTTGCGCAAGGTCTGGAAGCCGTAGTCGCACCGGGTGGTAACCGGTTACCGCAGGCCAGTGCGCGGTCGATGTTTATTTATTCCCTGAGCCCGAAACCAGGATAAATGAACATGTCTTCCCTTCTGCCCGGCACGGCCTTGAGCGAAAGCGAACAGGCGGCGCTGGTCTACACCCTCAGTGACTGTTTTGCCCAACGACCGACCCTGGAAAGCGTAGCGCCCGGCCTGGTCCGCGACATGCTGGAGGACCAATACCCGCTGCTGGGCGAGCGGCTTGCCCAGGCCGCGTTTATCCATCCGGTGCCGGACCCGGGTAAAAGCGATGGCGTGGAATACGGAATCCTGCCCCTGGCGAACCTGTTGATCGAACGCTTCCTGGGCGAGAAGGCGCTGGTTCATCCGGCAGACAGTTACCTGACGCTCTACCCGGGCGCCGAGCATCCACAGCAACTGTCCCTGGCCCTTGCCACGACCGAGACGCTCCTGGATGAGTGGGCGCCGTTGCTGTTGCAGGCGTACAAACAGGCCCTGGTTGATTTCTGGAGTTCGCCGCTGGGCGCGGGTGTCGCGCCCTGGCAGCGGCTGTCCGACTTTATCGCGGCGCAATTGCGCCAGGCCGGCGCCGCGCTGACGGGCGATGAGCGGGACACGGTGCAGGCGCTGCTCGACTACCCCGACCCGCACGCGCGCCGCGCCGCGCTCGGCAATGACTGCACGCAGGTCAGCATTCCGATCAGCGATATTGGCGTTTCCGGGCATTTCCTGACGTTGGTGATGAGCCGTTGGGTCGGCAAGCGCGAGATCGTGTTGCGTTACACATTGTTCGGCGGGATCGAAGCGTTTGATTCCTCGGCCGCGCAGTTGGACGGTCTGTCCGCGGCCTGGGGTGGGAAGGTCCTCAGGATCAGCAACTACCTTCCCGATGCGCATGCCTTCGACGCCCTGGCCGTGAGCCTGCTGATGCTGCAACTGGAGGCCATTGCCAGCCTCAAGCCAGGTGACTATCGCGATCCGACGGCCCTCGAGCATCGTCTGCTCGAGCTGAGCGGGTTGCAGGCGGTGTTCGGGGCCTTCCGTTCCGGCCACGAAGCGAAATTGGGGCAACTACGTGACCTGCTCCCCAAATGGTTGCGCAATGCCTCGTCGTCGAGTCGCACACTCTACGGACGTTACGTGGCCGCGTTGGCGAGCCTGTATCGAGGTCACGCCGGCAAGACGTTTCTCGATGGTATTCCCGACATCCTCACCTTTGCCGGCGAGTCGTTGCAGCGGAGTTTGCGGAAAAAGCATCCAGAGGCGGCGACCCTGTCGGCCAGCGACATCAGCGTGACCCTGACGGCTATCGTGAGTAGCGCGCTAATAATGGGTGATGGTGTCATGCCGGTAGGCTTTTCCGATAAGCCGCAGACCCATGACTACGTCGACCTGGCGCTGAAGAACCTCAAGGCCTTTCCGCTTTCCAATGACGCACAGGTTCACTACCAGGGGCAAACGGCACCGGCTTGGATGACCTATGAAGCGCTGCGCGCGGCGGTGAGCGATGCCGATATCGGCCAGGCCTATCCTGAGGAGCTCAAGCAGAATTTGCAGCGCGACCAGGTCGAGCGCGCACGGCAGCAGCAGCTTTTTACCGACTACCTGCGCGTCCTGTTGCCGATGGTGGCGCTGGAGCTGCAGCTTACCCGGCAACTGACGGAGACCGCCCGTCTTTATGTCGAGGCGGTGGTGACGCAGGATGTCGGTGTTCATGAGGTCCTGGGGCAGCGGATTGTGGCCAGGCCCCTGGCTTTCCTGACGCACTCCGATGCCTCGGCGGACCGGGTGTGCAACATGTTTGTGCTCGGACCGCGGGCGCCGGGCCAGGGCCCACAGGTCTTGTGTTGTCCTGGTGCCGACAGGCCGTTGCGCGAATTTCCGTCACTGGACGGCGTGTTGAGTGCGATCAAGGAGGCGGGCCCCTTGCAGCAGTCGGTCCTCAATGGCCTGGATAGCGCGCGCCGCTCGATTTATGAGAATGGTGGCTTCGAGGAACCGCATCTGGGCCGGGTGATCGTTTCCGATTGGGATATACCCGCTAGCCCTGATCCGGTTTCGCTCGATACCACCGAGCTGTCCGGGTCGTTTGGCGCGGCGCTGTTCGCCGCCACCGTCGAGGTATTGATCGCGCGCGCCGAGATGGACTCCGTGTCCAATGCCGAAGAGCGCTGGAACCGTTTCAGCGATCTGGGATGGGCGCTGTTCAACCTGTCGCTGCCCCTGACACCCGCACCGCTGATCGGCGTCGGGTTGCTCGTGCAATTGGCGTCCAGCCTCAAGACCTTCAGCGATCCGAATGCGTCACACCCCTGGGTAGCGTTTGCCGATGTCTTGCTCAATCTGGCGGTGGTCCTGGTGTATCACCGCGAACCGCCGAGGGTTGAGGGGCGGGCTACTGGCGGTGTCACGGGTTCCCCAACCCTCATTGACAACGCCGTGTACAAGGAGCCGGCCGCCAGTGTCCCGAGCCAGTTGGTGGTGGCTTCGACCCCCTTGGGAGGGGGGGTGTCGGTCTCCAGGCTGGCCCGGCTTGAAGAGTTCAAGCGGCCCAAGCTCGATCCTCCAGGCACCTTGCTGGCCTCGGGAGAATGGCAAGGCCTGTATCAGCGTGATGAGCTGTTCTATGCCTGCATCGACGACGCCTGGTTTCGCGTGTCGCGCAAACTCGAAGGGGTGGTGATCGTCGATGACCGGTTGCCGTCACTGCAGGGGCCCTGGATCAGGCGCGACGGCGCGGGAGGCTGGCAGTTGGACCGTGGCCTGCGCCTGCTGGGCGGCGCCGGGGAGTTGAGTGTGCGGGCGGCGAAGAAGCTGAAGTCCTTGGAGAAGAAAGCGCGCGACCTGTTGGCGAGTGTGCCTGCGGTGCTGGCCGATGCTGATCGCAGCGCGGGTGTGGTGAAATTTCCCCGTGATATACAAGACCTGCTCAGGATCAAGTCGCAGCCTTTTGCCGAACTCCTGGAGGTGCTGAGCGAGTTTACCCGTGGGCTTTCAAAATCACCCCGGTCGCTGATCGCCGAATTGGAGCAAGCCATAGCCACTTTGGCCGAACGGGGTCTGAGTTTGCGGATCGAACTGAGCAAAAAAGGCTTGCCGACAGTGTCCGCGGTCGAATTTCTCAAGGAGCAGAAACAAGTCATCATCCGCAAGCTGGGGGACCGCCGGGATATTTCCCAAGGCAAGGGTGCTGACTTTTTTGAAGAGTATGAGATTCGCGGCAGGGGTGGTGTGCCGACGTGGTATGCGCATTTCCATTACCCGGCGGCGACCACCCCGGCGAAAGCTTTTTCCGCGGCGCACCTCAAGACGTTCGCGCAACGTTCCAAGGGACTCAACTTTCAGATAGCCCAGGCGGCGGAGAACGCGAAAGTCGATCCCATCTGGCGCGGCAAGATCGATATCAAGTCGGCAGAGGCGTTATTCCTGGCGCCGAATAGCTGATGGCGGGTAGATACAAGTGGTCCTTGCGAGAGCCGGCTTGTGTGGGAGCGGAGCTTGCCCGCGAAGAGGTCCTTGAGCCGTGCGCTGGCCTTGCGCACGCCATCGTCGGCAAGCCGGGCTCCCACCGATACGCTGTTTCACCGCGAAAGACCGGCAAGCCCCGATTCCTGGGGCGAGCCGAGGGTAACACTCAGGTCCCGGACTTGATCTTGGTCCAGGCCCGGGTGCGTGCCCGTTCGGCCTTCTGGTCCAGCGGCTGCAGGGTGTAGAGGGTTTTCATCGCCGCTTCGGTCGGGTACAGGTTGGCATTGTGGCGGATCGCCGGATCGACCATGTCGGTGGCGTCCCTGTTCGGGTTTGGATAGCCGACGAAGTCGCTGATGGGCGCGATCACCTGGGGTTGCAGCAGGTAATTGATAAAGCGGTAGGCGTCTGCCGGGTCCTTCGCGCCTTTGGGGATCGCCAGCATATCGAACCAGATCGGCGCGCCTTCCTTGGGCAGGCGCATGTCCACCACCACGCCGTTCTTGGCTTCCTTGGCGCGGTTGGCGGCCTGGGAGAAGCTGCCGGAGTAACCGACGGCCACACAGATGTCGCCGTTGGCGATATCCGCCATGTACTTGGACGAGTGGAAATAGGTGATGTACGGACGGATCTTCAGCAGCAGCGCCTCGGCTTTTTCATAGTCCTTGGGGTTGTTGCTGTTGGGGTTCAGGCCCAGGTGCTGCAAGGCCAGCGGCAGGATCTCCGAGGGCGAATCGAGCAGGGCGACGCCGCACTGCTTGAGCTTGCTGATGTTCTCTTCCTTGAAGATCAGGTCCCAGCTGTCCACCGGCGCCTGGTCGCCCAGCACCGCCTTGACCTTGTCCGGGTTGAAGCCGATCAGGATGGTGCCGTACATGTAGGGCACGGCGAACTTGTTGCTCGGGTCGTTGGCCTCGATCAGCTTCATCAGCTTGGGATCGAGGTGGTTCCAGTTCGGCAACTTGCTGCGATCCAGCGGTTGGAATACCCCGGCTTCGATCTGCTTGGCCAGGAACACGTTGGACGGTACCACCACGTCATAGCCGGAGTTGCCGGTGAGCAGCTTGGCTTCCAGCGCTTCATTGGTGTCGAAGATGTCGTAGACCAGCTTGACCTGGTTGTTCTGGGCCTTGAAATCGTCCAGGGCCTTGGGGGTGATGTAGTCGAACCAGTTGTAGACCCGCAGGGTGCGTTCCTCGGCGTGGGCCGCGGTACCGAGCACGGCGGCGCAGAGGGCTGGGGCAATCAGACGCTTGAGCTTGTTCATTCTTCTAATTCCTCATTGAGCGTATTGGAAACCTTCGAGTACGTTCACGGCATTGATGCCGATTTCTTCTACCGCGTAGCCGCCTTCCATCACGAACAGCGTCGGCTTGCCCAGGCGGGCGATGCGTTCGCCCATGCGCAGATAATCCGGGCTGTCGAGCTTGAACTGGGAAATCGGATCGTCCTTGAAGGTGTCCACGCCCAGGGAAACCACCAGCACATCGGGGGCATAGCGTTCGATCTCGCCGCAGGCCTGTTCCAGCGCTGCGCTCCATTGGTCCCAGGCAGTGCCGGCGGCCAGCGGATAGTTGAAGTTGAAGCCTTCGCCAGCGCCTTCGCCGAGCTCGTCGGCATAACCGAGGAAGAACGGGAACTCGGCTTCCGGGTGGCCGTGGAGCGAGGTGAAGAGCACATCGCTGCGCTCGTAGAAAATCGATTGGGTGCCGTTGCCGTGGTGGTAGTCGACGTCGAGGATCGCGACCTTCTTATGACCCTGATCGAGGAAGGCCTGGGCGGCGATGGCGGCGTTGTTCAGGTAGCAATAACCGCCCATCAGGTCGCTGGCGGCGTGATGTCCCGGCGGACGGCAGAGGGCGAAGGCGCTGCGGGCGCCGCGCTGGATTTCGGCCTGGGCGGTAAGGGCGACCTGGGCCGCGCTATAGGCCGCCTGCCAGGTGCCGGCGGTGATCGGGGCGCCGGCGTCGAAGCTGTAGTAACCGAGTTCGCCGTGCAGGTTCTTCGGGATAACCCGGCGCAGGGTGCGGGCCGGCCAGGTGAAGGGCAGCAGGTCGCCGTCATGGCCTTGTTCGGCCCAGCGGTCCCAGGCGCCCTTGAAGAAGGTCAGGTAGGCCTCGTCGTGCACGCGGCGGATCGGCTCCAGGCCGAAGTCCTCCGGTTCGCGCACCGGGCCCAGGGCTTGATGGTGCACGCGGGCCAGCACGTGGTCGGCGCGCGAAGGCATTTCGAAGCAGGGCATCAATTGTCCGTCGATCAGCTCGCAGCGGCCGTGGTGCAGGTGGTGATCGTCCGAATAGACCGTCAGCATTTATTGTTCTCCGATAGCGTGGGCGTGGCGTCATTCTTGATGCCTGGTGCTTTTGGGAGAACGGCGGGAGCGGCCAAAAGGGGATTGATATGGCCAAAAGATGTGTCCTGATTTCGCCCCTGAACGGGGCGTAAGGACCCTTTTTGGGGGCGCAACACGCAGTCCTGGTCGGGCGTTGTTGGCGTGGCCTGGGGGGATTCAGGGGCGGAACTGGCTCGGACTGACCCCACTCCAGCGCACGAAGGCATGGCGGAAGCTGGCGGTTTCGCTGAAGCCCAGTTCATCGGCAATGCGGTGAATCGGTAGCTGACCCTCCCCGAGTAACTGCTTGGCTCGTTCGAAGCGTAACTCGTCGAGCAGCTCCTGATAGCTGCAGCCCAGGTCGTTGAGATGCCGGCGCAGGGTGCGGGCCGAACACTTCATCTGTTCGGCCAGGCCTTCCAGGCCCGGTGCGGTATGCAGTTGCGCGGCGAGCAGGTGACGGATGCGTCCCAGCCAGGCCTGGCGACCGGTGAATTCCAGGTTGTGCTTGCGGCAGCGCTCGGCCATGGCCTGGTGGGTAATGGCGTCCGCCAGGGGCAGGGGTTGCTCCAGCCAGTGTGGGTCGAAGGCGAACGCATTACTGCTGGCCGAGAACTGTAACGGGCAGTCGAAGCTGTCGTTGTAGTCGGCCTGGTAGTCCGGCGCCTCGTGCTCGAAGCGTGCTGCCAGCAAGGGGAGTGGGTGTCCGAGCAGGTCGTCGCAGATGACTTTCAGCGAGGCCAGGCACAGCTCGGCGTTGAACACCGCCAACTGCGGACTTTCCCGATAGTCCGCGGCGGTGAACCAGATCCGTTCACCGTCGGTTTCCAGGCTCAGTTCGAACAGTGTTCCCAATAGCGCCGGATAGCGCAGGGCCAGGCGCAAAGCGTCACCGAAGGTGGCACTGGTGAGCAGGGCATAGCCGAGGATGCCGTAGGCCGACACATGCATGCGCCGGCCCAGCTCCAGGCCGATTTCCCGGCGCAGGGCCACGGCATTGGCGCACACCTGCATTTCCTGGTTGGTGGTGATACGGGTGTCGGCGCGGCTCAGGTCGGCGGCGCTGATACCGCTGCCGGCCAGGAGCGCGTCGCTGGCAAAGCCCTTGTCGCGGAAGGTGTTGAGCACCAGGGAGACGGCGTTGAGGGTGGTGAGGTGGGAGTGAAGCATGTTCGATGCCGTCCTTGGGGGGTAGGGGAGTCGAGCAAGTTGTGTGCCGCCGGCTGATAAATGCAGAGCGGCCCCTTCGGTGTTCTGGGTGTGGAAGAGTTTGAGGGGGGGGATGTGGGAGCGGAGCTTGCCCGCGAAGAACGATAACGCGGTATCTCTGAAAAACCGCGGCGTCTTCTTCGCGGGCAAGCTCCGCTCCCACACAGGCTCCAGGCTCCGCACCCACAAAAGCTAGGAGGGGGCGTTTCAGGCCGGGGTCGGCTGCGACCCGGCCAGCAACGCATCGACCACCGCCCGGGCCATTTCCACCGAATGGATCATCGACCAGATCAGCCCTCGCTCGACGCCGCTGCCGTATTCGGTGATTTCATCGGAGACTTCTTCGGCGCAGCGCAACATCAGCGACACATGGATCAGCGCCTGCTCGGCACTGATGCCTTCCTGCACGTTGAACAGCGAGAGGTGACGGCCGTCGTTGATACTGCCCGGGCGGGCGGCGGTTTCTTTCAGGGCGGCCAGCAACGGCGGTTGGTAACGCTGGCTGTTGAGCACCTGCAAGAGGTCGGCGTTGGCTTTCTTGAGAATGGCGGTGATCCGGGCGCGGGCGGCTCTGCTGGGCGGATCGGGGATTAGCTTGTCCATGATGTAACTCCTATTGGCGCATGGGAGCCGACACCAATCGCTGCTAAACGATGGGGGTGGCAGCTGTACGCGGGTTAGCAGACCGGCCAATAGGAAACCGGCGCACCCTAAGGTGCCCCACGCACAGCCACCATAAACCTGGGGGCATTAAAAACGCCGGCCATGAAAAATGGAGGCGTTGTGCGCCTATTGGACACGAGCTGCTAAACCCGTTCACTGCAATGGGGCAGTGACGAACGAAGACTAGTCACGTGGCTGGACAGGCGCAAGGCGTTGGGATTTTCTAGGAAATGTCGCTCAAGAAAAAGCGATTTGTCTGGTATGGGTGCCGTTCAGTGACGGAAATTTGCAGTCGCGCGCGGTCTTGTGGCAAGCCCTAATGCTGTTCAGTTAAGGGGGATGGGATATTAAAAACGTCACTTAACCTGTGGGAGCGGTGCTTGCCCGCGAAGCTTTTAGCGGTCTCAAGGGCCTCTTCGCGAGCAAGCTCTGCTCCCACAAGGACCGTGTTCGGCCTTAGCTGAACGGCATTAGGGCAAGCCCGCTCACCACAAGTCTCGGCCAGGCTGAAGTCCGTGTGAGGCTTCTACATCAGCTCAATTCACCACACAGATCCAACTCGACCAAGCGCCGCACTTCAGCCTGCTCCAGACTCGCCCCCAGCAAAGCATGCAGCTTGCCGAACACCGCTTCACGGGTCATGCCGCCGCCGGACAGCACGCCGACACCGCGCAAACGGCTGCCAGCCTCGTACACATCCAGCTCGACGCCACCTTCATGGCACTGGGTGACCGCCACCACCACGACCCCATTGTCCCGCGCCCGCTCAAGGCTGGCGAGAAACGCCGGGTTGTCGCTCGGCCCGGTACCACTGCCGAAGCACTCCAGCACCAATGCCTGGACGCCGCTGTCGATCATGCCGTCCAATTGCGCGGCGCCGATGCCCGGGACCAGCGGCAACACGCCGACGCTCGCCAGTTGCTTGCCCTGACGGTAATCCAGCTGGGCCGGCAGAGCTTCCACCTTGGCCCCGCCACCGCTGCGGTTCAACGCCGCAAACGGATGCCGGCCAAAGCTGCGAATCTTCGCGCAACGGGTCGGCGAGAGCATTTCACCGTGGAAGTGCAGGTGCACCCCCGGCGCCAGGCCCTGGCCCAAGGCGAGCAGCGCGCCGCAGACGTTCTCCCAGGCATCACTGTCCGGCACGCCCGCCGGCAGCATCGAGCCGGTAAACACCAGCGGAACCGGCAAGCCCAGCAACTGGAAGCTCATGGCCGCCGCGCTATACGCCAGGGTATCGGTGCCATGCAGCACCAGCACGCTGTCACACTGCTGCGCGTCCACCGCCTCGACCACCGCCGCGCGCAGGCGCTGCCAATACTCGGGGGTCATGTTGGCGCTGTCGATCAGCGGTGCCATCTCGCGAAAACGCCAGTCCGGCACGCTCAGGCCGGGCTGGCCGGCGAGCTGTTCGCGCATCCGCGCTTCGAAACCGGAAGCCGGGGCCAGGCCGTTGGCGCTGGCCTGCATACCGATGGTGCCGCCGGTGTAGAGCACCATGACGTGCTGCGCGGCAGGATAAGAGGCGGAAGTCATTGATGGTTCTCCTGGACGAATGCACCTTGCGCCGCAGCATGCCTGCGTGCGCAAGGTGTGTCACGTCAAGTGGCAGGGCGCCACTCGTTGATCTCTGTCGCGGCGGACGGCAGGGCACCGTCCGGTGGGGCGATCAGCGTTGCGTGGCAGGTACGCCTTGGACAGCATCTTGCTCGCGTGGCGCTACTTGACTCGGGGTTGGCCAGGCCTGGAGGTCCAGGTCCAGATCAGCGAACTTGCTCGAGTCGAACACTGGCTGGCCGACGCCGGCGCGGCGTTGTTCGTCGTAGTCGCGCATCACGCGCAGGCCGATCTTGAACAGCATGGCCAGGGCGATCAGGTTGACGAAAGCCAGGCAGGTCATGGTGATGTCGGCGAAGGCGAACACGGTCGACAGATTCTGCACCGAACCCCATACGATCAGTGCCAGCACCAGGGCGCGGTACACCATCAACACGACGCGGTTGCGGGTCAGGAACTGCAGGCTGGTTTCACCCAGGTAGTAGTTGTAGAGGATGCAGGTGAAGACGAACAGCGACAGGGCGACGCTGACGAACAGTCGGCCCCAGTCACCGACCACGGCGGCCAGGGAGTTCTGGGTCAGGACGATGCCGTCACCTTCGAAGCCAGGGGTGTAGAAGCCCGACAGCAGGATCAGCAGTGCGGTGCAGGTGCAGATCACGAAGGTGTCGAGGAACACGCTGAACGCCTGGACCACGCCCTGGGCGCCCGGATGCTTCACGGCGGCCACGGCGGCGACGTTGGGCGCGCTGCCCAGACCGGCTTCGTTGGCGAACACGCCACGTTTCACACCCATGACGATGGCGCTGCCGAGCAGGCCGCCGAACGCAGGGTCAAGGCCGAAGGCGCTCTTGAAGATGGTTTCCAGCATGGCCGGCACGTGTTCGATCTGGCTGAAGATCACGTACAGGGTGACGCCGATGTAGGCCAGGGTCTTGACCGGAACCAGCAGGTCGGAAACCGAAGCGATACGCTTGATGCCGCCGAGGAAGACGATCGCCAGCAGGACGGCCAGGGCGATGCCGGTGTGGTTCGGCGAGAAGCCGAAGGCGTTCTGCAGCGAGTGGGTGACGGTGTACGACTGCAGGCCGTTGAAGGCGAAGCCGTAGGTGACCAGCAGCAGAATGGAGAACACCACCGCCATGCCTTTGAGCTTCAGGCCGTGCTGGATGTAGTAAGCCGGGCCGCCGCGGTACAGGCCGTCGCCATCGGCGCGCTTGTAGACCTGGGCCAGGGTGCATTCGAAGAAGCTGCTGGACATGCCCACCAGTGCGGTGACCCACATCCAGAACACGGCGCCCGGGCCGCCGAGGGTCACGGCGATGCCGACACCGGCGATGTTACCGGCGCCAACACGGCCGGCGAGGCTCAGCATCAGTGCTTGGAACGAGCTCAGTTGGCCTGCTTGACCGCGAAGGGACTCTTTGAAGACCGTGAACATGTGACGGAAATGGCGGAACTGGACGAACCGCGAACGGATCGTGAAGTAGCTACCGAGCCCGACAATGAGCACGATCAGTAATTTCCCTGAGAGGAAGTCGTTGATGACCTCAAGCATGGAGTGGTTCCTCGCTGTTTTTTGATGCAAAGGCGGCTCGTTTGAAATATCGCGTTACACCCGATGACACTGGGCAGTGTGGGCTGGCGATACTTCATCCCGAGCTTTCGCGGGTTGTTTTTAGTGTTGTTTCGCGTGTTTCAGTGCCGCTGTACCGCGGATCGCTTACGCGAAGAGGGGCGGCACTATACCGATGAGCACCGCAGTCGTCTGTACCGGTTTGTAGGACAGACGACGAAGCGCAGGGTATTTCTTGTGAGGGCAGGGCCGAGGTAGAGCCTTCTTCCCACTTCCAGTTGTAAAAAAAAGGGCCTGAAGAGTGACCTTCAGGCCCTCAAAAGGTGAGAGGTGTCTAGTCCCTCGACCTGGTGAGCGTGTTGCAATCCGGCACTGAAGGTCAGGCCTTCAGTGGAACCAGACGCGGAGCAATCATGTTTTCCGGGCGCAGGATGTCAGCGAGCATGGCGTCGTCGAGCAAGCCTTCTTCGCGCACCAGTTCCAGTACGCCACGGCCACTTTCCAGGGCGATGCGGGCGATCCGGGTAGCGTTTTCATAGCCGATGTAGGGGTTCAGCGCGGTGACCAGGCCGATGGAATGTTCCACCAGTTCGCGGCAGCGTGCTTCGTTGGCGGTGATGCCGACGATGCAGTGTTCGCGCAGCATGTCCATGGCGCGTTGCAGCAGGCGGATCGAGTCGAAGATCTTGAAGGCGATCAGCGGTTCCATCACGTTCAGTTGCAGTTGGCCGCCTTCGGCCGCGATGGTCAGGGCCAGGTCGTTGCCGATGATCTGGAACGCCACCTGGTTGACCGCTTCCGGGATCACCGGGTTGACCTTGCCAGGCATGATCGAGCTGCCGGGCTGACGCGCTGGCAGGTTGATTTCGTTGATCCCGGTGCGCGGGCCGCTGGACAGCAGGCGCAGGTCGTTGCAGATCTTCGACAGCTTGACCGCGGTGCGCTTGAGCATGCCGGAGAACAGCACGAAGGCACCCATGTCGGAGGTGGCTTCGATCAGGTCGGCGGCCGGTACCAGCGGCTGGCCGCTGATGGTTGCCAGGCGGTCGACCGCCAGTTGCTGGTAACGCGGGTCGGCGTTGATACCGGTGCCGATGGCGGTGCCGCCCAGGTTGACTTCGGTCAGCAGTTCCGGAGCCAGGGTCTTCAGGCGGGCCAGGTCTTCGCTCAGGGTGGTGGCGAAGGCGCGGAATTCCTGGCCGAGGGTCATCGGCACAGCGTCTTGCAGCTGGGTACGGCCCATTTTCAGGACGTGGCTGAACTCTTGACCCTTGGCGGCGAAAGCCTGGATCAGGCTGTCGAGGCTGGCGAGCAGGGCGTCGTGGCCCAGCAGCAGACCCAGGCGGATGGCCGTCGGGTAGGCGTCGTTGGTCGACTGCGCCATGTTCACGTCGTTGTTCGGGTGCAGGTACTGGTATTCGCCCTTGCTGTGGCCCATGGCCTCCAGCGCGATGTTGGCGATGACTTCGTTGGCATTCATGTTGGTCGAAGTGCCAGCGCCGCCTTGAATCATGTCGACCACGAACTGTTCGTGGAAGTCGCCGCGGACCAGTCGGGCACAAGCTTCGCTGATGGCCGCGTGTTTGGCTTCGGTCAGGTGACCGAGCTCGCGGTTGGCGTCAGCGGCGGCCTGCTTGACCATGGCCAGGGCCACGACCAGTTTCGGGTAGTGCGAGATCGGGACGCCGGAGAGACGGAAGTTGTGTACCGCTCGCAGGGTCTGGATGCCGTAATACGCGTCGCCGGGTACGTCGAGTACGCCAAGCAGGTCTTTTTCTGTGCGGAAAGATGCAGCGGAGGACATGATAGAAATCATCTCGATAAGAACCCGGTCGGTGCCGGAACGTTGGTAATGCTAGGCTTGAGGGAATTTTTGGGCCAATGCTGTTCAGCACTGCCCTATGCACAAACGGCATAATGTGGATGTGACGCGTTGTGTATGACGGACGTGTGAACCAAAATGGTGCGCATGGTGGGAGGCGCCGATGAATCTCGAAAGCAAATGGTTGGAAGATTTCAGTGCCCTGGCGGCGACCCGCAGCTTTTCCCAGGCGGCCGAGCGGCGTTTCGTCACGCAGCCGGCGTTCAGTCGACGGATCCGCAGCCTGGAGTCGGCGCTGGGGCTGACCCTGGTCAACCGCTCGCGCACGCCCATCGAACTGACGGCGGCGGGGCAGTTGTTCCTGGTGACGGCGCGCACGGTGGTCGAGCAGTTGGGCGAGGTGGTGCGCCACTTGCATCACCTGGAAGGCGGGCAGGGCGAAGTCATGCAAGTGGCGGCGGCGCACTCCCTGGCGTTGGGCTTCTTTCCGCGCTGGATCGCGCAGTTGCGTAATGAAGGACTGAATATCGCCACGCGGCTGGTGGCGACCAACGTGGGTGACGCGGTGCACGCGTTGCGCGAGGGCGGTTGTGACCTGATGTTGGCGTTTTATGACCCGGATGCGGCGTTGCAGATGGACGCGGAGATCTTTCCGTCGCTGCACCTGGGGCAGACCGAGATGTTGCCGGTGTGTGCCACGGGGCCGGATGGCCAGCCGCTGTTCGACCTGGAGGGCGAGGTGAGCGTGCCATTGCTGGCGTATAGCGCGGGGGCGTTTCTCGGGCGTTCGGTGAACCTGTTGTTGCGCCAGCGTAATCTGCGCTTTACCACGATCTATGAAACCGCGATGGCCGACAGTTTGAAGAGCATGGCGCTTGAAGGGCTGGGCATTGCCTGGGTGCCGCACCTCAGTGTCCGGGCCGAGTTGGCGCGGGGCGAACTGGTGGTGTGCGGCGGGCCGCAATGGCATGTGCCGCTGGAGATTCGCCTGTATCGCTGTGCGCTGGTGCGCAAGGCCAACGTGCGTTTGTTGTGGCGCAAGCTTGAAGGCGCGGCGGCGCAGGCACCGGGTTCTATCTGAACGCTGAATAACCTGTGGGAACCGGCTTGCCGGCGGGCTGTTGTGGGAGCGGAGCTTGCCCGCGAAGAAGACGGCGCGGTCTTTCAGATACACCGCGTCATCGTTCTTCGCGGGCAAGCTCCGCTCCCACACAAGAGCTCCGTTCCCACAATGAGGTTGTGGTGTTTTTGGATTGACCTGAAAGTCAGGTAAACCGGCCTTTAGCGGCTGAAATCCGGCAAACGACAGATGGTCGGTAAAGGTGCGTTTAACCCACTTTTTTCGGTATACTGCGCGGCCTTCGGCCGGCTTGCCCGGCCCCGATTCGTATGACAAGCCACGCCGGTCTCCCGCGTGGCTTGTTGTTTTTTGACGCGCCCGCGGGCGCCCAAGAGAAGAGGCACGACGATGAGTGCACTGGTTGGCGTGATCATGGGCTCCAAGTCCGATTGGTCCACCCTTAGCCACACCGCCGATATGCTGGAAAAGCTCGGCATCCCCTACGAGGTGAAAGTGGTCTCGGCCCACCGCACCCCGGACCTGCTCTTCCAGTACGCCGAAGAGGCCGAGTCCCGTGGGATCGAGGTGATCATCGCCGGTGCCGGCGGTGCGGCGCACCTGCCAGGCATGTGCGCGGCCAAGACCCACTTGCCGGTGCTGGGCGTGCCGGTGCAGTCGGCGATGCTCTCGGGCGTCGACTCGCTGCTGTCGATCGTGCAGATGCCGGCCGGTATTCCGGTCGCGACCCTGGCCATCGGCAAGGCCGGCGCGATCAATGCCGCGCTGCTCTCGGCGAGTATCCTGGGCGCCAAGCACCCGCATTTCCACGCCGTGCTGAAGAAATTCCGTGCAGAACAGACAGACAGCGTGCTGGACAATCCAGACCCACGCGTCGCCTGAGGTTGATGACGATGAAGATCGGTGTAATCGGTGGCGGCCAGTTGGGCCGCATGTTGGCGCTGGCGGGTACGCCGCTGGGGATGAACTTCGCTTTCCTGGACCCGGCGCCGGATGCCTGTGCCGCCGCCCTCGGCGAGCATCTGCGCGCCGATTACGGCGATCAGGATCACCTGCGCCAGTTGGCCGACGAAGTTGACGTGGTGACGTTCGAGTTCGAAAGTGTCCCGGCGGAAACCGTGGCCTTCCTGTCGCAGTTCGTGCCGGTCTACCCGAGCGCCGAAGCCCTGCGCATCGCCCGTGATCGCTGGTTCGAAAAGAGCATGTTCAAGGACCTGGGGATTCCCACCCCGGCCTTCGCCGATATCCAGTCCCAGGCGGACCTGGACGTCGCTGTCGCCAGCATCGGCCTACCGGCCGTGCTGAAAACCCGTACCCTGGGTTATGACGGCAAGGGTCAGAAAGTCCTGCGCAGCGCGGCCGATGTGGTCGGCACCTTCGCCGAGCTGGGCAGCGTCGCCTGCCTGCTGGAGGGCTTCGTGCCGTTCACCGGGGAAGTCTCGCTGATCGCCGTGCGCGGCCGTGACGGCGAAACCTGCTTCTACCCGCTGGTGCACAACACCCACGACAACGGCATCCTGCGTCTGTCCGTGGCCAGCACCGAGCATCCGCTGCAAGCCCTGGCCGAAGAGTATGCCGACCGGGTGCTCAAGCAGCTGAATTATGTCGGCGTGCTGGCGTTCGAGTTCTTCGAAGTCGACGGTGGTCTCAAGGCCAACGAAATTGCGCCACGGGTCCACAACTCCGGGCACTGGACCACCGAAGGTGCCGAGTGCAGCCAGTTCGAAAACCACCTGCGGGCGATTGCCGGGCTGCCGCTGGGTTCGACCGCCAAGGTCGGCGAAAGCGCGATGCTCAATTTCATCGGCGAAGTCCCGCCAGTGGCGCAGGTAATCGCCATCGCCGATTGTCATCTGCATCACTATGGCAAGGCCTTCAAGGTCGGCCGCAAGGTTGGTCACGCGACCCTGCGTTGCGCGGACAAGGCGACGCTGCAGGAGCAGATCCTGCGGGTCGAGGCATTGATCGGCGAATAAAGATAGTCAGTGCCGGCGGGAACCTACGGTTGCCGCCGGCCTCTGATGGCAGGATGTCAAAGTGCTGACTAGGCTTTGATTGTGCGAACTCACTAGGGGAAATGCCATGCACATTATCTGGACAATTTTGATCGGCCTCATCGTCGGCTTGGTGGCGCGTTTCCTCAAGCCCGGCGACGACAGCATGGGCTGGATCATGACTATCCTGCTGGGTATCGGTGGTTCGCTGGCGGCAACTTACGGTGGTCAGGCCGTGGGGATCTATCACGCGGGTCAGAACGCCGGGTTTATCGGCGCGGTCGTCGGCGCAATTATCTTGCTGGTGATCTACAACCTGATCAAGAAGAGCTGATCCAGGCGACCAAACCCTCTCCGTCGCAATGGCGGAGAGGATTAGAATGTGCGACATCCTTTCTGTTTTCGAGTCTCCCCATGCGCCGTCTTCTTTTGACACTTGTTTTCCTGGGCAGTGGCTTGGCTCACGCCGGCGAACTTCCGGAAACCGACTGGCTGGAACTGATGCCCAAGTCGGACCAGAAAGCCCTTGAGCAAATGCCGGAAATCACCCACAACTCGCCCGAGGGCGACGGTACGTTTACCGCCAAGGGTGGTTTGAAACAGAGCAAGGGTCTGCCGGCGGTGATGTATTCGACCAAGACCGTGGCGGCCATGGATGGCAAGGACATCCGCATCGGCGGTTATCCGGTGCCATTGGAGACTGACGCCAAGGGCCGCAGCACGCTGTTTTTCCTGGTGCCGTACCCGGGCGCCTGCATCCACGTGCCGCCCCCGCCCCCCAATCAACTGGTGCTGGTGCGTTATCCCAAGGGCCTGAAGCTGGACGATATCTATACGCCGCTGTGGGTGACCGGCACGTTGAAGGTCGAAAAGGTCAGCAATGACCTGGCCAACGCGGCGTATGCGCTGGATGCGGGGAAGGTGCGGGTGGTGAAGGAGTCGGATCTGTAAGGCTGGGGATCTTCAGGGCCTGTCAGATCGCTTTCGCGGGCAAGCACCGCTCCCACAAGGGCAGTGTCGTACGCAAACTTTGTGCGCGACTCAAGGCCGAATGTGGGAGCGGAGCTTGCCCGCGAAGGCCGCGACGCGGTCTCAAGCCAGGCGCTGACTACCGATAGTCACAGCCAGCGTATGACTGGCCCCCGGCGCGAGCGTCACCACATCATCCATCACGTTCGCCGTCTCGATGCACAGCATCTTCTGCCAGCCATCGTCAGCCATATCGGTGAGCTGACTGGCCCGGTCGATCCACGGGTTCCAGATCACCGCCGAATGTGAGCCCTGGCTGCTCAGCTCGATACGCCGCTCCCAGGTCGGATCGACAATGCTCAGCCGCGCAGGCGCATTCTGGTAGATACGATCGGTTTCACCAGCGAAGCGCAGTTCGCCTTGCTGGCGGACCTGCTTCCAGTCATTTGCAGTGTCGATATAGGTCAGGCCATCCACGCCCTCGACGTGCACATTACGTACATCGCTGACGGCGAAGTAGGTGTGCAGCGCCTGGCTGAGACTGACCGGATGGTCGTCCTGGTTTTCGCTGATGAGCTCGACGTGCAAGGTCTCGCCCAGGCAGATACGCAAAGTCAGGCCGACCTTGTGCGGCCAGCCCGGCAGACCACCTTCGGGCAGCGGCAGGCTGAATGTCACGTTTACCGAATCACCCTCGGCCTCGATGCCTTGTAACGACCAGTTCAGCGTCCGCACCAGGCCGTGGGCCGTGGGCGCGTCGCTGCTCTGACGCATGGCCTGCACGCTGTCCGGGTTACGCGAGAAGTTGCCGAACCACGGCCAGCACACCGGCACGCCGGCCCGGATGCCCTTGCCTTGCTTGAACACCGCCTCGTTGTTGAGCCAGATCAGCGGCGGCTGCCCGGCCAACTGGTAACTGAGGATCTGCGCGCCTTGTTGCGCCACCAGCAATTCAGCCTGGCCGTGGCGGATACGCCAGCCGTTCAGCTCATCCAGTTTTACCGTTTCAACATGGGGCGTAGTCATGGTGTTCTCGCAAGACAGGGAATGGCAGCGGGTTGCGCGCTGGCGGCCGGGTTAACGCCGTGGCACGGAGCGGGTGCGACCGCTGCCGTCGATGGCCACGAAGACGAACGCCGCTTCGGTGACCTTGCGCCATTCGCTGGTCAGCGGATCGTCGCTCCACACTTCGACCATCATCCGCATCGAGCTGCGGCCGATTTCCTCGGTATGGGTATAAAACGACAATTGTGCGCCGACGGCGACCGGGACCAGGAACGCCATCCGGTCGATGGACACGGTGGCGACCCGGCCCCCGGCAACTTTGCTGGCCATGGCGGTGCCGGCCAGGTCCATCTGGCTGACCAGCCAGCCGCCATAAATGTCGCCGAAACCGTTGGCTTCGCGCGGAAGCGCGGTGATTTGCAGGGCGAGATCGCCTTGCGGGATAGGATCTTCTTGTTCGAGTTCGATCATGCCGGGGTGCCTCTGACCCGTAACGCTACGTTGGTATTGCAGGTGAATAGCCGTCTTCAAGAAAAACGATTCAGCCCGAACATACTACGTTCGTTACGTTTCTCGTAAGCCGCACTAAGGGAAACTCTGCGAAAGCGGCTGGTTCGGCCCCAACGGCGTTTTCGCACAGTACCCCTCTAGCCTGCGGGTTTTACCCGGCGCAGGACACGAGTATATCGGTCGATAGACCGCGAGACGACCACCGGGTTCTCATTTTTCCCGGCGAATGCGTCGATCCATGTGCTTTTACGAACAATTTGCTATCGTGCCAGACCTGCCCACAGCCTGAGCCGTGCCTTGCGTGGCTCATAGACGTGCCCAATAAGAGATGCCCATGACCACCGCGACCACCCATATCGCGCCACCTGCGCGCCCGCTGACCCGCAACGACTACAAGACTTTATCGCTGTCTGCCCTGGGCGGTGCGCTGGAGTTCTACGACTTTATCATTTTCGTGTTTTTTGCCGCGGTGGTCGGCAAGCTGTTTTTCCCGGCGGACATGCCCGAGTGGTTGCGTCTGATGCAGACCTTCGGGATTTTTGCCGCCGGCTACCTGGCCCGGCCGCTGGGCGGTATCGTGATGGCGCACTTCGGCGACCTGCTGGGGCGCAAGAAGATGTTCACCCTGAGTATTTTCCTGATGGCGGTGCCGACCCTGATCATGGGTTTGCTGCCGACCTATGCGCAGATCGGCATCTGGGCGCCGATCCTGCTGTTGCTGATGCGGGTGGTCCAGGGCGCGGCCATTGGCGGTGAAGTGCCGGGGGCCTGGGTGTTCGTCGCCGAGCATGTGCCGGAGCGCAAGATCGGCTTTGCCTGCGGCACCCTGACCTCGGGCCTGACCGCCGGGATCCTGCTGGGTTCGTTGGTGGCGACCCTGATCAACAGCCTTTATACCCCGCTGGAAGTGGCGGATTACGCCTGGCGGATTCCGTTCCTGCTGGGCGGCGTGTTTGGTCTGTTCTCGGTGTACCTGCGTCGCTGGCTGCACGAGACCCCGGTGTTCGCCGAGTTGCAGCAACGCAAGGCCTTGTCCGACGGCATCCCGCTGGGCGCGGTGCTGCGTGATCACCGCGGTGCGATCCTGGTCTCGATGCTGCTGACCTGGTTGCTGTCGGCCGGCGTGGTGGTGGTGATCCTGATGACCCCGACCGTATTGCAGACGGCCTACCACTTTGCCCCGACCGTATCGCTGGAAGCCAACAGCCTGGCGACGATCTGCCTGACCCTGGGTTGCATCCTTTCCGGTGCGCTGGCTGACCGTTTCGGTGCCGGCCGGGTCTTCGTGTTCGGTAGCCTGGGGTTGATGGTGACCTTCTGGACCTTCTATAGCAGCTTGCCCACCCACCCCGAGTGGCTGTTCCCGCTGTATGCCCTGAGCGGCCTGTTCGTCGGCACCATCGGCGCGGTGCCCTATGTGATGGTCAAGGCGTTCCCGGCGGTGGTGCGTTTCAGTGGCCTGTCGTTCTCCTACAACCTGGCCTACGCGATCTTCGGCGGCCTGACTCCGATGGTGGTCACCCTGCTGCTCAAGGAAAGCCCGATGGGGCCGGCTTACTATGTGGCGATCATTTGCGGTATGGGGGCGCTGGTGGGCGGTTATCTCTGGTCGAAGGGGCGTTGAGTCGCTGTTAAAAGCCCGGATCAGTCTTCTCGCCAGCGACTGATCCGGGAGTGACACTCTTTCTCCGGCAGTCGCGCGCCGCTCGCGGTCATGGTTTCCAGGGCGTTGGCTGCTTCCTGAGATGTCACTACACGGTGTTCCACCATAAGATCCAGCAGCCAGAGTGCGCCACGCACTTGTAGCCCGTCGCGCAAGGCCTGGCGTCTGAGCCGGCCATCGCCGGTGAGCAGTGGGCGCCCTGTCTCCTGAGCGAGTAGATAGCAGGAAACATCGGCCAGAGAGCTGTTGTTATGTTCAACCTTGAGCGTGTAGAGGCGCATCACGCCGTCACCATCGAATGACTCGACCCGCAGCCCATGGGCAAGCAGTTGCTCGTGTGAGAAGTCGTTGAGCTCTTCAAGTACGAAGTCGGTACAGCAAAAAGTGAAGGGCAGCCTGAACAGTTGCTCCAGCAATCCGGCATTTCTGAAGTCGATCCAGATGTTCGTATCGCTGATATAGATGAGGCTCATGGGCTCTCCAGCGGGCCCAGGAAGTTGGGGTCCAGGCTGCTCACTGGCTGGCGCAGGAACTCGCTCGCGCGGGACTTGCTGATCAGACCTTCCGCCAATCCACGGAACACCAGCGACTCGAAACGCTGGGGAGGCTTACAGGGCATGGGCTCGGGTTCGGACTTGCGCCAGCCATTGGCACTGAATTGAATGGTCAGGGTCTTGTAGCCACTTTCGCTGAGCAGATTCAAGTCCTTCAGTCGGCGCAGCGCCGCTTGCATCGATAGTCCATAGTGACGCTTGGCAATCAGTAGCTCGCGAGGGTGGACCCTGGAGCGGGGATGGCTGCCAAAATCGCCGGTGACGCACTTGGCTGGGTACAGGAAGGCGCCGGCAAATCGATGGCAGCAGTTTTCCTTGTCCTGCTCGGGCATGTTGGCGGGTAGCCGCATGACCCAGTGCCCGAGCTCATGGGCTGCGGTGAATCGGATGCGCTCGCCGGGCCGCTCGGCATTCAACGCAATCAGCACGTGGTGGCCGTCATCGGTGGCGGCACACGCCCCATCGAAGTCATCCGATCCCGGCAGCATGGCCACCTTGATGCCGTGCTCTTCCAGTTGTTCGGTCAGGTGGAAGATGGGATCGCCACCAAGCCCCCAGAACTCACGCAGCGCCTGAGCGGCTTGTTCCGCTTCTTCCAGCGAGCTGGCATCGATCATCCCGGAGGGAGTGGTGTTCGTCAGGATTTCCCGAGGGTCGAAACATTCTTCCAGTGCGATATAGCGCTCAAGGTACTCGCGCATCTGCTCTTCTATCTGGACCTGGCGGTATTTGGGCATTTTCGCCAGCTTGCGAAACTCCAGGGGGGCCAGCGGGATGGCGTCCGCGCGGAAGAAATACTCCGGGCTCACCTCCAGGGCTGCAGCCATTTGCAGCAGGCGCGTGGAGTTCGGGGTGCTCAGTCCTTTCTCGTACTTGCTGAGAGCCTGCTTGGTGATGTCACCCAGTTGGAGCGCCAAGGCCTCCAAGGACATGCCGCGCAGCAGGCGGGCACGGCGGATTCGGTCGCTGATCATAAGATTTCCTCGGGTTGACAACTTTGTATTTTATGTTGAATTTGTCAACCTATCGAGCATTTCAAGATGTATTTGATGGAAGTGAGGAGGTGATAGGGATTGGGCATCTATATAGAAGAAGAGGATTTCAAATTGTTTCAAGGTTGACACGTCCGGCGCCCGGAGAAGGGTGCCGGAGTCCAGTAGGGGCGGGCTTTGGCCCGCTTTTGCGTTCAAAACCAGCCTTTTTCCGCATGATGGCCATTCATCTAACTGTCATATACCAGTCATAGACTGTTCATACGGCCTGCAGATACTTGGGCCCGATCCAACAATCCCTCTCTGCTAGGAGCAAGGCATGAAACTGAAGCGTTTGATGGCGGCAATGACTTTTGTCGCTGCTGGCGTTGCAACTGCCCACGCGGTCGCCGCTGGTGTGGACCCTTCCATTCCGTCTTATACAAAAGTCACGGGTGTATCGGGCAACCTGTCCAGCGTTGGTTCCGACACCCTGGCTAACCTCATGACCTTGTGGGCCGAGGGTTACAAGAAAGAATACCCGAACGTGAACATTCAGATTCAGGCCGCCGGTTCCGCTACCGCGCCCCCCGCCCTGACTGAAGGCACGTCGAACCTGGGCCCGATGAGCCGCAAGATGAAGGACACCGAACTGGCGGCTTTCGAGCAGAAGTACGGCTACAAGCCGACCGCTATCCCGGTCGCCGTGGATGCCCTGGCCGTGTTCGTGCACAAGGACAACCCGATCAAGCACCTGACCATGGAGCAAGTCGACGCGATCTTCTCCTCGACTCG
Organism: Pseudomonas sp. GW821-FHT03C07; assembly: GCF_059420925.1. Lineage (NCBI taxonomy): Bacteria > Pseudomonadati > Pseudomonadota > Gammaproteobacteria > Pseudomonadales > Pseudomonadaceae > Pseudomonas > Pseudomonas sp. GW821-FHT03C07. Next base: position 136,719 of record NZ_JBWKUQ010000008.1, read on the forward strand.
TCTGTGCGGCGCCAAGGCCGAAGTCAAAACCTGGGCTGACCTGGGCGTGACCGGCGACCTGGCCAACAAGCCAGTGCAACTGTTCGGCCGTAACTCGGTATCCGGCACCTACGGCTACTTCAAGGAAGAAGCCCTGTGCAAAGGCGACTACAAGCCTAACGTGAACGAACAGCCAGGCTCGGCTTCCGTAGTGCAGTCCATCAGCTCCTCGCTGAACGGTATCGGCTACTCGGGTATCGGCTACAAGACCGCCAGCGTGAAAACCGTTGCCCTGTCGAAGAAAGGCAGCACCGAGTTCATCGAAGACAGCGAAGAAAACGCACTGAACGGCAAATACCCGCTGTCGCGTTTCCTCTACGTGTACGTCAACAAGGCACCGGGCAAGCCGCTGGCTCCGCTGGAAGCCGAGTTCGTGAAGCTGGTTCTGTCCAAGCAGGGTCAGGAAGTGGTTGTGAAAGACGGCTACATCCCACTGCCAGCCAAGGTTGCCGCCAAGGCACTGGCTGACCTGGGTCTGAGCGAAGGTAACGTCGCCAAGCAGTAAGCCTTCAGCCGGGACGCCAGTCCCGCTAGCAACACCAAGGCGCGGTTTGATCCCCATCGACCGCGCCCCTCATTCCGAAACCGCTGCCAGCCTTGCTGGGCGGCGGCTTCAGTGCGTCACTGCATTGTCATCTTTCTGTCATACAGGACCGCTAGGGTGTGCGCATGAACGATCTGGCCAATTCCACCATGACTACGACTTCTCCCCCCAAGCGCATTGATTTCAATACGCCTGAGTTGCAACGCAAGCGCCGTATTCGCGCGCTGAAAGATCGCCTGACTCGTTGGTATGTGTTCATTGGCGGCCTCGCCGTCCTCGGTGCGATCACGCTGATCTTCTTCTTTCTTGGCTATGTGGTCCTGCCCCTGTTCCAGGGTGCTTCGCTGAGCGCCGAGAAAAGCATTACCCCGGCCTGGATCCAGGATGCCGGCAAACCCCTGATGATCTCCCTGGAAGAACAGAACCAGGTGGGCATGCGGGTTTCCGACAACGGCCAGGTGCTGTTCTTCAATGTCCAGGACGCCAGTGAGCTGTCGCGGGTCAACCTGCCGATTCCAGCCGGCACCACGGTGACTTCTATCAGCAAGGACCAGCCGGGAATCCCGCTGGTGATTGTCGGCCTGTCCAATGGCCAGGCGCTGGTGTTCCGTCACACTTATAAAGTGACCTACCCGGACGGCAAGAAAACCATTTCCCCGGCAGTCGAGTACCCCTACGGCGACGTGCCGATCAGTCTCGATGACCAGGGCCGCGCGCTTGAGCATGTGAACCTCAACGCCGCCGACACCACCCTGGTCGTGGCCGGCTCCACCGGTGCACAACTGCACGTGCTGGCGTTGACCAAAGAAGAAAACATGATGACCGGCGAGGTCACCAGCGAGCAGCGCAGCATCGAGCTGCCGCAGATGACCGAGCCGGTCAAGGCGATCTATATCGATCCACGCCAGCAATGGCTGTATGTGATCAACGGGCGGGCCCAGGCCGATGTATTCAGCCTGCGCGACAAGAGCTTGAACGGTCGCTACAAACTGCTGGAGAGCGCCGATACCGAAGTGACCGCCAGCACCCAGCTGGTGGGCGGTATCTCGCTGATCATCGGTGACTCCAGCGGTGGCCTGGCCCAGTGGTTCATGGCCCGCGATCCAGATGGCGAGCTACGCCTGAAACCTATCCGCAGTTTCCAGATGGGCACCGCGCCGATCGTCGAAATCACCGCCGAAGAGCGTCGCAAGGGCTTTGTCGCCATGGACGCTTCCGGCAAGCTCGGGGTGTTTCACAGCACCGCGCACCGGACCCTGCTGGTCAACCAGGTGGTCGACGGCCAGGGCCTGTTCGGCCTGTCGCCACGGGCCAACCGGGTGATCGTCGAGCAAGGTGGCAAGATCCAGCCGCTGGTCCTCGACAACCCGCACCCGGAAGTTTCCTGGAGCGCGCTGTGGAGCAAGGTCTGGTACGAAAACTACGACGAACCCAAGTACGTCTGGCAATCGACCGCCGCCAACACCGACTTCGAACCCAAGCTGAGTCTGTCGCCGCTGACCTTCGGTACCCTGAAGGCCGCGTTCTACGCCATGCTCCTGGCTGCGCCGCTGGCCGTCGCCGCCGCGATCTACACCGCTTATTTCATGGCCCCGGGCATGCGCCGCAAGGTCAAGCCGGTGATCGAATTGATGGAGGCGATGCCGACGGTGATCCTCGGTTTCTTCGCCGGTCTGTTCCTGGCGCCGTATGTCGAAGGGCACCTGCCGGGGATCTTCAGCCTGCTGATGCTCGTGCCGATCGGTATCCTGGTGGCCGGTTTCGCCTGGAGCCGCCTGCCCGAGTCGCTGCGCCTGCGGGTGCCGGATGGCTGGGAAAGCGCGATCCTGATTCCGGTGATTCTGTTCGTCGGCTGGCTTTCGCTGTTCATGAGCCCACACCTGGAGACCTGGTTCTTCGGTGGCGATATGCGCATGTGGATTTCCCACGACCTGGGCATCACCTACGACCAGCGCAACGCTCTGGTGGTGGGCTTGGCCATGGGTTTCGCGGTAATCCCGAACATCTACTCCATCGCCGAAGACGCCGTGTTCAGTGTGCCACGCGGCCTGACCCTGGGTTCGCTGGCCCTGGGCGCCACGCCATGGCAGACCATGACGCGGGTGGTGATCCTGACCGCCAGCCCGGGCATCTTCTCGGCGCTGATGATCGGCATGGGCCGGGCCGTCGGCGAAACCATGATCGTGCTGATGGCCACCGGTAACACCCCGGTCATGGAGATGAACCTGTTCGAAGGCCTGCGCACCCTGGCGGCCAACGTCGCGGTGGAGATGCCGGAGTCGGAGGTGGGCGGTAGTCACTACCGCGTGTTGTTCCTCTCGGCGCTGGTGCTGCTGCTGTTCACGTTCATCATGAACACCCTCGCGGAACTGATTCGTCAGCGTCTGCGCAAGAAATACTCGTCGCTTTAAGAAAGGTAGAAGTCTGTGAAACAGAACTCCCTGAACAGCTGGTTCAAGAGCGGCGCTCCCGGCGTCTGGATCAGCGGTGGTGCGGTATCCATCGCGGTCATCATGACCATTGGCCTGCTGGCCGTGATCGCTGTGCGCGGCCTGGGCCACTTCTGGCCGGCCGACCTGGTGCATGCCCAGTACAACGTACCGGGCCAGACCAACCAGGTGGTGGTCGGCGAGGTGGTACAAAAGGAAGAAGTGCCGCGCGCGCGCCTGAAGACGGCCGGCTTGCCGGTGCCGGATGAGGGCCCCGAGTTCATGACCCGGGAGCTGATCAAGGTCGGTAACCGTGACCTGAACGGCAACGATTTCACCTGGGTCGTCGGCGAGTGGTTGCAGGACCAGAGCTCCCCGGCCGAGCTGATGACTATCGAGCGTCGTGAGTGGGGCAACTTCTACGGGACCCTGGTCAACCTCAAGGAAAGCGGCAAGGTGATTGCCGAAGGCGAAGCCGCCTGGCCCGAGTTGCAGGCCCGTGTCCAGCGCGTGAACGGGTTGGCGGCGCAGATCAAGACGCTCGAGAAGAGCGATATCGGCACCATCAACGCCGGCCTCGAGCGGATTCGCCTGCACAGCCGCAAGTTGGAGCTGGAAGGCCGTCTCGACGCCACCGCGCAAGCCGACATGGCGACCGAGCGCGCCGAACTGAATGCCCGCTACCAGGACATCGAAGCCCGCCTGAACGATCTGCACACCCAGTTCAACCGCGACAGCCTGACGGCCCGCGATGCCAACGGCAAGGAACTGGAAATCAGCATCGGCAAAGTGGTGCACGCCTACCAGCCGAACGCCATGGGCAAGCTGACCAAGCTGAGCTTCTATTTCAGCAAGGTCTGGGAGTTCCTCAGCGACGATCCACGTGAAGCCAACACCGAAGGCGGGATCTTCCCGGCGATCTTCGGCACCGTGATGATGACCCTGATCATGGCGATGATCGTGACCCCGTTTGGCGTGCTGGCGGCGGTCTACCTGCGTGAATACGCCAAGCAGAACGTGCTGACCCGAATCATCCGCATCGCGGTGAACAACCTGGCCGGTGTGCCGGCGATCGTCTACGGCGTGTTCGGCCTGGGCTTCTTCGTCTACGTGCTGGGCGGTTCCATCGACCGGCTGTTCTTCCCCGAAGCCCTGCCGGCACCGACCTTCGGCACCCCGGGTCTGCTCTGGGCCTCCCTGACCCTGGCGCTGCTGGCGGTACCGGTGGTGATCGTGGCGACCGAGGAAGGTCTGGCGCGGATTCCGCGGACCGTGCGCGAAGGTTCGCTGGCCCTGGGTGCGACCAAGGCCGAGACCCTGTGGAAGATCGTCCTGCCGATGGCCAGCCCGGCCATGATGACCGGGATGATCCTCGCCGTGGCCCGCGCCGCTGGCGAAGTGGCCCCGCTGATGCTGGTGGGTGTGGTGAAACTGGCGCCGTCGCTGCCGGTGGACGGCAACTACCCGTACCTGCACCTGGACCAGAAGATCATGCACCTGGGCTTCCATATCTACGATGTTGGCTTCCAGAGCCCGAATGTCGAGGCCGCTCGCCCGCTGGTCTACGCGACGGCGTTGTTGCTGGTGCTGGTGATCGCCACCTTGAACCTGTCGGCCGTATGGATCCGTAACCACCTGCGCGAGAAGTACAAGGCGCTGGATAGTTAATAACATTCACCCAACCCCCCTGTAGGAGCGAGCTTGCTCGCGAAGAAAGACGCATCACCACGGTGATTTAGACAAATCCGGGTGACCGCATCGCGAGCAAGCTCGCTCCTACAACGAATTGGTTAGCGCAGGGAGTTACCCCATGCAGCATGAAACCCACACCCACGGCATCAACATGTCCGCCCTGGGCCGTAGCAAGCAGAGCCTGGACCTGGCGAGCGAAACCGTTGCCATCGAAGTCCCGAAACTGAGCCTGTACTACGGCGAGAAGCAGGCGTTGTACGACGTCAGCATGAATATCCCCAAGCAGCGCGTGACGGCCTTCATCGGCCCGTCCGGTTGCGGCAAGTCGACACTGCTGCGCACCTTCAACCGCATGAACGACCTGGTGGACGGTTGCCGTGTAGACGGTGAAATCAACCTCTACGGCAACAATATCTACCGTAAGGGCGAGGACGTCGCCGAACTGCGTCGCAAGGTCGGCATGGTGTTCCAGAAGCCCAACCCGTTCCCCAAGACCATCTACGAAAACGTGGTTTACGGCCTGCGTATTCAGGGCATCAACAAGAAGCGTATTCTCGATGAAGCCGTGGAATGGGCCCTCAAGGGCGCGGCGTTGTGGGAAGAGGTCAAGGATCGCCTGCACGAATCGGCCCTGGGCCTGTCCGGTGGTCAGCAACAGCGTCTGGTGATCGCCCGGACCATTGCGGTCGAACCGGAAGTGTTGCTGCTCGATGAACCGTGCTCGGCGCTCGATCCGATCTCGACCCTCAAGGTCGAAGAACTGATCTACGAGCTGAAATCTAAATTCACTATTGTCATCGTCACCCACAACATGCAACAGGCGGCGCGGGTTTCCGACTACACCGCATTCATGTACATGGGCAAGCTGGTGGAGTTCGGTGACACCGACACGCTGTTCACCAACCCGGCGAAGAAACAGACCGAAGATTACATCACCGGCCGTTATGGCTAGGTGGGAGAGCTGCAAGTCGCCAGCGACAAGCGGCAAGCACGGGCAGCCTGAGCATATTCATTATTCGGCTTGAAGCTTACAGCTTGAAGCTTGCAGCTTTCGCGGAGCGAAACATGATTGATAAAGACGGTCTTACCCATCACATTTCCGCGCAATTCAACGCGGAATTGGAAGAAGTACGCAGCCACCTCCTGGCCATGGGCGGTTTGGTCGAGAAGCAGGTCAACGATGCGGTGACCGCGTTGATCGAAGCCGATTCGGGCTTGGCCCAGCAAGTGCGCGAAATCGACGACCAGATCAACCAGATGGAACGCAACATCGACGAGGAATGCCTGCGCATTCTGGCCCGTCGCCAGCCCGCGGCTTCCGACCTGCGGCTGATCATCAGCATCTCCAAGTCGGTGATCGACCTGGAGCGCATCGGTGACGAAGCGACCAAGATCGCCCGTCGCGCCATCCAGCTGTGCGAGGAAGGCGAGGCGCCACGTGGTTATGTCGAGGTCCGCCATATCGGCGACCAGGTGCGCAACATGGTCCGTGACTCTCTGGATGCCTTTGCCCGCTTCGACGCCGAACTGGCGTTGTCGGTGGCGCAGTACGACAAGATCATCGACCGCGAGTACAAGACCGCCCTGCGCGAGCTGGCGACCTACATGATGGAAGACCCGCGCTCGATTACCCGCGTACTGAGCATCATCTGGGTGCTGCGTTCCCTGGAGCGGATCGGCGATCACGCACGTAACATCTCCGAATTGGTGATCTACCTGGTGCGCGGCACCGATGTCCGGCACATGGGCCTCAAGCGCATGCGCCAGGAAGTTGAGGGCACCTTGTCCGAAACCGCTAATGTTCCCGGTGAAGCTGACGATAAGTAAGATTGCCCGAGAGAAACGCCCGGCCTAAGGTCGGGCGTTTTTGTTTGTGGCGTACGAATTTACGCGCACCCGCGAACGAAAAGTCCCGGTGTGATTAATCGGCGTTTGGCAAATAGCCATTAGTCAGTATGCTAGCCGGGATTTTCAGAGGAATGGTCAATGAGTAAAGTCAGTGTGTTGGTGGTGGATGACGCGTCGTTCATCCGCGATCTGGTGAAGAAATGCCTGCGTAACTACTTCCCGGGCATCCGGATCGAAGACGCTGTCAACGGTCGCAAGGCCCAGGCGGTACTGGCCCGCGAAGCGTTCGACCTGGTGTTGTGCGACTGGGAAATGCCGGAAATGTCCGGTCTGGAGTTGCTGACCTGGTGCCGCCAGCAGGACAACCTCAAGACGATGCCGTTTGTCATGGTGACCAGCCGTGGCGACAAGGAAAACGTGGTTCAGGCGATCCAGGCCGGCGTTTCCGGTTATGTCAGCAAGCCGTTTACCAACGAACAGTTGCTGACCAAGGTCAAGCAGGCGTTGCACAAGGTCGGCAAGCTCGACACCTTGATGAACAGCGCACCAACCAAGGCCAACTCGGCGTTTGCCAACGATTCCCTGAGCGCCCTGACTGGCGGCCGGGCTGAAGTGGTCAGTCCGTCGGCTGCGCAAGCCCCCGCGGCGGCGCCGTCCAAAGGCCTGCTCAACAGCCCGCCGGTGCGTCCGAGCACCGCCGCCTCGCCGGCCGGCGCGGCAGCCTCGGGCGGTCGCGGCCAGGGCCAGTTGCGCCTGTCCAGCGGCACCCAGCAGTGCGTGATCAAGGCGCTGAGCATCAAGGAAGCCTTGCTGGTGGTGCGCCGTACCGAGGTTCTGCCGCAGGTGCTGGAAAACGCGGTGCTGGACCTGGAGCAGGGCGACAACGCCGAGATCGCCCGCCTGAATGGCTATCTGCATGCGATCGTCGCCCATGAACCGAAGCCGGACAGTGAATGGCTGCAACTGACCTTCCGCTTTGTCGACCAGGACGCCCAGAAGCTGGACTACATCTCCCGCCTGATCGCCCGCGGCACCGCACAGAAGCACTTCGTTCCCGGGGCTTGATGCCCACCTGACGGCGTGGTGGCTTTGTCCATCGCGCCGTTTGCCTGACCTTCCTTGCATACTGATCCCGGCCTTCGAAACGCCTTTCGTCCGAATCCTTCCGCTCGGATTGTTTTATATCTGTTTCGATATAAACTATTTAAGAACCCTCTGAGTGGCGACCTTGCAGCCAAGTCTTGAAACAACCTCGCACCACGGAACTCCCGCCCATTGATTAGGCTTTTCCTGTCAGCAACAGGAGAAATCGATGCCAAGGCACAAGGATGTGGTGTTTGTAGGGAGCTCACTCAGGGATCTCAAGGCGTTCCCGCTGGATGCGCGAAGGGCAGTCGGTTTTCAGCTGGACCTTCTGCAACAAGGTGAAGCGCCTTGCAACTGGAAGCCCATGAAGACGGTAGGCAAGAGCGTCTATGAGATCAGGGTGAGTGAAGAGAGTGGAGCATTTCGGGTGTTTTATGTGGTTAACCGGGCGGATGCCCTGTATGTCCTTCACGCCTTCAGGAAGACCACCCGGAAGACGGAAACCCGGGATATTGAACTGGCACGGGCCAGACTGCAGGAGATAGGAACAACGCTATGACCGACCTGATCAAGACTGAACGTTTCGCCTCTGTCTGGGATGCCCTCGAGGACACCCCGCGGGAGGCCGCCAATATGCGCCTGCGCTCCAAGTTGATGATGGAGCTGATCAGTCGCGTCAACGCCTGGGAGCTGTCGCAGAAGGACGCGGCCAAGCGCCTGGGGATCACCCAGCCGAGGCTGAATGACCTGCTGAACGGCAAGATCGACAAGTTCTCCCTGGATGCGCTGGTGAACCTGTCCGAGCCGGCTCAATTGAACGTCGAGCTGTGCTTTGGTCCCGGGGCCATCCAGCTGGCGTGATTCACACAAATGCCCTGGCCACCTGCTAGTCTGGTCGCCATGTTTTATTCGGCGACTCTCGCTTATGTTCCTGCGCCTGCTGCTTTCCTGTGGTCTGTTGGTGGCCGCCACCTCGGCTGCGGCCATGACGATCTACAAGTACACCGATGCCAATGGGGTGGTCTCCTATAGTGACCGCCCGGCACCGGGTGCCCAGGTCTTCGTGTTTCGTGATCGGATGGTCGAGCACCTGGAGCGTCAGGTGCGCCTGGATATCCGCAAGCAGAAGGGCTTTGATGAGGTCTACGTGCGCAACGACCTTTACGCCCCGGTGGAGATCGAGCTGGGTTTCGGTGCGCTGAAGAACGTCAGCGGTGCCCCGCAGTCGATCCGCAAGGTCCTGCCGGCCCGCAGCAACCAGCGCCTGGCGTTGCTCACGCCGATCCAGACCGGCGAGCCGATGCGCTACGTCCCCAAGTTCCAATATTTCCTTGGCGACCCTTCCGGGCAGGCCCAGGGCTATCGTTACCCGTTTCCCTGGCGCGGTGGGCCGTTTCGCTTGACCCAGGGGCCGAATGGTCAATACAGCCACTTCGGCGCCAAGAGCCGTTACGCGATGGATATCGCCATGCCGGTGGGCACGCCGATCATCGCGGCGCGGAGCGGGGTGGTGATCAAGACCGAGAACGAGCAGAGCGGCGGCGGCAAGAACCCTTCGGGCAACTTCGTACGGGTGTTGCACGACGACGGCACCATGGGCGTGTACCTGCACCTCAAGCAAGGCTCGGTGAGCGTGCGCGAAGGCCAGCGGGTGGAAGTGGGCAGCCCGCTGGCGCTGTCGGGCAACACGGGTAACAGCACCGGGCCGCACCTGCACTTCGTGGTACAGCGCAATACCGGGATGGGGCTGGTGTCGATTCCCTATCAGTTCAGCCAGTCGTTGGAGGCGTTGCCGAATTTTGCCTTGAGGGGCAAATAGGAAGAGTCGAACGCACCACTTACCCTGTAGGAGCCAGCTTGCTGGCGATGAGGTCAGTGAGCTTTGTATTGCCCTTACAGGCGTTATCGCCAGCAAGCTGGCTCCTACAGGTGGTGTCAGTCGAGCTTGAGAACCTTGGCCAGGATGATCTTCGGTCCTTTCATCTTTTTGATGATGATGCGCAGGCCTTCGACTTCCAGTACTTCTTCCTCTTCCGGCACCCGCTTCAGGGTGTCATAGACCAGCCCGGCGAGGGTTTCGGCCTCGATATGGTCCAGGTCGATGCCCAGCAGGCGTTCGACCTTGAACAACGGCGTATCACCACGCACCAGTAACTTGCCCGGCTGATAAGCGAGGATGCCGCGTTCGGTCTTGCGGTGTTCGTCCTGGATATCGCCCACCAGCACTTCCAGCACGTCTTCCATGGTCAGGTAGCCGATCACCTTGCCGTCGGCTTCTTCCACCAGGGCGAAGTGCGAGCCGCCCTGGCGGAACTGCTCCAGCAGGCGCGACAGCGGCATATGCCGCGACACCCGCTCCAGCGGCCGGGTCAGTTCGGCGAGGTTGAACGACTCGGGGATGTGGTCCAGGGCCGCCAGTTCCAGTAGCAGGTCCTTGATGTGCAGCAGACCGACGAACACGTTGCGCTCGGCGTCGTATACCGGATAACGGCTGAACTTGTGGCGACGGAACAGTGCGAGGATTTCCTTGAGCGGCGCATTGCAGTCCAGGGTCACCAGGTCTTCGCGGGAGTTGGCCCAGTCGACCACTTCCAGTTCACCCATTTCCACCGCCGACGCCAGCACGCGCATGCCCTGGTCGCTGGGGTCCTGGCCGCGGCTGGAGTGCAGGATCAGTTTGAGTTCTTCACGGCTGTAATGGTGTTCGTGATGCGGGCCGGGTTCACCTTGGCCGGCGATCCGCAGGATGGCGTTGGCGCTGGCATTGAGCAGGTAGATGGCCGGGTACATCGCCCAGTAGAACAGGTACAGCGGCACCGCCGTCCACAACGACAGCAGCTCGGGCTTGCGGATCGCCCAGGATTTGGGTGCCAGCTCACCGACCACGATGTGCAGGTAGGAAATGATGAAGAAGGCGGTAAAGAACGACACGCCCTTGACCACTTCGGCGGAGTTCACCCCGACAGCGCTCAGCAGCGGCTCCATCAGGTGGGCGAAGGCCGGCTCGCCGACCCAGCCCAGGCCCAGGGAGGCCAGGGTGATACCCAGCTGGCAGGCGGACAGGTAGGCGTCCAGTTGGCTGTGCACGGTGCGCAGGATCTGTCCGCGCCAGCCGTTCTGGTGGGCTATGGCCTCGACCCGGGTCGAGCGCAGCTTGACCATGGCGAATTCGGCCGCAACGAAGAAACCGTTGAGCAATACCAGGATCAGAGCGAAAAGAATCATGCCGAAGTCGGCGAAGAGCGATGCGAGGGTCAAGCTACTAGGGGAAGGGTCCATGATGGGGTTTTACGGGTTCCGTATTTCAATTTGAAGTAGTTGGGCGCAGGCCTGAAAGGCAGGCACAAGCCATCCAATGTAGCGACAGATACGCCCGTTGCCTAGTGGCCTGGCCGGACAGGTGTCCCGGCCAGGCCTCAGGCGGGCAGGTTGTTGGTGCTTGAGCGCGTCACCTGGGCCGGGGCGAAATGACAGGTAAAGGTGCTGCCGTGGCCCAGAACGCTGCTGATTTCCAGGCGCGCGCGGTGGCGCAACAGCACGTGTTTGACGATCGCCAGGCCCAGTCCGGTGCCGCCGGTGTTGGAGTTGCGGCTGGAGTCGACCCGGTAGAAGCGTTCGGTGAGGCGTGGCAGGTGTTTGTTGTCGATGCCGATGCCCGAATCCTGCACGCTCAGGTGCGCGCCGTGCTCGTCGCCCCACCAGCGAATGCGGATATTGCCTTCGGCCGGGGTGTATTTGACGGCATTGAACACCAGGTTGGAGAAGGCGCTGCGCAGTTCCGCCTCGCTGCCCTTGAGGCGGATGGCGCCGTCGGCTTCCAGGGTGATGGTCTGGTTGCGTTGCCCGGACAGGGCCTGGGCGTCGTTCTTGATCGACTGCAACAGCGTGTCGATACGCACCGGCTGGTTGTCCGAGGGGTAGTCGGTGGCTTCCAGCTTGGCCAGCAACAGCAGGTCGTTGAGCAGGGTCTGCATGCGGCTGCCTTGCTGCTGCATCTGCTGCAGGGCACGAACCCAACGCGGATTCACCTCTTCGACGTTGTCGAGCAGGGTTTCCAGGTAGCCGGAGATCACCGTCAGTGGCGTGCGCAGCTCATGGGAGACGTTGGCGACGAAGTCCTTGCGCATCTGTTCCAACTGATGGATGCGGGTTACGTCGCGCACCAGCATCAGGTGCTCGTTGTTGCCATAGCGGGTGATATAGAGCTGGATGCGCAGCCGGTCATTGGTCGGCGAGGGGATTTCCAGCGGTTCGGCGTAACTTTCCTGCTCGAAGTATTCCTTGAAGCGTGGATGACGCACCAGGTTGGTCACCGGCTGGCCGCTGTCCTGGGGCGTCTTGAGGCCCAGCAGGGTTTCGGCGGCGCGGTTCCACCATTCCAGGTTGCCGTCGCTGTCGAGCATGATTACCGCGTCCTTGAGGGCGGCGGTGGACTCCTGGACGCGGTCGATCACCGCTTGCAGGCGCCCGCGCACGCGCTGGTCGCGACGTTGCAGGTGGTAGATGCTGTCGAACACATCGCCCCACAGGCCGTAGCCGTCTGGCGGCGCTTCTTCGGGTTTGTGCTGGCGCAGCCATTGGTGCAGGCGCAGCAGTTGTTTGAGGGTCCAGCCCAGGTAAAGCCCCAAGCCGACGGCCAGGCTCCAGCCGTAATAGCCACTGGCCAAGCCTGCCACCAGGCAGCCGGTCACCAGCAACAACAGATGGCGGATCAGGGTGCCATGCCAGTTTTGATTCACTTCAACATGCGTCCTTGGAGGCGAAGCCGTTCCGAGCGGCGAGCTTCAACGCTGCAAGTTTGAAGCCGCTCGGTGACCGATGTGTGGCGGGTCGTTTGCAGCCGTTCTCAACCCTTGGTGGAGAAACGATAGCCGGTGCCGCGCACGGTTTGTACCAGATTCTCGTAGGCATCGCCCAAGGCTTTGCGCAGACGGCGGATATGTACGTCGACGGTGCGCTCCTCGACATAGACATTGCCGCCCCAGACCTGGTCCAGCAACTGGCCGCGGGTGTAGGCGCGTTCCTGGTGGGTCATGAAGAACTGCAACAAACGGTATTCGGTGGGGCCCATTTCCGCGGGCTTGCCGTCGATGGTCACCCGGTGGCTGATGGGATCGAGCAGCAGGCCACCGACTTCGATGGGGGCTTCGCCGTCGGTCGGGCCGGCGCGGCGCAGTACCGCCTTGAGGCGGGCTACCAGTTCCCGTGGGGAGAACGGCTTGGTGATGTAGTCATCGGCGCCGACTTCAAGCCCCTGGATCTTGTTGTCCTCTTCGCCCTTGGCGGTGAGCATGATGATCGGGATGTCGCCGGTCAGCTCGTCGCGCTTGAGGCGCCGGGCCAGCTCGATGCCCGAGGTGCCGGGGAGCATCCAGTCGAGCAGAATCAGGTCGGGTTTGCGATCAACAATGATCGCATGGGCCTGCTGGGAGTTTTCCGCTTCCAGGCAGTCATAGCCGGCCATTTCCAACGCCACGGCGATCATCTCGCGGATGGGCGCTTCGTCGTCGACGATCAGAATGCTCCTGCCAACCATATCCCTTCACCCTCGTGTCATTTAACTGTCTTGCGCCGCATTAGATAACGAAATTATTGCAGTCATGTGACAGCTTTTTTCGACAAGCCGCAACGGTCATATTCATGGGCTACGCTGAGGGTTCGAATCCTACAACCACAAAAGGAAGGTTCTCATGACTCACTCTTCGTTTTCGTTGAAAGCCTTGATGGTAACGGCGGCGTTAACGCTGCCGACCCTGGTTTTCGCGGCCGAGCCGGCCATGATGAAAGACGGCAAGATGGTCGATAGCAAGGGCATGACGTTGTACACCTTTGATAAGGACAAGGGTGGTAAATCCATGTGCACCGACAAGTGCGCCGAGAATTGGCCGCCGATGATGGCTCCTGCGGACGCCAAGGCCGAGGGCAAGTGGACGGTGATCAAGCGCGACGACGGCATGATGCAGTGGGCGCATGACGGCAAGCCGATGTACACCTTCAAGATGGACGCCAAGCCCGGAGACGCCTTGGGTGACGGTAAAGGCGGCATGTGGCACATGGCCAAGCACTGATTCAGCGCGGTCCCTTGTAGGAGCCGGCTTGCTGGCGATGGCGTCCGGATGGGCGATGCAGGGCTCAAGGCCCTTATCGCCGGCAAGCCGGCTCCTACAGGTTTCGGGGGCTGCCTGGTGTTGCGTGTTGTATCGACTTCGGTTGATCAGCGCGCGGCGTAATCCAGCACTACCCCGAGGAAAATCGCCAACCCCGCCCAGTGGTTGTGCAGGAACATTTTGAAGCAGAGCTGCGGGTCTTTATTCCGGGTGACCCAGAATTCCCAGGCAAAGCACGCCGCGGCCGCTAAAAGGCCGATATGGAACCAACCCCCCAGCTCGAAGCGCGCCCCGGCCAGCAGCAGGCAGCCGAGCATCAGGCCCTGCAAGGTCAGGATAATCACCCGATCAGCTTCGCCAAACAAAATGGCGGTGGATTTCACGCCGATCTTCAGGTCGTCCTCACGGTCGGTCATGGCGTAATAGGTGTCGAACGCCACTGTCCACAGCAGGTTGGCGATATACAGCAACCAGGCCGTGGCGGGCAGGCTGCCGGTCTCGGCGGTGAAGGCCATCAGGATGCCCCAGGAATACGCCGCGCCCAGCACTACTTGCGGGTAATAGGTGTAGCGCTTCATAAATGGATAGCAGGCCGCTACCGCCAGGGCGCCGAAGGACAACCACACCGTGGTCGCGTTGGTGCACAGCACCATCAGGAAACTGATCCCCATCAGCAGGGCGAACACCGCCAGGGCTTCCTTGCCGCTGATCCGCCCGGCCGCCAGGGGCCGTTGCTCGGTGCGTTTGACGTGGCCGTCGACCTTGCGGTCGGCGAAGTCATTGATGGCGCAACCACCGGCGCGGGTCAGGATCACGCCGAGGGTGAAGATCAGCAGGTTGCCCAGCGATGGCACGCCCTTGGCCGCGATCCACAGCGCGCTCAGGGTCGGCCACAACAGCAGGTAAATGCCGATGGGCTTGTCCATGCGGGTCAGCTGGAGAAAGTCCCAGGCCCGTGGGTGCAGGCGGCTCAGGGATTTGAGCAGGTTCAGGTACATCAGCAGTTCTCCGCACAGGCACTGACGGCGTGCCACAGGCTCGGCAGGAAAATTTCCGCCACCAGCAGGCTCAGCGGCCCGCGATTGAAGCGCGAGCGGCGACCCCAGAGGTTATCGGCGCGATGCTCTGGCGGTAGCCAGGGCTCCGGGTAATGGCAGACTTCGATGGCCTGGCGCTCGAACGCCTGGTCGCAGAACAGCAGTTCACCCAGTGAGCGACTGCCCAACTCGTCCATATTCAGGCCGCCTTCGCGCAAGGCACTCTGTGCCGCGACACTGCGGGCGAACACCCAGGGCTGGCCATGACCGCGCAAATACACTTCGCGCACCCAGCCCAGGCTTTCACCGGGCAACTCCAACGCGGCGCACTCGTCGTCGCGCAGGGGTTGCCAGCCCTCGAACAGCGGCGTGACACTGAAAGCGTTATCGGAAAGTGCTGTCAGGCGACGAGTAAGAGAACCTTCGTCAAACAACCAGTTGAGGGTTTGTGCGTCTGGCGGGACGGTCAGCCGGCTCTGCGTGAGCCAGACGGGAGACGCTGGAACGGGGGCTTTGTGCGGCACGATGGGCAGTTGATTGGCAGCCAGTGAGGCGTCGAGCTTATCACAGGCGGTCCGGCCATTTAGAGCGCCTGGGTCATGAGCGCTGTCGATCGTGCTTGCATCGGCGGCCTTCGATCAGTACAAAACGCCCTGAGCCGGACGGCAACGCTGTAACCATCGACTGTCCGTGCCGTCAAACGCCTGGGAACCGAGGAAGTAACGAGATGAAGAAGTGGCAATGTGTGGTCTGCGGGTTGATCTATAACGAAGCCGAAGGCTGGCCGGATGACGGTATTGCAGCCGGCACCCTCTGGCAGGATGTTCCGGAAGACTGGCTGTGCCCGGACTGCGGCGTCGGCAAAATGGATTTCGAAATGATCGAAATCGGCTGATTGATCAATTTTTAAACAGAATCAATGGATCTGGAGAAAGGAATGAGCGCACCTGTCGTGATCGTCGGTACCGGGCTGGCCGGTTACAACCTGGCCCGGGAGTTTCGCAAGCTCGACAGCGAAACCCCGCTGCTGCTGATCACCGCCGACGACGGGCGTTCCTACTCCAAGCCCATGTTGTCCACCGGCTTTGGCAAGAACAAGGATGCCGACGGCCTGAGCATGGCCGAACCCGGGGCCATGGCCGAGCAGCTCAAGGCCGAGATCCGCACCCATACCCGCATCAGCGGCATCGACCCGGGCCACAAGCGCCTGTGGATCGGCGAGGAAGCGCTGTACTACCGTGACCTGATCCTGGCTTGGGGCGCGGAAACCGTGCGGGTGCCGGTGGAAGGCGATGCCCCCGAGGCGATCTTCCCGATCAACGACCTGGAAGACTACGCGCGCTTCCGCGCGGCGGCGGCGGGCAAGCAGCGCGTGCTGTTGCTGGGCGCCGGGCTGATCGGTTGTGAATTCGCCAATGATCTGATCCTCGGCGGTTACCAGGTCGAACTGGTCGCGCCTTGTGAACAGGTCATGCCGACGCTGCTGCACCCGGCGGCGGCGGCTGCCGTGCAGGCGGGCCTGGAAAGCCTTGGTGCGCGTTTCCACCTGGGCCCGGTGCTGACCCGTCTGCAACGCAGCGGCGATCACCTCGAGGCGCACCTGTCGGATGGCGCCACGGTGGCCTGCGACGTGGTGGTCTCGGCCATCGGCCTGCGTCCGCGCATCGACCTGGCGGCGGCGGCCGGTTTGCAGGTCAATCGCGGGGTGGTGGTCGATCGCCACCTGAAAACCTCCCACGCCAATATCTACGCCCTGGGCGATTGCGCCGAGGTCGACGGCCTGAATCTGCTGTACGTCATGCCGCTGATGAGCTGCGCCCGGGCGCTGGCCCAGACCCTGGCCGGCAATGCCACCGCAGTGAGCTACGGCGCCATGCCGATCACCGTGAAGACGCCAGTGTGCCCGTTGGTGGTGTCGCCGCCGCCGCGTGGCTGCGAAGGGGGCTGGACGGTCGAAGGGCAGGGCGCCGACATCAAGGCCTTGTGCCGCGACACCAGCGGTCGGCTGCTGGGCTATGCCCTGACGGGCGCGGCGGTGATGGAAAAACTGGCCCTGAACAAGGAGCTGCCGCCGTTGCTGGCGTAAATAGCGGTCCTTCTGTCGTAAACACCCGGTTTTTGCCGCTACAAAGGTCGTAACGAGACTGGCGCGGGGCCTTGCCTCGTGCCATCCTCACTCCCGTCTGCCGCAGAGTAGAGCCTGCGGCGCTTTGGGCGCTGTTCCGGAAGAACAGCACGGACATAACAACAAAAAACCGTCAAAGAGGCTTCATTATGCGTAAACCAGAACTCGCCGCTGCAATTGCTGAAAAAGCGGACCTCACGAAAGAACAGGCCAGCCGCGTGCTCAACGCCGTCCTTGAAGAAATCACTGGCGCGCTGCACCGCAAAGACAGCGTCACCCTGGTGGGTTTCGGTACCTTCCTGCAACGTCATCGCGGTGCCCGTACCGGCAAGAACCCGCAAACCGGCGAGCCGGTGAAGATCAAGGCCAGCAATACCGTCGCGTTCAAACCGGGTAAGTCGCTCAAAGATAGCGTCAACCCGTAAGCGTCAGGTACCACTCCCGGAGCAAGGGGAGGGCTGTAGAAAAAATGGGCACGCCGATCGGATCGGGTGCCCATTTTTCATTTCTGCGGCGCTATCGTAAGGGCCCATCGCCAGCAAGCCGGCCCACTGTTCAGTGCCGAATCAAAAATCTGCAGACGAGCGGATATCAATGTGGGAGCGGAGCTTGCCCGCGAAGCTTTTAGCGTTCTCACGGGCCCCTTCGCGGGCAAGCTCCGCTCCCACATCAGATACGTGTTCCGCCATCAAAATAGTGTCGTGCCCAGCCTTTTTGAGAGCCGGCTGGTCGGGGCGATGTTCCGCGGCGATGGCGGTCTCAGGGTTTCGGCAGGGCTGCCAGGCAGGCCGCGGCCGCATCGACCACCGCTTCCAGCTGGCTCTCCATTGTGTGGGAAAAGTCGCCATATTGGGCCATGGCCCGGCAGGTCGAGAGCCTTTCCAGGGGCTCGCGAACGTAGCCTGCGACTCTGAGTTCAGCAGCCTTGTCGATGAAAAACTGCACGGACTCGTTGCGGCTTTTCTGCAACTGCGCGATCAGCGTGTCCAATGCGCTCAATAAAGCGTTCAATGGCATACCAGGGGACGGCAGGTTCGAGGCGCTCTGGTCACGCCACGGTCATGGGCGTCGCTGGCGATTGAGCAGCTTTTCGAAGTGAGTAATGAGATCGGTCCATTGCGGGTAGGTCATGCCGTCGATGAAAAAGTCCCCCAACCATTTGGGATGGCAGCGCATCGTCAGGTTCTTGATCGCTTCGTTGCGCTGGCTGTCGCTGCTAGCCGGGTCCAGTACGATGTCTACCAGCGCCTGGATTTCATCGGCCTCGTCTTCATAACCCGAACGTCTCAGCAGATCGCAGAGGGTGTCGTTGCATTCTTTGAGGTTCATAGCCGTTCCGTTGCTCCTGAATATCGTCCGCCAGCGGTGACGACTTGCCATCCGCCGCCGACCTTGTCCGCGCCCCATTGTGGTTGTGGCGCCACTCGGCCTTCCAGCAGGACCTGGTCGCGGGTGAGGGCGACCTGGCCCTCGTGGACCGCACTGTTGCTGTTGGGCAATGCCAGGTTCGCGCGCCTGTCCGCGGCGGTCGCGCCCGCCGACCCTCGGGTGACATAGATTTGCGAAGCGGTACCTGGTTTGTGCTCGGTGATGGTGAACACATCGCCTTTCTTGCCTCGGGTGGCGTAGATCTGCCCCTGGAAGCTGTCGACGGTTTCACGCTGGATTTTTTGGTTCAGCCCCCGGCTTTTCAGCAGCTTGCGCGCGGAGTTACGGGTAATCGGCACTTTACCCGAAGGGCCACAGCTTAGCCCCAGCGGGTCGATCCACGTCAGCGGATTTGGCGCATAGGCATACAGATTGATGCCACCGGTCAGGCCGATCGGGTCGGGCGTGGTGAAGCGGCCGATATCCGGGTCATAGAAGCGGAAGGTGTTGTAGTGCAGGCCGGTTTCCCGGTCCAGGTACTGCCCCTGGAAGCGCAGGTTCTGCTCTTCCAGGTAATACGGCTCGCGGGTTTCGCTGACGGTATTGCCCCAGACCCGGTAGCGGGCCTGCCAGACCACATGGCCGTCGTTTTCCGTCAGTTGTTCGGGCAAGCCGCTCGGGTCATTGTGGTAATAGCGGACTTTCTGCAATGCGCCACCGCCGTCGACCCGGGCCAGTGGCTCGTGGCCGTCGTCCGCGTAAAGGTAGAGGCTGCTCAGGCTGTGTCGGTGCTCTTGCAGCAGGCGCAGACCGTCCCAGGTGAAGCGGGTTTCGCCCAAGGGGTAGCCGTGGCTGTCGTGCTCGCTCTTGGCGATGCGCCGGCCCAGCGGGTCGTAGCTCATGCGCACCACGGTATCCCGCGCGCCGTCCTGGTTGCGCACCTCGATCAAGCGGTGTTCGGCATCGTAGGCGAAGCGCTGGACCCGATGACTGCCGCTGCGCTTCTCGATCATCCGGCCGAAGGCGTCGTAGCGGTAGCGTTTGTCCTGGTAGGTCAGCAGCTTGTTATGCAGCACCCGGCCACCCTGGGGGCCGTCCAGCAGGTTGGCGGCGGCATCGTAGGCGAAGGTCTCGTTCTGGCCCTGGACGCTGTCCTGGCTGGCGACGATGCGACCGCTGGCGTCGTGGTGCATCAACTGCCGATGGGTGCCGCCGGGCTGTTGGTCGAGGCGGCCGACCAGGTGATCGGCGGGGTCGTAGTCGAAATGTTGCTGCGTTGGCGCGGGCAACGCCGAGGGTTGGTTGATCGGGCGGCGCAGGCGCGAGCGCAGGCGTCCGGCGCGGTCGTATTCGCTGCGGGTGTCGAGCTGACCTTGGGTCCGCAGCACCTCGCGGTGCAGGCGGTCGCGCTCGAAGTCGCTGATGACCCGACCGTCCAGATTGATCTGGTGCAGATGGCCGCTGCCGTAGTACAGCCGATTGAGCCAGCGGCCATCCGGCAACTGCGTCTGGATCAGATTGCCCAGTTCGTCGTAGTGATGCTGGAGGCTGCCCGCCGAGCTTTGTTCTTCCAGCAACTGGCCAAGGGCGTCGTAGGCGAAGCCCAGGCTCTGTGCCTGGCCGTCATTGTCGGTAAAGGTGACTGCCGTCAGTTGATCCAGCGCGTCGTAGTTGTATTCGGTGCGGCCATCGTCGGTGATTTTCGCTGTCAGGCGTCCGGCAACGTCGCGTTCGAGGTGATGGACAATCGGTGCGACCGGCGTTGCGGGGACCACCGCCAGGCCGCTGCCATGGGGTGCGGGCAGGGTATCGACGCGAGTGACATCGTTCCGGGCGTTGTAGGTGTAGCGGCGGGCACTGCCGTCCAGGTCCTGCTGTTCCACCAGGCGGTCGCCGGCATCCCAGGCGAAGCGATAGCTTTCGCCGTTCTCATTGGTCAGCGCCTGCAAGCGTCCATAGGCGTCGTAGCTGAACTGCACCTGCCGACCGCTGGCATCGATGCGCTGGCGTACCTGGCCGCGACGGTCGTAGCGGTAGGCGGTGGTCTGTCCGGCCGGGTCGGTGTAACCGATCAACTGGCCATCGGCGTTGCGCTGGTACTGGTGCGTGCGGCCGTCCGGCAACTGGCTGCTCAGCAGGCGGCCCTGGGTGTCGTAGTCGTACTGTGTGCGCTCGCCCAGGGCATCGGTGACGGTCCGCAACAGGCCGCGCTCGTCGTAACCCAGGCGCGTCGGGTAGCCGGAGCAGTCGATATGTTCGAGCAACTGGCCGAGGGGGCTCCAGCGCAGGGTTTTGCTTTTGCCGCTGGCGTCGATGATCTCGACGGTCTGCCCCTGGGCATCGACGCGATAGCGGGTGACGTGCCCCAGCGGATTGGTTTCCTGGATGCAGTTGCCACGGTTGTCATAGCGGAACTGCCAGCTGTTACCCGCTGCGTCGGTCTCCACCAGCGGCAAGGCCCAGTGTTCCAGCCACAGGGTCGATTCGCTTCGGCCCAACGGGTCCTGGGTGGTGCTCAGGTTGCCGGCTTCGTCGTAGCTGAATTGGTATTGGCCGCCCTGGGGATCGGTGGCGCCGAGCAACTGGCGTTCGTCGTTCCACTGGAACTGCCAGGTCTGGCCGAGGTTGTCGGTGTATTCGGTGATCTGGTGTTGCGGGTTCCAACGTCGGGTGCTGGTGCGCTTGAGGTTGTCGGTGACGCGGGTGGTTCCGGCGGCCATGTCGTAGTCGAAGGCATACTCATCGCCCTCGTCGGTCCAGTGTCGCACCACTCGCCATTCGCGACCGTCCACCTGTGCCCACTGATAGAAACAGCGCAGGCCGACGGACAGTTGGTGCTCGACCAGCCGCTGCCCGTCGTCGTAGGCGAAGCGCCGTTGTGCATGGCCGGTGGCATCCAGCACCTGTGCCAAGTCACCGCGCAGGTCGTAGGTGTAGCTCACCAGCAACTCGTTCGGGCGGTCCGGGTACCGGCGCTCGATGCGGCTGACCCGGTTCGGCCATGTGTCGCTATAGATCAGTTGGGCCTGGACGAGATCGAAGGTGTCGCGCAGACGAAGCAGTCGCCCTGACTCGTCGTAGTCGAGATAGATCCGGTTGTCGTTGCGGTCACCCAGTTGCGTCAGGCGCAAATGAGTCGGCTCGCCTGGCAGTGCTTCGAAGAGTCGATAGAGGCCGTCGTCGCTTTCGATCAATAACTGACCATTGCCATGACGACGGACACTCAAGCCTTCACCGGCACTGAACACTGCGCCGCCCAGCGCTATCGAGCCCATGTCGATACGCCGGGCCTGTTCGTCGGTGTAGATCAGCCGTTCGCCGCCCTCGGGGTGTGCTTCGACCTGTACGCTGACTTCATACGACACGCTCCAACCCGCGCCGAACAGGCCGTTGTGACGCTCGTCGCGGCTGTTGTAGAAGCGTTGCCAGTCCAGGCGCAGCAGCCCCGGCAGGGCGAAGTCCAGATCGTCCAGACCACCCAGCACCTTGGCGCCGGTGGCGGCGTGCACCGGGTTTGGCGAACCGGCGATGGCATTGGTCAGGGCGCCGATGGCCTGGCTGGTGACAAAGGAATTGACCCCGGCCATCAGCATGCAGGGCAGGTTGCTGAGGAACTTGCCCTTGCTGCCCTTGAGCATCATCAGCGCGGTAATGGCCAAGCCGACGCCGGGCGTCTTGCCGCTGCGGATCTCGCGCACCACCACCGAACCGCCGCCGATGGTGACGTTGGGCGAGATCAGTCCCGAGGAGACGACGGTGGCATCGCAAGTACTGCGGTCGCCACTGCGCACGGCGGGTTGGCCGTTGATGCTGACTTTTTTCGAACCTTCGGCGAGAAACTGCGGCGGCATCGGCGGATGCTTGGTGCAGGTCACCAGGTCCAGTGGCTTGGGCACGACACCGGGGGCGGGCGTTGCCACTGTGGGTCGCCACATCTGGGCGAAGAAGCCCTTGGCGATATCCAGGTAGCTGGCTTCCTGGGGCGGCTCTTCGCTGTCGGGCGTACCGGCCGCTTCCACATGGGACGGCAGCGCGCCGGCAGCGCGGGCGGCGGGAATCGAGTTGATCAGGGTGTCGGTGGAGCCGCTGAGGATCGTCGCCTGCACCGTGGGCGGAAATAGCGCGTTACCGATGCCCTCGCACAGCTTGCTCAGGCCCTTGTCGGTGCCGGTCTTGCTCATGGCGACGCCGACGACCACCCCGATCACCGCGCCCAGCACGCAGGCCCCGAGCCCGCCGGTGGCGACGGTGAGCCCGGTGGCGGCGACCACGGCGGCGGTGGCCAGTGCGGTGATTGCCACGTTGGCCGCGACCTCGAGCACGCCGCCGAGAATATCGGCCATCATCGAGGTATGGGACAGCGCATCGCCCAGGCGGGCAGCCCAGAGCGGGTCAGACATGAAAGGTCATCGACAAGTGGTCCATCATCAGGTCAAGAGCGGTGCGGAGTATGAATGATCTGATGTTGGCGGGAAATTATTCCTACTGTGATTGTGGTGGTGGATCACAGTTGTCGAGCAAATAGCGGGCACACGCCCTCACAAACGCCGCGGCCCTTTTGTAGGAGCCAGCTTGCTGGCGATGGCGACCGGACAGATGGTGCAAGATGTACTGGCCTCATCGCCAGCAAGCTGGCTCCTACAGGGGCTGCCTTTCAGCCCGCGCTCACCTGGGCCAACTGCAACGGCGCGTGCCTCTCCCCGGCCTCCTTGAGCAGTCCATCGACCTTCTTCAGTGCCGTCAACAAGCTCCCCACGCTGCGGGCACTGAGCCGCACGCCATCGGTGAAGGCCTTGTTGATCGAGACCATGACACTGGAAACGCTCTCGTCCGCCTGCGCCTCCAGCAAGTTGTCCCGCAGGTGAGTGATCAGCTCCTTGAAATGTGGATCGTCCAGGGAAAGGGGGGCTTCCAGATCGTGCTTCTTCAGGGTGCTGATCAGCAACCCCAAGGCCACGCTGGCCCGCATCAACGCTCTTTCTCGTGCATCCATTCGCTGTCTCCTGTGTCGAGGTCCGGCTCTAGTGACGACTCAAGGATAGACCACGCTGAGGATGGTGCTTTTGACGGGGCGGGTGAGCGACGACTGGTCTGGTGGTAGCACTCTGCACCAGAGCGTTTCATTGTTTTTCCGATGGGGCCGCATGGGGTGTAGATCACTTAGGATGATGGCTTGGATTTTGAAAAGTATCTGATGCTCATAAAGGATATTTCCCCCCATGTTTGAAAAGCAGAACGATCAAGTAGTGACCTCGGCCCGGTTGTTGTCTGCATGCCATGAAAAGATCAAAGATGACAGTGATCTTAAAGATCGAATGGCATTAATTGATGAACTTTACTCACATGCAGGCAGTGAGGATCATGCGGCTGCACGTTTTGCCGAGTTAGTGGTTGATCGTGTGTATGAGTATGAAGCTGAGACGGTTTTGATTCCTGGTTCTTCGCAATCGCAAGCGTTGGCCTTTTTGATGGAGGAACGAGGGATCAAGCAAATGGAACTCTCTACTATTGCGAGTCAAACTGTAGTGTCTGAAATTTTGAATGACAAAAGAAATATGACCGTTGCACAGATGAAAGGGTTTTCCGAGTTTTTCAGCGTTCCTGCTGGATTTTTTATGCTTATGAACGGGAAAGAAAAATCCGATGGTGAGTAAAGTTTTCTGACCGCAGTCCCCGCTCTAATGCGGCGATATGCAGGTCCAGATCGACCGTCAGTATCAGCCCAGAGTCTGCGGGGAGTTCGAGTATCCCTGCGTCAGTCAGGCCGAGCTTGAGGAAATGGGCCGATTTGGATGTCGTGATCGACTCAGGTCGATGCTCAGTCGCTGATGCTATGAAAGCTGCCAGCAAGTGGCGAATATTATGCTTATGAGGTTCAGATGTGTACCACAGCAGGTTGCTGGCTTCGGTTGGCACGCTTGTAGTGACAACGATTTCATGGTCATCAATAAACAACATAAGGATTTCAAAATTCTCCGGGCTATAGTCGCCAAGCCTTTCATCAGCTCCAATGCATTCAGCCAAAATGATGCATTACTAACCAGTAAAAGCTACTCGGAGCAGTGATCCCGGTAACGGTCTGAAAAAAAGCAGCTTGATCGTTACCGGAATTTTCAGGGGATACGGATCAGGCTCTGATTACCCGAGTCTCCTCATGTCCAGGCGCTACAAGGGCGATGCAGGATGAGACGGGGGCGAGCCTTCCAGCAACGCATCCACCACCGCCCGAGCGACTTCCACCGAATGCAGCATGCCCCAGAACAGCGCCCGTTCGACGGGGTTGGTATGCAGGCTGATTTCGTCGCCATTGAGTTCAGCCGTTTCGAGCAGTCGCGAGACGTAGGTCAGGGACGTCAGAGATTTTACGCAGGTATACCGCTTTGCCGGCTGCGCTAGGTGCTTTGCGAGTGAGAGGCAGATTGGGGGTAATGTTATTTGTCATTGTTAGGCTCCTTAAGCAGCCGCTTTTGCGACGCTGTGTGCCTATTCACAACCGGGCTGCGAACCCCGTATCGCTGAGTTTTCAGCGACAGGAAAACTGTAGCTTATTACTGGCGGTGCGGGCGATATCCCTCATGCGCAGAAGTGCGTGGGAAATATGAGGTTTTTTGGTGGGATGCTTCATCTGCTAGCAACGGGTGGGAGAGCATGGTGTCGGATTGGTAAATTTGTGAGTTTTCAGAAATAAGTACGCGACGGAGATCAATGGCTAGATTGCATAAAAACGCAATATCTTTCAGGGTCTCGGTCGCATACTGATCTTATAGTTACTAAAAATATCATTCAGTAATGGCGGCTGGAATGGCTAGCTTAGCCCAGCTTGCTGCGCGCCTGCTGCCTGCCAATGCGGCGAGCGCAGCTTCATCAGGTGCCCCTTTTTTGGTGAATTTCAACGGCGCCAGCACGTACAGCATGACTTTGTCCTCATCGGGTATTGGTTCGTTCGAGGAGTCTTTGTTCCAAACTTTATCAACAGTGACCAATGCATCAATATCTGCTGGCCACCCTAGGTCCGAATAGGCGGGGTCAGTTCGCCGAATGAGCTGCCCTTCTTTCAATGAGCCGTTTTCAAGCGTTTCGTTTGCCAGTCGAGACAACATTTGAGTAGGAAATGCCCACGTGCTGTCGGTGTTGAGGCCAGAGCGGGTCAACGGCCAATCCCCGGGCAAACAGAAAAAAAGCTCTGTCCTGGGAGACTGGTTGAACAGTCCGACAGTAAACAACAGCTTGAATTTATTCTTGCTGTCGATGCAGCTGATACGCAGATCAACGTTTTTTATAGTCGTTACGGGGCTTACTTGAGCGGGCAGAACCCAGCCGGCGGTGTTGTGAACAAAACTGACAATGGCGCCACCATATTCGCTCCCAGGCTCGCGGATAACGTCCATCACGCTCACGGCGCCGTTATCTTTCAGGATCGATGCAATACCTGGAAAATCCCAGCTATTGGCGATGTCCAGAGGCGTGGTGTTGAGCCTGCTGTGGAGCCGGTTGATATCGGCGCCCCGCTTGACCAGAAATTCGACCACTGCCTGATGCCCGGAAACAACAGCCTCTATGAGAGGTGTTGTGACACTTGTCGGCCAACCGTCGATTCTCGCTCCCGCATCGAGCAACCATTTGCATGCTTCCAAATGGCCGTTGCGCGCCGCACCGGATAGCGGTGTGGTATCGCCTGAGCTGGTGGCAGGGGTATCCAGGGCGATACCCATGGTGACCAATAACTCACAGATGTCTATGTGGCCGCTTTCTGCCGCCAAATGCAGCAGGGTTTCGTGTCCCGGTAGCCCATACAAGGGGAGACCAAGCAGGTCTGGATGCTTTTCCAGTGTCGCTTTGACCGCAGATGTTTTGCCTGCCTCTATGGCGGCATGCAGCTTGGAGATGACCGCTATATTGTTTTCATAAATCTTTTCCGAGTCATCCATTTAGAATGTCCCTCCCGTCATTTGCATGCCCATTCTTTTCAGTGCGCTCTCAATGCTTGGGGTTCCGCCGCTGTCAGCCTTCTGAAGAATCTCGAAAACTTTTTTCGCACTCGCAACAGAGTGGTTGCCCC
Organism: Pseudomonas sp. GW821-FHT03C07; assembly: GCF_059420925.1. Lineage (NCBI taxonomy): Bacteria > Pseudomonadati > Pseudomonadota > Gammaproteobacteria > Pseudomonadales > Pseudomonadaceae > Pseudomonas > Pseudomonas sp. GW821-FHT03C07. The sequence goes on from NZ_JBWKUQ010000008.1 coordinate 163,053, forward strand.
CACCATTCTGTGCCCATGTGAAGTTTCTCGGGTCATCGTTCAGCCCGATTTTGTGTTTTGCCAATATTTTTTGCGCGCCGGTGATGTACTGCTGGTTTTGTGCTTTCCAGGTGCGGGGGGCTTTCTCTCGGACGATGTGATGGTAATGGGGTTTGACCATTCCTTTTGGTGCAGGGCCCATTGCTTTCTTTTGTGCCGAACTCAGGCGACAGACTTCCCATCCCCACGGATCCACCCATCCCGACGGATTCGGTGCGTACTGGTAAAGATTGAACCCACCCATCAACCCAATCGGATCCGGCGTGGTAAACCGCCCCACATCCGGATCATAAAACCGGAACGTGTTGTAGTGCAGCCCCGTCTCCCGGTCCAGGTACTGACCCTGGAATCGCAGGTTCTGTTCCTCGATGTAGTACGGCTCACGTATCTCTTCAAGGGTGTTGCCCCAGACCTGATACCGCGCCTGCCACACCGTGGCGCCATCGGCTTCGGTCAATTGCTCGGGTAGGCCATTGAGGTCGTTGTGGTAGTAACGAACCTTCTGCAACTCCCCGCTACCATCGACCCTCGCCAACGGTTCATAGCCGTTATCGGCATACAGATACAGGCTGGTCTGGCTATTGCGGTGTTCCTGCAACAAGCGCAGGCCATCCCAGGTAAAGTGCGTTTCGCCCAGCGGATAGCCGTTGTTGTCGTGCTCGGTCTTGCCGATACGCCGCCCCAGCGGATCGTAGGTCATGCGCACAACGGTTTCCCGTGCACCGTCCTGATTGCGTACCTCGATCAACCGGTGTTCGGCGTCATAGGCAAAACGCTGCACCCGATGACTGCCGCTACGCTTCTCGATCATCCGCCCAAACCCATCGTAGCGATAACGCTTGCCCTGATAGGTCAGCAGTTTGTTGTGCACCACCAGCCCAGCACTGGCTGATGGGCCGTCCAACAGGTTTGCAGCGGCATCGTAGGCGAAGGTTTCGCTTTGGCCCTGCACGCTGTCCTGGCTGGCGATGATCCGACCCGTCGCGTCGTAGTGCAGCAACTGGCGTTGGTCACCACGGGGCTGGCGGTCGAGGCGGCCGATCAGGTTGTCGCTGGGGTCGTAGTCGAAATGCTTCTGCGCTGGGGCCGGCAGTGCTGATGGCTGGTTGGACGGGCGGCGCAAGCGCGAGCGCAAACGTCCAACACGGTCGTATTCACTACGGGTGCTGAGCTGGCCCTGGGTCCGCAATACCTCGCGGTGCAGACGGTCGCGCTCGAAATCGCTGATCACCCGACCGTCCAGGTTGATCTGGTGCAGATGCCCGCTGCCGTAGTACAGCCGATTGAGCCAACGGCCATCCGGCAACTGCGTCTGGAGCAGATTGCCCAGTTCATCGTAGTGATGCCGCAGGCTGCCCGCCGCGCTCTGTTCCTCCAGCAACTGGCCCAGGGCGTCGTAGGCGAAGCCGAGATTTTGTGCCTGGCCGTCGTGGTCGGTAAAGGTGATGGCGGTGAGTTGGTCCAGCGGATTGTAGGCATACTCGGTGCGGCCATCGTCGGTGACCTTGGCGATCAGCCGACCCACCGCATCGCGTTCCAACCGATGAACGATGGGCGCTACCGGCGCTGATGGAACCAGCGCCAGGCCACTGCCAAATGGTGCCGCAACGTATTCCACACGGGTGGCGTTATCCAGCACGTCATAGGCATAACACCGGGCACTGCCGTCGAGATCGCGTTGTTCGGTAAGGCGGTCGCCGGCGTCCCAGGCAAAGCGATAGCTCTCGCCGTTTTCATTGGTCAGCGCCTGCAAACGCCCATAGGCGTCATAGCTGAACTGCACCTGCCGGCCATGGGCATCGACGCGCTGGCGCACCTGGCCGCGACGGTCGTACTGATAGCCGGTGCTGTGCCCGGCCGGATCGACATATCCCGTCAGTTGGCCGCTGCCATCGCGCAGGTACTGTTCGACGCGACCGTCCGGCAACTGGCTCTGCAACAGGCGACCCTGGGCATCGTGCTGGTAGGTCACGCGCTCGCCGAGGGCATCGGTGACGGCCTGCAGGTGACCGCGCCGGTCGTAGCTGAAGGTGGTCGGCGATCCCGAGCAATCCACATGGCGAATCAACTGCCCGAGGTCGTTCCACTGCAAGGTTTTGCTTTTACCCGTGGCGTCGATGATCTCCACCACCTGGCCCTGGGCGTCGAAGCGGTATTGGGTAACCCGCCCCAGCGGATCGGTTTCGTGGGTGCAGTTGCCGCGTGGGTCGTAGCGGTATTGCCAGCTGTTGCCCGCCGCGTCGGTCTCCACCAGCGGCAACGACCAATGCTCCAGCCACAAGGTCGACTCGCTGCGCCCCAGTGGATCGACGCTGACGCTGAGGTTGCCCGCTTCGTCGTAGCTGAATTGATGCTGCCCGCCCTGGGGATCGGTGGCGCCGAGCAACTGGCGTTCGTCGTTCCACTCGAAGTGCCAGGTGTGGCCGAGGTTGTCGGTGTATTCGGTGATCTGCTGCTGGGGGTTCCAACGACGGCTACTCACCCGCTTCAACCCATCTGTGACACGGGTGATGCCGGCCTTCAGGTCATAGTCGAAGACATATTTGTCACCGTCATCGGTCCAGTGCCGGACCACCCGCCATTCAAGGTTCTCGACCAGCGCCCACTGATAGAAACAGCGCAACCCCGTGGGCAACTGGTGCTCGACCATCCGCCGCCCGTTATCGTAGGCGAAGCGCCGTTGCACCTGGCCCAGGCTGTCGCGCACTTCGGCCAGGTCGCCGATGCTGTCGTAGTCATAGCTGACCAGCACCTCGCGCTGTTGATCGGGGTACAGCCGTTCGATCTGGCTGACCCGCCGGGGCCACTGGGCGCTGTAGATCAGGTCCAGCTGCACCAGATCGAAGGTGTCACGCAGCCGGATCAGCCGACCAGACTCGTCGTAGTCGAGATAGAGGCGGTTGTCGTTACGGTCGCCCAACTGGCTCAGGCGCAGGCTCGAAGGATCGGCCAGGGTCGGTTCGAACAAGCGATACAAACCGTCATCGCTCTCGATCAACAGTTGCCCGTTGCCGTTGCGCCGCACGGCCAGGCCTTCTCCCGGACTGAACACCGCGCCGCCCAAGGGGATGGAACCCATGTCGATACGCCGGGCCTGTTCGTCGGTGTAGAGCAGCCGTTCACCGCCTTCGGGATGCGCTTCGATACGCACACCGATTTCATAAGGCAGGCTCCAGCCCGTGCCGAGCAAGCTGTCGCGACGCTCATCGCGGCTGTTGTAGAAACGCTGCCAGTCGATGGGCAGGATACCGGGCAGGACAAAGTCCAGCTCGTCCGCGCCACCGAGTACCTTGGCGCCGGTGGCGGCATGCACCGGATTCGGCGAGCCGGCGATGGCGTTGGTCAGCGCACCGATGGCCTGGCTGGTGACGAAGGAGTTGACCCCGGCCAACAGCATGCATGGCAGGTTGCTGAGGAACTTGCCCTTGCTGCCCTTGAGCATCAGCAGCGCGGTGATCGCCAGGCCGACGCCGGGCGTCTTGCCGCTGCGGATCTCGCGTACTACCACCGAACCGCCGCCAATGGTCACGTTGGGCGAGATCAGTCCGGCTGAAACCACACTGGCATCGCAGGTGCTGCGGTCCCCGCTGCGCACGGCGGGCTGGCCGTTGATGCTGACCTTCTCCGAACCCTCGGCGAGAAACTGCGGCGGCATCGGCGGATGCTTCATGCAGGTGACCAGATCCAGCGGTTTGGGCACCGCACCGGGTGCCGGAGTTGCCACCGTGGGCCGCCACATCTGCGAGAAAAAGCCCTTGGCCATATCGAGGAAACCCGGCTCCGCAGCCTCGGCGGGAGCGGCTTCTTCGCTCTCGGGCGTGCCCGCCAGGGCAACATGCGACGGCACAGCCCCGGCAGCGCGGGCGGCGGGGATCGAGTTGATCAGGGTGTTGCTGGAGCCGCTGAGGATATTGGCCTGCACCGTGGGCGGGAAAAGGCTGTTGCCGATGTCCTCGCACATCTTGCTCAGGCCCTTGTCGGCGCCGGTCTTGCTCATCGCCACGCCGACGATGACCCCGACCACCGCGCCCAGCACACAGGCTCCCAGCCCGCCAGTCGCGATGGTGATCCCGGTGGCGGCGACCACGGCAGCGGTGGCCAGTGCGGTGATTGCCACATTGGCCGCCACCTCCAGTACGCCGCCGAGGATATCGGCCATCATCGAGGTATGGGACAGTCCATCGCCCAGCCGGGCGGCCCACAGTGCGTCAGACATGCATGGCGCCCGTCACACCACCCGGTCGAACTGCAGCGATTGCTTGATCGTCGCCCAATGCGCGGCTTCGGCATCCCCCAGCTTGTCGGCCTTGACGTAGCTCAGGGCGAGCATCTTGCGGGTGCCCGGCAACACCAGCGCGAGCTGGTACTGGAAGACCTTCTCCGCACCCTTGCTGAACTGGCTGCGCAACTCGATGCCTTCCACTGACTGATCCGCGCCCAGGCGCACGGCCTGGCCCGGCTGGTAGCGCAGTTCCTGGACCTGCTGTTCCAGGCGCTTGAGCTGGGCGTCGAAGTTGCTTTGCAGGGTTTCGCCGTCGGCCAGCTGGCTGCGGCTGACGATCAGCGAAGTCCCCAGCTGCGGGAACTTGAGGATATTGATCGAGGCGTCCAGCAGCTCGCTCTCGGGCAAGGCGAACTGGAATTCATTGAGGCGGTAAGTCATGGCTCGCGGATCTCATTATTTGGGCTTGGGGAACATCGCCTCGACGCTGGCGTCGATGCTGCCTTTGACGCCTTGGCCTTCGGGCGACGCGCCGGGGCCGCCACCGTTGTTCAGATGCAGGGTGCCGCCGGTGTTGAACTCGGCATCGCCCGAGGCATGAAAGCTGATCTGCACGCCGCTGAGGTTGATCTGGCCGCTGGCATTCAGCTCCAGCACGCTTTCACCGCAGACCAGGCGCAGGTTTTCGCCGACCTCGATGACGTAGCTCTGGCTGATGCTGTCGGTCTTTTTGCGGCCGACCACCAGGATGTCGTCGTCCTTGACCGCGCGCAGGCGCATCGAGCCGATGCTTACTGTCTCGTTGTGGCCCACGCTTTTGTTGCGGTCGTGGCCCACCGAGTGACTCTCGTCGACCTCGACCACGATGTCCTGGTTGCGCTCGGCATGAATGTACAGCTGCTCGGCGCCTTTCTTGTCTTCCATGCGGATTTCGTTGAAGTTGGCCGGTGTGCCGCCCTTGCTCGAACGGCTTTTCATGCCGCTCTGGGTCGCATTCGCGGGCAGGTCGTAAGGCACCGTCTGTTCGGCGTTGTAGACCCGGCCGGTGATGATCGGCCGGTCGGGGTCGCCTTCGAGGAAGCTGACGATGACTTCCTGGCCGATCCGTGGGATCTGCATTGAACCCCAGTTCTTGCCGGCCCAGGCCTGCGACACGCGAATCCAGCAGGAGCTGTTTTCGTTGGACTGGTCGTGGCGGTCCCAGTGGAAGTGCACCTTGACCCGGCCGAATTGGTCGGTCCAGATTTCCTCGCCGGCCGGGCCCACCACCACGGCGGTCTGCGGCCCTTTGACGGTGGGTCGCGCGGTATTCGCCAGCGGGCGGAAGCTCTGTTGCGCGTCGATGCAGCTCAGGCTGCTTTCGAACTGCGCGCCGGCCGCTGTCGCGCCGGACTCCAGGTTTTCCTGGGCAATGTAGTAACGCGCGCCGACGATCAGGTATTCGCGGTTCTGGTCCTGGCGACCGAAGCCGGTCAGGCTGAACAGGTGCCCGGAACCCAGGCCGCGGGCGTTGCCGTTGAGCTCGACGCGCTCATGCAGGCTCTGGATCGCTTCGATGCGGGTGCGCGCGTAGTGCTCGCCGTCCTGGCTCTGCACGTAGGTGCCGGGGTAGTCGTACAGCGGATAGTCGCCGGCGGTGTGCGGGCGTGGCATCGCCGAACGCACGTCGATCCGCGCGCTGGGGCGCTGGAAGTCGTAGTCGTTGAGTTCCAGGGAGCCGGGTTGGACTTCCTGGGCCAGGTGCCAACCGTTGAGGTGATCGCGTTCGCGATGCTGGCCGTCCGGCGGGTAGTAGGGCAGGGATTCGTAGCCCGGGGCGCTGTGGTGGGCACCGTAGGCGTCGGCCAGGACCAGTACGTGGCGGTCCTTTTCATGACGGAAGTAGTAGTAGATGCCTTCCTGTTCCATCAGCCGGCTGACGAAGTCGAAGCTGCTTTCGCGGTATTGAACGCAGTATTCCCACTCGCGATAGGGCTGGCTGAGGGCGTCTTCGAAGTCGGAGAAGCCGAGGTCGCGGAACACCTGCTTGATGATCTGCGGGATGCTCTGGTGCTGGAAGATCCGACAATCGGAGGTGCGGGTCAGCAGCCAGAGCCAGGGCCGCAGGGTCACCGAATAGCTGGCGAACTGGCCCTGGCTGACGTTCTGGCTACAGCGCGCGACGATGCCGTGGAAGTAGCGCTGGCCGCCCTGGACCTGCAACGACAGGCTCATGGGCTTGCCCAGCAACTGGTTGAGGTCCAGGGCGCCGTCGTTGGAGGTCAGGTGCAATTCGTAGTCGAACAGCCGCCCCAGCTCCTCGCCGCCACCGAAGTCCTTGAGCAGCAGGACATCCGGCCCGAGGGGGCTGTTGATCTGGGCCAGGCGGGTGGCTTGTGTGAATAGCATTGGTTATCTCTGGGTATTGTGGTGTTCGGGCGGGCCTCTTCGCGGGCAAGCTCCGCTCCCACAGTGTCTGTGTCGTTCCCACATTTTGTGTACGATCGAGGACCTGTGGGAGCGGAGCTTGCCCGCGAAGGCGTCGGCTCAGGCGCCCGCGTCGCTGAATTGGTAATGCAGCTCGTTATCCCGCTCACTGATCCGCACCCCCGCCAGCGCCTTGCCTTCGAGCATGCGCGTGAGGAATTCGCGGCTCATGTCCGGCAGCAGGCTGTTGGTCAGGATGGTGTCGATCATCCGTCCGCCGCTTTCGGTCTCGGTGCAGCGCGAAACGATCAGGTCCACCACCCCGTCGTCGAAATCGAAGGCCACCTTGTGGGTGCTTTCCACGCGTTTCTTGATCCGGCCCAACTGCAAGCGGGTGATCGCCTTGAGCATGGTGTCGCTCAGCGGGTAGTACGGAATGGTCACCAGCCGCCCCAGCAACGCCGGCGGGAAAATCTCCAGCAATGGCTGGCGCAAGGCCTTGGCGATCTCCTCCGGGTCCGGCACGTTGCCGGCGTCCTTGCACAGGTGCGAAATCAGCTCGGTACCGGCGTTGGTGGTGAGCAGGATCAGGGTGTTCTTGAAGTCGATCACCCGGCCTTCGCCGTCCTCCATCACGCCCTTGTCGAAGACCTGGAAGAAGATCTCGTGCACGTCCGGGTGGGCCTTTTCCACCTCGTCCAGCAACACCACGCTGTAAGGCTTGCGCCGCACGGCTTCAGTCAGCACGCCACCTTCGCCATAACCGACATAGCCGGGCGGTGCGCCTTTGAGCGTCGAAACGGTATGAGCTTCCTGGAACTCGCTCATATTGATGGTGATGACGTTCTGCTCGCCGCCGTACATGGCTTCGGCCAGGGCCAGGGCGGTTTCGGTCTTGCCCACGCCCGAGGTTCCGGCGAGCATGAACACGCCGATCGGCTTGCTCGGGTTGTCGAGGCCGGCGCGGGAGGTCTGGATACGCTTGGCGATCATCCGCAGCGCATGGTCCTGGCCGATGATGCGTTTTTGCAGGTGCTGATCGAGGTTGAGCACGGTTTCCAGTTCGTTGCGGGCCATGCGGCCCACCGGAATGCCGGTCCAGTCGGCGACCACCGAGGCCACCGCCTGGTAGTCCACGGTCGGCAGGATCAACGGGGTTTCACCTTGCAGGGCACTGAGGCGTTGTTGCAGGTCGACCAGTTTTTCCCGCAGCGCGTGGCCCAGTTCGATATCGCTGTCCACCACGCCGGCGCTTGCGCGCAGCTCGGCGCGGGTGGCGAGCAGTTCGTCCACCAGGGCTTTCTCATCGGCCCAGCGCACTTCCAGCTCGGCCAGGCGCTCGCGTTCGGCGTTCAACAGGTTTTCGCTGTTGCTGCGGCGGGGGCCGGTATCGACGCCAATGGCATGTTCGCGGGCAATGATCTGCAACTCGATTTCCAGCGCTTCGATACGTCGACGGCTGTCATCCACTTCAGCGGGCACCGCATGCAGGCTGATGGCGACCCGGGCACAGGCGGTGTCCAGCAGGCTGACGGATTTGTCCGGCAACTGGCGCGCCGGAATATAGCGGTGCGACAGCTTCACCGAAGCCTCCAGCGCTTCGTCGAGGATCTGCACCTGGTGGTGTTTTTCCATGGTCGAGGCGACGCCACGCATCATCAGCAGGGCCTTGTCTTCCGATGGCTCGGCGACCTGCACCACCTGGAAACGGCGGGTCAGGGCCGGGTCTTTCTCGATGTGCTTCTTGTACTCGGCCCAGGTGGTCGCGGCCACGGTGCGCAAGGTGCCGCGCGCCAGCGCCGGTTTCAGCAGGTTGGCCGCGTCACCAGTACCGGCGGCGCCACCGGCACCGACCAGGGTGTGGGCTTCGTCGATAAACAGGATGATCGGCTTGGGCGAGGCCTGGACGTCTTCGATGACCTGGCGCAGGCGCTGTTCGAACTCGCCCTTCATGCTTGCGCCGGCTTGCAGCAGGCCGACATCAAGGCTGCGCAGTTCGACATCTTTCAAGGCCGGCGGCACGTCACCGGCAACGATGCGCAGGGCGAAACCTTCGACCACGGCGGTCTTGCCGACGCCGGCCTCGCCAGTAAGGATCGGGTTGTTCTGGCGGCGGCGCATCAGGATATCCACCAGTTGGCGGATCTCTTCATCGCGCCCGACGATCGGGTCGAGCTTGCCGCTACGGGCCTGTTCGGTCAGGTCCACGGTGAAACGCTTGAGGGCTTCCTGCTTGCCCATGGCGCTGGGGGCCATGGCGCCGCTGGCTTCGCCCGGCACGGCAGCGGAGGTGAAGCCGTCGCTGGCGCCGAGGTGATTTTCCGGCGAGTCGCCGACGTATTCGTCGAAGCGCTCGCTCAAGGCCTCGACCTTGATCTTGTCGAACTCCGCCGACAGCGCCAGCAGGGCATGGCGCAGGCTCGGAGTCTTGAGGATACCGAGGATCAGGTAGCCGGTGCGCACCTGGCTTTCGCCGAACATCAGGCTGCCGTAGACCCAGCCGCGCTCCACGGCTTCTTCGACGTGGGACGACAGGTCGGTGATCGAGGTCGAACCACGCGGCAGGCGGTCCAGCGCGTCGGTCAGGTCGCGGGCCAGGCGCGCTGGCTCGAGATTGAACTGGCGGATCAGGCGGTGCAGGTCGGAGTCCTGCAATTGCAGCAACTGATGCAGCCAGTGGCTCAGCTCCACATACGGATTGCCCCGCAGTTTGCAGAACACCGTGGCGGCTTCGATGGCCTTGTAGGCAACGCTGTTGAGTTTGCCGAATAACGCGGCGCGACTGATTTCACCCATGCTCCGGGCTCCTTGAATGGTGGGCCGAGGTGGCCTGATCGGCGTAGTGCCGGGCCAGGATCAGGTCCTTGGCGTCTTCTTGGGGTTGGCCGAGCCAGGTGTTGAAACCCAGGCGGAATTGGCCGTTGAGTTGCAGCTTGGGCACTTGCGGTTGTTCCAGGACCAGGTTCAGGTCCCAATCCAGCTCGTGCCCCAGGTATTCGGCGACCCAGGCCACCAGGTGGCGGAAGGGTTCACCGTCGGGCAGCAGGCCCATGTAGTCGGCCAGCTTGAGCGGGCCGACGCGGATGCGGAATTTGTGCTGGCGGTCCCAGACATGCCGGCCCAGGCAGAAGTCGACACCCAACTGATTCGCGCTGACACCGACGCGGCTGCGCTCCGGCAGGTGCAGCCATTGGCCGACGTATTCCTCGATCTGCACCGGCAGCCCGAAATACTCCTGGAGGATGGCACGCAGGCCGTCCGGGTAGCGGGTCTGGGCGGCGAGGTGGCCGCTGAAATGCAGCTTGGCGGTGTCCGGGATCAGCCCCTGTTTCAGCAGGCTGGGCATGCCCCGGCCACTCAGGGCGGCGAGCCGCGCGGACCAGTAGTCGTCGTCCGGGCGGTCATGGCTGACGGTCGGCCGCGCCTCGGCCCAGGCCCGATAGAACAGGCTTAGCAGGCGATGGTGGAACACATCGAGGAAACGCTTGCTGGTGCTGTCGGCGTTGTTGCGCTGGCGCTCGCGCATGTACTCGGTCAGGTGCAGCGGCAACGGGCCGTTGGGCCCGCCGAGGCCGAAGAAGAACTGCTCCAGCCGGGCCGGCGTGGTGTCACTGGCCGGGGTCATGGAGGCCAACGTGGCCGGGGCGAAGGCACAGTCAAGCTGCTGGCCGAGGCGCAACGGGTCGTCGGCCAGGCGCTGGGAATGACCGAAGCGCGGCAGCTGCGGCGATTCGCACTCGATACGGCGCAATGCCTGGAAGAAATCGTACTCCCAGGGTTCGGCCTGCATCGCTGTGAGCGTGCTCACAGGGTCGGACGGCGTCCGGGCTTGGCTTTCCATCGCATGATCTCGCCGCGTTCGGTGGTACGGATCACCGTCTCGGTAAAACTGTTGATCGACACATAGCGTGCCAGGAAGCGTTCGAACACCGCGCCGAGGAGAAACACCCCGGTGCCGCGAAACGCGTTTTCATCGAATTCCAGGGTGATCTCCAGGCCACGGCCGAAGACGATCGGCCCGGGCATCGGCAGGCGCCGGGTGCAGGGCTTGCTGCTGACCTCGCGCAGGCCCTCGATTTGCAATTGCAGGGCGGCGTCGTTGCTTTCGCCATACAGGCGCAGCAGTTCGCGCAGAGCGGCGGCACCCTGGCCGGCTTCACTCAGCGACAGGTAGTTCAGTGACAGTTGGCTGATCAGGCGCCAGGCCTGGTTGTCGTGGGCATGGCTGGCCTTTGGGCGGCTGGGCCCGGCCAGGCAGCGGATCGCCGAGACCGGGGCGCTGTCGGCCAGGGTGAAGTCGCTCTTGCCGCTGCCGACGTTCATGAACAGCGGCAGGTCGCGGTTGGTGCACAGCGCGCTGACGCCCAGTTGGCGCAGGTCGTGACCGTAGGGCGCCTGGCGGTTGTCCACCAGGCTGATGAAGGTTTCACTGCCGACGTAGGTCGAGCGGGTGCCTTTGCGTCGTTGTTCGCTGGACAGCACCCGCGGTTCGCGGCGCAGGCTGTAGTAGGCCTGGTCACGACCGTAGCGGGACGGATCGCGCACGGCATAGAACGGCAGGAACGGCTGGTCGGGCCCGGTGCCGTGGCCGGTGACGGCGGTCAGCGAGTGGATCTCGAAGTCCATGGGCCGGGTGCGGTCGGCGATCACATGGTGTTCATTGACCCGTTCGGATAGGTGGATACGGTCCACCCGACGCGGAAACAGGTTGATCGCCGGGGTGCAGAACGGCACGAACTGGGCGGCACCGACGCTGCTTTCCAGGCTCGGGTCGAAGCGCTCGAACAGCACGATCAGTTCCAACTCCTGGCCGGCGCAGCGTTTGACCGCGCGACCCAGTTCGGCGAATTCGACGAACAGGTAACGCTGGGGCAGGGCGAAGTATTCCTGCAGCAATCGATAACCCTGGAAGGCTTGGGCCACCACCGGCATCGCCGCTTCGCGGTCGTCGAAGCCACAGGCGCGCAGGGCATCGGCGGGCAGGCGTTCGACCCAGTCGCCGCCCGGGGCACGGGCGAACACCGCGCAGGCATTGCCCAGCAGTTGCTCGTAGAGGCGAAACGGTTGCTCGTCGGCACCGTTGAGGTACAGCGGCAGGCTGTCCAGTTCGAGCTGGTTGAACGGCAACTCGGCGCCGGTACGCAAGGTCAGGCGCAGGCCGGCCTTGGCTTTCGGCTCGCTGGCGGCCAGGCGCCCAAGCACCGCCGACGGGTTGCCGAAGTACTCGGCCTGGCTGACCTGCAATGGCCACAGCGTCACCGCATGGGCGCTGCGGTATTCGCAGGAGGTCTGGGTGTCCTTGCCCAGGGTGGCGCGCAATACGCTGTCGCGGGGCAGGGTGAAACCGCCAGCCAGGGAGCCTTCGTCCGGATCGGTCTGCAGTTGCACCACGGTCATCGATGGCGTTGGCGCCAGGTAATGCGGGTAGGCGATTTCCAGCAGGTTGTGGGTGAAGGTCGGGTACTCGGCATTGAGCTTGAGCTGGACCCGCGCGGTGAGGTAGGCGAAGCCTTCCAGCAGGCGCTCGACATAAGGGTCGGCGCAGTCGAGCCCGGACAGCGTCAGGCGCCCGGCGATCTTCGGATATTCCTTGGCGAACTCGGCGGCGCTTTCGCGCACGTGTTGCAGCTCCTGGTTGTACAGGTCGAGCAGGCGCGGGTTCATGAGCGTCTCCGTTGCTCGGCGGGGACCACGCGCACATGGCCGGATTCCAGATCGAGGTCGGTGCGCAGCAGCAGCGGCAATGAGGCCGGCAATGCCCAGAGATCGCCTTCGATCTCGAAGCTCAGGGCGTTGTGGTTCATCTCGCCGTGGGCGACCTGGGCCCGGACCCGCAGCGTATGGCTGAGGATGCGCGGTTCGAAGGTGGTGATGGCGGTGTGGATCAGGCCTTCGAGGGCGACCACATCGATGCTCGACGCACTGTTGCCCGCCAGCGCCGGCAGGCCGTAGTTGATCACCGAAGTGCCGGCCGGGGTGTGCAGGGTGGCGTCGGCGTCGAGCAGGCTGGTGCTGTTGAGCAGCCAGGTCAGGTCACGCAGCACTGAGGCCTTGAGTTGACTCAGGGACAGCACGCGCTTGTCGCTGCCTTCCTGGAGAGTGCCCGGCTCGTCGTCGGTCAGGCGGTCGAGCAGCGACGGCTGCAGGCGTTCGCGCAGGGTGAGGTCGCCCGGCACGTTGCTCATCGCGCGACGTCACAGGGGCTGGACACTGCGGGGCGGCAGCGCCACTGAACGGGAAACGAAGGCTTGGCCATGCTTGGACACCGGCAATGAATCGAATTCGGGGTAACGCCAGATGCCCCCGACACTGAGCGTCGGGGGCACGGGGATCAGCGCTTGGTGTTCGAGCGGATGTTCCAGCCGAACTTGACCGGGCCGCCTTGCTTGGAGCCGTCGGCTTTCTGTTCCTGATACTCGACCATGACCTGGGCGAAGTTCAGGGTGACGTTTTCGGTCAGGCGATCATCGCTGCCCGAACCGCCGGTGCTCAGGGAGGTGACCAGCACTTCTTCCAGGTCGATTTTCATGTACTCGACCTGGCTTTCGCCACCGGCCTTGCGCACCACCAGGGTGACCTTGTCGATGTGCTTGCCGCTGGCGCAATGCATCATCAGGTTCGGCGAGGCCTTGTCGACGTACTTGGTCAGCGACAGGTCCTGGATATTGACCTTGCCGGCGCCGCCGCCACCGCCCATGTGCATGTTGCCGGACTGGGACATGCCCCAGCTCCAGTTGAGGACATCGATTTCCTCTTTGTGGGCCTTGTCCTGGGACTCGCCCTTGATGTCGCCGATCTTGATGAAGATATCAACAGCCATGTTTTCTCCAGTGTGGTCTTCACCACGATGTTGTTAGCCAGGACCCGCCGGGTAGGGGTGGGTTCACTGTTGTTGCGGATGACGCGGTCCCTTGTAGGAGCCAGCTTGCTGGCGATCGACCGCGAAGCGGTCGTAAATCCTGAGTACAGGGTCTTTCAGGAAGACCGCGTTCTCCGGTTTTGCGAGTGCTGCGCACTCGATCGCGAGCAAGCTCGGCTCCTACAAGGCGTGGTGTTGCCCACAAGGTTCGGGGTTATGCCCCTTTCGCCGACGGCAGTTTCGACACCAGGCGCAACGACACCGTCAGGCCTTCGAGTTGGTAGTGCGGGCGCAGGAAGAACTTGGAGGTGTAGTAACCCGGGTTGCCCTCGACGTCCTCGACCACCACTTCCGCCGCCGCCAATGGGTGCTGGGCCTTGGTGGTTTCGGTGGAGTGGGCCGGATCGCCGTCCACGTAGTTGAGGATCCAGTCCTGCAACCAGCGCTGCATCTCGTCCTTCTCTTTGAACGAGCCGATCTTGTCGCGCACGATGCACTTGAGGTAATGGGCAAAGCGGCAAGTGGCGAACAGGTACGGCAGGCGCGCGGCCAGGTTGGCGTTGGCGGTGGCGTCCGGGTCGTCGTATTCGGCCGGTTTCTGCAGCGACTGGGCGCCGATGAACGCGGCGAAATCGGTGTTCTTCTTGTGCAGCAGCGGCATGAAACCGTTTTTCGCCAACTCGGCTTCGCGACGGTCGGAGATCGCGATTTCGGTCGGGCACTTCATGTCCACGCCACCGTCGTCGGTGGGGAAGGTGTGGGCCGGCAGGTTCTGCACTTCGCCGCCGGATTCGACGCCGCGAATCCGCGAACACCAGCCGTAGTGCTTGAACGAACGGTTGATGTTCGCCGCCATGGCGTAGGCCGCGTTGGCCCAGGTGTACTTGGCGCTGTCGGCGCCGTCGGTGTCTTCTTCGAAGGCGAAGGCTTCCACCGGGTCGGTCTTGGCGCCATAGGGTAGGCGCGCCAGGAAGCGCGGCATGGTCAGGCCGATGTAGCGCGAGTCTTCCGATTCACGCAGCGAGCGCCAGCCGGCGTATTCCGGGGTGGTGAAAATCTTGGTCAGGTCGCGCGGGTTCGACAGCTCCTGCCACGAGCCCATGCCCATCACGGTCGGCGAGGCGGCGGCAATGAACGGCGCGTGCATCGCCGCGCAGACCTTGGACAGCTCGCCGAGCAGCTCGACATCCGGCGGCGACTGGTCGAAGTAGTAGTCGCCCACCAGGCAGCCGTAGGGCTCGCCGCCGAACTGGCCGTATTCTTCTTCGTACATCTTCTTGAAGATCGGGCTCTGGTCCCAGGCCGTGCCCTTGAATTTCTTCAGGGTCTTGTGCAGTTCCGGCTTGGCAATGTTCAGCACGCGGATCTTCAGCTGTTCGTCGCTTTCGGTGTTGTTGACCAGGTAATGCAGACCGCGCCAGGCGCTTTCCAGTTGCTGGAACTCAGGGTGATGGATCACCTGGTTGACCTGCGCGGTGAGCTTGGCGTCGATGGCGGCGATGATCGACTCGATCGACTTGATGGCGTCGTTGGACACCAGGTCGGTCTGCGCCAGGGCCTGTTCGGCCAGGGTGCGCACGGCGCCCTCGACGGCTTCGCGGGCACGCTCGGTCTTGGGTTTGAATTCCTGCATCAGCAGGTTGGCGAATTCGCTGGGCTCGGTGGTGGTGCCGGGCAACGTCTGATTGTCTTGCTGCAACTGGGTCATGATCGTTCGTCCTGATTAAGCGCTGGGCTCGGAGTCCTGGGGCTTTGGCGCACTTGCCAGGGCCTGGAGCAACGCCGGATCCTTGATGGCCTTCATGATGATTTCTTCGGCGCCGGTCTTGCCGTCCATGTAGGTCAGCAGGTTGGCCAGTTGGGTACGGGCTTCGAGCAGCTTGTTCAGGGCATCGACCTTGCGCGCGACGTTGGCCGGGCTGAAGTCGTCCAGGCTTTCGAAGGTGATGTCCAGGCTCAGGTTGCCTTCACCGGTCAGTTCGTTCGGTACGTGGAACGCCACCCGTGGCTGCATGGCCTTGAGGCGCGAGTCGAAGTTGTCGACGTCGATTTCCAGGAACTTGCGGTCAGCCACCGGTGCCAGGGGCTCGACGGGCTTGCCGGCGAGGTCGGCCATCACGCCCATGACGAAAGGCAACTGGACCTTTTTCTCGGCGCCGTAGAGTTCTACGTCGTACTCGATCTGGACCCGTGGCGCGCGGTTGCGCGCAATAAATTTCTGAGAGCTGGTGTTCGCCACGTTGTTGCTCCTGGTCGCTCAAGCGACGGTGTTGGCGTTATCGGTGGTTGCCGTTAACTAAGCGGCGCGGTCTCGACGGGCTTATTCGCCCTCGGGGCCCCGCAGGTTTTCAAATTGGGACAGACCGTCGGGAATCAGGTTGCGCACAATGGTCGCGAAGTCGGCGTGCACCAGGTTCTTGGCCCGGTTCAACAGCACCGGCAACGGGCTCGAGGGCTCGTGGCGGGCGTAGTAACTCAGCAGCCGTTCCAGGCTGCGCAGGACGTCGTCGCGGTTGCCGATCTCGCCCGGCGGCGCGCTGCGCGTGACGATCGGGGCGGCGCTGTCGCTGCCATGCACGGCGGGCTCCGCCTCGTATTCGGTCACGGTCGATTCGCCGGTGTCAGTGCCGGGCGCGTATTCGGCAAGGATCTGCAAGGCCAGCTTGAGCGGTTGGCGCAGGGCGCCAAGATCCACGCCCTCGGCCGAGCCGACCTGGTCGCTGACGAAACGCTCGATGGCGTCGACGGCGCTGCGGGCTTCGCTGAGCGCCGCGCGCATGGCGACCAGTTGCTCGGGGTCGCTGTCGCGCAGGGCGCCGGACAGTTCGTCGGTGTTCAGGCTTTCGTCGGAGAAGCCTTGCAGGCCGCTGGCATTCAACGCGGCGCGCAGGGTCACGGTGCCGAAGGCCCGGGAGCGGGTCAGCACACTTTCGCGCAGCAGGCGGATATTGGTCTCGCAGGCCAGACCCGAGAGCGCGTTGATCCGCACCGTGGGGTCGTTGTCGTCATCGGCGTCAAGCAGCGGATAGAGTTCGGCCCAGTATCGCTGGAGCATCTGGCTGACCAGGGTCAGGGCGTTGGCGAACCCGGGCAGGCCGTCGAGGGCCAGGGCACTTTGCACGAGGAAATGGGTGATGCGCAGGTCTTTGCTGCGTTGCAGGAGCGCCGTGCTCGACTGCTCGATGGCGCGCCACGCCGGTGGTTCGGCCGCTTGCACTGAGTCGCC
This sequence comes from Pseudomonas sp. GW821-FHT03C07, assembly GCF_059420925.1. NCBI lineage: Bacteria > Pseudomonadati > Pseudomonadota > Gammaproteobacteria > Pseudomonadales > Pseudomonadaceae > Pseudomonas > Pseudomonas sp. GW821-FHT03C07. The sequence continues at coordinate 179,805 of NZ_JBWKUQ010000008.1, forward strand.
CATGATGCGCTCGGGTTTACCTTGGGCATCACGCTCCAATTGCAAGAATTGCGCGTCATATTCCAGGTCCTCGCCACAGGGCGAGTTCGCTGAAACAGCGGCGAGCAACAACGACACATCCACCAAATTCGATCTCCTTATCGGCCTGCTGGATAGTCAGGCATCTGTCCCGAAAGTTCCTTCGGAAAGCTCTCATATTTCTTGTTGGCATATACAGCGTGATATCATTGAGCTATCACTTGTAAACAAGAAGTTGTGCATTTTTGGTGTAGTAGTTATAGCTTGTCAAGGTAAGCTATCGGCCCTTTGTTACCGTTGTGACACAATCGTCAAGGCTGTCGACCGCTGAGTCGGACCGTGTGCGTTTTTCATCATTTTGTAGGTAGAATCCGCTAGATTCGGCGAACTGGCTGAAATAGATAGGTTTTTTCCAGGATTCTCATGGCCCTGGCGAGGCCTGGCGCAAGGTGTTTGCGCTGGGTGGCTCGTGCGTGGATGTACTGCAAGGAGGCGCAATGTCGCTGTGTTTGACTATCACTAGTTATCACAAGATCACCCCTGGTCAATGTCCGGAGAAATCCATGGATACCGGGATGATGGCGATTGGCCGTAGTTCCGAGAATGACTGGGTTCTACCTGATCCGGAGCGGCTAGTTTCCTCGAAACATTGCGTTATTCAATACAAGGACGGTCGTTACTATCTGACCGATAACAGTACCAATGGCGTGGAGTTGGTTCAGGCCGGTATTCGTTTGCGTCGAGGTAACAGCGAACCGTTGCAGGACGGCGAAATCATCCGCATCGGTGAGTACGAGATCCGCGTGCGCATCGATTTCAACCTGCAACTGGCCCATGAAAGCCTGTCGGGGGGCGATTCGTCCAACAGTTTCGAAGCGCTGATGGGGCGGGCGGCCGCGGTGCCGGTAGTATCGCCGGTGAACATTCCGGCCGCGCATTTCCAGGGCGGTTCGGCGATGGACACGCTGCCTGATCTGTTCGATTTCCTGGCGCCGTCGAGCGTTCCACCGGCGACCCAGTCGGACCACGTGCCGGCCCAGCAGCATGACTTTCGTCCGCCGACTCCGGTGATCAGCCCGGCCCCGCTGGTCGTGCCGAAAGCGCCGGGTGCGGGGGTGATTCCCGAGGATTGGGATCTGTTCGGCGACACGCCCAAGGCGCCGGTCAGTACGCCGATAGCCATGCCTGTTGCCGAGGCTATCGTCGAGCCGACACCGACACCGACACCGACACCGATTCCCACGCCCACGGTCACGCCGGCAGTGGCCCCGGTTAGTCCGCCGGCCCCCGTGGCGGTGTCGAGCGGTACCGCTCAAGCCGATCTGCTGCAAGCCTTCCTGCGCGGTGCCGGCCTTGACCAGTTGCGACTCGACACCGCCCAGGTGGAGGCGCAGATGGAAGCCATCGGCCGCAGCTACCGGCTGATGGTCGAGGGCCTGATCGATGTGCTGCGGGCCCGTAGCAGTCTCAAGGGCGAGTTCCGCATGCAGCAGACGCTGATTCGCCCGGTGGAAAACAACCCGTTGAAATTCGCCCCGAATGCCGATGAAGCGCTGCTCTTGCTGCTGCGTCACGGCAACCAGGCGTTCATGGCTCCGGACCAGGCGGTCAGCGACAGTTTCGATGACCTGCGGGCGCACCAGATGGCGGTGATGGCTGGGGTGGAGGCGGCGATCAAGCACCTGCTCAAGCGTTTCGAACCGTCGGAGCTTGAGACCCGCATGGGCAAGCCCGGCGGTTTGTCGAACCTGTTCAGCGGTTCGCGCCAGGCCCAGTACTGGCAGCAGTTCACCGAGCTGTACACGAATATTTCCCGTGAGGCCGAAGAGGATTTCCAGGATTTGTTTGGGCGGGAGTTCAGTCGGGCGTATGAGGAACACAGTGCGCGGTTGCGCAAGAGTTTGTAGCTGCGGGGGTTGTCTGAGCGGTGGGAGGCGGGCTTGAGGGCCTCTTCGCGGGCAAGCTCCGCTCCCACAGTAGAACGAGTCGTACGCAGGTTTTGTGTACGGCTCAAAACCTGTGGGAGCGGAGCTTGCCCGCGAAGAGGCCAGTACCGCCACCACAGTTCCAACGGTTGGTCGCAAAACAGGATTTAACGGAAAGTTCATAACGTCATTGAGGACGCAGGATGATTCACCGAGTTTTACTGGCCGCAGCCCTCACGCTGCTGCTCGGCGCATGTGCCAAGGACGCGGCAGCCCCAACCCCAGCGCCCGCCGACGCGCCTGTTGCCGATAGCGCTACCGCTTCTCTGCATTTCCATGCCATTGCCGGGCTCAACCCCGGTGCCGATGGCGTGCCCGCCCCCGTGCGCGTGCGGATTTTCGAGCTGAAGAACAGCGCCAACTTCAACCGCGCCGACTACTTCGCCCTGGCCGACCGCGCCCAGGCGACCCTCGGCGTGGACCTGATCGATCAGGATGAAGTTCTGGTCCAGCCCGGCGAGCAGTTGGACATCGAGCGGGTACTCAACCCCGCGACCCGCCAGGTCGGCCTGGTGGTGGGCTACCGCGAAATCGACCAGGCGCTCTGGCGCACGTTGCTGACCATCGTGCCCAAGCAGCTCAACGACTATCAGATCAGCCTCGATGTGCGCGCCGTGCGCAGCGCCATCGTCGTGACCCCAACCCGCACCGCCCCCTAGGCAAACGGAGAAGCCATGTCCTGGAACAATCGAGTGGTCTGGTCGGAAGGCATGTTCATTGGAACGCAGCACTTCCAGCAGCATGACCGTTATCTGGAAAACCTGATCGACGCGCGCAGCCGGCCCCTGACCGTCGGCGCCTGGGGTTTTTCCGAGCTGCTGATCGACCAGGGCCTGCTGGCCCAGGGCAAGCTGGCCATCGTCTCGGCCCGGGGCCTGCTGCCGGACGGCACGCCGTTCAACATCCCTCACGATGATCTGGCGCCGAGCCCGCTGACCATCGATGCAAGCCTGCGCGACGGCCTGGTCTACCTGGCCTTGCCGCTCAAGCGTGCGGGCTCGCGGGACACCGTCGACGAAGGCGAGGCACTGGGTGGCGCACGTTACCTGAGCCAGGTCCGCGAAGTCCGCGACGACAACGCGCCATTCGAGAACCGCGCGCCGGTAGCCTTGGGTTCGCGGGCCTTGCGCCTGCTGACCGCCGAGGATGGCCTGGGCGACTACGCCGCCATCGGTCTGGTGCGGGTCAAGGAGAAACGCGCCGACCGCGCCCTGGTCCTCGACGACAGCTATGTGCCGCCAGTGCTCGATGTGGCCGCGAGCAAACCGCTGACGGCGTTCCGCAGTGAACTGCTGGGCCTGCTGCACCAGCGTGGCGAAGCCCTGGCCGGGCGGGTGGTGGCCTCGGGCGCCGGCGGTGCCTCGGAGATTGCCGATTTCATGCTGTTGCAACTGGTCAACCGCGCCCAGCCATTGATTAGCCATTTGAACCAGATCAGCCCCTTGCACCCGGAGCGCTTGTACAGCGAACTGGTGAGCCTGGCCGGCGAGTTTTCCACGTTCTCCAGCAGCGCTCGGCGCCCGGCCGCGTTCCCGGTGTATCAACACGACGACCTGGCGTTGAGCTTTGCGCCGGTCATGCAGGCCCTGCGCGAAGCCCTGTCGATGCTGATCGACAGCAAGGCGACGCCGATTCCGATTGTCGAGAAAGCCTACGGTATCCACGTGGCGATGCTGGCCGATCGCAGCCTGATCGACAGCGCCAGCTTCATCCTCGTGGTGCGCGCCGATATCCCCAGCGAAACCCTGCGCGGGCGCTTCGCCCAGCAGAGCAAGGTGGGTTCGGTGGAGCACATCCGCGACCTGGTCAACCTGCAGCTGCCGGGCATCGGCCTGCTGCCGTTGCCGGTGGCGCCGCGGCAGATTCCGTTCCATGCCGGGTCCACCTACTACGAACTCGACCGCGGCAGCGAGCACTGGAAGCAACTGGTGAACTCCGGCGGTTTCGCCTTCCATGTCGCCGGCGATTTTCCCGGCTTGAACCTGGCCTTCTGGGCAATCCGAGGATAAGCCGCGATGAATGCCAATGATGATCCGTCGGGCCAAGCGCTGCCCGCCAACGACCGTACCCAGTTCATGCCGCGTCCCGGTGGCCGGGCGCCGGAGCCCGCCCGCGCCGAACCGGTGGCGCCACTGTCGGTGCCGGCCGCGCCGCTGCCGATCGGTCAGTCCCAAGGCCTGAACCCCTTGGAGAGCGCCGCCGGCCCCTTGCTGGCCTTGCTGACGCGCCTGCGTAACACCATCGCGCACCCGGCGCCGGCCAGCCTGCGGGCGCAGTTGCTGGCTTACCTGCGCCAGTTCGAGGAACGTGCCGAAGGCGCCGGGGTGGCGCGCAACGATGTGTTGCTGGCGCGCTACGCGCTGTGCACGGCCCTTGACGAGGCGGTGCTGAGCACGCCTTGGGGCAGTGCCGGCGACTGGGGCAAGCAGAGCCTGCTGATCACCGTGCACAACGAAGCCTGGGGCGGCGAGAAGGTCTTCCAGTTGCTCGACCATTGCCTGCAGAGCCCGCGCGAGCGCCTGTACCTGCTGGAGCTGTTGTACCTGTGTATCTGCCTGGGCTTCGAAGGCCGTTACCGGGTGATGATCGACGGTCGCAGCCAGCTCGATGCCCTGCGCGAACGGACCAGCGCGGCGATCCGCAGTGCCCGTGGCGAGTATGAGCGCGAGCTGTCGCCGCATTGGCGCGGCCTGACGGTGGTGCGTGATCGCCTGAGTCAGTTCATGCCACCTTGGGTCGGCATCGCCATTGGCTTGGCGCTGTTGCTGGCCCTGCTGTTCGGTCTGCGCCTGAAGCTGGCCGCTGACGCCGAGCCGGTGTTTCGCAATATCCATGCCCTGGGCGAGATCCCGGTGCAGACCATCGACCGTCCGGTGGTACAGCCCAAGGTGGTGGAGCGACCACGTCTGGCCGGTTTCCTCGCCGATGACATCAAGGCCGGCAAGGTCGCCGTGGAAGACAAGGTCGACCGCTCGGTGGTGACTATTCGCGGCGACGAACTGTTCGCCTCGGCCAGCTCCAGCATCGTCGACGACTACCAGCCACTGATGCTGCGCATCGCCGATGCCATTCGCAAAGTGAAGGGCCAGGTGCGGATCACTGGGCACAGTGATAACCGGCCCATCGCGACCCTGCGCTTCCCGTCCAATTGGGCGCTGTCCCAGGCCCGAGCCGAGCAGGTGTTGCAGATCCTCGTGGCGAAGACCGGCCAGCCGGAGCGCTTCGGCGCCGAAGGGCGTAGCGACACCGAGCCGCTGGCTTCGAATGCCACGGCCGAGGGCCGGGCGAAGAATCGTCGGGTGGAAATCACAGTCTTGGCGGAGGGAGTCGAGTGAAGGCGTTTTTCGGTTTTGTCATTCGCTGGGTGATCCCGCTGCTGGGGCTGATCGCCCTGAGCCTGATCATCTGGTTCGTCGGTCCGCTGCTGGAAGTGCTGGTGCCGGAAGGTCGGCGCTGGACGCTGATCGTGCTGATCTTCGCGGTATGGATCGGCTACCGCGTGTTCCGTCTGATCCAGGCCCGGCGCCAGGCAGCCAAGGTCATGCAGAGCCTGGCCGCGGAAACCCCGCCGGACCCCGCCAGTGTCGCCACCGCCGAAGAGTTGGCGACCCTGCGTCAGCGCATGGCCGAGGCCCTGGCGCTGCTCAAGAAAGCCAAGCTCGGCGGCGACGAACGCCGCAACCTCTACGAGCTGCCGTGGTACGTGATCATTGGCCCACCGGGTTCGGGCAAGACCACCGCGCTGGTCAACTCCGGGCTGCATTTTCCCCTGGCTGCGCAGTTCGGCGCCGGGGCGATTCGCGGTGTCGGCGGTACGCGCAACTGCGACTGGTGGTTTACCGACGAAGCCGTGCTGCTGGACACCGCCGGCCGCTACACCACCCAGGACAGCCATGCCCAGGTGGACAAGGCGGCCTGGCTGGGTTTCCTCGATCTGCTGAAAACCCAGCGTTCGCGGCGGCCTATCGATGGTGCCTTTATCGCCATCAGCCTGTCGGACCTGTTGCTCAGCACCGAGGCCGAGCGCGCCGCCCATGCCACGGCGATCCGTGCGCGGATCCAGGAGCTGTATACCCAGCTCGGCGTGCGTTTCCCGATCTACCTGATGTTGACCAAGCTCGACCTGGTGCCGGGGTTCATGGAGTTCTTCGATGCCCTGAGCAAGGAAGAGCGGGCCCAGGTCTGGGGCATGACCTTCGAGCTGGACGACGGCAAGAACGCCGCCGGTCCGCTGGTGCGTTTTCAAGAAGAGTTCATGGGGCTCGAACAACGTCTCAACGCACGGCTGGTGGAGCGTCTGCAACAGGAACGTGACCCGGCGCGGCGCGACCTGATCTACGGTTTTCCGCAGCAGTTCGGCGCGTTGAAGACCTGCCTGGAGGATTTCCTCGACGGCGTGTTCAAGCCCAATGCCTATGAAGATCGCGCCTTGTTGCGTGGGGTGTACTTCACCAGCGGCACCCAGGAAGGCAGCCCCATCGACCGCCTGATCGGTGCCATGGCCCAGAGCATGAACCTGGATCGCCAGCAGCTGGCGCGCCAGAGCGGTAGCGGGCGCAGCTACTTCATCGAGAAGCTGTTCACCGCCGTGGCTTTCGCCGAGCGTGGGCTGGTGGGGGTCAATCCCAAGGTCGAGCAGCGCCGCAAATGGCTGGCTCGCGCGGTGCTGGCGACCACGGTCGCGGTGGTGCTGGTGGTCGGCGCCCTCTGGTGGGTGAGCTTCCGCGCCAACGAGGCCTATATCGCCCAGGTCGACCAGAAGGTCGCGCCCCTGGGCCAGAGCGTGCAGAACCTCAGCCCGGCGCAACGCGAGGTGCTCGCGGTGTTGCCGTTGCTCAATACGGTCAAGCACCTGGCCGGTGATGCGCCGGGCTGGGCCGAAGGCCTGGGCCTGTACCAGGGCGACATGCTTGAAGCCGAGTCCGCCAGCGTCTATCGCAAATTGCTGATCGCGGTGTTCGCGCCGCGCCTGCTGACCCGGGTCGAGGAGCAACTGCACGGCGGCGGCAATTCGGACTTCCTTTACGAGGGCCTGAAAGCCTACCTGATGCTGGCCGACAACGAGCATTACGACCCGCAGTTCATCAAGGCCTGGATCGCCCTCGACTGGGACCGCAGCCTGCCGCGGGATCTGCCGCCGGAGCAGCGCGTGGCCCTGGGCGAGCACCTGCAAGCGCTGTTTGATCGCCGTCCACCGAATGCTCGGTTGGACGAGCGGCTGATCGACGACCTGCGCCGCCAACTGCAACAACTGCCGGTGGCGCAGCGGGTCTATGACCGGGTCAAGCGCCAGAAGCTGCCGGACGGCGTGCCGGACTTCCGTCTGAACGAGGCCGCCGGGCGTGATGCGGCGCTGGTGTTCAGTCGCAAGAGCGGCAAGCCCCTGGGCGATCCGCTGAGCGGCTTCTTCACCGTCAAGGGCTATCGGCAGGCCTTCCTGCTGACCAGCCTGAACCAGGCCAATACCGTGGCCGAAGAACAATGGGTGCTGGGCCGTGACCCGGCCGAACAGCAGAATGTCGCCAGCCTGGCGGCGGATGTGCGGCGCCTGTATTTCCAGGACTACCTGCGCCAGTGGGATGCCTTGCTCGCCGATATCGACTTCGTGCCGATCACCAGCGTGGCCCAGGCCTCCGATGTGCTGCGGGTGATTTCCGGGCCGACCTCGCCGCTGAAGAAGCTGCTGCTGGCGGTGGCCAAGGAAACCGATCTGCAACAGGAAGAACGCTTGCTGGCGGCCCAGGGCAAACCGGTCGAAGGCAATGTCGACCAGCTCAAGCAACGCCTGGGCTCTTTGTTGGGTCAGGAACAGCCGGCGGGCAACAGCGCGCCAGTGGAAACGCAGGACCCGGTGAGCGCGCACTTCGCCGAACTCAATGCCCTGGTCAACAAGGGCGAAGGCGAGCCAGCGGCGATCGATGCCTTGCTGGCGGACCTGAATGCGCTCTATGTGCAGGTCAGCGCCATGTCCGGCGCCAGCGGCGATGCCCTGCTCGGCGAGGCGAAGAACCAGGCCTCGGCCGCCGCCACGCGGGTCAGCCTGAACGCCGAGCGCCAGCCGCCGCTGGTCCAGGGCTTGGTCAAGTCGGTGGTCAGCTCGACCACCAACAGCATGATGGGCGGGGTGCGCAACCAACTGAACGCGGCCTGGACCAGCGAAGTGGTCAACGTCTACCGGCAATCCCTCAGCGGCCGTTATCCGTTGGCCCCCGGCAGTGCCCGGGATGCGACGCTGGAGGACTTCGGCCTGTTCTTCGGGGTCGGCGGGGTGATGGACAACTATTTCCGCAAGTACCTGCAGCCTTACGTCGACACCTCGGCGACCCCTTGGCGCTGGCAGCCGGGGGCGGCGCAGAAACTCGGTATTGCGCCGGGCGTGCTGCAGACCTTCCAGCGCGCCGCGGCGATTCGCGATGCGTTCTTCCGCTCGGGCGGCACCCAGCCGACCGTACGTTTCGAACTCAAGCCGGTGGCGATGGACGCCTCCATCACCCAGTTCCAGCTCGAACTCGACGGCCAGCAGGTCGGCTATGACCACGGCCCGAGCCGGCCGGTGGCGATGCAATGGCCGAACCCCGGCAGCGTCGGCGTGGTGCGTTTGTCGATTTCGCCACCTTCGTCCAGCGGGCGCTCCGCGATCACCCTGGACGGACCTTGGGCCTGGTTCCGTCTGCTGGAGCAATCGGACCTGGTGGCCGGCAATGCGCCGGATCGTTTCAACCTGCGGTTGCGGGTGGACGGCGCGAGCATCTCCTACGAGTTGCGTGCCAGCAGCGCCTTCAACCCTTTCAAGAGCCGCGTGCTCAATGGCTTCAGCCTGCCGGAGCGGTTATGACGACGGTGGGTTTCTACGGCAAGCTGGCCAGTCGCGGCGACTTTGTCAGCCGCGGCCTGCCGCAGAGCTTTATCCAGCCTTGGGATGCCTGGCTGGCTTCGGGGTTGCTCGCCAGCCAGCAGCAACTCGGTGCTGACTGGCTGAACGTCTACCTGGTCAGCCCGCTCTGGCGCTTTGTGCTGGCGCCGGGTGTCTGCGGGCCGGACGCGGTGGCCGGGGTGTTGATGCCGAGCATCGACCGGGTCGGCCGCTACTTTCCGTTGACCGTGGCCCAGTCCCTCGATCCCGGCCACGCCCTGGCGGCGGTGGTCGGCGGCGCGGACGCCTGGTTCGAGCAGGTCGAGGTCCTGTTGCTGGCGACCCTGGAAGAAGGCGCCGGGTTCGAGGTGTTTGATCAGGCGATCGAGGCGCTGGGTGGTCTGCCGTTCGCCAACCGGGCACCCTCCAGCGATTTTGCCGGGTTGCAACGCCTGGCTGCGCTCGATGCGTTGAGCCGCGTCAACGCCCTGGCCGAACAGGCCTGTATCGGCAGCAGCCTCTGGTGGGGACGTGGTTCGCAGCGGATCGAGGCGGGCCTGATGCGCTGCGCGGGTCTGCCGGCGACCGTCGATTTCGGCAGTTTCCTTCTGGGCAAGGGGGCATCGACCTAGATGGCTCACGCACCTGCAATCACTTACCAGTCGGCCAGCTACAGCCATGTCGGCATGGTCCGCCAGATCAACGAAGACGCCTTCCTGGAATTGCCCGGCGCCGGGCTCTGGGTAGTGGCCGACGGCATGGGCGGGCACGCGGCGGGGGACTATGTCAGTAGCCTGATTGTCGACACCCTGCGCCGCATCCCACCTTCGGACTCCCTGGCGGTCTACACCTCGGCCTTGCGTACGCGGCTGGCCGAGGTCAACGCTGCCGTGCGCGAGGAAACCGCCAACCGCGGCGTGGCGATGATGGGCAGTACCGTGGTGCTGTTGGCGGTACGCGGGAGCGAGGGCGTTTGCCTGTGGGCCGGCGACAGTCGCCTGTATCGCCTGCGTGACGGTCAGTTGGAGGGCGTTTCCCGCGATCACAGCTACGTCCAGGACCTGCAGGACAGTGGCCTGCTCAGCGAGGCCGAGGCACGGGTGCACCCACGGGCGAATATCGTCACCCGGGCGATTGGCGTGGAAGCGCAACTGGAGCTGTCGATGGTGCCGTTTCAGGTACTGCCCGGCGACACCTATCTGTTATGCAGCGACGGCCTGAACAAGACCGCCGAAGACGCCGAGATCCGCGATGTACTGGTGCATGCCGACCCCTACGACGTGGTCCGCAGCCTGGTGCACCTGGGCCTGACCCGGGGCGCCCCCGACAACATCACGGCGATTGTCGTCAAAGCCATCTGAAGACCCCCGACACCATGGAAATTCTGATTCCCGGATTCGATATAGGCGAGGAGATTGGCGAAGGCGCCATGGCAACCGTCTACCTGGCGACCCAACGGTCGCTGGAGCGCAAGGTGGCGCTGAAAGTGATGGCGGCCGCGCTGGCCGCCGACTCGACCTTCTGCGAGCGTTTCCTGCGCGAAGGCCGGACCCTGGCGCGGCTGTCACATCCGAACACGGTGACCATCCACGACATCGGCAATGTCGGCGAGCTCTACTACATGGCCATGGAGTACCTGCCCAACGGTACGCTCAAAGAGCGGATCGCGGCCGGGTTGAACCCGGAGCATGGCCTGGTGTATGTCCGCCAGATCGCTTCGGCCCTGGGCTATGCCCATGCCCTCGGGCTGGTGCACCGCGATGTGAAACCGGCCAACATCCTGTTTCGCGCCGACGGCGCGGCGGTGCTCTCGGACTTCGGTATCGCCAAGTCACTGGATGACCGCACCCAGTTCACCCAGGCCGGGTTTGCCGTGGGCACGCCAAGCTATATGAGCCCGGAGCAGGCCCGGGGGCAGGATCTCGACGGGCGTTCCGACCTGTATGCGCTAGGGGTGGTGCTCTATGAAATCCTGGTCGGCAAGTTGCCTTATATCGGCACCGACGCGCTGTCCACGGCCCTGGCGCACCTGACCGAGCCAATGCCGGAGTTGCCGCTCCAGCATGGGCGCTACCAGGAGATCCTGCGCCAGTTGCTGGCCAAGGACCCGGCGGAGCGTTTCGCCGATGCGGCGGCCTTGCTGCGGGCGCTGGATAACCTGCCGGCGGACAACCTCGACGCGACCCTGGTCCAGCCATTGGCGATTGTGTCGCGGACCCCGACTGCGGCCGGCGATCTGGGCGGGCTGACACCAGTGTCGATCGAGATTCCCACTGCGGCCCCGACACCTGCGCCGACTCCACGACCCGCTGCAACGCCGGTGCTCGACCATTCCGCCGAGTCCGGACAACGGCGCGGCCCGGTGCTGACGCTGGTCGCCGTGGCGGTGGCTGCCGCCCTTGGTTTGGCGGGCGCCGGTTACTGGTGGTTGGGGCGTGACAGTCATCCCGCGACGCCGAGCACGGCGGCGCAGCCTCCGGCAAAAACGCCGTTGGTATCGAATCCACCACCGGCTTCCAACCCGCCGCCGGCCCAGCCGCCCAACGTGACCCAGTCCGTGGCGGCAGATCTCGACGGCGGCCTGCGCCCCTTGTTGATGGCCGGCAAGAAAACCCTGTTCCAGCGGGTCCTGAGCAAGCCCGGGGCGAGTTTTGCCAGCGAGCCGGGGGCCAGGTCGGACAAGCCACTGCCGGCGTTCTCGGTGCTCTACGTGTACCAGCGCAAGACCGTCGATGGCAGCACCTGGCTGCGGGTCGGCGCGGCCAGCGACGGGCGCAGTGAAGGCTGGTTGCCGCAGGACGCGGTCAGCGACTGGAAACAGAGCCTGGTCCTGAAATTCACCGAACGTTCCGGGCGCGCGCCGGTGATGTTCCTGCGTGATGCCGCCGATATCGACAAGTTGCTGGCCAACCCTTCGGCGGCGAAAAATCTGCTGCTCAATGCGCAGAAAAATCCGCAGGACGACCAGCGTGTCCTGGCCCTGGAACCGGCGGCCAGCGCGGTACCACAGAACCAGTTCTACCTGCTGCCGATTTTCGATTCGCGCGAAAGCCTGGATGAAAACGGCCAGTCGGTTCAGTTGCTCAATGTCGCCTCCATCGACCCCGGCAGCACGCCGAAAGCCCTCGGCAACGGTGGCGCCCCGGCCGTTGCGGCCGACACATTCCGCACGGCCATCGTGCTGGTGGTGGACACCACGGAGTCGATGCAGCCGTATATCGATCAGGTCCGCGACGTGGTCCACGAGCTGCAAAGCCAGATTGCCCAGCGTGGCGAGTTGGACAGCGTGAGCTTCGGCCTGATCGGCTTTCGCAACAATATCCAGAAAACCCCGGGCCTGCAGTACCTGACCAAGACCCTGGTGACCCTCGACCAAGGCCGCGACCCGGAGCGCTTCCTGGAGTTGGCGCGGGATGTGAAAGCGTCGACGATCTCCAGTCATTCGTTCAACGAGGACTCCTTCGCCGGGGTCATGCAGGCGGTCGACGGCATGGACTGGTCGGGCTACGGCGGCCGGCTGATCCTGCTGGTCACCGATGCCGGTTCGTTGCGCAAGAACGACCCCTACAGCAGCACCAAGATGAACGAAGCGGAGATCCGCCAGGCCGCGCTGGGCAAGCAGATCAAGATCTATGCGCTGCACCTGCGCAGCGATGCCGGGAAGAAGAACCATGCCTTCGCCGAGCAGCAGTACCGGACCCTGACCGCCGATGCCAACCCGCAGATCGGCGACCTGTATATCCCGGTCCAGGGCGGCGACGTGCACAAGCTGGGCGAGCGGGTAGGCGAGATCGGCTCGGTGTTCGCCAACCTGGTGCACCAGGTGCGCAGCAACCAGACCCAGGCCGTGCCGCTGTTGGCAGCGTCGCCGAGCCTGGCGGACAAAACGGCGGCCATCGGTTATGCGATGCACATGGATTTCCTTGGCCACAAGGCCGCCAGCCAGGCGCCGCAACTGGTCAGCGCCTGGACCGCCGACCGCGACCTGACCAACCCGGCGCTGCCGGCGTTCCAGGTCTGCGTGATGCTGACCAAGCTGCAGCTCAACGAGCTGCAACAGTCGCTGAAACTGATCGTCGAGGCGGCGCGCAAGACCCAGACCTCGCCCAAGGATTTCTTCCAGGAAATCGCCAGCGCCAGTGCCTACATGAGCCGCGATCCGCAGGCCTTGCGCAAGGGCGGCAATCTGGCCGACGGCGGCATTCTCGGCGAGTACCTGGAAGGCCTGCCGTACCGCAGCAAGTCGCTGAACATGACCCAGGACCTCTGGCTGTCGCTGAGTGTGGCCGAGCAGGAAGACTTTATCGACGAACTGGACTCGAAGATCCGCCTCTACGAAACCTTCCACAACGATGTGGCCAACTGGGTCCGGTTCGGCGATGCCGAGCCGGGTGACGCGCTGTACCGCGTGCCTTTGTCGACGTTGCCGTGATGATCAGTCTGCGCGAGGTGCGCAAGACGCGGGGCGAGGGCGCCCAGCGCTACAGCCTGGAGGTGCCGCGTCTGAGCCTGGTACCCGGCGCGCAATGGGCGGTGGTCGGGCCTAGCGGTTGTGGCAAAAGCACCTTGCTCGATCTGTTGGCGCTGGTCTTGGCGCCGGACCGGGCCGGGTTGTTTGTCTTCGACGATTCGGCGGGGGCGCAGGATATCGCCGCGCTTTGGCGCCAGGGCCAGCACGAGCGCCTGGCGACCCTGCGCAGCCAGCAGCTCGGCTATGTGCTGCAGACCGGCGGCCTGCTCGGCTTTCTCGATGTGCGCGGGAATATCGCCTTGTCGCGTCGACTGTTGGGCCTGAAGGAGGACGGCAGCGTCCAGCGGCTCGCCGAGCAGCTGGAGATCGCCGATCAGTTGGACAAGAAGCCCCAGGCGCTTTCCGTCGGCCAGCGCCAGCGGGTCAGTTGTGCCCGGGCGCTGGCCCATGGGCCACGGCTGCTGCTGGCCGATGAACCGACCGCCGCCCTTGATCCGCTGAATGCCGGGCGGGTCATGCAATTGCTGTTGAACCAAGCCCGGGAGCAGGGCGCCTGTTGCGTGATTGCGACCCACGACGAAGCCCTGGTGCGCGAACTGGGTGTGCCGGTGTTGCGCATCGCCTGCCGGCGCGATGGCGATGGCGGCGTCACCGCGACCCTGGAGGTGACGCCATGACCCGCGCTGTCCTGGTCGCCAGCCTGGCCTGGCAGGATTATCGCGTCGACTGGCGGCTGTCGGCTTGCGCGGTGTTGGCGCTGGTGGCGGTGATCGCGCCGTTGCTGGTGCTGTTCGGCCTCAAGTTCGGCCTGGTCAGCAGCCTCACCGAACGCCTGGAGCGTGACCCGACGGTGCGCGAGATCATTCCCCTTGGCGGCGGGCGCTTCAGTGCGGCGTTTATCGCCGGGCTGGGGCGGCGTGAGGATGTCGCCTTTGCCCTGCCGCGGACCCGGCAGATCGCCGCGACCGCCGACCTGTCGAGCAGCGCCCAGGACCCGGTGGTCAACGTAGAAATGTTGCCCACCGCCGATGGCGATCCATTGCTTGGCAGCGTGCCCGCGCCAGTGGGCCTGGCGGCGATGCTGCTCAGCCAGACGGCGGCGGAGAAGCTCGGGGTGAAGGCCGGCGATTGGTTGCAGGTGTCTTTCGGCCGGCAAGTGGCCGGTCGCCTGGAAAGCCGCCACACGCAGATCCAGGTGCAGGCGGTGCTGCCGCTGGAAGCGTTCGAACGTGATGCGTTGTTCGCCCCTTTGGGCCTGCTGGAGGCCGCCGAGGATTATCGCGACGGCCGTGGCGTGCCGGTGCTCGGCTGGGCCGGCGAGCCGGCGGGCACCGCCGCGCAGCGGGTCTATCCGGGGTTTCGCCTGTATGCCCGCGGGCTGACCGATGTCGAGCCACTGCGGCGTTATTTTGCCGAGCGCAACCTGCTGGTTTCAACCCAGGCCCAGGCCATCGCCCAGGTGCAGTCGCTGAGTCGCAACTTGTCCATCGTGTTCTGGGTGATCGCCAGCCTGGCGCTGGTGGGGGCCTTCGCGGCGATCTTCGCCGGTGCCCTGGCGGCGGTCGAGCGCAAGCGCCGCGAGTTGTCGGTGTTGCGCTTGCTCGGTCTCGGCACTGCCGCGCTGTTGCTGTTTGTGGTCCTGCAAGCGCTGTACAGCGGCCTGCTGGCGGCGTTGTTGAGCGGTGTGCTCTACAGCGCGGCGGAGTGGGGCCTGAACCGTTTATTCGTGCAGGCGGCCGGCGAGTACGCCAGCCACCTGCTGTTGCCGCATTACCTGCTGGCACTTTTCAGCGTGTTGGCGGTCTGTGCTCTGGCTGCCGCCCTGGGGGGCTGGCGCGTGGCGCGGATAGAAGCTTCGGAAGGAATCAGAGATGTATAAGTTGCGCAGCGCGGCCCTGGCGGTTCTCGTCGCTTCCCTGTGCCTGGGTTCCTGGGCGCGGGCCGATGAGGACAGCGAAAAGCTCGACAACCCCAAGCCCCTGGCCGATGACATCAGCCTGCCGCTGCCCTGCGAGGGCGAGCTGGTCTTTCGCGCGGTCTATGTGTTGGCGCGCGGTACCCTCGACGACCGTGAGATCAGCCTTGGCTATCCGTTCAGCGAGGACGAACCGGGCTACAAGCAGTCGTTTATTTCCGGCTATCGCCGCGACTTTATCAACGGTCAGTTCACCCTCAAGGACCTGCCCGGCGCCTGGCAGAAATCGATTGCCCCGACCTTGCCGAAGACCGATGCCGACTCGCCGCTCAAACCGATGTTCTATTTCATCGGCAAGTACCCGGTGACGGCGCGCCAGTACGCCCTGGTGATGGCCCAGGCCCCCGCCCTGGCCAGCGGCGAACCGGCGCCGGCCTGCGATGCACCGAGCGGTGTGGCCGGGCGCTTGCCCAAGGTCAAGGTGTCGCGTTTCGACGCCGAGCGTTTCTCGGCGGTCTACAGCGCCTGGTTGATGAAGTATCACCGTGACCTGCTGCCGGTCAGCGGCCGTGGCTCGGCGGCCGAGGACGGCGGTTTGGGTTTTGTCCGCCTGCCTACCGAGGTCGAGTGGGAGTTCGCGGCCCGTGGTGCCCAGGCGGTCAGTCGCCAGGACCTGGAAGGGCGCTTGTTCCCCCGGCGGGTAGCGGGTAGCGACAGCGATGGGCCGCTGTCCGACTACGCGGTGTTCAACCAGGTGGCCGGCGGCACCGGTCAGGCGGCACGGCTGATGCCGATTGGCACCAAGTTGCCCAACCCCATCGGGATGTTCGACGTGATCGGCAACGCCGCGCAAATGGTCCAGGAGTCGTTCCAGCTGGTGCATGCCGGACGCCGTCAGGGCACCTATGGCGGTTTCGTGGTCAAGGGCGGCAACTACCTGGAAGGTGAAGGCACGCTGTTTACCGGCATGCGCCGCGAGTATCCGTTGTTCGCCGCCGATGGTACCGAGCAGAGCAACGAGACCACCGGTTTCCGCGTGGCCGTCGGCGCGCTTTCGGCGCCGCGTTCGCGCTACAAGGAACTGTTCAGCCAATGGCAGCAGGAAGGCCGACTGGCGTCCCTGACCGACGCCATCGACGATGCCCAGGACCCGACCAAGCGCCTGGATGGGATCATTTCCGCCAGCACCGATCCGAAGCTGCAGGCCGAGTTGGGGCTGGTCAACGAAGAGCTCAAGCGCAACGTCTCGTTGATCGCCCGCCAGCGTGAAGAAGCCGCCGGCAACCTGATCCAGTCGGCGGCCCTGGTGGCCGAGACCGTGAATAACTACAACATTCGCCTGACCAATCTGAAGAAGAGCCGCCAGCAGGCCGTGGATGCCAAGGACGAGACCGCCGCCAAGCTGTTCGCCGTGGCCATCGAGAACGGCAGCAGTGCGCTGGATGGCGCGGTGGCGATCTATATCGACAACCTGGCCACGGCCACGCGCTACACCGATGCGGTGATCCAGGCGCAGTTCCAGCGGGTCAAGGAAGAACTCAATCGCAAACCCGTGCTCGGCAATAGCCTGGTCGCACGGGCCACCTTGTTCGTTCGTCATGTCGGGGATTACCGCAAGCAACAGCGGGCCGATCCGGCGGCGATCTTGAAAGCGTTACTCGCGTCGACCGCCCAGCAGTCATGAGCGGTCGGTATCCGGCGAGTGTAGAGGGGACTCGGACGGCAGGGTGCCGTACCGGGCAAGTCAAACCAAAAAAGGGAACATGAACATGATCTTCTCCAGCAAACCCCTTGTTTCGACCTCCAAGTGCCGTGCCGCGTTGTGGGTTGCCGCCGGATTCAGCACCGTGCTGATGGGCGGTTGCGCCACTTCGCCGACCTCGAAAGTCGGCGCGACCACCAAGGTCGAGTACTACCCGACCTGCTACGAGCCGGTGCAGCACCTGCGCGCCACTGACTCGGACATGACCAAGTCCGTCGCCACTGGCGCGGTGCTTGGTGCGTTGGGCGGTGCGGCCCTTGGCGCGCTGACCGGCGACGACTCCGCCAAGCGCGGGCGCAATGCGGCCATCGGCGCGGCTGGCGGCGCGTTGGTGGGTGGTGCGGCGGGCTACTACACCGAGAAACAGAAGCAGATCACCGATGACAACCAGCGCATCGGCTCCTATGCCCAGGACATCAACAAAAGCGCCGCCGACATGGATCGCAACACGGCCTACGCCAAGGCCTCGCAGAGCTGCTACCAGCGTGAGTTCGCCAACCTGGTCTCGGCGCGCAAGGCCAAGACCATCGGCGACGCCGAAGGCCGCAAGCGCCTGGCGGAAATCGTCTCGGGCCTGAAAGAGTCCAATGACCTGATCGTCGCCGTGAACGGGCGCGCCTCCGAAGACCTGAACAACTACACCCAGGCTTACGAGAAGGACCTGCAGCAGGTCGGCGTACAGCGTACCGACGTGGTCACCGTGGCGACCGCCGACACCAACCCGGTTGTCGCGCCGACCACCACCAAGGGCAAGAAGGTGAAAGTGGCGAAGAAGCCGGTGCTACCGACCGTGCCGAAAGAAGCCGTGGCCACCGAGAAGACCCTGCAGGACGCCAATGCCAAGAAAGCCGCGAGCCAGGACGTGGCCACCAGCGGTCAGTCCCAGGTCAACAGCATGTGCAAGAACCCGGACCTGGGCGATTGGGCACCGGTTCCTTGCCCGAACGCGTGATGGACGGATCGTCTGACAATTTGTCGGTATAAGCGTTAAACGCCAGTCGATCTCCCGGGTAAAACGGGAGATCGGTGGCGTTCTTCAAGTAACGCGCTACACTGCGCCGGCTGTTTATCTTTTCTGCCGAGGTTGTGTGCATGAAATTTCGTTTTCTTCTCTGGGCACTGGGTCTGTTGATGGCCCGGGCCAGCCGTAAAAACCCCGCCTTCCAGCAGCAATTGGCCGACAAGGGCCTGGTGTTCCAACTGCAGACGCTCGACGGCAAGGTCGCCCGTCACTTTATCGTCAAGGATCAGCGCATCAGCAGCCAGTCCGGGGTGTATCCGGAGCCGGCGTTTGCCATCGCCTTCAAGGACGCCGCCTATGGCTTCGCCACGTTGCAGGCGAAGAACAAGCAACTGGCGTTTATGACGGGGATTCAGGACAAGTCGATCCAGATCAAGGGTAATCCGGCGCTGGTGATCTGGTTCCAGGGCTTGATGAAGTACCTCAAGCCGCGGAAGAAGGCCTGAGCTGCAGGTGTCTTGCGCAGCCTTGTGGGAGCCGGCTTGCCGGCGATGAGGTCTTCAGGTTTTGCGCTGGCTGTGCGGGCGCCATCGCTGGCAAGCCAGCTCCCACAGGTTCAGCGTCGATCACAGGTTGTGTAGACGCCCCGGACACTGTAGGAGCCGGCTTGCCGGCGATAGCGGTGTTCCAGGCGCCGCTTTAGCCCTGGCTGAACTGCGAAGCCAGTTCGCGCAACAGCACTTCGGCTTCCAGCACCTTGTTCACCACATCATCGGCCTTGTCGCGGGTCAGTCCCAGGCGCTCAAGCAAGGCATCCGGAATTTCTTCGTCGGGGCCCGAGCCGATATTGCGGCTGCGCAGCAGGCGCACGGCCAGGCACACCAGGTTCGGATAGGCGGCATAGTCGCCGTCGTAGCCCGGGTCATGCTGGAAGCGCAGCGCGGTGGACAGTTCCTCCGGCATATCCCAATAGCGCATCAGCCAGGCCCCGATCTGCTCGCGGCTGATGCCCAGCAAATGCTGCTCGATATAGCTGTGGCACAGGTGCGGGTTGACCTCCAGGTGTCGGCAGATCAGCGAGAAATGCGGCGGGAAAACATGGGCCAGCAGCAGGTAGCCGAAGTTGTGCAGCAACCCGGCCAGGTAGGTCAGGCCGGCTTCCGGGCGTTGGGCGCGCGGCATGGCACGGGTCAGGCCTTCGATCACCGCGGCGGTGTAGATCGATTGCTGCCAGTAAGGCGTGCTGTGTTGCGGGTGGTCCTTGGGCAGGCTCAGGGTCTTGCCCAGGGCCAGGCCCAGCGCCAGGTTGATCACCAGATCGAAACCGAGCACGCGGACAATCGCGTCTTCCACCGAACGGATCTTGCCCGGCGAGGCGTAGTAGGGTGAAGCCGCCCAACTCACCACCTGGGCCGCCAGCGACGGGTCGGTTTCGACCACGCCGGTGATGTCGTCGATGGTCGCGTCGGGGTCGACCCGCAGCTTGATGATCTTTTGCGCGGTTTCCGCCAGTGGCGGAATCTCGATGGTCGCTTCCAGACGCTGCTGGATCCTCCGCGCGGTGAAGGCTTGCACGGCCTGGGTGATTTCCTCGCGGTCATCGTGCGGGCGGTCGAGGTTGGGGCGGATATCGGCCACGGACTCGCCGAAACTGGCGGCGCTGGCCTTGCTCAGCATGCTCTTGAAGTCGTCGCTGGAGATTTCCAGCAGCAGCCCGGCTTCGCCAGAGTCGATCAGCAGGTTCGGTTCACGCAGCAACTGCTCTTCGTACAGGCACGGTGAGCTGGTCAGTCCAGGCAGGCCCGGCAGCAGGTGCAGGTTGTGTTTGCCGAGCATGCGCTCCATGCGTTCGGTGGGCACCGCTGTCAGGCGCCGGCCGGTCAATTCGGTCAGGCGATTGAGATCGAGCAGTTGGTCCTGGGGAAACAGGACCATGAGTGCGCCGACTGCATCGTCGAGCAGCACGGCCTGGACCTTGCGCGCGGCCGGCAGACCAAGGTGGTCCGGGACCTCGCTATAGCGGATGGCGAGCTTGTCGAGCAGCAGCCGGACCACAGACGGGGTGTGCGGGGTTGCATCGATGAAGGCAACTTCTGTCATGGTCTGTATCCGGGTTCCTACAATTTTCCCAGTATAACCAGCTTGGCCGCCCTAATGGTCCATAAACTGTGAGGTCTATCACACTTGGCCGTATTGCTGGCCGTGGCGCAGCCAGCGCTCCAGGAGCGGGCTGACATGCTGCGGCCAGCGTGTCATCAGGGCTTGCGCGGCATCGCGGACCGCTGGCAGCAGGTCGGCGTCGCGCATCAGGTCGGCGACCTTGAATTGCAGGAGCCCGGTCTGGCGAGTGCCGAGCATTTCCCCGGGGCCGCGCAGCTCCAGATCCTTCTCGGCGATGATGAAGCCGTCGTTGGTCTCGCGCATGATACCCAGGCGTTGGCGCCCGATCTGTGACAGCGGCGGATGGTAGAGCAGCACGCAGTGGCTGGCGGCGCTACCGCGGCCGACCCGGCCACGCAGTTGGTGCAGTTGCGCCAGGCCCAGGCGTTCGG
Source organism: Pseudomonas sp. GW821-FHT03C07 (assembly GCF_059420925.1). NCBI lineage: Bacteria > Pseudomonadati > Pseudomonadota > Gammaproteobacteria > Pseudomonadales > Pseudomonadaceae > Pseudomonas > Pseudomonas sp. GW821-FHT03C07. The sequence continues at coordinate 200,322 of NZ_JBWKUQ010000008.1, forward strand.
GGTTCTCGATGATCATCAGGCTGGCGTTGGGTACGTCGACGCCGACCTCGATCACCGTGGTCGCCACCAGCAGTTGCAGGGCGCCGGCCTTGAATTCGGCCATCACCGCCGCCTTTTCCGCCGGTTTCATGCGGCCGTGGATCAATCCGACGCGCAATTCACCGAGGGCCGCGGTGAGCTCTTCGAAGGTGGTTTCGGCGGCCTGGCAGGTGAGCTCTTCGGACTCTTCGATCAAGGTGCAGACCCAATAGGCCTGGCGGCCTTCGGCGCAGGCGGCCCGCACCCGCTCCACCACTTCGAAACGCCGACTGTCGGTCACCAGCACGGTGTTCACCGGCGTGCGGCCTGGCGGCAGTTCGTCGAGGATCGAGGTATCGAGGTCGGCATAGGCGCTCATGGCCAGCGTCCGTGGGATGGGCGTGGCAGTCATGATCAACTGGTGCGGGCACATCCGCCCGCCGACGCCTTTCTGGCGTAGCGCCAGGCGCTGCTGGACGCCAAAGCGGTGCTGTTCGTCGATGATCGCCAGGGCCAGGTTCTTGAACTGCACTTCGTCCTGGAACAGCGCGTGGGTACCGACCACCATCGGCGTACCGCCGCTGATCTGCTCCAGGGCGGCGACGCGGGCCTTGCCCTTGAGCTTGCCGGCCAGCCAGGCAGTTTCGATGCCCAGCGGTGCCAGCCAGCGCTGGAAGTTGAGGAAGTGTTGTTCGGCGAGGATCTCGGTCGGCGCCATCAGGGCCACCTGGTAACCGGCTTCCAAGGCCTGCAAGGCGGCCAGGGCGGCGACCACGGTCTTGCCGGCGCCAACATCGCCCTGGATCAGGCGCAGCATCGGTTCCGGCTGGCTGAGGTCGTAGGCCACTTCGTTGCCGACCCGTTGCTGGGCGCCGGTCGGCGGGAAACCGAGGTTGGCGAGAAACTGCCCGGGCAGCCGTTGCGCTTTCGGCAGGGCCGGTGCGCGCAGGGCTCGCAGGCTTTCGCGCAGGCGTTGCTGGGACAACTGATGCGTCAGCAATTCTTCGAAAGCCAGGCGGTGTTGGGCCCAGTGATGGCCGAGGGCGAGTTCATCGACGTCGGCATCCGCGGGCGGCTGGTGCAGGTAGCGGATGGCTTCGTCCAGCGGTGCCAACTGGTAGTCGCGGGCCAGTTCCTGCGGCAGCCAGTCCGGCAGGCTGCGCGGGCCGAGCATTGCCAGGCTTTGCAGGCAGAGCTGACGCAGGCGTTGCTGGGTCAGACCTTCGGTCAGCGGGTAGATCGGCGTCAGGGTGCTGTCCACCGGCGGCGGTTCGTCGCCGCTGATGGCGCGGTATTCCGGGTGGTAGATTTCCAGGCCGGAGGCGCCGGGGCGGGCTTCGCCATAGCAGCGCAGGTGGGTGCCACGCTTGAGGCCGTCCTTTTGCGCGGTGCTGAAATGGTAGAAGCGCAGGCTCAGGCTGCCGGTGCCGTCGTTGAGGCGCACCAACAGGCTGCGGCGCTTGCCCATGACCACGTCGGCGCCGCTGACCACGCCTTCGATCACCGCGTCCTGGCCCGGGCGCAAGGCACCGATGGGCACCACGCGCGTGCGGTCCTGGTAGCGCAGGGGCAGGTGGAACAGCACGTCCTGGATATTCTCCAGGCCGACCTTGGCCAGCTTCTCGGCCATGGCCGCGCCGACGCCCTTGAGCGCCGTGACCGACACTTGCGACAGTTCAGCCACGTCGATCAGCTCGCTACGGGAGGTTTGACCACCGAGCACAGGCGGATCGAGTCAGCGAGGATTTCAATCGCCTTGGGCCGCGGGAAGCTGGCGCGCCAGGCGATGGCCACGGTGCGGAACGGCACCGGTGGCGTCAGCGGACGCACTTCGATCACGCCAGCGGCGTAGTGATGGCTGTCCACCGCCGACAGCGGCAGGACCGAAATGCCCAGGCCAGAGGCGACCATGTGGCGGATGGTTTCCAGGGAACTGGACTCAACCGTGGTGTGCTTGGCGGCGTCGCCGCCCTTGCCCAGGGTCGGACAGGCTTCGAGGACCTGGTCGCGGAAGCAGTGGCCTTCGCCCAGCAGCAGCAGGCTCTTGTCGTTGAGCAGGGCGCTGTCGATGGTTTCCTTCTTGGTCCAGGGGTGCGAGGCCGGCATCAATACGTAGAACGGCTCGTCGTAGAGCGGCAGGGTCAGCACGTCGGCTTCATTGAACGGCAGGGCGATGATCACCGCGTCCAGTTCGCCGTTGCGCAGCTTGTCGCGCAGCACGTGGGTGAAATTTTCCTCGATGTACAACGGCATCTGCGGGGCGACCCGGTGCAGTTGCGGGATCAGGTGCGGGAACAGGTAGGGGCCGACGGTGTAGATCGCGCCGACTTTCAGCGGGGCGGTCAGCTGGTTTTTCCCGGCCTGGGCCAGTTCACGGATGCCTTGGGCCTGTTCAAGGACCTTCTGCGCCTGGGCAACGATGGTTTCGCCGACGGGGGTCAGGCGCACGGCACTCTTGCTGCGCTCGAAAATCAGCACACCGAGTTCGTCCTCGAGCTTTTTCACGCCTACCGACAGGGTCGGCTGACTGACGTGACAACGCTCGGCCGCGTGGCCAAAGTGTTGTTCCTGGGCAAGAGTGACGATATAGCGTAGTTCTGTAAGAGTCATAGCGAGCGTCCATGAGGTTGCCGGGCCAAGCATAACGGCTGCAATCGATAGACGCACGTTATCAGACGCAGGAAGAACGACGATTGTCGTTCATGTCGGTTTTAGTGGGTTTTTGTGCGGGTGATAGGACGCGAAACTGTGGAGGGCGGAGCTTTTGTGGGCGTGGAGCTTGCCCGCGAAGAGGCCGTCAAGACCGCTAAAAGCTTCGTGGGCAAGCTCCGCTCCCACAGCAACCCTGCTCCCACCAGGCGCCAGGCCTGCTGTTGTGCGGTTCCCGCCTGTTTACAGGCGCCTAGCGGGAGCGCTTGTCGATGGAGTAGACGAACGGCGCGACGATCTCGATGCTGCCGTTGGTCAGCATATCGGCCGGCGGCTTGGGCAGCGGTTGGGCGCGACGGATCATTTCCAGGGTGGCCCGGTCCAGATCAGCGTTGCCCGAACGGCCCACCAACTCATACGAAAGCACCTTGCCTTCGGCATCGACCACGAAGCGCAGACGGTTCAGACCTTCCTTGCCGCGTGATTGCGCCGCCGGCGGGTACTTCTTGTACTTGCCCAGGTGGGCTAGCAAGGTGCCTTCCCAACTGGCTTTCGCGGCGACCTGCTGGGGCGCAGGGCCTGGCGCCGGCGCCGCGGATTTTTCCGCTGGCGCCTGGGTTGGCGGCGTGTCGGCGGGTTTCTCTTCGGTCGGTTTTTCCTTCACCGGCTCCGGTTTCACCTGCGGCTTGGGCGGCTGTGGCTTGGGTTTCGGCTTGACCGGCTTGGGCACCGAAATCGTCGGTTTCGGTGCTTCGGCCAGCTTGGGCAACGGCAACTCTTCCACGGGCGCGGGCGGCGGTGGCGGGGTGAGCACCTTGGGCGGTGCTGGCGGCGGCGGGGCTGGGGGCAGTGGGGCCAGTTCGACCATCATCGCCTGGGGTGGCAGCTCGATGGGCTTGGACACCGACCAGTTCAGCGTGGCGATGATCGCCAGCGCATGAATGCCCAGCACCAAGCCCAGGCTGGCGCCGTAACGCGTCAGCTTTTGGCGGGTATTGGTCATTGCTTGGCTGCCGTCTCGAGCCCGACCAGGCCGACCTTCAGGTAACCGGCGGCGCGCAGGGCATCCATCACGCGCATCAGGTCGCCGTAATCCACGCCTTTATCGGCCTGGAAGAAAATGGTCGTGTCCTTCTTGCCGTGGGTCCGGGCGTCGAGGGTCGGGCCCAGGGCCTCGGCCTTGACTTCGTCTTCACCGAGAAACAGACGCTGGTCGGCCTTGACGCTGAGGAACACCGGCTTTTCCGGTCGCGGTGCCGGCTTGGCGCTGGAGGCGGGCAGGTCGACCTTGATGTCGACGGTGGCCAGGGGGGCGGCGACCATGAAGATGATCAGCAGTACCAGCATCACGTCGATAAACGGCGTGACGTTGATTTCGTGGTTTTCGGCGAGATCGTCGCCGCCTTCGTTCAAATGCAGGCCCATGGCTGATTACCCCACTTTCACCATATGCGGCGTTTGCGTGGAGCGCTCGGGCGGCAGGTGGTCGAGGTCGCGGCTGACCAGCAGCAGGACCTGGGCCGAAGCGTCGGAGACCTGGGCCTTGTAACCGGCGATGGAGCGGGCGAAGACGTTGTAGATCACCACGGCCGGGATGGCCGCGACCAGGCCCAGGGCGGTGGCCAGCAGGGCTTCGGCGATCCCCGGGGCGACCACGGCAAGGTTGGTGGTCTGGGTCTTGGCGATACCGATGAAGCTGTTCATGATGCCCCACACGGTACCGAACAGGCCGACGAAGGGCGCGGTGGAACCGATGGTGGCGAGCACGCCGGTGCCGCTGCTCATATTGCGACCGCAGGCGGCGACCAGGCGCTCGAGGCGGAAGCTGACACGCTCCTTGATGCCTTCTTTCTCGCGGCAGTTGACCGACAGGCGAATTTCTTCCAGGGCGTCATGCACCAGCAGGTGGGCAAGGGTGCCCTGCTGGTTGGCGGTGTCGCTGGCTTCCTTGAGGGTGCGGGCCTTTTTCAGGGCGAGCGTCTCACGGCGCAGGCGACGCTTGGCGCCCAGCAGTTCGAAGCCTTTGGCAATCCAGAGGGTCCAGGTGATGATCGAGGCGATGGCCAGGCCGATCATCACGATCTTGACGATGATGTCGGCGTTCTTGTACATGCCCCAAGGGGACAGGTCGTGGGCCATGCCCAGGCTGTTGTCTTCGGCCGGCAGGGCGTCGGCATCCGTAGCGTCGCTCGCTGTGGCATTCTCGGCCTGGAGCGGAGTCATGGCGGTTGGGGTGGCGACAGGTGCGGCATGATCGACCGGGGTCGGGGCGACAGCCGCCGCTGGGGCGTGCGCTGCTGCTTCATCGGCGAATGTCACGGTCGGCGCCAGCACCAGGCTGAGCAGCAAGACCGCTGTCGAGCGCCAGGCGCGCGATGAGCTGTGGGGCAGGGGTGACGAAGCGAGGCGTTTATTGCGTGTCATGCTGGCCGGACCTGAGAGAAGATATGAAGAGGGTCTTGTCCTTCCAGGCCTCGTGGGGCCGAGAACATTGGGTCGTGCATTATTGCAAATACTTCTTGTTAACAAAAGCAATAGCTTCTCTTTTTTTCTTCCATTGCTAATTGCTGGTCAATTTCCAGCGCTGGTTCGTGGCTTTTTTCCTGGAGATCCGTGATGTCTGCTCCTTCTGTTCTGATTGCCGGTTGCGGCGATGTCGGTAGCCGCCTGGCGACGCAGTTGCTCGCTCAAGGTTGGCGGGTACATGGCCTGCGCCGTTCGGTCGCGCGTTTGCCGGAGGGTGTCCTGGGGGTGGCGGCTGATCTGTTCGTCGAGCAACGACCCGCTACCTGGCCGGACGGCCCGCTGGATTACCTGGTGTATTGCGCCGCCGCGACCGAGCACGATGAGGCCGGTTATCGAGCAGCCTACGTCGATGGTTTGCGGCATGTATTGAGTTGGCTCAGGCAGTCGGGCCAGCAGCCGCGACGCCTGCTGTTCGTATCCAGCAGCAGTGTGTATGTACAGCAGGCGGGCGAGTGGGTCGACGAGACGGCACCGACCGAAGCCGACGGCTATTCCGGGCGTTTGATGCTGGAGGCCGAGCAGGTAGCGTTGGACAGCGGCATTCCGGCGACCCGGGTGCGCCTGACCGGCATCTACGGTCCGGGTCGCGAGTGGTTGTTGACCCAGGTCCGGCGCGGTTATCGGGTGGCGGTCGAGCCGCCTTTATATGGCAATCGGATTCACGTCGACGATGCGGCCGGGTTGTTGGCGTTCCTGTTGGAGGCTGATCATGCCGGGAAGGCACTGGAGGACTGCTACATCGGTGTTGATGATGCGCCGGCGCCGTTGGCCGAGGTGGTGGGCTGGCTGCGCGAGTACTTGGGGGTGACCGAGTGGGCGGAGGATGCCAGCGTGCGCCGCACCGGCAGCAAGCGCTGCAGCAATGCACGGGCGCGGGCCCTGGGTTGGGCACCGCGTTATCCGAGTTTCCGCGAGGGCTATGCGGCGATTCTTGAAGGCCGTTGCTAGTTGAAGCGAAACCCGCCCGTGTAGGAGCCGGCTTGCCGGCGATGGCGGCCGTAAGGCCGATGCAAGGCTCAAGGGCCTCATCGCCGGCAAGCCGGCTCCCACAGGGTGTGCGGCACGGCGCGTAGGATTATTTCTCCAGCAACCACTGGCGAGGGCCCGGGTTGAGCTGCGGCTGTTCATCGGGCTGGGCCGAGTTCAGCGCCTGGAAGATTTCCAGTTGCTTGCCCTTGCGCACGAAGATCCAGGCGGCGCCCTTGCTGCCTTGCTGCAACCAGATGCTGTCGTTCTCACCGCTCATGGAGGCGCAATCGCCAGCCAGGCACAGTGCATAGCGGTCGGCGCCGGGCAGGCCTTCGAGGCGTCCGTCCGCGAGGAATTTCACCTGGCCGCCTTCGCCCGGGCCGTTGCTGATCTTCCAGTTGCCACCCATGTAGGCTGCGTACAAGGCCTGTTCGAAGCTGGCGCCCACCGGGGCGTTGGCCGGTAGTTCGGTTTCGGCGCGCACGAACGGCTGTTCAGGCTCCGAATCGCTGGCGCCCTGGATCAGTTCCTTGCCGTCGCGGGTCAGTGCAGTACCGGCGCTGCCATAGAAATCGACATGCCATTGCTTGCCGTCCGCGCGTACATGACCCTCGGGGCGCTCGAAACCGTTGCTGTAGCGGGCCTGGCCGTTACGGGTGTCGATGCTCCATTCCAGGTTCGGCCCATAGGTTTCCAGGGCTTCGCGCAAGCTGCCCTTTTTAACGGCGGCATCGATGGCGACCTGGTTGATCCAGGTGCCGCTGATGTCGTATTTGGCGGGGTCGCTGGCGCAGCCGCCAAGCAGGAGGGCAAACACCGAGAAGGCAAGCGCTTTGCGCATGGTGGAATCCTTTGCAGACGAAGCTGGTGCAGCGCAAGAAGCGGCACCAGGCAGTGCGGGGTTGTTCGAGGGCGGCGTGGCTGGCAGTTACTCGAGGACCAGGATCGCGTCCATCTCGACTTGCGAGCCGCGTGGCAGGGCGGCAACGCCGATGGCGGCGCGGGCCGGGTAGGGCTGTTGGAAGTACTTGCCCATGATCTCGTTGACCTTGGCGAAGTGGCTCAGGTCGGTGAGGAAGATGTTCAGCTTGACGATGTCCTTGAACGAACCGCCCGCTGCTTCGGCCACGGCCTTGAGGTTTTCGAAGACCTGCACGGTCTGGGCTTCGAAGCCCTCCACCAGTTCCATGGTCTTCGGGTCCAGGGGAATCTGGCCGGACATGTAGACGGTATTGCCGGCCTTGATCGCCTGGGAGTAGGTGCCGATGGCGGCTGGGGCTTTGTCGCTGCTGATAACGGTCTTGCTCATGAACAGGTTCCTTGTAATGGGCGGCTACGTGGACAGGCTATATAAGTGAGCTATGCGCGCATGCGGGTGATACGGATCACCCCGGTCAGGGCGCGCAGTTTCTTGATCACGCGGGCCAGGTGCACGCGGTCGTGCACGCTGACCACCAGTTGGACCACGCTGATACGACCATCGCGTTCGTCCATGCTGATTTTCTCGATATTGCCATCGGCGGCATTGACGCTGCTGGCCAGCAGGGCGATCAGACCGCGCTGGTGTTCCAGCTCGACGCGCAGCTCGACGTTGAATTCGCCGGTGACATCCTTGGCCCAGGAGAGCTGGATGCATTTTTCCGGATTGTGGCGGATTTCGCTGATATTGCGGCAGTTGTCCAGGTGCACCACCATGCCTTTGCCGGCGGACAGGTGGCCGACAATCGGGTCGCCCGGGATCGGCGTGCAGCACTTGGCGTAGCTGAGCACCAGGCCTTCGGTGCCGCGGATCGCCAGCGGGCCTTCGGGGCTGGGCAGTTGTTCGCCTTCGCCGAGCAGGCGGCGGGCGACCACATAGGCCATGCGATTGCCCAGGCCGATGTCTTCCAGCAGGTCTTCGATCAGTTCCAGGCGGTATTCGTGAAGCATGGCTTGCACGCGCTCGCCCGGGATCTTCTCCAGGGCGCTGTCGAAACCGTTGAGCACCTTGTTCAGCAGGCGCTCGCCCAGGCTGATGGATTCGGAGCGGCGTTGCAGTTTCAGGGCGTGGCGGATATGCGTACGCGCCTTGCCGGTGACCACGAAGTTCAGCCAGGCCGGGTTCGGGCGCGCGCCGGGGGCGCTGACGATCTCGACCGTGGAGCCGCTTTGCAGCGGTTCGGACAGCGGTGCGAGACGGCGATTGATCCGGCAGGCAATGCAGCTGTTGCCGACGTCGGTGTGCACCGCGTAGGCAAAGTCCACCGCCGTGGAGCCTTTTGGCAGCTCCATGATCCGGCCCTTGGGCGTGAACACATAGACCTCGTCCGGGAACAGGTCGATCTTCACGCTTTCGATGAATTCCAGGGAGTTGCCGGCCCGTTGCTGCATTTCCAGCACGCCCTTGACCCACTGGCGGGCCCGGGCATGGGTGCCCTTGGGCTGCTCGTCGCCGCTGGACTTGTACAGCCAGTGGGCGGCGATGCCGTTGTTGGCCATCTCTTCCATTTCGCGGGTGCGAATCTGGATCTCGATCGGCACGCCGTGCATGCCGAACAGCGTGGTGTGCAGCGACTGGTAGCCGTTGGCCTTGGGAATCGCGATGTAGTCCTTGAAGCGCCCGGGCAGGGGTTTGTACAAGTTATGTACCGCACCGAGGACCCGATAGCAGGTGTCGACCTTGTCGACGATGATCCGGAACGCGTAGACGTCCATGATCTCGTTGAAAGCCCGGCGCTTGCCGCGCATCTTGGTGTAGATACCGTACAGGTGCTTCTGCCGTCCGCTGACCTCGCCCTGGATTTCATCGACGGCCAGGCAGTGGCTCAGGGACTCTTCGATCTTGTTGACGATTTCCTTGCGGTTGCCCCGGGCGCGTTTGACCGCCTGGTAGATCCGCGCGGAACGCATCGGGTGCATGGCCTTGAAGCCGAGGTCTTCGAATTCGATGCGGATTGCATGCATGCCCAGCCGGTTGGCGATGGGCGCATAGATCTCGAGGGTTTCCTTGGCGATGCGCCGGCGCTTTTCGCCGGACAGCACTTCGAGGGTGCGCATGTTGTGCAGGCGGTCGGCCAGCTTGACCAGGATCACGCGAATGTCGCGGGCCATGGCCATGGCCATTTTCTGGAAGTTTTCCGCCTGGGCTTCGGCCTTGGTCTCGAAATTCATCTGGGTCAGTTTGCTGACCCCGTCGACCAGTTCGGCCACGGTTTCACCGAACTGCGCTTGCAGCGCTTCCTTGGCGATACCGGTGTCTTCGATCACGTCATGGAGCATGGCGGCCATCAGGCTCTGATGGTCCATGTGCATGTCGGCAAGAATATTGGCCACCGCCAGCGGATGCGTGACGTAGGCTTCGCCGCTGCGACGGCGTTGACCGTCATGGGCTTGTTCGGCGTAAAAGTACGCCCGGCGGACCAGGTTGACCTGGTCGGCGCCGAGGTAGGTCGATAAGCGATCGGCGAGGGCGTCTATGCTCGGCATGAGGTTTCCCCCGACCGAAGCCTTGTACCCTGCGCCGTGCTCCGTCGACCAGGCATAGGCTTAGACGGCCTCGTTGGACTCGTCCTCGAAGGCGGCGAAGACCGGGTCTTCATGGACGATATCCTGTTCAGCGATGAACTCGTACGTCACGTAGCCTTCGGCGATTTCCCGCAGCGCCATTACGGTTGGTTTGTCATTTTCCCACGCCAGCTTCGGCTCTTTGCCGCCGGTCGCCAGTTGACGAGCACGCTTGGTGGAGAGCATGACCAGCTCAAAACGGTTAGCCACATGTTCTAGGCAGTCTTCAACGGTTACGCGGGCCATGGTGTTCCTCGTAGCAAATGCGGTAATCACGCTACCCGGATGGGCGAGCGGACTGAACAGTTTAAAAAATCACCAGCGTTTAGGGAAGCGCTGATTTTCCCAGCCGGCTTGCCAACGCGCTACGAGTACCAATGTAAAGCCCTCGCGGCGCTTTTGGGAAGTGTTGCTTATGCCAGCAATTCACTCAATAGCTGAGTGAAATGTTGTTGCTGGGGCAGCTGTTGCAAGCGATTGGCGCGGAAAATCGCCTTCAGATCGTCCAGTGCGTGGGCAAAATCGTCGTTGATGATCAGGAAATCGTACTCGACGTAGTGGCTCATTTCGCTGACCGCTTCGCGCATCCGCCCTTCGATGATCGCGTCGCTGTCCTGGCCACGGTTGGTCAGGCGCTGGCGCAGGGCTTGCTGGCTCGGCGGCAGGATAAAGATGGAGCGAGCCGCGGGCATTTGCCGGCGCACTTGCTCGGCGCCCTGCCAGTCGATTTCCAGGATCAGGTCGTGGCCTTCGTCCAGGGTCTGCTGCAGGTGGCTCTGGGAGGTGCCGTAGAGGTTGCCGAAGACTTCGGCCTGTTCGAGGAAATCGCCGTGCTCGACCATACGCACGAACTCGGCGCGGTCGACGAAGTGGTAGTTCACGCCGTTGGCTTCACCCGGGCGCATGGCGCGGGTGGTGTGCGAGACCGAGACGCGGATCTGCGGTTCGGCATCGATCAGGGCCTTGACCAGGCTGGTCTTGCCCGCGCCCGACGGTGCGGAAATGATGTAGAGGGTGCCAGTGCTGTGGGTCATGTCGGGTTAGCCTTACTCGATGTTCTGTACTTGTTCGCGCATTTGCTCGATCAACACCTTGAGGTTGACCGCCGCCTGGGTGCTGCGCGGGTCGAAGGCCTTGGAGCCTAGGGTGTTGGCTTCGCGGTTGAGTTCCTGCATCAGGAAGTCCAGGCGTCGGCCGGCCGCGCCGCCGGACTTGAGGACCCGGCGGACTTCGATGATATGGGTGGCGAGGCGGTCGAGTTCTTCGGCCACGTCGCTTTTCTGCGCCAGCAGGAGCATTTCCTGCTCCAGGCGGGTCGGATCCAGCTCGGCCTTCATGTCGGCGAAGCGGTCGAGGACTTTCTGGCGCTGGCTGGCGAGCATCTGCGGGACCTGTTCGCGCAGGGTCGCGACGTCGCCCTCGATGGCGTCCAGGCGCTCGACGATCAAGCGGGCCAACTCCGCGCCTTCGCGCTGGCGGCCGTTCTTGAGTTCCTTGAGGCCCAGGTTGAACAGGGCCAGGGCTTCATTGTTCAGGGCCTGCGGGTCGCTGGCGTCGGCCACCAGCACGCCGGGCCAGGCGAGGACTTCCAGCGGGTTCAGCGCGGCGGGCTGCTTGATCAGGGCGGCGACGGTTTCGGCGGCGGCGATCAGTTGGGTGGCGCGCTCGCGGTCAATCTGCAGGGCCTTGCCGGTGGTTTCCTCGGTGAAGCGCAGGGTGCATTCCAACTTGCCGCGGGACAGGCCCTGGCGCAGGGCTTCGCGAACCGCGCCTTCGAGGTCGCGGAACGATTCCGGCAAGCGCAGGTGGGGTTCCAGGTAGCGGCTGTTGACCGAGCGCAGTTCCCAGCTCAGGGTGCCCTGGCTGACGGCGCTTTCGACACGGGCGAAGGCGGTCATGCTGTGGACCATGGAAGTACCTCGCGATTCAGGTTTGCCGCCGCGTGGGCGGGCAAGACCGATGAATGAATTAAAGCCGACAGGCAGCAAAGGCGCAGGATTGTAGCGCAGTGCGGCCGTTGCCCCCAAACACCTGTAGGAGCGAGCTTGCTCGCGATGGGCGTTAACGATAACGCGGTGCGCCTGATGCCCCTCGGTGCCTGTGCCACCCTCGTGAGCAAGCTCGCTCCTACAGAGGGGTTGGTGGTGTGAGGTATTTAGAGGTGCCCAGCACAGTCCCGGGCCTCTATAATGCTCGGTAGATTTCCGTCCTCGTACAGGTATTCCCAGATGAAACGTCCAAGTGGTCGCGCTGCCGATCAGCTCCGCTCGATCCGCATCACCCGCAACTACACCAAACACGCCGAGGGATCCGTACTGGTCGAGTTCGGTGATACCAAAGTGATCTGCACGGTCAGCGTCGAGAACGGTGTCCCGCGTTTCCTCAAGGGTCAGGGCCAGGGTTGGTTGACTGCCGAGTACGGCATGCTGCCGCGCGCCACCGGCGAGCGTAACCAGCGTGAAGCCAGTCGTGGCAAGCAAGGCGGCCGCACCCTGGAGATCCAGCGCCTGATCGGCCGTTCGCTGCGTGCCGCGCTGGATATGTCCAAGCTGGGCGACGTGACCCTGTATGTCGACTGCGATGTGATCCAGGCCGACGGCGGCACCCGCACCGCGTCCATCACGGGTGCCATGGTCGCGCTGGTCGATGCCCTGGCGGTGATCAAGAAGCGTGGCGGCCTGAAAGGCGGTAGCCCGCTCAAGCAGATGATCGCAGCAGTATCGGTGGGCATGTATCAGGGCGAGCCGGTGCTTGACCTGGACTACCTGGAAGACTCGGCGGCCGAGACCGACCTGAACGTGGTCATGACCAGCACCGGTGGTTTCATCGAAGTCCAGGGCACGGCCGAAGGCGCGCCGTTCCAGCCTGAAGACCTGAACGCGATGCTGGCGTTGGCGCAGAAAGGCATGAACGAAATCTTCGAATTGCAGAACGCCGCCTTGGCCGACTGAGGATTCGAACCGTTTTCAGCATAAGGAGCGCGCGATGAATGACGACCAGCTACCCGTAACCACCCCGAGCCAGGAGGTCAGGCAATGGGCGATGTTCTGTCATTTGTCGGCGTTTCTCGGCTACTGGTTTCCGTTCGGCAGCCTGATCGGGCCGCTGATTCTGTGGCAGATGAAGCGCGAACAGGACCCCTTTATCGATGCCCAGGGCAAGGAAGCGCTGAATTTCCAGATCACCGTGGCGGTGGCGGCGATGGTCTGTATCCCGCTGATGTTTGTCCTGATTGGCATTCCGCTGTTCGGCTTGCTGGTGATCGCGGCGGTGGTGTTGACCATCATTGCCGGGGTCAAGGCCAATGAGGGTGTAGCTTACCGCTATCCCTTCACCTGGCGGCCGGTCAAGTAGCGCCTGGCGCCGACACGCAAAAAAGCCGACGTGAAGTCGGCTTTTTTGTCACTGCGAAAAGACGCTTTAGATAGTCAGCGTCCAGTCGTAGTCGACGATCAGCGGCGCGTGCTGCGAGAAACGCGGCTGGCGCGGCAGCCGTGCGCTACGGACGAAGCGGCGCAGGCCCGGGGTCAGCAGCTGATAGTCGAAACGCCAGCCGAGGTTGAGCATCTCGGCCTGTTCGTTATCCGGCCACCAGCTGTACTGGTCGCCTTCGCGGCTGACTTCGCGCAGGGCATCGACATAACCCATGTTGCCGACAATCTCGTCCATCCAGGCCCGTTCCGGCGCCAGGAAGCCCGGGGATTGCTGGCTGTCACGCCAGTTCTTGATATCCAGCTTCTGTTGCGCGACGTACAGCGAGCCACAGTAGATGTATTCGCGCCGTTTGCGCCGCTGTTTATCCAGATAGCGGGCGAAGTCGTCCATAAGCTTGAACTTCTGGTTCAAGTCTTCATCGCCGTTCTGCCCCGAGGGAAGCAGCAAGGTCGCGATGCTGACCTTGTCGAAATCGGCTTGCAGGTAGCGCCCGTAGCGGTCTGCCGTCTCGAAACCGAGACCGCTGATGACAGCCTTCGGTTGCAACCGCGAATACAAGGCCACGCCACCTTGGGCGGGGACTTCGGCATCGCAGGCATAAAGGAAGTAGCCATCCAGTTGGAAGGCTGGGTCGTCCAGTTCAAAGGCGGAGGCGCGGGTGTCCTGCAGGCAGATGACGTCGGCATTCTGAGCTTGCAGCCAACTGAGCAAACCACGCTCGACTGCGGCCTGAATACCATTGACGTTCACACTGATGATCCGCATAAATGGCCCCAAAAATCACGTGCGTGTATGATACCCCAAGGTCTACCTAATTAGCTAAATCCGTGGTATTTGGGGCTTTTTTCATGCAGGCGTATCAACGCGATTTCATTCGTTTTGCCATCGATCGCGGGGTTTTGCGCTTCGGTGAGTTCACTCTGAAGTCCGGGCGGACCAGCCCTTACTTCTTCAATGCCGGCCTGTTCAACAGCGGTTCGGCCCTGGCCCAGCTGGGGCGTTTCTATGCCGCGGCGATCGTCGAGAGCGGTATTGCGTTTGACGTGCTGTTCGGTCCGGCCTACAAAGGCATCCCCCTGGCAGCGACCACCGCCGTGGCTCTGGCCGAGCATCACGGGCTGGATCTGCCCTGGTGCTTCAACCGCAAGGAAGCCAAGGCCCACGGCGAAGGCGGCAGCCTGGTCGGCGCGCCATTGGCTGGCGATGTGCTGATCATCGATGACGTGATCACCGCCGGCACCGCGATCCGCGAGGTGATGCAGATCATCCAGGCCCAGGGCGCCAAGCCTGCCGGCGTGCTGATCGCGCTCAACCGCCAGGAACGCGGCAATGGCGAGCTGTCGGCGATCCAGGAAGTCGAGCGTGACTTCGCGATTCCGGTGGTCAGCATTGTCTCCCTGACCCAGGTCCTGCAGTTCCTCGCCGACGATGAGCAACTCAAGCAGCATCTGCCTGCGGTTGAGGCTTATCGCGCGCAATACGGGATCTGACCTCTCTTGCGCCGCGGGTCTTGGTGGTTGCCTCTGATGCTCTGTGTGTCTTTTGCCGCGCAGGCCGAGGATGCGTCCGGCGTGCTGCTGTATCGCTATGTGGACGGCAAGGGCGTCACCGTGCTCGACCGCCAGGTGCCTCCGGAGTACGCGGGCAAGGGTTATCAGGTGCTGAATTCGCGGGGGCGGGTGGTGCAGACGATCGCGCCGGCGCCGACGGCCGAGGAGTTGGCGCGCCTGCAGGCGCAGAAAGCCCAGGCCGATGCCAATGCGCAGCTGTTGCAGCGTTACTCCAGCGTGGGTGAGGTCGACAAGGCCCAGGCCCGAAAGCTCGCCGAGCTGGACGCGATGATCGCGAGCATCCAGACCAATCTCCAGGCCTTGCTGGCACAGCAGGCCAGCTTGCAAGGCCAGGCGGCGGAGCAGGAGCGGGCGGGGCACGAGGTGGCGCCGCAGTTGCTGGGGCAACTCGCGGGGCTGCGGGATGAACAGGCGCGGATGAGGGCGGATATTGCCCGCTACCAGGCGGCACGGGTCCAGGCGCAGCAGGATTTCGCGGTGGATCGGGCGCGGGTTGAGCAGTTGACGCGCTGAGGCGTGGTCAGCGTGAGCCTTTAAATACGGTCTTGCCCTTCGCTCGTAACAACGGCTGACGCGATCACTGTGGGAGCCGGCTTGCCGGCGATGAGGCCCTTGAGTCTTGCAGAGATCTTGCGGGCCTTATCGCTGGCAAGCCAGCTCCTACAGAGGGGTGTTGCGTTTTCGAGTCTGTTCGGCTTGATCAGTGACGCTTGCGATTGCTGATCAGAGTGCCCATGCCGGTATCGGTGAAGATCTCCAGCAGCACCGCATTCGGCACGCGACCGTCGATGATCAGCGAGCTACCGACCCCACCCTGTACCGCTTCCAGCGCACAACGAATCTTCGGCAGCATGCCACCGTAGATGGTGCCGTCGGCAATCAGATCGTCGACCTGGGTGGTGCTCAGGCCGGTCAGGACCTTGCCTTCCTTGTCCATCAGACCGGCAATGTTGGTCAGCAGCATCAACTTCTCGGCCTTCAGGGCCTCGGCGATCTTGCCCGCCACCAGGTCGGCGTTGATGTTGTAGGACTCGCCGTTGGCGCCGACGCCGATCGGCGCGATCACCGGGATGAAGTCGCCCTTGACCAGCAGGTTCAGCAGATCGGTGTTGATCCCGACCACTTCGCCGACCTGGCCGATGTCGATGATTTCCGGCTGGGTCATTTCCGGGGTCTGGCGGGTCACGGTGAGCTTTTTCGCGCGGATCAGCTCGGCGTCCTTGCCGGTCAGGCCGATGGCGCTGCCGCCGTGACGGTTGATCAGGTTGACGATGCTCTTGTTCACCTGCCCGCCGAGAACCATCTCCACCACGTCCATGGTCTGGGCGTCGGTCACGCGCATACCGTCGATAAAGTGGCTCTCGATGGACAGGCGCTTGAGCAGGTCACCGATCTGCGGGCCACCGCCGTGGACCACCACCGGGTTGATCCCCACCGCTTTCATCAACACGATGTCGCGGGCAAAACCGGTTTTCAGCTCTTCGCTTTCCATGGCGTTGCCGCCGTACTTGATCACCAGCGTCTTGCCGACGTATCGGCGGATGTAAGGCAACGCTTCGGAAAGAACCTTGGCGGTATTGGCAGCGGCATCGCGTTCGAGGGTCATTCAGGGCTCCGGTGGAACAAGTGGTCGGATGGTGCAAAGGCTACGCTTTTACACCGTCCAAAGGTCAGAACGGTAGTTGGAGGTCAGGTGCAACACGTTTCAATTGGGCGTGGAACACGTCCTTGATGCGCTGCAATTCGGCTTCGCTGTCGGCCTCGAAGCGCAGCACCAGCACCGGCGTGGTGTTGGAGGCGCGGACCAGGCCCCAGCCCTGGGGATAGTCGACCCGCACACCGTCGATGGTGGTCAGGTTGGCGTCGCCCCAGTCGGCGTCGCGTTGCAGTGCATCAATGATGCTGAATTTGCCCTCGTCGGTCACATTGATATTGATTTCCGGCGTGGAAATATCGTTCGGGAAGGTCGCGAACAGCTCCTCGGCCGTGGATTTCTCCTGGCTGAGGATCTCCAGCAGGCGCGCGGCGCTGTAGATGCCGTCGTCGAAACCGAACCAGCGCTCCTTGAAGAAGATGTGACCGCTCATTTCGCCGGCGAGCAGCGCGCCGCTTTCCTTCATTTTTTTCTTGATCAGCGAGTGGCCGGTTTTCCACATCACCGGACGACCGCCATATTCGCGGATCAAAGGGGTCAGGCGGCGAGTGCATTTGACGTCGAAAATGATATCCGCACCCGGGTTGCGCGCCACCACGTCCTTGGCGAACAGCATCAGCAGGCGGTCGGGAAAGACGATATTGCCGGTGTTGGTCACCACGCCGACGCGGTCGCCGTCGCCGTCGAAGGCCAGGCCCAGGTCGGCATGGCTTTCCTTGACCTTGGCGATCAGGTCCACCAGGTTCTCGGGTTTGCCCGGGTCCGGGTGGTGATTGGGGAAGTGCCCGTCGACCTCTTCGAACAGCGAGATCACTTCGCAGCCCAGGGCTTCGATCAGCTTGGGGGCGATGACCCCGGCGGCACCGTTGCCGCAGTCGACCACGACCTTGAGCTTCTTCGCCAGCACGATGTCGTTGCAGATCTGCTCGAAGTACGGGGTGAGGATGTCGACTTTCTCGACACTGCCCTTGCCGCTGCTCAGGTCATTGCTCTTGAGGCGGGTGTGCAGGGCCTGGATTTGCTCGTTGGCCAGGGTATCGCCGGCGATGACGATCTTGAAGCCGTTGTAGTTCGACGGGTTGTGGCTACCGGTGAGCATTACCCCGGACTTGCCGGTCAGCACGTTGGCGGCGTAGTACAGCGCCGGGGTCGGCACCAGGCCGACATCGCTGACGTGGCAGCCGCTGTCGTGCAGACCCTGGATCAACTGCTGGACCAGCTCCGGCCCGGACAAGCGCCCGTCACGGCCGACCGACACGTTGGGTTCGCCCTGGGCCAGGCTTTGGGCGCCGATGGCACGGCCGATCCAGTAGGCGGTTTCGCCGTTCAGGGTCTCCGGAATCGTGCCGCGGATGTCGTAGGCGCGGAAGATGCTGTCAGGGAAGCTCGGGATGGCAGGTGCGATGCTGTTCATGCTGTGGGGGGGCTCCGTTCCCAGGAAATCCTGGTGTTCGTCGAGAATATCGATATCGAGAATGTCGCTATCTTGGAACAGCGGATCGGCCCAGACAGTACTTGGCGTCGCGGCCTGGATCGGCGCTGCGGTGCCGCGGATCGCAATGTCTGGATCACTGCCGGCTGGTTCGGGGTGACTATTGCGCAAGGAAAAGCGCGCCAGTTCCTGAGCCAGTCCATTGAGGGGCGGCAGGCTCAAGCTGAAGGCTTTGACGGCTTTCCCGCCGGAGAGTTCGCGAAACAGTTGCTCCAGCTGTCGGGCATCGCCATCGAGGCGGCTTTGCAGGCGTTTGTGCGGCAGGTAGATGCCCAGCAGGGTGCCGCCGAGGGCGAGCAAGGCGGCGAGGGCCGTCAATGCGTAGGCGCTCAGGGGGTAGGACTGCTTGAGCAAGGGGCCGGGGCTAAATCTCAGTACCCAGTTGGGGTTGCCGGTGCTAAAGGCCACGCTGTCGTCCGCTACCGCCGTTCCGCGCAGGTCCAACACTTGTTCCGGGCTGCCGAGGACGCTTTGCGTCAGGCGCAGCTCGCCGGTTTCCGGGTGCCAGGTGCTGAAGGGCTGGAGCAGTCGTTGCAGGTCGAAGACCTGCAGCAGGGTGCCGCCGCTTTGGCTGTTGGCCGGGGCCTTGAGCGAGGCCACGCTATAGACCAGCCAGCGTTGGCCGATCTTGTAGGCTTCCGGTGCCGGGTGGGCACCTCGCTCGGCGCGGGTGATCAGGTCCAGGGCGGAAAAATTCAGCGGTGCGTCGTGGTCATGGGTCGGTTGGGCCTGGCCGGGCAGGTAGAGTTGGGCGTCCACCAGGCCGTTGGCGAAGCGCAGGCCGGCTTCCGCGGCCCTGATCTGGTCGGCGTTCTGGCTTTGCAAGGCCTTGAGCAGCGAAGGATCAAGGGCCGCCGCCTCGGTCTGCGCGATCAGGTCGCTGGTCGCCTGGCTCAGGCCCGCGGCCACCACGGCGCCGGGATACTGCGTCAGGCTGCCGCGCAGCGTCTGGTTCCACGGCGCGACCACGCCAAACCACAGCAGCACAACGGCCAGGGCCAGCCCGCCCAGGGCAAGCTGCAAGCCCGGTAACAGCGGCTTGGTGACGTTGCTTGGAGGCGGATGGCCGTTGCTCTCATGCCCGCCGGCGGTCTGTGCACTGCGCTTGAAGCCTTTCAAATACTGCCTCCGCGAGGATCATCCTGAAATTCAACGCGCACCGTTCGCACCGGGCCTGGATCAGCTTAGGTCAATGGCTGCCTGAATGCCCGAAGCCACCGGCACCGCGCTGGCTTTCGTCGAAGGTTTCGACCAGTTCGAAGTGCGCCTGGACCACAGGCACCAGCACCAGTTGGGCAATACGCTCACCGACAACAATGTTGAAGGCGGTCTGGCCACGGTTCCAGCAAGACACCATCAGTTCGCCCTGGTAGTCGGAATCGATCAGGCCCACCAGGTTGCCCAGCACGATGCCGTGTTTGTGGCCCAGGCCGGAGCGCGGCAGGATCAGGGCGGCGAGGCCCGGATCGCCGATGTACACCGACAGGCCGGTGGGGATCAGCAAGGTCTGGCCCGGCTCCAGTACGGTGTCCTGCTGGAGCATGGCACGCAGGTCGAGGCCGGCGGAGCCGGGGGTGGCGTACTGCGGCAGCGGGAATTCGCCGCCGATGCGTGGGTCGAGGATCTTGGCTTGCAAAGCGTGCATGAAAATTAAACCTGGTTCAGTCGTTCGGCGATAAAGGACACCAGCTGGCGGGCAATTTTGCCCTTGCTGGTCTGGGCGAAGAGTGTCGCGTGGAGCTCGCGGTCGATCACGCTGCAGGCGTTTTCCTCGCTGTTGAAGCCAATGCTCGGGTTGGCCACGTCATTGGCGACGATCAGGTCGAGGTTCTTGTCCTTGAGCTTGCGTGCGGCATAGTCGAGCAGGTGTTCGGTTTCGGCGGCGAAACCGACGCTGAACGGGCGATCGGGGCGGCTGGCGATAGTGGCCAGGATGTCCGGGTTACGCACCATCTGCAGCAGCAGGCCGTCGCCGTTCGTAGGGTCTTTCTTGAGTTTTTGCGGGGCAACGACTTCCGGGCGGTAGTCCGCGACTGCGGCCGAGGCGATAAACAGGTCGCAGGGCATGGCGGCTTCGCAGGCGGCGAGCATGTCGCGGGCGCTGACCACGTCGATGCGGGTCACCCGGTCCGGGGTCGGCAGGTGCACCGGGCCGGTGATCAGGGTCACCCGGGCACCGGCTTCGACCGCGGCTTCGGCCAGGGCGAAACCCATTTTTCCGGAGCTGTGGTTGGTGATGTAGCGTACCGGGTCGATGTTTTCCTGGGTCGGGCCGGCGGTGATCAGCACGTGTTTACCGGTCATGGCCAGGTGCTGGAAGCAATCGGCGGCGCACTGCGCCAGGTCCGTGGCTTCGAGCATGCGCCCCAGGCCGACGTCGCCGCAGGCCTGGCTGCCGGAGGCCGGGCCGAAGACTTTGAGGCCACGGCTTTGCAGCAATTGGGTGTTGGCCTGGGTGGCCGGGTCGCGCCACATGGCCTGGTTCATCGCCGGGGCGATGGCCACGGTGGCGTCGGTGGCGAGCACCAGGGTGGTCAGCAGGTCATTGGCGATGCCCTGGGCCAGGCGCGCGATCAGGTCGGCGGTGGCTGGGGCGATCAACACCAGGTCGGCCCATTTCGCCAGCTCGATATGGCCCATGGCGGCTTCAGCGGCCGGGTCGAGCAGGTCCAGGTGCACCGGATGCCCGGACAGCGCCTGCATGGTCAGGGGGGTGATGAACTCGCTGCCGCCACGGGTCATGACCACGCGCACTTCGGCGCCCTGGTCGAGGAGTCGGCGAACCAGGTCGGCGCTCTTGTAGGCAGCAATGCCGCCGCCGACGCCGAGAACGATGCGTTTCCGATACAGCCGCTGCATAGACCTGCCTTTTAGTCCGGTGATGGCTACCCCCCGACGACGCCTCCCCAGGCCAGATCAGGGGTAAAAATGATGGGCTAAGATAACACAGCGACCGCCAGGGAACAGCGGCGCCACAAGGACAGGGAGGTGTAATGAGTATTCGTGATTGGCCGGCGGCGGAGCGGCCGCGGGAGAAGTTGCTGGAGCAGGGCGCGGCGAGCCTGTCGGACGCCGAGTTGCTGGCGATCTTTCTGCGTACCGGGGTTTCCGGCAAGAGCGCGGTGGACCTGGCCCGGCACTTGTTGAGTCGGTTCGGCAGCCTGCGCAAGTTACTGGAGTCCGACCAGCAGACGTTTGCTCGCCAGTTGGGCCTGGGGCCGGCCAAGTTTGCGCAATTGCAGGCGGTGCTGGAGATGGCCCGTCGGCATCTGGCCGAGCGCCTGCGCCGTGACTCGGTGCTGGAAAGCCCACGGGCGGTGCGCGATTACCTCAAGGCGATGTTGCGCCATGAGCCCCATGAGGTGTTCGCCTGCCTGTTTCTCGACAGCAAACACCGGGTGCTGGCGTTCGAGTCGCTGTTTCATGGCTCCATCGACAACACCAGCGTCTATCCGCGGCAGGTGGTCAAGCGGGCGCTGGCACACAACGCGGCGGCGTTGATCCTCTGTCACAACCACCCTTCGGGGGTTGCCGAGCCCAGCCAGGCCGATCATGTGCTGACCAAGCGGCTGAAAACGGCACTGGAATTCGTCGATGTGCGGGTGCTCGATCACTTTATCGTCGGCGAGGGCGAGCCGTTGTCGATGATGGAGCGCGGCTGGATGTAACGGGATCGAGCTAACACCGCGATCTTTTGTAGGGGCCGTGCCCGCTGCCATAATGTTGTCTCGGTCAGGGTTTGATGCTGACCTTGGAGAAATCCTGCCGCCCAAACGGGCTCACTTCATAGCCCTGGACGCTCTTGCGCAGCAAGGCGAAGGCCGTCGGGTGCGCCAGCGGTACCCACAACGCCTGTTGCTGGATCTGCGTCTGGGCCTGCTCGTACAGCTTGCTGCGCACCCCTTGCTCGCTGGTGGTCTTGCCGGCGCCGATCAGTTTGTCCAGGCCCGCGTCGCAGTAGCGGGCGAAGTTGGTGCCCGATTTCACCGCCGCGCAGGAGAATTGCGGGGTCAGGAAGTTGTCCGGGTCACCGTTGTCACCGGCCCAGCCCATGAACAGCAGGTCATGTTCGCCGGCCTTGGCCCGCCGGATCAGTTCGCCCCATTCGATCACACGGATCTGCGCCTGGATGCCGACTTCGGCGAGGTCGGCTTGTAGCAACTGGGCGCCGAGACTCGGGTTGGGGTTGAGCAGGCTGCCCGACGGGCGCGTCCAGATGGTGGTCTGGAAGCCGTCCTTGAGTCCGGCCTTGGCCAGCAGGGCCTTGGCTTTTTCCGGGTCGTGAGCGTAGCCGGGCAAGTCCTTGGCGTAACTCCAGGTGTTGGGCGGATAGGGGCCGTTGGCGGCCTCGGCGGTTTGTTCGAACACGGCCTTGAGGTAGCTGGTCTTGTCGACGGCAAGGTTGATGGCTTGGCGTACTTCCGGCTTGTCCAGCGGCGGATGCTGGCTGTTGATGGCGACGAACGCGGTCATGAAGGCCGCGGTTCTTTCCACCTTGAGTGTCGGTTCCTTGCTGGCGGCCACGACATCCAGGGGCTTGGGCGAGAGCGCGATCTGGCATTCATTGCGCCGCAGCTTCTGCAGGCGGACGTTGGCATCCGGGGTGATGGCGAAGACCAGGCTGTCGACCGCCGGCTTGCCGGCAAAGTAGTCCGGGTTGGCGCTATAGCGGATCGAGGCGTCTTTCTGGAAACGGCCGAACACGAACGGGCCGGTGCCGATGGGCTGGCTGTTAAGTTTTTCCGGGGTGCCCGCGGTCATCAGCTTGTCGGCGTATTCCTCCGAATAGATCGAGGCGAAGCCCATGCTCAGTGCGGCGAGGAAGGTCGAGTCGGGATGATCGAGGGTGAAACGCACGGTCAGCGGATCGCTGGCCTCGATCCGTTTGATCAGGCTCGGCAGTTGCAGCGACTGGGCGTGGGGGAAGCCGCTCTGGGCGATCTGGTGCCACGGGTTGGCCGGGTCGAGCATGCGTTCGAAACTGAAGCGCACATCGGCGGCGGTCAGGTCGCGGGTCGGTTTGAAATAGTCGGTGTGGTGGAATTTCACCCCTGGATGCAGTTTGAACTCGTAGATCAGGCCGTCGTCGGACACGCTCCAACTGTCCGCGAGGCTGGGCACCAGCTTGCCGCTGGTGGTGTCGAAGTCCACCAGGCGGTTCATCAGCACGTCGGCCGAGGCGTTGGTAGTGGTCAGCGAGTTATACTGCACCACGTCGAACCCCTCGGGGCTGGCTTCGGTGCAGACGCTCAGGGAGCTGGCGGCCTGGGCCGACAACCCGAGGAAGGGGACGAGCAATAGCGGTAGGGCAGCGAGACGCATATTCAGTATCCTTTGCAGGTCGTTGTCCCATCTGCGAGTGCAGTCTGGAAAAGTCCTACCCTAGAGGTATGGACGGTAATTGACTATCCCGTTTTTATCGAGTTTTTCAGTTTGCCTGCTTCCCCCGGTATTTTCACCGCACGGTTGCGGGCCTTTTGGGCCGGCGAGCGGTATTGTGCGACGAGCGGCCTTTCAGGGCGCCAGCCCGCGTTGCTGGCGTCCTGGCCAGTCATTTGCGCTGCACCACCGAGGTTTTAATCGCACTTGATGTTGTTGCGCCTGAGTCTTTCTGGTATAAAGCAGCGCTCTTTTCTAGGGGCCCGGTTCCTTCGCTTGTAGGTGTAGCCGGTAAGACCCTTAAAGAAACGCGGCGCCTGGCGCCAAATGACTGAGAGATTAAGCGGCCAACCCATGCCGGGTTGGGCATGTGGTTTTAGAGGGCTGAGGCATGTCTAGAGTCTGTCAAGTTACCGGTAAGGGTCCGGTGACTGGGAATAACATTTCCCACGCAAACAACAAAACCCGTCGTCGTTTCCTGCCGAACCTGCAGCATCACCGCTTCTGGGTCGAGTCCGAGAAGCGTTTTGTGCGTCTGCGCGTATCCGCCAAGGGCATGCGTATCATCGACAAGCGCGGCATTGATGTCGTGCTGGCCGAACTTCGTCGCGATGGCAAGGTATAAGGGAGCTAAATCATGCGTGAATTGATTCGTTTGATCTCGAGCGCCGGTACTGGTCATTTCTACACGACTGACAAGAACAAGCGCACTACTCCGGACAAAATCGAGATCAAGAAATATGATCCGGTTGTTCGTAAGCACGTGATCTACAAGGAAGGCAAAATCAAGTAATTGATTTTGTTTTTCGAGAAAAGCCCCGACTTGTTCGGGGTTTTTTTTCGCCTTTTTTCGGCCAGCTCCCGCCTGTTGTGTGCCTGATTCCTACATTTTTCCCGTTGCACCTTTCCTAGACTGGGGTGAACACCGAAAGGATGCGGATGTGGAGAGCGCTCAATGATGATGGCGAGAATGTGTGGAGTCCTGCTGTTGGTGGTATTGGCGGCGGGCAGTATCGCGGTTCAGGCCGCGGACCGGGCCAGTACCGAGGCCTATGTGCGACGCATGACCGAGGCGACGCTCGTGGCCTGGCCGCTGCTGGCGAAAATGTTCCAGACGACCCGGGTGTTTGCCGATGTCCAGTTGCTGGTCAGCGACGGACAGCGGGCATGGCTGATGAATGCCCGGGGTGGGCATGAACTCGACATGCCCGCTGTTGAGGCCCTGGGGCTGCCCTTCGACTACCGGCGCTTTGAAAAGATCGAGTGGCAGGGCCGTCCGGCGGTCTTTATCGGCCTGGGGCGAGACCTGCCTGATGCCGAACTTCAGCGGCTCAAGCACCCGGAAGCGGTGCCGGAGCTGTTCGACCTGGCGACCCACGAAGCCTTTCATTTCTACGCTGAAGACGATTGGGTGCACGGCCCGCTGTCGGAGCGCAGCACCTTGTACCCGGCGGTCGTCGAGCCGCGTTTGTACCGCAACCGGGTCATTCGCCATTTGCTGGCCGCGACTCGTGGTGAGCCCGATGCGTTGGGCCGCGCCAGTTACTGGTATCGCCGCTGGCTGAACGAGTTCGCCGATGAGGTTGAGCGTATCCGCGATACCGATCGCTCCGAAGGGAGCGCGCGTTATGTGGAGTCGATCGCGCAGTTGCTGGCAATGGGGCTTGAGCCCCGCAGTCCAGAGTGGGAGGCGCGGTTGTTGAGGCAGTTGATCCCACTGGGGCGTGCCGACTACCTGGCGGTCGATCATGAGAGCTACACACTGGGCCTTCTGGCCGGATACCTGCTCGATCGTCAGCGGTTGGACTGGTTGCCCCGTGTCGCGCAGGGGGAAACCCCCCTGGGGCTGCTGCTGGGGCCGGTCTTGCCACTCGGTGATTCGCCTGATGAGCCGTTGGGCCGGCGTCTCCGGGAGTCCCTGGCTGGGGTGAACGGTCAGGCGGCCAAGGTGCTCGAACCGTTCCTCCAGCGCTTCCACGATCCGGCAAGCCGACATCTGCTGGTGCCGGGTACGGCAATGAAAGGCAGTTTCGGTAGCGTCCACTCCTTCCGTCTTGCCGGGATGCCGGAGACCGTCGAAACCGGGGTTGATGCGCTGTTTACGCTCAAGGGTGGGCACATCGGCTTCCGTGCGGCGACGGTGGCGACGCAGGTCAAGAGCAGCTGCGGTCGGGAGGATCTCTATTGGCTGCTGGCTTTGACCGAGGCTGATTTCCAGGGCAGTGCCCACGGCCGTCTTCGCGTCAGGCGTGACGGCATCGATGTGGATATTCCCTCCCCGGCGAGGGCTGTCGACAGCGAGCGCTCCTGGTGCGTCCAGGTCTGATCAGGTCTTCTGCTCGAACACCACATAGATCTTGCGGCAGTGTTCCAGCACTTCCCAGGTGCCCTTGAAGCCCGCCGGAATCACAAAACGATCGCCGACGCGCAAGGTCTTGGCGTTGCCCTCGGCGTCGCGCAGTACCGAGACGCCCTGGACGATTTCGCAGTATTCATGCTCGCTGTAGTTCACCGTCCACTGGCCCACCGCGCCTTCCCAGACGCCGGCATTCATCTGCCCGCAGGGGCTGCCATAGTGGTTGTAGATAGTCTGCTCGGGATCGCCCTTGAACACTTTCTCCGCTGCCGGGCGAAAGCGTTCCGGCGCGGGGGTGGCTTCGCTGAAATCGACGATATCCTGGATATTCATGGTGCTCTTCCTCTGCGGTGACGGGCCTTGGGACGGAAGCACCGAGTCTATGTTTATTAAAACGAACATGGCAACGCCGTTTGGCGACCTTGTGTCAAATATATTGAAACTTCAGGTGCCGCTGGTTTAGGGTGGTGGGTGCCATGGGCCCAAATCGGGGCTCGTTGGGCAGAATTCCGAACGGTGCTGGTGCAAGAGCGCACGGCGCCCGTATTTCAATAAGAGGAGGACACTCGAATGACCACCCTGACTCGTGCTGACTGGGAACAACGTGCCCGTGAGCTGAAGATTGAAGGCCGCGCCTACATCCATGGTGAATACACCGCCGCGGTCTCGAATGAGACATTCGAGTGCATCAGCCCGGTCGATGGCCGCCTGCTGACCCGCGTCGCCAGCTGCGATGCGGCAGATGCCCAGCGCGCCGTCGAAAGTGCCCGGGCGACCTTCAATTCCGGTGTCTGGTCGCGCCTGGCCCCGGCCAAGCGCAAGTCGGCGATGATTCGTTTCGCCGCATTGCTGAAGGTCAACGCCGAGGAACTGGCCCTGCTGGAAACCCTCGACATGGGCAAGCCGATCAGCGATTCGCTGCATATCGACGTGCCCGGCGCGGCCCAGGCCCTGAGTTGGAGCGGCGAGGCCATCGACAAGATCTATGACGAAGTGGCCGCCACTCCGCATGATCAGTTGGGCCTGGTGACCCGTGAGCCAGTGGGCGTGGTCGCGGCCATCGTGCCGTGGAACTTCCCCCTGATGATGGCCTGCTGGAAGCTCGGGCCGGCGCTGTCCACGGGTAACTCGGTGATCCTCAAACCATCGGAAAAATCCCCGCTGACGGCTATCCGCATCGCTGCCCTGGCGGTTGAAGCCGGTATTCCGGCGGGCGTGCTGAACGTGCTGCCCGGTTACGGTCACACCGTCGGCAAGGCCCTGGCCCTGCACATGGATGTCGACACCCTGGTGTTCACCGGCTCGACCAAGATCGCCAAGCAACTGATGATCTACTCCGGTGAGTCGAACATGAAGCGCGTCTGGCTCGAAGCCGGTGGCAAGAGCCCGAATATCGTCTTTGCCGACGCACCTGACCTGCAGGCCGCCGCCGAATCCGCGGCCAGCGCCATCGCCTTCAACCAGGGCGAAGTCTGCACCGCCGGTTCGCGCCTGCTGGTGGAACGTTCGATCAAGGAGCGCTTCCTGCCGCTGGTGATCGAAGCGCTGAAGGCCTGGAAACCGGGCAACCCGCTGGATCCGGACACCAATGTCGGTGCCCTGGTGGATACCCAGCAGATGAACACCGTGCTGTCGTACATCGAGTCTGGTCATGCCGATGGCGCCAAGCTGGTGGCCGGTGGCAAGCGGACGCTGCAGGAAACCGGTGGGACCTACGTCGAACCGACCATCTTTGACGGCGTGAGCAACGCGATGAAGATCGCCCAGGAAGAAATCTTCGGCCCGGTGCTGTCGGTCATCACCTTCGACAGCGTGGAAGAGGCGATCAACATTGCCAACGACACGCCGTATGGCCTGGCGGCGGCGGTCTGGACCGCGAATATCTCCAAGGCGCACCTGACCGCCAAGGCCCTGCGAGCCGGCAGCGTGTGGGTGAACCAGTACGATGGCGGCGACATGACCGCGCCGTTCGGTGGCTTCAAGCAGTCGGGTAACGGCCGTGACAAGTCGCTGCATGCGTTCGACAAGTACACGGAGTTGAAGGCGACCTGGATCAAGCTGTGAGGCCCCAGATCTTGAGACCGCAGCGAAACTTGTGGGAGCCGGCTTGCCGGCGATGGCGTCTGTAAGGGCAATGCAAGGCCTGAGGGCCTCATCGCTGGCAAGCCAGCTCCTACAGGTCGGCGTTCGATCAAGGATTTTGTGTCCGTGATCGGGCAGCCCAAAAAACACAGCCGGACTCTCCGCAAGGAAGTCCGGCTGTGTCGTCTTGAACAAAAACTGTCCACAGGAGAGTGGAACATGCGTTGGGCGACTTATTTCGCCGTCCTGGCTTCGGTACTCAGCGTCGGCCTGGCACTCGGCGTGAGCATGCCATTGGTGTCTCTGCGGCTGGAAAGCTGGGGTTATGGTGCCTTCGCCATTGGTGTGATGGCGGCGATGCCGGCTATCGGTGTGTTGCTGGGGGCCAGCGTCTCCAGTCATCTGGCGGCACGCTTCGGCAGCGCCCGGCTTATGGCTCTTTGCCTGTGGGCCGGGGCCTTGTCCATCGGTCTGCTGGCGCTGTTGCCCAGCTACCCGGTGTGGCTGGTGCTGCGGCTGATGATCGGGGTGATCCTGACCATTGTCTTCATTCTCGGCGAAAGCTGGATCAATCAACTGGTGGTCGAGCAATGGCGCGGGCGTCTGGTGGCCCTGTATGGCAGCACCTATGCGCTGAGCCAACTGTCCGGTCCGTTGCTGCTGGCTGCCGTGGGCACCGAGGGTGATTACGGTTTCTGGGTCGGCGTGGGCTTGCTGGTGGCTGCGCCGTTCTTGTTGCTGGGGCGCAGCGGGGCGCCCACCTCGGAGTCCAGTCGCGTGACCCTGATGGACTTGCTGGGCTTCTGCCGGGGGTTGCCGGCCATTGCCTGGGCCATTTCGCTGTTTGCCGCCTTCGAGGCGATGATTCTGACGTTGCTGCCGGTTTACTGCCTGCGTCAGGGCTTCACGGCGGATATTGCCCTGGCCATGGTCAGCACCGTGGTGGTGGGCGATGCCCTGCTGCAGTTGCCGATTGGCGCCTTGGCCGACCGCGTGTCCCGGCGCGCGCTATTCAGCGGTTGTGCCCTGGCGCTGATGCTGTCGAGCCTGGCGGTGCCGTGGTTGATCGATACCTTGCTGATCTGGCCGTTATGGGTGTTGTTCGGGGCCAGTGCGGGCGGGTTGTTTACCTTGTCGTTGATCCTGATCGGCGAGCGTTATCGCGACGACGCGCTGGTGCGGGCCAACGCCCATGTGGCGCAGCTGTGGGGCATCGGCTGTCTGATCGGGCCGTTGGTGGCGGGAGCGGGCAGCCAGTGGGTCAGCGGGCATGCCTTGCCGTTGTTCATGGCCGCAGGGGCCTTGGGCTTGCTGGTGTTGGTGTTGCGCCAAGGGGCCTTCGGCACGACACAGCCGGCTACGCCCCTGTAGGAGCAAGCTTGCTCGCGATGACGGGCTCCCGGGCACCGATGAAACATCAGCCTGCCGGCTGATCGCGAGCAAACTTGCTCCTACCCATGACCGTGTGTATCAGGTAGTGGCGACGCGGACGCTATGAGCCTTCAGAGCATGCGCTCCAGCCCGATATGGTTGGCAAACCAGGCGTTGAACCGACGCCACCAGTTGCCCGGCTCGTGCCGCAGCTTGTGGAGCTGGCCGTTATCTTCGGTGAGCCAGACAATCTGCCCCTGCTCCAGATACGGCTGGTAGCTCAGGGCCGGGGCCATCCCGCGCAAGGCCAGGGCCCGAACCTGTTCCGCCAGCTCCGGGCTGTCCACCAGGACGCCGACTTCGGTGTTCCACAGCACCGAACGCGGGTCAAAGTTGAAGGAGCCGATAAAGGACTTCTGTCGGTCGAAAATCATCGCCTTGCTGTGCAGGCTGGAGTCCGAACCCTTGTAGGACGCGCTATGAAACAGATGTGGTCCGCTGCCGCCACGCTCTCCGGGCTGGCGCCGCAGTTCGAAGAGTTTCACGCCGTGTGCCAGCAAGGCCTTGCGGTAGGGGGCATAACCGCCGTGCACGGCCGGTACGTCGGTGGCCTCCAGTGAGTTGGTCAGCAGGCTGACCGAGACCCCGGCGTCGGCCTGCCCGGTCAGGTAGATCAGCCCTGGCTGACCGGGCACGAAGTAGGCGCAAATCATCATCAGTTCGGTATGAACGTTCCGCAGTTCCGGTGCCAACTGGGTCGTCAGCAACAGTCGTGGATCTGGCTCGTCCCTGGCCAGGACCTTGCTGGGCGCGTCCCACAGCGCCTGGTTCCAGGCCCAGATCAGTTCGTGGCGCCAGAGGTCCATGTGCGGTTCGCTCTTGTAGGCCCGGAGTCTCAGGTACAGGACGGTATTGTGCTGGCGATAGCTGCCCAGCGAGTCCTCGAGTCGCCGCCGGGCCTTGGCCAGTTCCACCGCGGACGGCGAGCTGGAGAGGAAGTCGCCGATGGGCGCGCTCAGGGTACTGTTCCAGTACTGGTCGAAGCTGTGTCCGAGCTGTTCGGCCACGGGCCCGAAACCGAGCAGGTCGATATCGGTGAAGTTCAGGTCCGGCTCGGCGCCGAAATATTCGTCCCCCAGGTTGCGCCCGCCGACGATGGCCGCGCTGTTGTCGGCCAGCCACAGCTTGTTGTGCATCCGTCGGTGTTGCTGCGACAGGTTGAACAAGCGGCCCAGGGTGCGGGTGGCACGGGTGCCGCGGCCGAGGTTCAGCGGGTTGAACAGGCGAATCTGGATATTCGGATGCGCGACCAGCGTGCCGATGACCGCGTCGAGCCCGTCGCTGGCGGTATCGTCCAGCAGGATGCGCACCCGTACGCCGCGATCGGCGGCCTTGAGCAACTCATCCACCAGCATGCGGGTGCTCAGACCGTCGTGGACGATGTAGTACTGCAGATCCAGGCTGACCTGAGCATTGCGGATCAGTTCGGCCCGGGCCCTGAACGCCTCGCTGCCATTGGCCAGCAGGCGAAAGCCCGAGCGTCCCTGCCAGGGCGCGGCCTGGGCCTGGATCGAACGGCCAAAGGCCGAGTCACTCGCTGGCAGGGCCTGGCTGGGAAACCGTGGGACCGCCAGGGAGGCGCATCCGCTCAACAGCACGGCAATGAGCAGCAAACAGGCTTTCAATGGGCATCGCCCCAGGTCATGGCAGGTGTCGGCATATGGACGCTGTCTGGCGGGTCAGGGTCAATCGATACTGCTCTCGTTTTGTGCCAGTAATTTGATCGCGGCCGCGCCGACTTTGCGCACGGCCTCTTCGATCAGCGCTGTCGGCTTGGCAGCGTAGTTCATGCGCAGGCAGTTACGGTATTTGCCTGAGGCCGAAAAGATACTACCCACCGCGATCTGCACGCCCTGGTCCTGCAGTGCGCGGTTCAGGCGCAAGGCATCGAAGCCCTCGGGCAGTTCGACCCAGAGCATGAAGCTGCCCTGGGGGCGGCTGGCCCGGGTGCCAGCGGGAAAGTAGCGACTGATCCAGTCGATCATCAGGTCGCGATTGCGCTGGTATTGGCTGCGCATGCGGCGCAGGTGCGGCTCGAAGTGGCCGTTTTTCAGGAAGTCGGCGATGGCCAGCTGAGGCTGCGGGGCGGTGGAGCCGGTGCTGATGTACTTCATGTGCAGCACTCGCTCGAGGTAACGACCAGGTGCCACCCAGCCGATGCGCAGGCCCGGGGCGAGGGTCTTGGAGAAAGAACTGCAGAGCAGCACGCGGCCGTCTTCATCGAAGGACTTGATGGTGCGCGGACGGGGGTAGGTGTAGGCCAGTTCGCCATACACATCGTCCTCGATAATCGCCACGTCAAAGCGCTGGGCCAGGGTCAGCAGGGCCCGCTTGCGTGACTCCGGCATGATGTAGCCCAGCGGATTGTTGCAGTTGGGGGTCAACTGTATGGCCTTGATCGGCCACTGTTCCAGGGCCAGTTCGAGGGCGTCGAGGCTGATGCCGGTGAGTGGGTCGGTGGGGATTTCCAGGGCCTTCATGCCCAGCCCCTTGAGGGTCTGCATGGCGCCGTGGAAGCTCGGGGAGTCCACCGCGACGATATCCCCCGGCTCGCAGATGGAGCGGATGCTGGTGGACAGGGCCTCGTGGCAGCCGGTGGTGATCACCAGGTCGTTGGGACCGAGCTGGCAGCCCGAGTCGAGCAGCAGTCGCGCCACCTGCTCGCGCAGCCCGAGGTTGCCGTGGATATTGTCGTAGGACAGGCCGCGCATGTCCTGGCGGCGGCTGATTTGCGCCAGGCTGCGCAGCAGCGGTTTCAGGGTCGGGCTGTCGATGTCCGGCATGCCGCGACCCAACTGTACGGTGTCCTCGCGGGGGACAGAGCGGATCAGTTCGAGCACCTGCTCCCACTGTGAAATATCCACGGGACGCTGCGCCGGACGCCCCACCACTGGCAAGGCTGGCAGTTCGCGGCCTACGGGCACGAAATAGCCGGACTTGGGTTTCGGTTGGGCCAGCCCGCTGTCTTCCAGGACCCGGTAGGCCTGCTGCACCGTACTCAGACTGACACCGTGCTCCACACTCAGCGCCCGTACAGAAGGCAGGCGATCGCCGGGGCGATAGAAGCCTTGTTCTATGCGGGTTCCAAGCAATTCGGCGAGGTTGATGTAGAGAGTCATGGCGCAGTTCTCGGGTGAGGTGGAAAGCAGTGGCCGGTACAGATAAGGTGAAAATACAGGATTCAGTCACGCTTTGGCGAGATCTGTATTGAGTTAATAAAAATTGATTGAATCTGTAATGGTTTTGGCCGTTCACCCATCCTGTGTACTCATGGCAACCGGGTAACAAAGGAGTAGAGGTAATGAACGGCATGAGCGATGTGCGTCTGGTGTTGCACAGTCAGGAACTGGTGATCGAGCACGAGCGGGTAGTCAAGGCGTTCTCCGCCCGCCGCTGCCCCCCGGCCTTCGGTTCCATGGGTCTGGCCTGGCATCGCCTGCGTACCCGCAGGGCCTTGCTTGGACTCACATCCGAGGAACTGCGTGATATCGGATTGAGCCCGGAGCAGGCATGGGAAGAGGGCTTGAAACCGTTCTGGCGCTCCTAGCACGAAACGTATAGGCGCCAGCTTGCTGGCGATGGCGGCCGATCAGACGATGCAAGACTGACGGGCCCCATCGCCGGCAAGCTGACGCCAAAGGGGCGATCGCGTTTCTTCAGATGCACAGGTTTGCTGCCGGGCGCGGCCTTTTCAGGCAAAATCCGCGTTCATTCTTCTTTCCGGTCGTTATTCGATGAGCTGCAACAGTCAGAAAATCCGCTTTCTGCGCCAGCAAATCCCGTCTTTCGAATGCGTGCCGGGCTGCCACGACTGCTGTGGGCCGGTGACCACCTCTTCCGCGGAGATGGCCCGCCTGCCGCGCAAGACCGCCGCCGAGCAGGAAGCTGCGCTGGACGAACTCAATTGCGTGCACCTGGGACCGAACGGTTGCACGGTGTATGACGAGCGCCCGCTGATCTGTCGTTTGTTCGGGACGACGCCGACGCTGCCATGCCCCAATGGCCGACGTCCCGTGGAGATGATTCATCCACGGGCCGAACAACAGGTGCACGAGTACATTGCCAGTACCCGGCAGGTACTGGTCTAGCGTCAATCCGGAATCGGCAGGTTCAGGCTCTCTTTCACTTCTTCCATCACGATATAGCTCTTGGATTCCCGCACATGGGGCAGCTTGAGCAGGATGTCGCCGAGCAATTTGCGGTAGGAGGCCATCTCGGAAATCCGCGCTTTCACCAGGTAGTCGAAGTCCCCCGACACCAGGTGGCATTCCAGCACATGCGGCAACTTCAGCACGGCACGTCGGAACTCTTCGAAGGTGTCGCCCGATTTGTAGTCGAGGCTGATCTCGACGAACACCAGCAGGCTGCCCTTGAGGTGCTGCGGGTTCAACCGGGCGTTGTAGCCCATGATGATGCCTTCGCGTTCCAGCCGGCGCACCCGTTCGGTACAGGGCGTGGTGGACAGGCCGACCTTTTCGCCAAGCTCGGTGAACGAGATGCGCCCGTCGGCCTGCAGGATGCGCAGGATGTTGCGGTCGATTTTGTCCAGCTCGCGCTTGGTCTGATGGTTGGTTCTCATTAGGGAATGCCCCTCCGTCAAAAGCGATAGTGCCGAGAATTCTCGCCAAATATAGGCACTTATATAGTGAAAAGCACTGGCTATTGTTTTTTACACTGCGCGCATCTTGATTTTGAACATTAAACACCGGCGGCTGGCCGCGGATTGAGGGATAGACACATGCGAGTTCTGGTATTGGGTAGCGGTGTCATTGGTACCACCAGTGCTTATTATCTGGCCCGGGCTGGTTTCGAGGTGGTGGTGGTCGACCGTCAGCCGGCCGCCGCCATGGAAACCAGTTTCGCCAACGCCGGCCAGGTCTCGCCCGGCTATGCCTCGCCCTGGGCCGCCCCGGGCGTGCCGCTCAAGGCCATCAAGTGGTTGCTGCAGCGCCATGCGCCGCTGGCGATCAAGGCCACCGCCGATATCGACCAGTACCTGTGGATGGCGCAGATGCTGCGTAACTGCACCGCCAGCCGCTATGCCGTGAACAAGGAGCGCATGGTCCGCCTGTCCGAGTACAGCCGTGACTGCCTCGACGAACTGCGCGCCGAAACCGGAATTGCCTACGAAGGCCGCAGCCTGGGCACCACCCAGCTGTTCCGCACCCAGGCGCAACTCGATGGCGCGGCGAAAGATATCGCGGTGCTGAAAGAGTCCGGCGTGCCTTACGAATTGCTCGACCGTGCCGGCATTGCCCGGGTCGAACCGGCCCTGGCCAGCGTCACCGATATCCTCGCCGGGGCCCTGCGCCTGCCGAACGACCAGACCGGCGACTGCCAGATGTTCACCAGCCGCCTGGCCGAAATGGCCGTCAAGCTGGGTGTGGAGTTCCGCTTCGGCCAGGACATTCAACGGCTCGACCATGCGGGCGAGCGCATCAACGGCGTGTGGATCGACGGCAAGCTGGAAACCGCCGACCGCTACGTGCTCGCGCTGGGCAGTTATTCGCCGCAGTTGCTCAAGCCGCTGGGGATCAAGGCACCGGTCTACCCGCTCAAGGGCTATTCGCTGACCGTGCCGATCACCAACCCGGCCATGGCCCCGACTTCGACTATCCTTGACGAGACCTACAAGGTCGCGATCACCCGTTTCGACAACCGCATCCGTGTCGGTGGCATGGCGGAAATCGCCGGTTTTGACCTGTCGCTGAATCCGAAACGGCGCGAAACGCTGGAGATGATCGTCGGCGATCTTTATCCTCAGGGCGGCGACCTCGAGCAAGCCAGCTTCTGGACCGGTTTGCGTCCGACTACACCGGATGGCACGCCGATCGTGGGGGCAACCGCCTTCCGCAATCTGTTCCTGAACACCGGTCACGGTACGCTCGGCTGGACCATGGCTTGTGGCTCCGGTCGCCTGTTGGCTGACCTGATGGCGAAGAAAAAACCGCAGATCAGTGCCGAAGGCCTCGATATTTCCCGTTACGGCAAAATGCCCCAGGAGACTGCAAAACATGGCAATCCAGCGCCAGCTCACCAATGAACGCATGAGCCAGATCGTTGTGCACAGCGGTACCGTGTATCTGGCAGGGCAGGTCGGTGACGACATGAGCGCCGGGATTGAAACCCAGACCCGTGAAGCCCTTGGCAATATCGAGCGTTTGCTGGATCTGGCGGGTACCGACAAGAGCAGGTTGTTGTCGGTGACGATTTACTTGAAAGACATCGATGCGGACTTCGCCGGCATGAATTCGGTCTGGGACAAGTGGCTGCCAAAAGGCGTCGCGCCGGCCCGTGCCACGGTTGAAGCGAAGCTGTGCGAAGCGCAAATCCTGGTCGAGCTGTCGGTTGTGGCCGCTCTGCCTTAAGTGCGATCCCTCTCCCGGTGCGTGGTGGTTTGATTGCCGTTCGCACCGGTTTTTTATTCCCTCCCTTGACTGTCCAGAAGTTTGCCGCCATGCGTCCTGCCCGTGCCCTGATCGACCTCCAAGCCCTGCGTCACAACTACCAATTGGCCCGTGAAGTGTCGGGCGCCCGAGCCCTTGCGGTGATCAAGGCCGATGCCTACGGTCATGGCGCGGTGCGCTGTGCCCAGGCCCTGGAGGCCGAGGCCGATGGTTTCGCCGTGGCCTGTATCGAGGAAGCGCTCGAGTTACGGGCCGCGGGTATTCGCGCGCCGATCCTGTTGCTGGAAGGCTTTTTCGAGGCCGACGAACTGGCCTTGATCGTCGAGCACGATTTCTGGTGCGTGGTGCATGCGCTGTGGCAGTTGGAAGCCATCGAGCAGGCAGTGCTGGCCAAGCCGATCAACGTCTGGCTCAAGCTCGACTCGGGCATGCACCGGGTGGGACTGGAGCCCGCGGACTACCAGGCGGCTTACCAGCGCCTGCAGGCGAGCGGCAAGGTGGCGAAGATCGTGCTGATGAGCCACTTCGCCCGCGCCGACGAACTGGGTAGCCAGCGCAGCGCCGAACAGGTGGCGATCTTCGACGCCGCGTGCCAGGGTTTGTCGGCCGAGGTCAGCCTGCGCAACTCTCCGGCGCTGCTCGGTTGGCCGCAGATTCCCAGCGACTGGGTACGTCCCGGCATCCTGCTGTTCGGCTCGACACCCTTCGAAGAAGAAAACCCGCTGGCCGCGCGCTTGCAGCCGGTCATGACCCTGGAGTCGAAAGTCATCAGTGTGCGCGAGCTGCCAGCGGGAGAGCCGGTGGGCTACGGTGGCCTGTTCGTGACGTCCAGGCCGACGCGGGTCGGCGTGGTTGCCATGGGTTATGCCGACGGCTATCCGCGGCATGCGCCGACCGGCACGCCGGTGCTGGTGGCAGGCCAGCGCAGCCAGTTGCTGGGGCGGGTATCGATGGACATGTTGTGCATCGATCTGACCGATGTGCCCCAGGCCGGGCTGGGTTCGACGGTGGAGTTGTGGGGCAAAAACGTCCTGGCCAGCGAGGTTGCGGTCCGGGCCCAGACCATTCCCTATCAGATTTTTTGCAACCTGCGCCGGGTACCACGGCTCTACACCGGGAGCTAGGGGGCAGCCGCGCCGCGCCACAGGTCGTCCCACCGAGTCGGATTCGGGCTCGAGTGTTGTAAATACTGAACGCTATGCCATGATATCGCTCAATTACAACATCGCCTGAATCCCTGGGAGACTGCCGTATTGGACGTCGGTGAACGACTGCAATCCATCCGTAAACTGAAAGGTCTGTCTCAGCGTGAACTCGCCAAACGCGCGGGCGTCACCAATAGCACCATTTCAATGATTGAAAAAAACAGTGTCAGCCCTTCGATCAGTTCGCTGAGAAAGGTGCTTGGCGGCATTCCCATGTCCATGGTCGAGTTCTTTTCCGAGGAAATCCTCCAGGAAAAACCGACCCAGATCGTCTACAAGGCCAACGAGCTGATCGATATCTCCGATGGCGCCGTGACCATGAAGCTGGTCGGGCGTGCCCATCCCAGTCGTGCCATCGCCTTCCTCAACGAGATCTATCCTCCGGGTGCCGATACCGGAGCGGAAATGCTCACCCACGAAGGTGAGGAGACGGGCATTTTGTTGGAAGGACGACTGGAACTGGTGGTTGGTGCAGAAACTTTCGTTCTCGAGGCGGGCGACAGCTACTATTTTGAAAGCACCAAGCCGCATCGCTTCCGCAATCCGTTCGATACTCCAGCGCGACTAATCAGCGCAGCGACACCGGCGAACTTTTAACAGCGAGAGGCGCCACGTCAGGGATTTCAAGGCGCCCGGCAGTATTGATTGGCCATGGGTTAATACCCCTGTAACTCTAGGGGTTGTTTCGCAGGGACAGTCGAACCGCTATACTCACGCCCGCCTGCGAAACCGTGGTTCGCGGCGTGATTAGCCACCATTGAGGGTGTACGCGTGAATCCAATTATGAAAATGCTGGCCGTACCAGCAACCGTAGTCGCCCTGTGGGCCGTCAGCGCTCAGGCAACGACAATCAATGACGATATCGCCAAGCGTCTGGAGCCGGTGGGCAAGGTGTGTATCCAGGGCGCAGAGTGCAAGGGGATGGAAGTGGCCGCTACCGTGGGCGGTGGCGGCGGAGCCAAGACACCGGATGAAGTGATCGCCAAGCATTGCAACGCTTGCCATGGCACCGGCCTGCTGGGTTCGCCGAAAATCGGTGATGCCGCGGCCTGGAAAGACCGCGCGGATCACCAGGGTGGCCTCAGTGGCCTGCTGGCCAAGGCCATCACCGGTCTTAACGCGATGCCGCCAAAAGGCACCTGCGCCGACTGCTCCGATGACGAGCTCAAAGGTGCGATCGAGAAAATGTCCGGGCTGAAATAAGACCGATCTTCTCTGAAAAAGCCGCTTACGAGCGGCTTTTTTGCTTTTGGTGAACGCGGGACCTGTGGGAGCCGGCTTGCCGGCGATGAGGCCCTTGAGTCAGGTGCTGCATTCACGGACGCCATCGCCGGCAAGGGCGGTGTTTCGACGCGAGGAATGGGGACAGCATGATGCCTGCGGGCTCGGGCTGTCATTTTCAGCAAATTCCCGGCAAGCTCGGTCCAACCTCAATTCATGGAAAGGCGAGGAGGGTCCGATGGTGCAGTGCTGTTCTATCGAGCGTGCGGTCGATGAGGTGTTGGCGCGACTGCCGGCGCATATTCACATGGCCAGCCCCCTGGGCCTGGGCAAACCCAATCGGTTTATCAATGCGCTCTACCAGCGCATCAGGCAATTGCCGGAGCGTCGGCTGACGATCTACACCGCTTTGAGCCTCGGCCGCCCGGCCCTGGGTGACGGCTTGCAACGGCGGTTCCTCGAACCCTTTGTCGAACGGGTGTTCGGCGATTATCCCGAACTGGATTTCCTCGCCGACCTGCGTCGGGACAGCCTGCCGCCGAATATCCACGTCCGGCAGTTCTTCATGCAACCCGGCAGCCTGTTGCACAGCACGCAAGCCCAGCAGGATTACGTCAGCAGCAACTACAGCCATGCCGCCCGCGACATCAACGCCGCCGGCCTGAACCTGATCGCGCAACTGGTGGCCGAGGCCCCGGAACATCCCGGGTACCTGAGCCTGAGCTGCAACCCGGACATCACCCTCGACCTGCTGCCGATGATCGCCCGGCGCCGCGCTGGCGGAGAAACCATCCTGATGCTGGCGCAGGCTCACAGCCACTTGCCGTACATGCCTGGGGATTCGGAGATCAGCCGTGACGCCTTTGACCTGCTGATCGACGAGCCGGAACGCAGCACCCTGTTCTCCACCCCGAACATGCCGGTGGATACCCAGGATCATTTTATCGGCCTGCACGCCAGCACCCTGGTGCGCGATGGCGGCACCTTGCAGATCGGCATTGGTGCCATGGGCGACGCCTTGACCGCCGCGTTGCTGGCCCGTCAGGCGGACAACGAGGGTTACCAAGCGTTGCTGGCGGATATCGATCTGTCGCCCTGGAAAGCCTTGCTCGACAAGGAAGGCGGTATCGAAGCTTTTGCCAAGGGGCTTTACGGTTGCAGCGAGATGTTCGTCAACGGCCTGCTGGTCCTGGTGGACGCGGGCATCGTGCGGCGCAAGGTCCATGCCGACCTTGAGCGGCAACGCCAGGCCAATGCCGGTGTCGTGCAAACCGGTGGCATCATGGTGCATGGCGGTTTCTTTCTCGGGCCGCGCAGTTTCTATCAGCGCCTGCACGAGCTGTCCCGGGACCAGCTGGGCGAATTCAATATGACCGCCATCAGCTACATCAACGAACTGTTTGGCGAGGAAGAACTCAAGCGCCTGCAGCGCCTCGACGCGCGGTTTATCAACAGTGCCTTCACCATGACCCTGCTGGGGGCGGGTGTGGCGGACCAGCTCGAAGACGGGCGGGTGCTCAGCGGGGTCGGCGGGCAGTACAACTTCGTGGCCCAGGGTCATGCGCTGGAGGGCGCGCGGTCGATCCTGATCTTGCGCAGTTGGCGCGAGGCGGGCGGTGAGGTCAGTTCGAATATCGTCTGGGAGTATGGGCATTGCACCATCCCCCGGCACCTGCGCGATATCGTGGTGACCGAGTACGGTATGGCCGACCTGCGCGGCAAGACCGACGCCGAGGTGATCGAAGCGCTGTTGAATATCGCCGATTCACGCTTTCAGTCGGGGTTGATCGAACAGGCGCAACAGGCTGGCAAGCTGCCGGGGGATTTCCGTCTCGACCCGCGTTTTACCGATAATCGTCCGCAGCGCTTGCAGGCGATTCGGACACGGCATCCGCATTTGTTTCCGGAGTATCCGCTGGGCAGTGATTTCAGCGCGGAAGAGCGGGATCTGCTGCGGGCGCTGAACTGGCTCAAAAGCAAATTCAAGCTCACCGAGATGCTTGAGCTGGGCAAGGCGGCGCTGGATGCCCCCGAGCCGGCGGCCTTTGCCGTGCATCTGGAGCGCATGCGCCTGACCCACCCGGAGGGGTTGAAGGAGGAGCTTTTTCAGCGGTTTCTGCTGGCGGGGTTGCAGGAGACGCTGCCTGACTGAAGCTCCGCGAAATCGGGTACGACACACCCTTGTAGGCGCCAGCTTGCTGGCGATGGCGTCCGGATAGGCGCCGCAAGGCTCAAGGGCTTCATCGCTGCGCTGCGGCGTCCCGACAAGCCAGCCCCTACAGTTTCCGTGTTGACCGTTGTTGCAAGTCAGGGGCAATGGTGGTGTTGAGGTGTGGCCTTATTCGATAAAGCTCACAACACCGCCGGCCAGGGACTTCACCCGGGCCAGCGATTCCACGCGATAACCCTGCGCGTCCAGTTCGGCCCGGCCGCCCTGGAAGGATTTCTCGATGACGATACCCAGGCCCGCCACGGTCGCGCCGGCCTGCTTGATGATCGAGATCAGCGCCTGGGACGCTTTGCCGTTGGCCAGGAAGTCATCGATGATCAGCACGCGATCACTGCTGGTCAGGTGGCGCGGGGAAATCGCCACGGTGCTTTCAACCTGCTTGGTGAAGGAGTACACCGTCGCCGACAGCAGGTTTTCCGTCAGGGTCAGGGACTGGTGCTTGCGGGCGAAAATCACCGGCACGCCGAGGTTCAGCCCGGTCATGATCGCCGGGGCAATCCCCGAGGCTTCGATGGTGACGATCTTGGTAATGCCCGAGTCGGCGAACAGTGTGGCGAATTCGTCACCGATCAGTTTCATCAACTGCGGGTCGATCTGGTGGTTCAGGAAGGCGTCGACCTTCAGTACCTGATCGGAAAGCACGATGCCTTCTTCGCGAATTTTCTTGTGCAGTGCTTCCACGGAACGTCCTCGAATAGCGCCTTTGCGCTGAAGATAGATTAAAAAATGCGCAATTCTAGCGCTTTAACATCGCGCGTATATCCGCCAGCGCCGAATTGCCGCGTACGGCTTTGACTTCGGTCGGCGTGTCGTCGTTACCTTCCCAGGCCAGGTCGTCCGGTGGCAGTTCATCGAGGAAACGGCTCGGCGCACAGTCGATGACCTCGCCGTACTGCTTGCGCTTGGCGGCAAAGGTGAAGGCCAGGGTCTGACGGGCTCGGGTAATGCCGACATAGGCCAGGCGCCGTTCTTCCTCGATGGTGTCGGCCTCGATGCTGGAGCGGTGCGGGAGGATTTCCTCCTCCATGCCCATGATGAACACGTAGGGGAATTCCAGCCCCTTGGACGCATGCAGGGTCATCATTTGCACGCCTTCGGCGCCGTCCTCTTCTTCCTGCTGGCGTTCGAGCATGTCACGCAGCACCAGCTTGCCGATGGCGTCCTCGACGGTCATATCGCCGTCTTCGTCTTTTTCCAGGGTGTTCTTCAGCGCTTCGATCAGGAACCAGACGTTACCCATCCGGTAGTCCGCGGCCTTGTCGCTGGAGCTGTTGGTACGCAGCCAGTTCTCGTAGTCGATGTCCATGACCATACTGCGCAGGGCGGCAATCGGATCTTCGCCAGCGCACTGCTCACGCACCCGGTCCATAAAGCGCTTGAAGCGCGCCAGGCGGTCGGTGAAGCGGCTGTCGAGGTGTTCGCCCAGACCGATTTCGTCGGTGGCGGCGTACATCGAGATCTTGCGTTCGGTGGCGTAGTTGCCGAGCTTTTCCAGGGTGGTCGAGCCGATCTCCCGGCGTGGCACGTTGATCACCCGCAGGAAGGCGTTGTCGTCGTCCGGGTTGACGATCAGGCGGAAGTAGGCCATCAGATCCTTGACTTCCTGGCGCCCGAAAAAGCTGTTGCCCCCCGACAGCCGATAGGGAATCTGGTGGTGCTGCAGCTTCAGCTCGATCAGCTTGGCCTGGTAGTTGCCCCGGTAGAGGATGGCGAAATCACTGTAGGGCCGGTCGGTGCGCAGGTGCAGGCTGAGAATCTCCATGGCCACGCGTTCGGCCTCGGCATCCTCGTTACGGCAACGGATGACACGGATCTCATCACCGTGACCCATTTCGCTCCACAGTTGCTTTTCGAATTCGTGCGGGTTGTTCGAGATCAGCACGTTGGCGCAGCGCAGGATCCGGCTGGTGGAGCGGTAGTTCTGCTCCAGCATCACCACTTTCAGGGACGGGTAGTCGTCCTTGAGCAGCATCAGGTTTTCCGGCCGCGCACCGCGCCAGGCGTAGATCGACTGGTCGTCGTCACCCACCACGGTGAACTGGTTGCGCGTGCCGATGAGCATTTTCACCAGCAGGTACTGGCTGGCGTTGGTGTCCTGGTATTCGTCCACCAGCAGGTAACGGACCTTGTTCTGCCACTTTTCCAGGATGTCGGCATGTTCCTCGAACAGCTTTACCGGCAGCAGGATCAGGTCGTCGAAGTCCACCGCGTTGAACGCCTTGAGCGTGCGCTGGTAGTGGGTGTAGACGATGGCCGCGGTCTGCTCCTTGGGATTACGCGCATTCTCCAGGG
Source organism: Pseudomonas sp. GW821-FHT03C07 (assembly GCF_059420925.1). Classification (NCBI taxonomy): domain Bacteria; kingdom Pseudomonadati; phylum Pseudomonadota; class Gammaproteobacteria; order Pseudomonadales; family Pseudomonadaceae; genus Pseudomonas; species Pseudomonas sp. GW821-FHT03C07. The sequence continues at coordinate 242,782 of NZ_JBWKUQ010000008.1, forward strand.
CTTGGGGCGGCAGGATCAGGTCGTTTTTCCACGAGCCGATCATGTTCTTGATCTCGTCGACGCCGTCGTCGCCCGAGTATTCCTTCTGCATGATGTCGGTCATCAAGGCCTTGACGTCGGCCTCGTCGAAGATCGAGAAGCCCGGCTTGTAGCCCAGCCGCGCATGCTCCTTGCGGATGATGTTGAGCCCCAGGTTGTGGAAGGTCGATACCGTCAGGCCACGGCCTTCGCCGCCCTTGAGCAGGGTACCGACGCGCTCCTTCATTTCTCGCGCGGCCTTGTTGGTGAAGGTCATGGCGACGATGTATTGGGCGCGGATGCCGCAGTTCTGGATCAGGTGGGCGATCTTGCGGGTGATCACGCTGGTCTTGCCGGAGCCGGCGCCGGCGAGCACCAAAAGAGGGCCGCCGACGTAGTTCACGGCTTCTTGCTGCCGGGGATTGAGTCGGGACATGACGGCGTCAGGAGTCTGTTGCGAAAAGGGCGGGCATTTTAACAGGCTGAACGGATTCTGCCGCGACTCTCCGACACTGTGACGTGCGCCGCTATCTAAATTTGCCGGTTTTGTTACTTTGCCGCAGGATGCGCAGCATATTCCCGGCTATTGTTCAGAATTGTGTTACACAAAAAAGCACTTGATAATCAATCCTACTTAAGTCTCCCGAGCGTGTCGCAATGTTGATCGTCAACGTTTTTTGCAGAGTCTAGGGAGTCAGCTTGCCTACGTCTGTCGAACCCTTGCGTTTGCTGCTACTGGCCGATGAGCCTGAGTGGGCGGCCTTGTTGCGCGAGTGTCTGGCTCCTCTGGGAGACTCGGCCGTGCTGATCCATGCGCCGTCCTGGGAGGTGGTCAGCCGCCTGTTCGAGGCCGACCGCACGGCGCTGTTGTTGACGGTGCCGAACTTGCAGCCGGCGCCGGGACGCTGCAACCTGCCAACCATCCTGTTGTTGGAAGAAGAACCGTTGATCGCACCCCTGGGGGTCAGCGACTGGCTGGTTCGCCAGGGACTCGATACGCCGACCTTGCGTCGCTGTCTGCGCCATGTGCGTGAGCGCGGCGTACTGGAAAACACCTTGCAGCGCCTGGCCGAGCAGGACCCGCTGACCGGCATCGCCAATCGCCAGGGCTTCCAGACCCTGCTGGCGGCGCGGCTGGCCGAGAACGAAGGGCGCGGCCTGGCCCTCGGGCACCTGGACCTGGACAATTTCCGCCATGCCAACGACGCCCTGGGTCACCAGGCCGGCGACCGGCTGATCCTGCAGGTGGTGGCGCGGCTCAAGAGCCAGCTTGAGGCGGGTGACCAGTTGGCGCGCCTGGGCAGCGACGAATTCGCCCTGCTGATCGACACCCGTCGTGCACCCCAGCGCGCCGAGAGTGTGGCCGAACGGATTGTCGAGGCCATGGCCGAACCTTACTGGGTCGACGGTGAGAGCCTGTTGATCGGTTGCAGCCTGGGCATCGCCCATACCCGTGCCAATGCCGGTGCCGATCCACTGATGTGGCATGCGCATATCGCCATGCAGCAGGCCAAGAGTACCCAGGGCTGCACCTTTCATACCTTCAATGAGCGGATCAATCGTAACGCCCGTAGCCTCGCCGACCTGGAAAGCGAGCTACGCCGGGCCCTGCGCCGTGACGAACTGGAACTGCATTACCAGCCGCGCCTGGACCTGGGCAGCGGCCAGATCGTCGGCCTCGAGGCCCTGGTGCGCTGGCGGCATGGCGAGCGCGGGTTGTTGCCGCCCAGCGAGTTCGTACCCCTGGCCGAGCAAAGCGGCCTGATCGTGCCGTTGGGCTACTGGGTGATTTCCCGGGCGCTGCGGGATATGCAGGCCTTGCGCGCGCTGGGGCTGGCGCCGCTGCACATGGCGGTCAACCTGTCGTTCCGGCAGTTCCAGGACAGCCAGTTGCTCCCGACCTTGAGCCGGCTGATTGCCGAGCGCGGCGTTGAGGCGCAGTGGCTGGAGTTCGAGCTCACCGAAACTGCGGTGATGCGTCGTAGCGACCTGGTCAAGCAGACCATGGATGCCCTGGGGCGGTTGGGGGTGCGTTTTTCCCTGGATGACTTCGGCACCGGGTTTTCTTCCTTCGTGCACCTCAACAGTCTGCCGATCGCCTTGCTCAAGGTGGACAAGAGTTTTGTCGGTGGCATGGAGTTGCGTGAGGAAAACCGCAAGCTGGTGCATGCCATGGTCAACCTGGCCCACAACCTTCATCTGGAGGTGGTGGCCGAAGGGGTTGAAACCCCGGAGCAACTGGCCTTGCTGCGCGAGTTCGGCTGCGACCAGGCCCAGGGTTACCTGATCAGCAAGCCGTTGCCGCTGGCGGAGCTGGTGGAGTACCTGACCTTTGGTGCCGCTCAGCCAGTGGCGCAGGAGGTGGTTTGACGCCGCGGGATGCAGTCTGTCGACTCAGGCGGCATCCATGACGCTGCGTTGTGGGCTTTGTGCCGAATGGCGTCCGAGCATCCGCTTCATCCGCCATTCAAACGCCAGCGTCAGGCTTACTGCCGCGCAAGCCAGGCCCAGCGCCAGGCCCCACCAGACACCGGTTGCTCCGCCATTGAAGTCGAACGCCAGCAACCATGCCGCCGGGGCGCCGATCAGCCAGTAGCAGGCGAGACCGACGAGGAAGGTGGTCTTGGCGTCTTTCAGGCCCCGGATCGCGCCCATGGCGATGGTCTGGGTGCCATCGAACAGCTCGAACCAGGCGGCCACCGCCAGCAGCCTGACGGCCAGTTCGATAACCGGTTGGAACGCCGGGTCGTTGCGATCCAGGAACAGTCCCACCAGTGGGTTCGGCGCCAGCCAGAACAGCGCGGCAAAGGCCAGCATGGCGGCCGCCCCGAAAGCGATGCCGACCCTTCCGGCCAGGCGCGCGTCCAGCAGTTGCCCGGCGCCGTAGTGCAGACCGATGCGCAGGGTGATGGCGTAGGAGATCCCCGCCGGCACCATAAAGGCCGCCGAGACGATCTGCAGGGCGATCTGGTGCGCGGCCAGTTGCGTACTGCCCATGGTGCCCATGCACAGCGCGGCAAAGGCGAACAGCCCGACCTCCACGGCATAGGTACCGCCAATCGGCAGACCCAGGCGCCAGAGTTCGCGCAGATACTGCCAATTGGGCCGCGACAGGCCCCGCAGCAAGGGGTAGTGGCGGTACGCCGGGTGCCGCTTGATATGCCAGGCCAGCGCCAGGGCCATGCAGCTGGCGACCAGCGCCGTGACCAGGCCGATCCCCACCAGGCCCAGCTTGGGCAGGCCGAACATCCCGGTGATCAGGGCATAGTTGAGGGAAAAGTTGGCCACGGTGCCGCACAGGCTGATCACCATCACCGGGGTCGCGCGGCCCAGGGCGCTGGTGAACCCGCGCAGGGCCATGAAGCTCAGGTAGCCGGGCAGGGCGAACGGCAGCACCGTCAGGAACTGCGTGGCGGCGTGCACGTTGGTGGGGGTCTGGCCGAACATCAGCAGCAGCGGCTTGAGGTTCCACAACAGCAGGCCGGCCACCAGGGCCATGGCCCAGGCCAGCCACAGCCCGGCCTGGGTCAGCCGGGTCGCGCCTTCGATATCGCCGGCGCCCTGGCGAATGGAGACCAGGGTGCCGACGGCCGCGATCACGCCAATGCAGAAAATCGACACGAACGAATAACTCGCCGCGCCCAGGCCGCCACCGGCCAAGGCCTCGGGGCTGAGTCGGGCCATCATCAGGGTGTCGGTCAATACCATCAGCATATGCGCCAACTGCGAGGCGATCAGCGGCCCGGACAGCCGCAGGATGGCCCGGAGTTCGGTGCGTGCTGAATGCTTCATGATCATCAGGCTCGACAGGTGGAAGGCAGTGAGAACCGTTGATTCTCAGGGTTCCCAGGCATTTGCACAAAGGGATAAAACCGATTGCTCGCATGATAAAAACTCATGCAAGGAGGTTTCTGCTAGGGTTGCCGCATTGCGTTATCGGAGCGCTCCCCATGTCTCGTCGTCTGCCCCCCCTGTATGCCTTGCGCGCTTTCGAAGCTGCGGCCCGCCACAGCTCGTTCACCCGGGCGGCGGAGGAGCTGTCCATTACCCAAAGTGCGGTCAGCCGGCATATTCGTACGCTCGAAGAGCACTTTGCCTGCCGGCTGTTTCAGCGTAACGGGCGCAATCTGCAACTGACCGAGTCCGCGCGCTTGCTGCTGCCGGGGATCCGCGAGGGCTTCGGCGCCCTGGAGCGGGCTTGCAATACCTTGCGCGCTGAAGACGACATCCTGCGCATGAAAGCGCCGTCGACCCTGACCATGCGCTGGCTGCTGGCGCGGCTGAGCCGTTTCCGGCATTTGCAGGAAGGCAATGAGGTGCAGCTCACCAGTGCCTGGATGGATGTCGACAGCGTGGACTTCAACCAGGAGCCATTTGATTGTGCGGTGTTGCTCAGCAACGGCCATTTCCCGCCTGACTGGGAGGCCAGTTACCTGTTTTCCGAGTGGTTGATTCCGGTGGGAGCACCTACGCTGCTCAATGAGCAGCCTTGGGATGCCGAGCGTCTGGCCAGCGTCGAGCTGTTGCACCCGACGCCCGATCGGCGAGACTGGCGCAGTTGGCTGGAGCGCATGGGCCTGTCCGAACGGATCTCCCTCAAGGGCGGCCAGCTGTTCGATACCCTGGAGCTGGGCATGATTGCCGCGGCGCGGGGTTACGGGGTGTCTATGGGGGACCTGCTGATGGTGGCCGAGGACGTGGCCCAGGGACGTTTGAGTTTGCCGTGGCCGACCGCCGTCGATAGTGGTGAGCAATATTACCTGGTCTGGCCGAAAACCCGGCCGGGCGGCGAGCGCCTGCGGCGGCTCAGCGATTTTCTTCAGGGCGAGGTCGCGGCCATGGTCTTGCCCGATGTCGAGCGCCTGGGCTGATACGCTGTTTTTGGCGGCCACTGATATCCGTTCAAATGACTCAAGTATTCGCTGGCGCCGCCGAATCTACCGACATGGAACCGCCGTCCCAAGCGGTTCGCTCATGCCTTGTTCATTGGAAATGTTTCCGCGCGGCCTGACAGTACCCACAGGATTCGCCGCCCGCCCAGGAGCCTCATCATGTCTCGACCTCGTGCCCGTATAGCCTCGCAGCTGGGGTTGGCACTCGCCGTTATCCTGGCGCTGGTGATCAGTGGTAGCACCGTGTTTGCCCTGCGTTCGCTGGACTCGGCCAACCTCGACACCCGCGAGGAACACCTGGCCAGCGAGGCGCGCCTGCTGGCCGACCAGTTGAACACCTTCCACGGCACCTTGCGCGAAAGTACCCAGCGCCTGAGCGGGCTGTTCGAAAAGCGTTTCAGCAGTGGCCTGAGCGTGCGCCCCGAGCAAATGATCGCTGTGGGCAGCGTGCAAGCTCCGGGCCTGTACCTGGGCACTGAGCTGCTGAACAACAATTTCACCGAAGTGGACACGTTCAAGCAGATGTCCGCGGGTGTCGCGACTCTATTCGTGCGTAGCGGTGAAGATTTCGTCCGGGTCAGCACCTCTCTGACCAAGCAGGACGGCAGTCGCGCCATCGGCACCTTGCTCGATCACCAGCATCCGGCCTACCAGCGTTTGCTGGCGGGCCAGGCGTACGTCGGGCGGGCACTGCTGTTCGACCGCTCCTACATGACCCAGTACACCCCGGTGCGCGATGCCGACGGTAAGGTGATCGCTGTGCTGTTCGTCGGTTTCGACTACACCGATGCGCAGAATGCGCAGTTCGACAACCTCAAGCGCTTTCGCATCGGCACGACCGGTTCCCTGGCCTTGCTCGATGAGCAGAAGCATTGGCTGGTGCCGCCTGCCGGGGTGACGGATCTTGCACCGGCAATCCCGGTGGTCGTCGATCTGGTCCGGCAACCGGGCCATGGGCGCTTCTGGAGTGACAAAAGCGAGGATTTCTACAGCGTGGCGGTGACCTTTGAAGGGGGGCCGTGGACCGTAGTGGCGAGCATGCCCAAGGCCGAGATCCGCGCCGTGACCTGGAGTGTCGGCATTCGACTGGTGATTGGCAGCCTGCTGGCCATGCTGCTGGCGGTCGGCGCGGCGATCTGGCTGCTGCGCAGCAAGTTGCGCCCCTTGGGCGACTTGGTGCGCCAGGCGCAAGCCCTGGGGGCCGGGGATTTGAGCGTACGTCTGAACCTGTCCAGTCATGACGAGATTGGCCAGTTGGCCGACAGCTTCAACCAGATGGGGCAGGCGCTGTCATCGATGGTCGAACACATCCGCAAGGCGGCTGCCGAGGTCAGCAGCCGTGCCCATGTACTTACCGGCTTGTCCGGCGGTGCCTATGAAGGGATCGAACAGCAATCCGGCGAGATCAGCAGCATGGCCGGTGCCGTGAAGCAGTTCAGTGCCACCTCGCTGAATATCGCCGACAACATGGGCAATACTGAGCGGCTGGCCCAGGAGAATGCCCGGCAGACGCGCATCGGGCGCACCGCCATGGAGGAGGCCTCGACGTCCCTGGAACAGATCGCCGGTTCCCTCGGCAGCACGGCGCAGGTGATCAACGCCCTGGGGCAACGCTCCGAGGAGATCGGCGGGATTGTCGGGGTGATCACCTCGATTGCCGATCAGACCAATCTGTTGGCGCTGAACGCGGCCATCGAAGCCGCCCGTGCCGGTGAGCAGGGCCGCGGCTTTGCCGTGGTGGCGGATGAGGTGCGTAGCCTGGCGGGGCGTACCCGTGAGGCCACCGAGCAAATCTCCGGGATGATCCAGAGCATCCAGCAACAGACCGATCACGCCATCAACACCATGGAAGAGGGCAATCGGCTGATGCAGGAAGGTCTGTCGCGCAATGCCAACGTGGCTTCGGCCTTGGCGCAGATTGACGAGCAGAGCCGTTCGGCCGGGCAGCAGTTCGCCGTTATCACCACCGCAACCCAGGAACAGAGCAGCACCGCGACCCGGCTCAGCGGCAACCTGCAGGGCATTGCCCTGGCCAACAGCGAGCAACGCGAGGTGGTGTCCAATCTGGCGGTCACGGCCCGGGAGCTGGAGACCCTGGCGACGGAGCTGCGTCAGGAGGTGGATCAGTTTCGCTGAGGCGGCGCCTCGTCGCAGACGCTGAAATACGGGGGAGTACAGGCGGTCCTCGAGCTGACGGATATTTGTTTGGCTGACTTGCTGAAACGTTTCATCAGCGCTATAAAAGTCGAACAACTCCAATAAGGACAGCCCATGACTTCTCTCCGCTTGCTCTTCGGCGTTACCGCCCTGACCGCTGCTTCCCACGCCATGGCCTGGGACTACGTGCTGCTCGACAGCGACACGCCCGCGCAGAACCGGCAGATCACCAGTCAACAACTGGGGATCAAGACCGCCAAGCCTTTCTCCATCACGATGCGCACCTTGCACGGTGGTCGCCAGGAAGGGGTCAGCATCGTCGACATCGATAACGGCACGATGAAACTCTCAGTGGTCCCGACGCGCGGCATGAACGTCCTGCACGCGTCCGTGGGCGATGTGCGCCTGGGCTGGGACTCGCCCGTTAAGGAAGTGGTCAATCCGGCCTTTATCGAGCTCAATGGCCGTGGTGGCTTGGGCTGGCTGGAGGGTTTCAACGAGTTGGTGGTGCGTTGCGGCTATGAGTGGGTCGGGCATCCGGGGCTCGATAACGGTGAACTGCTGACCTTGCACGGGCGGGCGGCGAATATTCCGGCCAGCAAGGTCTCGCTGCATATCGACGAGAAGCCACCTTATGCCATTCGTTTGCAGGGTGAGCTGAAGGAGCAGGCGTTCAAGAAAGTCGACTTCTCGGTGGTCACCGAGCTGTTGACGGTGCCTGGCAGCGTGAGCTTTGCGCTCAACGACACGCTGACCAACAACGGCGACTATCCCAAGGAATACCAGGCGCTGTACCACAGCAACTTCAGCACCCCGTTCCTGGAGCAGGGCGCGCGTTTCGTGGCGCCGGTGAAGCAGGTCTCGCCGTTCAACGACAAGGCCAAGGGCGACCTGGCGGACTGGCAGACCTATCGCGCGCCGACCAAGGACTATGACGAGACCGTCTACAACGTCGTGCCGTATGCCGATGCCAAGGGCGACACCCTGGCGGTGTTGCACAACAAGGCCGGCAGTCTCGGGGTTTCGCTCGGGTTCAATACCCAGCAACTGCCGGTGTTCTCCCTGTGGAAAAACACCGATACCCAGGGCCAGGGTTATGTCACCGGGCTGGAGCCGGGGACCAGCTTCTCCTATAACCGCCATTACCAGCGTCCGCTGGGGCTGGTGCCGACTATCGAGGCCGGGCAGAAACGCCAGTTTCAGATCAGTTACAGCCTGCTGGCGGACAAAGCGGCTGTGGATAAGGCGGTGCAGCGGGTGACGCAGATTCAGGATGGACGCAAGACGGAGGTGCGGGGCACGCCATTGGTGGATTTGAGCAAGGAATAACCCTTTGGGGATGGGCCGGCCGATAACGCAATGTTTCGGCCCGGCCTGGTTCAAGTGACGTCCTGCCTATTGGGACACTGGACGGTACTGAAGCGCTTCGGCCAAGTGTTCACGCTCGATATGTTCCACCTGTTCCAGATCGGCCAAAGTGCGCGCCACCTTGAGCAACCGATGGGCTGCCCGCAGCGAAAGTGTCAGTCGTTCACAGGCCGTCTCCAACCATTTTTCATCGCCTGTGGATAACTTGCAGTGCGCGCGCAGTGCCGGTAAATCGAGAAATGCATTGGCACAGCCTTGACGCTGTTGCTGGCGTTGCCGGGCTTCGGCGACTCGGGCGGCGGCCTGGGCGGTGTTGTCGCCATCTTGCTGGCTGGGGCTGAGCGCCGTGGCTTCTCGGGCCACTGTCAGGTGCAGGTCGATGCGGTCCAGCAGCGGGCCGGAGAGTTTGTTGCTGTAGCGCTGGATCTGTTCCGGGGTACAGCGGCAACGTCCACTGGGATCGCCAAGATATCCACAGGGGCAGGGATTCATCGCCGCTACCAGTTGGAAGCGTGCCGGGAAGCGCACCCGGTCGCGGGCCCGGGAAATCACGATATGGCCGGACTCCAGTGGTTCGCGCAACACCTCCAATACCTTGCGGTCGAATTCCGGCAATTCATCGAGGAACAGCACGCCGTGATGGGCCAGGGTAATTTCACCGGGTCGCGGTCGAGGGCCACCACCCACCAGCGCCGGGCCCGACGCGGAATGGTGGGGTTGGCGAAACGGTCGCTGCGGCCAACTGCTCAAGGGTACATGGCTGGCAACCGACTGGATGGCCGCGACCTCCAGCGCTTCCTGTTCGTCCAGCGGCGGTAGCAGGCCGGGGAGGCGGCTGGCGAGCAGGGTCTTGCCGGTGCCAGGCGGGCCGCTGAGCAGCAGGTTATGTGCTCCGGCGGCGGCGATCAGCAGGGCGCGCTTGGCGGCGAGTTGGCCTTGTACTTCGCTCAGGTCCGGGTAGGGCTTGCTCAGGTGCAACAGGCCATTGGATTCGAAGGGTGTGATCGGCGCATGCCCGTTGAGATGGGCCACCAGTTGCAGCAGATGGTCGACGGCAATCACCGTCAGCCCGGAGGCCAGCGAGGCCTCTTCGGCATTGGCTTGCGGCACCACCAGCGTGCGCCCGGCGGCACGTGCGGCCAGGGCCGCCGGCAACACGCCTTGCACCGGGCGGATGGCGCCGGACAAGGCCAGTTCGCCCAGGCATTCCAAATTGTCCAGGGTCAGGGCTGGCACCTGCACACTGGCGGCGAGGATGCCGAGGGCGATTGCCAGGTCGAAGCGTCCGCCGTCCTTGGGCAGGTCGGCTGGGGCGAGGTTGAGGGTGATGCGTCGTGCCGGAAAGTCGAGAGCCGAGTTGAGGATCGCACTGCGGACCCGGTCCTTGCTTTCCTTCACGGCGGTTTCGGGCAGCCCGACCAGCGTCAGCATCGGCAGGCCGTTGGCCAGATGGGTTTCGACGGTGACGGCGGGGGCTTCCACGCCCACCTGGGCGCGACTGTGGACGATGGCCAGGGACATGCTCTTTCCTTGAACGCGAAGGGGCCGCTTCCTGCGGTTCTGGAAGACTAGTTGAACGGAGGGAAGGGCTTGGGGGCTTTTATGTGTCCAGACGATTCGTTGTCTTTTTGTGGACGCGTGACGCTGGATTAACGTCGGGCAGTGAGGTCGCCAGAAACAAGTAGGCCCCGCATGACGGGGCCACATATACCTAGGTTCTTCACCGTTTCAGTCGCCCGGGAGTGGAATGGCTAGGGCGGCGAAGAAATTGTATTGGAATCTTTTTCTCTTGGTAGTGATGGCAACAGTGGACCGCACGCTCACTGTGTCCAGTCCGTGGCTCCCAAGGGCGGCTCAATGTTGCTCAACTGCGTACGAAGACCATAAGTGGGGTGTAATCGCCGGCATCGGCGTCACGGAGGGACTGGATATAGCGATTACGCACCTCATTGGTCGAAACCGGATTCCCGTTACCCCAGGAGAAATCAGTGCAACCGCACTGCCTTAGAAGAGCATCGGTCATGTAACGAGCATGCCGGCCATTTCCGTTTGGGAAGGGGTGTATCGACACGAGCTGGTGATGAAAGCGAGCCGCTATTTCATCAGGTGTGAACGTCTCGTTCTCTACCCAGTACGCGACATTACCTAGAAGCTGATCCAGCTTGATCGAGATCTGTATCGGATCACAGCCGATGTTTTTTTCAGTTCTACGAAATGTGCCAGCCCAGACCCATGTGTCGCTGAACATCTTCTTGTGAAGGTCGCGGCAGAAGTGTTCGTTAAGCACCTCAAGCTTTTTCTGGCGATTCAGCCATTGCCGGGCCTTGAGTAAGTTTTCCGCTTCCCACTCGTCAAGCTCGCCCTGGGTACTGATATGTTTTGGCTTGAGGCCTGCGGCTTCGTCAGGATCCAGAGGGGTTTGGCCGGGTTTCAGTTCGAGTTCTACCGCCATAGTCGAGCCCACGTTCCAGCCAGGAGTTCCTGGCGCCGTTCAGTTACCTTGCGCTCGATGAATGAGTCGGACGGCCGTTGGTCTTCAAGGGTCATCATGTGCGAAACCCCCATGACTTCTTTCCGGGCCAACGATTCTGCGCGCTCTTCGACCATGTCATGCAAAGGCTTCTTCGGTATCAGTGCATAGACAAGCTCGCAGTCCAGTCCATTGGCCAGTTTTCTCAGTTGCCCAAGGGTAATTCGGTCATCTGCCTCCGATTGCTCGGATTTTTGAAGCGTAGCGGGCGCCACGCCGAGCAGAGCAGCCTGACTGCGCACAGTTCTACCCAGGGATTCTCGAATCGAGCGCAGCCAGCCACCACGAGGGATAGTTTTCCCTTTGAGGGTTACGAAGGGCTCGAGGGCCCGTTCCACCTGGGCCAGGCGCAGGTTACTGAGTGAGGAATTACGCATAAAATCTCCTTTTTGACAGCCTATAAGCTATCAAAATAGGCATTTATGTATGCCTATAGGCTAACAGTTTAGCATTTTTGTTAGCCTATAGACTAACGAAGTATTATGTTTGACAGCCTATAGGTGTACAGAAATAGATATCTTGTATGCCTATAGGCTAACAATTTTAGCGATGGCTTGAACATTAAAGCGGGTGCCGGTGGCTCTGTGCAGTCCTCCGGTGCGTCGAGGAGGCCCCAACCTCACGAAAACGATGGAAGCAGGCGTGACGCTCGTTTCCACCACGGTGCGTTTCGGGCAGTCCAACCAGTGTAAGCATCGGAAGGCCGCTGGCCAGATGGGTTTCGACGGTGACGGCGGGTGCTTCCACGCCCACTTGGGCGCGGCTGTGGACGATGGCCGGGGACATACTCTTTCCTTGAACGCAAAGGGGCCGCTTCCTGCGGTTCTGGAAGATTAGTTGAGCGGGGGAGGGGCCTTGGGGCTTTTATGTGTCCAGACGATTCGTTGTCTGGTTCATCAGGGAGGATCATGCCGGGATCGTTGGTAATTTCTGAGGTGAGAAATGATCAGAAAGGAGGCACCCCCGAGGGAGTGAACAAGAGTGCAATTAATTTTGCACTTAGGTAGCGATGTAGCCAAAATAATTGCACTTGAGTGGTATTAGTTAAGTGCTATTATTCCTTCACTTACTTCGCTTAAGTGAAGGAATAACAGTATGGCCAAGAAAATTGCACCGCTTTTACCGGTAACCGAGCGCCTGCTTGCAGACCTCGGTGAACGGCTTAAACTCGCCCGATTGCGGCGCAAAATCACGGCCAAACAGGCTGCCGAACGCGCCGGCATGTCCCAGATGACCCTGCGCGCCCTTGAGCACGGTTCGTCCGGCAGCACCATCGGCGCTTATTTGGCTGTCATGCAGGTGCTGGGGCTTGAGAAGGACCTGGCCAAGCTCGCTGGCGAGGACGAGCTTGGCCGTCACCTGCAAGATGTGAGTCTTCTTCCGAGCAAGAAAAAAACACTGACCTCCGCACGAGCCCCAGGCGAAGCGCCGAGACTTCAAAAGAACACGCCGCAGGATCCGTTGGGGAAAGACACGGTTCACAAGGCGCGTGTTCCCAAGAAGGCTGCGGCCTCCCAGGTTGTAATCCAAAGCGACAACGGCGCAATTAGCGGTGACTCACTGGCAGCCTTGATCCCGCCTCGTCGAAGGGCTGACAAACAATGAGTACCATGATTGGGGTTTACGCCGACTGGGACGGGCTGGATGAGCCTCAGCGTCTCGGCTGGCTGCATGCTCGGAAGACGCGCCAATTAGAGAAGTTCGAGTACGAAAATGACCCGCTGGCGCTGAAAAATCCCGTATTGAGCACCGTTCAGATCGACCCGAGTATTGGCCCCTACGCTGGAGCTCAGTATCCAGGCGGTGGCCGCGACATGTTTGGGGTATTCGGCGACTCCTGTCCTGATCGCTGGGGCCGACTGCTTATGAAGCGTCGCCTGGAGCGCGATATCCGTGACGGCTTGGCTCCTGCGAACAAGAGACTGGGTGAGTCGGACTTTCTGCTCGGTGTCCATGACCTCTATCGGGTTGGCGCCCTTCGGTATCGACTGAATGATGAGGGCGGTTTTCTCGACGACCAGCACAATGTAGCCGCTCCACCCTTCGTTGAAATTTACGCTCTTGAGCGCGCCAGCCGTGAGTTGGAGCTCGACCCGGACAACAGGGCGGCGGATGGCCGGGAATGGTTGCGCATGCTGATCGCACCCGGTGGTTCACTTGGTGGCGCCCGGCCAAAGGCTAGCGTGGCTGACGATGACGGGCATTTGTGGATCGCCAAGCTCCCCTCTACGCGAGACACCTACGATGTCGGTGGGTGGGAGTTGGTGGTCAATGCGCTCGCGCAAGCCTGCGGTCTGAACGTCGCCTCGGCAATGGCCAAGCGCTATGCGAGCAACTATCACTGCTTCATGGTCAAGCGCTTCGACCGGACCGCGGCCGGCAGCCGCCTCCATTTTGCATCTGCCATGACGCTCACCGGTCACGTCGACGGTGATGACGCTGGCAGTGGTGTCAGTTATATGGAGCTGGCTGAAGTTCTGATGCGAAATGGCTCAGATACCAAGCGGGATCTGGAGGAGCTCTGGACGCGCATCGTGTTCAATATTCTGGTTTCGAACACGGATGACCACTTGCGTAATCATGGCTTCATCCTTGAGCCAGGCAAGGGCTGGCGTCTGTCCAACGCATACGACTTGAATCCCGTGCCCGATGGCGACGGTCTGAAGCTCAATATCACCGAGTACGACAACGCCCTGGATCTTGAACTCGCCAGAGAGGTGGCCGGTTTTTTTCGGGTGGGTATGGGGGACGCGGATGAGATCATCGCCGACTGCGTTGATGCTGTTAGCCAATGGCGAACGGTTGCTCAAGCCCTGGGCCTTTCGCAGCGTGAGCAAGACTACATGGCTCCTGCCTTCGCGAGAGCGCAAGGCTAGTGCGCCGTCCCTCACAGTGGGGTTGTCAGCCTATAGGCATACAGGAATCTGTTTTTTGTACGCCTATAGGCTAACAACCTTGGCGGTGGCTCGAACATCAACGCTGGCGATCGGATTTTCACCGCGCCCTTTCTTACCTAAACAGGTGATGGAGGATTGAAATAAACCGCGTCAGAAAGCGATAAGGTCGACTTGATAAAACGAGTGCCTTCGTCGGCCAACACTTCTAACTCGCCAGATTCCAGCCCTGCGAAAGCGACACGAGCCACGACTTCAGGAGCCGACTTGGGTACGTCAAAGCCCTTGGTAAGATCGGTATCGATAAACCCTACGTGCAACGCCAATACGTGAGTATTTTGCGATTTCAACCCCAGACGTAGTGCGTTGGTCACACTCCAGGCTGCGGACTTGGATGCGGCATAAGCAGCCAGCATCGGTATGCTCAGCCATGTCACGTCCGATAGCACATTAATTACGGCGCCCCCGCCATTGGCCGCCAGTATGGGAGCAAACGCCTGAGTTACACGCACGATGCCGTAACAGTTAGTGTCCATCAAGTGTCGAGACAACTCGATCAGGCCTGAATCCAAAGCTCCCTCATTCAGAACAGCGATGCCAGCATTGTTGACCAATAGCGTCGTATCCGGGCAGTGCGCGACAGCCTGTGTCACAGACGCCGAGTCCGTCACGTCGATTTTTACCGGTATCAGTCCGGGAACATCGAAGCGGTCCGGATCACGAACCCCGGCATAAACCTTGGAAGCACCTTGTGCCAAGGCGGCCTTGGCAAATGCCAAACCCAAGCCACGACTGGCCCCTGTTACGAAAACAACAGATCCTGCGATATTCATTGGTTAGCCCTGGTTAGTCTGAAAAGGCCAGCGTTGTCATTCTGGCGATATGCTTTAGGTGTCTTGGCGCTTGGGCATGTAAGGGGCTATTTCACTGGCGTCCTTAGTGGTTGGGTCAAGGCGCGTGTTGACGGTGGAGCCTCCGATGTAACGCTCAGAAATTTTCCAGCCTGTTGCGGTTCGACGGAGACGGTCCATCATCGGTGAGTACAGCCATATTGCCGGGAGATCGTCAGTGCTTTTTATCGCTTGCCCGGCACCAAGGACGGCAGCCGACTCAGGGGTTGCGTAGCGCACCAGCAAGTTCTGATAGCGAACGACTACGCCTTCCTCATCCGTATCAACAATGTGGTTTGTGGCGTGGCGACTCACGCCTGGAATCAGGTACGGGTAATCGTGAGCAAAAAAGTGTCGGATTTGCTCGTGCCCGTTAATGGTGCCGTGGAAATGGTAAGCAACGGCATCAGGTAGGAATGCATCAACCATCGCTTCTACGTCCCACGTCTCGAACCACCAGTTCACTCGGTTTACAAAATCGATAGCGCTGATTCGATCGGCGGGATCGACATCGACCCCGTTCTGGATTTTCGGAAAAGCTTTCATCGCCAGCCCTCGGTTGATTTTATATGTGTAATTACACATATAAGTGCAAAAAATTAGCGACCCTCGACGTCAAGCTTCAAAGACTCCCGTATCGACGCCGCACGATCACGGCCGATCTGAGCTTCGTACTCTTTCTGTGCCGCCTCCCAAAGAGGTTCGCATTCACTGATCTTGGACAAACCACTTGCCGAGAGCGACAGACTGAGTGCGGATCTAGGGCCTTCAGCCCGACTATCAACAAGGCCCTCCGTTTGCAGGGGTTTGAGTGCCCTGACCAAGGTGGTTCTCTCCATCACCATGGCTTCAGCAAGCTCGGCGATGGAAATGCCAGGTCGCTCGTGCACTTTCGCCAAAATAGAAAACTGCGAAATAGAAATATTGGCGCCCGCCAGATTGCGGTCGTACAGGCGTGTCATATGCCGAGCACTGCGCCTGACAGCAAGGCAATAGCAGAGGTCGGTACCAGATAATTGAGTCATGACCTAATTTATGTGTGCAATTACACATATGTCAAGTGATATATGAATGGGCCTGTCAAATCGGGTGAGCAGCGCAGAGGTTATCGCCAACAGCCATGCCGGTTGGGTGGATTTGCGGCTCACAGCGCCGGTGCTCCTCCGGCGCCTCAACCTGGGCAAAGCGATGGCGATTGTGCAATGGCCCACGCTTCGCACCTGAGCTAAATCACGCCGGCAATAAACCCAGCGCCTGATAGGTGGCTACAGCGCTGTCGAATACTGAAATATCCCCGCGTCCACGAGCCACAAGCTGAGCGCCTTCGACCGCAGCATAAATCGCCAGTGCATGTTCTCTTCGCTTTTCTGCTGAGATGTGAGGTTTGCTCACCTGGAGCACCTCCGTCAGCCAGTCAACATTTGCGCGGGTAAAACCATCCACTTCAATCCGAACCTCTTGAGGGAGGTCGTCGAACTCTGCCGCCATAATGCCGCAGAGGCACATGCGGTTGTCGTTGATTAATGCCATGCGAAAAATATCTGTGTAACCCTTCATCCAGACACTTACATCGTCAGATGCGTCCCGCAAACCTTGCAGGTAAGAAACGCCGTCTTCGGTATAGCGGCGTGCTAGCGCTGCACCCAGATCCCCTTTGCTGGGAAAGTGGTAGTGAATGCTGGCGCTTTTAATGCCCACATCCTTGGCGAGTTCGCGAAAGCTCAGGCCGTTGTAACCCCATCGCTGCACCATCTTTCTGGCCGTTGCCATGATGGTTTCACGGGTGTCAGGCGTCGCCATGAAAAATCACCTCTCTATCGGCAGATAGTCTTTGACGGATTCGAAAAGCTCTGCGCACTATATGTCTATCAGTAGGTAGGTGCCATGGGGCACGTATGAAAATTTTCGATATCCCAGGTTTTCCTAACCCGCTACGTATTCGAATCGTCTTGGCCAAAAAAGGGCTGGGCTCTCAAGTGGAGTTTGTCAAAATCGACCTGCCGGCCGCGGAGCATAAGCAGCCTGCGTTTTTGGCCATCAATCCACTGGGTACCGTTCCTGTTCTGCACTGCCAATGACTTCGGTTGACGTTGTCAGGCAGTGGAGACGGTCGTTCGAGCCCTAGGCTTTTCGTCGTCTGAGCAAGGCTGGGTGGCTGTTGGCTCGCCCAGCCCACGCACTCTGACTCTCTCAGTGAGCGTCGGATGGCAATCCACCGCTCCCGCACAAAGCAGGAGCAGGCAATGAAACGTCACTCCACCGGCGGATTCAGCTTCGCCTCCAACTCCGCCACTTTCGCCTCCAGGCTCTCCAGCCGCGCACGGGTCCGCGCCAACACCACCATCTGGCTATCGAACTCCTCCCGGCTGACCAGGTCCAGCTTGCTGAAGCCGCTCTGCAACAACACCTTGAACTGATTTTCGAATTCCTGGCGGGGCAGGGGTGTTTCGCCGCTGAACAAACGGGAGGCGTGGCCGCTCAGGGCATCGAGGAAAGCTTTGGGCGCAAGCATGGCTAAGGTTCCGGAAACAGATTACCGGCCAGTGTACCACGCAGTGTCTATAGTGATTTCCATGGGGGCGGGTGCACGGTTTTCGCGCATCGCGCTAGCGTCCTGCGCACCGTTGTTGTGCGTATGGCTCTGGTGCAACGTGTTTTTTCACCCTTCACGGCGGCCAAGGGACTGAAAACATTGGTTTTTACGGAGCTGGCAAGCTTTCTGCTTAGTTGCCAGTGACCCATGCACTGATGCAGTCGCTGTGACGAATGCAGTGCGGCAGACGAAGCTGGGAAGTTTCGCCAGCAGCGGTTAGCTGGCGTCGAGCGGTAGATGTGGACCGACGATGCGTTACAAAGCCAGGCACTGCGCTTAGACTTGAGTCGGGTTTGTTTTCCTGGGGCAAGTCCACCAATTCGGGAGAGAGTTTCATGAAGCTAGTCACTGCCATCATCAAGCCGTTCAAGTTGGACGACGTGCGCGAGTCGCTGTCCGAGATCGGCGTGCAGGGCATTACCGTTACTGAGGTCAAAGGCTTCGGTCGGCAGAAGGGTCACACCGAGCTGTATCGCGGCGCGGAATACGTGGTCGACTTCCTGCCCAAGGTGAAGATTGATGTCGCCATTGACGACAAGGATCTTGACCGGGTTATCGAGGCGATAACCAAGGCGGCCAACACCGGCAAGATCGGTGACGGCAAGATCTTTGTGGTCAATCTGGAACAGGCTATTCGCATCCGTACCGGCGAAACCGATACCGACGCAATCTAAGCCGCCAAACCCCAACGCCCCAGGAGAAAACAATATGACTCTGCGTAAATTCGCAGGGCTAGGAGCCCTGTTGTCCCTCGTAATGCCAGCCTTGGCCATGGCGGCGGACCCGGTACCAGCTCCAGTCCTCAATTCCGGCGATACCAGCTGGATGCTGACCTCGACAGCCCTCGTGCTGTTCATGACGATCCCAGGCCTCGCGCTGTTCTACGGCGGCATGGTGCGCTCGAAAAACATTCTTTCCGTGATGATGCAGTGCTTCGCCATTACCGGCCTGATCACCATTCTGTGGTTCATTTATGGCTACAGCATGGCGTTCGACACCACCGGGATGGAAGCCAACGTCGTCAACTACAACTCCTTCGTCGGTAGCCTGGCCAAGGCCTTCCTCGCCGGTATCACGCCAGCCAGCATCACCGGGCCGACGGCGCTGTTCCCCGAGGCGGTGTACGTCACCTACCAGATGACCTTCGCCATCATCACTCCGGCGCTGGTCGTCGGTGCCTTCGCCGAACGCATGAAGTTCTCCGCGATGCTGGTGTTCATGGGCGTGTGGTTCACCCTGGTCTATGCGCCGATTGCGCACATGGTCTGGAGCGGTCCGGGTTCCCTGCTGGGCGACTGGGGCGTGCTCGACTTCGCCGGCGGCACCGTGGTCCACATCAACGCCGGTGTCGCCGGTCTCGTGGCCTGCCTGGTGCTGGGCAAGCGCAAAGGCTTCCCGACCACCCCGATGGCGCCACACAACCTTGGTTACACCCTGATGGGCGCGGCCATGCTGTGGGTCGGCTGGTTCGGCTTCAACGCCGGTTCCGCCTCCGCGGCCAACGGCACCGCCGGTATGGCGATGCTGGTCACCCAGATCGCTACCGCCGCCGCTGCGCTGGGCTGGATGTTCGCCGAGTGGCTGACCCACGGTAAGCCAAGTGCCCTGGGCATCGCTTCGGGTGTGGTTGCCGGTCTGGTTGCCATTACTCCGGCTGCTGGCACCGTGGGCCCAATGGGCTCGCTGATCATCGGCCTGGCGGCGGGTGTGGTGTGCTTCTTCTGCGCCACTACGCTGAAACGCAAACTGGGCTACGACGACTCCCTGGACGCCTTCGGTGTGCACGGTATCGGCGGTATCCTCGGCGCGATCCTGACCGGTGTGTTCGCCGCACCGTCCATGGGCGGCTTCAACACCGCTACCACCGATGTCGCCGCACAAGTCTGGATTCAGTGCAAAGGTGTCGGCTTCACTGTCATCTACACCGCGATCGTGACCTTCATCATCCTCAAGGTGCTGGACGCCGTGATGGGGCTGCGCGTGACCGACGACGAAGAGTCGGTGGGCCTGGACCTGGCGCAACACAACGAGCGTGGCTACAACGTGTAAAGGCTGCAAAAAAAATTGCCCGGCTTGCCGGGCATTTTTTTGTCTGGAATTTGTCATTGGAAAACGGACTGAAAGGATTTATCCAAAGGCATTACGGCCAAAACCCCAGGGCGTTTTTGTAAGGGCCGATTGCTTACAGCAAAGCAAGAGTATTAGGCGCTTTGCTTTTTTCCACAGCGCGCTAGAATGCGCGCCGAAGGGCGGAGAACTGTATGTGGCAACAGACCCTGATTACCTTGCGGGCCAGGCCCCGGGGTTTTCATTTGGTGACCCAGGAGTTGCTCGACGGTTTGCCTGGGCTCCAGGCATGCCAGGTCGGTCTGTTGCATTTGTGGCTGCAGCATACCTCGGCCTCGTTGACCATCAACGAGAATGCCGATCCGGCGGTCCGTCGCGACTTCGAACGTTTTTTCAACCGGCTGGTACCCCAGGTCAAGGCCGATTATGAACACAACGACGAAGGCGCGGACGACCTGCCGGCGCACTTCAAGGCCAGTTTGCTTGGCTGTCAGCTGACTTTGCCGGTGACGGCGGGACGGTTGGCCCTGGGCAGCTGGCAAGGTGTCTATCTGGGCGAGCACCGGGATCATGGCGGTGCTCGTAAAGTCCTTGCCACCCTTTACGGTGACGGGGCATAAGCCGCTGGTATGCAGCGGATGTTGAATTTTTTCCGGCGGCCTTCGACAGTCGGCGTAGCTGGGCTATAACTAATCTGCTTTTCGCAAGTCATGAGGTAGAACATGAGCGACGATGATCTGGAAAACGACGACCTCGAGGTCGGTGAAGACGACGAAGCCGAAGAAGGCTTGGAAGCGGCGGCTGAAGACGTAGACGTTGCCGATGACGACGGTGGTGACGCGCCGGTACCGACTGCCAAGGGCAAGGCCAAGGCAGCGGTGTCGGTTGACGAACTGCCGAGCGTTGAAGCCAAGAACAAGGAACGCGATGCCCTGGCCAAGGCCATGGAAGAGTTCCTCGCGCGTGGCGGCAAGGTGCAGGAAGTCGAGGCCAATGTGGTGGCCGATCCGCCCAAGAAGCCGGACAACAAATACGGCAGTCGGCCTATCTGAGTCTCAGCGCCGGGTTTCTGCTTGGTTGAAACAGCCCGCCGTCGCTGCGGGCTTTTTCATGGGCGGACAGTGGTGTTTGGCACCGGCTGCGCCGGTGAGCGCGAGCAAGCTTGCTCCTACAGGGGCACGCGTTCAGTCGGCGGTGTTCCAACTGGCCAGCAGCGCTGGCAACTCGGTCAGGCTGCGAACCTGCGCATCCGGCTGCCGCTGCGCCTCCCAAGCCTTGCCCGTCGGGTTGTACCAGATCGCCCGCAGGCCGGCCTGCTGGGCACCGGCTATGTCGTCCCCAGGGTGGTCGCCAATATGCACCGCCGCGCTGGCCGGGACATTGCCGCCACGCACCAGGGCTTCATGGAACAGCCGTGCGTCCGGCTTGGCAATGCCGATGTCTTCGGCGCACAGCGCAAAGCGGAAATAGTCGGCGAGCCCGAGGCGGCGCACGTCCGCGTTGCCATTGGTGACCACGCCCAGGGCAAAGGAGCGGCCCAGGGCCTGCAGGGTTGGCTCGACCTCCGGGAACACCTCGATCTGGTGCCGGGCGTGGATAAATACCTCGAAGCTCTCATCCGCCAGCAGTGAAGCCTGTGCGTGCGAGTAACCGGCCTCTTCCAGGGCATGGAACAGCACCCGCCGACGCAAGGCGCTGATGCGGTGCTTGAGCGTCGGCTCCTGGAGCAACACCCGTTCGCGAATCGCCCACAGATGCTCCACCGGCACGCCGCCCAGGTTTGGTGCATGTTCGGCCAGCCATTCACGCAAAACGTTCTCCGCGCTGTGGATCACCGGTGCGGTATCCCACAGGGTATCGTCGAGGTCGAAGGTGATCAGCTGAATCGTCATTGCTCACTGTCCTTGCTGCGTTTGGCCCGGGGATGGGCGCTGTCATAGACGGTTGCCAGGTGCTGGAAGTCCAGGTGGGTGTAGATCTGCGTGGTCTTGATGTCCGCGTGGCCGAGCAGTTCCTGCACGGCGCGCAGGTCCTGGGACGACTCCAGCAGGTGGCTGGCGAAGGAGTGCCGGAGCATGTGCGGGTGCAGGTTCTGCCCCAGTTCGCGCTCGCCGGCGGCCTTGACCCGCAACTGAATGGCCCGGGGCCCGAGGCGACGGCCTTGCTGGCTGACAAACACGGCGTCGTCGGGCGGATTGCTCAGGGCGCGCAACGGCAGCCAGTTCTGCAACGCCTCCCGGGCTTTGCGACCGATCGGCAGGACGCGGGTCTTGCTGCCTTTGCCGTGGACCTGCACCAGGCCGTCAGCCAGGTCCAGCTGCTCCAGATCGAGTCCGGTCAGCTCCGACAGGCGCAGGCCCGAGGAGTAGAACAGCTCGAGAATGGCCTGGTCGCGACGAGCGATAAAGTCGTCCTCCACCCCGCCGTCGAGCAATTGCAGGGCGCGGTCGGTGTCCAGGGTCTTGGGCAGGCGCCGTTCGCCCTTGGGCGGTGCCAGGCCGGTGGCCGGGTCGTGAGTGCACAGGCCTTCGCGGTTGAGGTATTGATACAGCCCACGCACCGCCGAAAGCAGGCGGGCCAGGCTGCGAGAGGATTGGCCCTGCTGGTGCAGGCGGGCGATCAGCCGGCGCAGACGCTGGATATCCAGGGCGCTCCAACTGCCGATCTGTTCCTTGGCGCAAAAGGCCAGGACCTTGTCCAGGTCGCGGCGATAGGCTTGCAGCGTGTGGGGCGACACCTGGCGCTCACTGCGCAGGTGCTCGCAGTAGGCGTCCAGCTGTCGTTCCATGGCTAGCGCACCGAGCGCAGGGCGGGGGTGAAGCGTGGAACCACGCGGCCCATGACTTCGGCGATATAGCTGAGGAACAGGGTGCCCACCGAGCTTTTGTAGTGTTGCGGGTCACGGCTGGCCACGGCGAGGACGCCATGCACACCCTGATGACTGATGGCGACCACCGCGGTAGAGCCAATCTGCTTGCGTTGTTCTTCACCGAACAGGAAGTCCAGCTCGTGTTCACGCAGGCTGCCGCTGATGCTCTTGCCTTCCGAGAGCAGGCCGCCGATGGCTTGCTGGGCTTCGGCATGGCTGACCCAGCGACCTACCGGCATGGCGTTGTCGCCGAACAGGATCAGGCTGACGAAGGGCACCTGGAAATCCTCGCGCAGGCTGTCTTCCACGGCCATGACCAGGTCGTCGAGGCTGGCGGCGTCCATCAGCGCGAGGATCAGGCGGCGGGTTTTCTCGAACAGTCGATCGTTGTCCCGGGCCACATCCATCAGTTGCGACAGGCGATGGCGCATTTCGATGTTGCGCTCGCGGAGGATCTTCATCTGGCGCTCGACCAACGACACGGTATCGCCGCGTCGATGGGGAATACGCAACGCCGGCAGCAGTTCCTCGTGTTCGACGAAGAAATCCGCATTGGCCTCCAGGTAGGCGGCGACCTGCGCCGCCTCAAGGCTCTGTGCAGGCGGCTCGTTGGGCTGTTCGGCTGGAACCTGAGGCTGGTCGGTCATGGTATTGGCTCGCTTATAGACGCACTTGTCCTTCATACACCCGAACGGCTGGGCCAGTCATCATCACCGGTTCGCCGACACCCGCCCATTCGATGGACAGGCGTCCACCCGGCAGGTCGAGGGTCACCGGCGAATCCATCCAACCCTGGCTGATGGCGGCCACCGCGGCGGCGCAGGCACCGGTCCCGCAGGCCTGGGTTTCCCCGGCGCCACGCTCCCAGACTCGCAGTTGTGCGCGGTGGCGGTCAATCACTTGCAGGAAGCCGACATTGACCCGGGCCGGAAAGCGCGGGTGATGTTCGATCTTCGGTCCCAACTCATGCACCGGTGCGCTGTTGATGTCGCTGACCCGCAGCACCGCATGGGGATTGCCCATGGACACGGCGGCCAGGTCGACGCTCTGGCCGTCGACCTCCACGGCGTAGCTCGTGGCCTGTTGCTCGGCCTGGAACGGAATCTCGGCCGGCGCCAGGCGCGGCGGGCCCATGTTCACGCTGATCTGGCCGTCCTGGCGGACATCCAGCTCGATGATCCCGCTCTTGGTTTCGACGCGGATCAGGCGCTTGGCGGTCAGGCGTTTGTCGAGTACGAAACGGGCGAAACAGCGCGCGCCGTTGCCGCACTGTTCCACTTCCGAACCGTCCGAGTTGAAGATCCGATAGCGGAAATCCACTTCCGGATTGCTCGGTGCCTCGACGATCAGCAATTGGTCGAAGCCGATGCCGGTGTGCCGGTCACCCCATTGCTTGGCGTGCTTGGGCTGGATGTGCGCGTGCTGGCTGACCAGGTCGAGGACCATGAAGTCGTTGCCCAGGCCGTGCATCTTGGTAAAACGCAGCAGCATGGTCTTACTCCGGCAGCAGGCTTTCGCCGGCATACAACTCGGCGACCGTCTCGCGACGACGCACTTCGAACATCTGCTCGCCATCCACCAGCACTTCGGCGGCGCGGCCGCGAGTGTTGTAGTTGGAACTCATGACGAAACCGTAGGCGCCGGCCGAGTGCACGGCCAGCAGGTCGCCTTCCTCAAGGGTCAGCTGACGTTCCTTGGCGAGGAAGTCACCGGTCTCGCAGATCGGCCCGACGATGTCGTAGACCCGCCCGGCGGCTTCGCGCGGACGCACGGCGCTGACGTCCATCCAGGCCTGGTACAGGGCCGGGCGGATCAGGTCGTTCATCGCCGCGTCGACGATGGCGAAATCCTTGTGCTCGGTGTGCTTGAGGTACTCGACCTGAGTCAGCAGCACGCC
The DNA here is from genome assembly GCF_059420925.1 of Pseudomonas sp. GW821-FHT03C07. Taxonomy (NCBI): domain Bacteria; kingdom Pseudomonadati; phylum Pseudomonadota; class Gammaproteobacteria; order Pseudomonadales; family Pseudomonadaceae; genus Pseudomonas; species Pseudomonas sp. GW821-FHT03C07. The sequence continues at coordinate 266,957 of NZ_JBWKUQ010000008.1, forward strand.
GGCATTGGCGACTATGTAGCGGCCCGGTTCGAACATCAGCGCCAGGTCGCGACCGGCGATGCGTTCGCGCACGGCCTTGATGTAGTCGGCCACCTGTGGCGGCTCTTCGTCGCGATAACGCACGCCCACGCCGCCACCGAGGTCGATGTGCTGCAGGTGGATGCCGCATTCGCCGAGGCGGTCGATCAGCGCCAGCAGGCGGTCGAGGGCATCGAGGAAGGGTTCCAGGGTGGTCAGTTGCGAGCCGATATGGCAATCGACGCCCAGCACTTCCAGGTTCGGCAGCTGTGCGGCGCGGATGTAGACATCTTCGGCATCGGCAATGGCGATGCCGAACTTGTTCTCTTTAAGCCCGGTGGAGATGTACGGGTGGGTGCCGGCATCGACATCCGGGTTGACCCGCAACGAGATCGGCGCACGCACGCCCAGCTCGGCCGCCACCACTTGCAGGCGCTCCAGCTCGTCGGTGGACTCGATATTGAAGCAGTGCACGCCGACTTCCAGGGCGCGACGCATGTCTTCGCGGGTCTTGCCGACGCCGGAGAAGACGATCTTGTCGGCGCTGCCGCCGGCGGCCAGGACACGTTCCAGTTCACCACGGGAAACGATGTCGAAACCGGCACCGAGGCGTGCCAGGACGTTCAGCACGCCCAGGTTGGAGTTGGCTTTCACCGCGAAGCAGACCAGGTGCGGCATGCCTTCGAGGGCGTTGGCATAGGCGTTGTACTGCGCCTCGATGTGGGCGCGGGAATAGACGTAGGTTGGCGTGCCAAAGCGCTCGGCAATGGCGGACAAGGCTACACCTTCCGCGAACAGCTCACCGCCACGGTAGTTAAAAGCTTCCATGGTGATCCCTTAGTAGGTGTCGTGCTGGTGCGCTTTGGCTTGCGAGGACTTGGCCTGGTCGTCCGGGTTCTGGCTGTCATCCGGCAGATACAGCGGACCTTTTTGACCACAGGCGGAGACGAGGCAAGCGATCGCGAGGAGCGCAGCAAGGGAAGAGATCAGGCGCTTCATGGCGAAATCCTTTGAAAAAGCGTTAATTGCGCCGGAGTATACCGGCCACCCGGCGGCTTGCCTATGCGGGCCGCTGCCCGTCCGGCGGCACCCGGGCACCGTTTGTGGATTATTGATGTCACTCTTGGCCCCACGTGGTTATGCTTTGCAATCGTCCGGGAGCGCTCGTATCTTGCGGCGCTTGAAGGGACACGCATTTTTCGAGGTTCGCGCAATGAGTTTGACTGAAGCCCGTTTTCACGATCTGGTCGATAACACCCAGCAAAATCTGGAAGATGTGTTCGACGAGAGTGGCCTGGATGTGGACCTGGAAAACTCCGGCGGTGTGCTCACCGTGAAGTTCGAAGGCGGCAGCCAGTTGATCTTCAGTCGCCAGGAGCCTCTGCGTCAGCTCTGGCTGGCGACGTCCAAGCCCACCGGCGGTTATCACTTCGAGTACAAGGAAAGCACCAGCGAGGATGAAGACGGCAGCTATTGGTTCTGCGTGAAGAGCGAAGAGAAGCTCAACGAGATCCTGGCGCGCTTTACCCTGGAGCAGGCGGGTGTCGACCTGGATTTCGAAGAGATCTGATCGTGACGCAGCAAACCGCGCCGGTACGCCCCGCCAAGCCGTTGTACAGCAACGTCAGTTCGGCCGTGCCGTCGCCTTGTGTGAGTCTTTGCCGGCTGGACGAGCAGAAAATTTGTATCGGCTGTTTTCGGCATGTCGAGGATATTCGCGAGTGGCGTTCGGCGGATGACGCCCGTCGCCGGGTGATCTGCGAGCAGGCCCGGCAGCGCCAGGCGCAGGCCTGAGGGCCTGGGAATGGGGGCTTGAAAGCCCTGCGAAACCTGTGGGAGCCGGCTTGCTGGCGGTTGCGATGTCACATTCACCACCGCCATCGCCGGCAAGCCAGCTCCCACAAGGCCCACGTCTGTCCTGAACAGACTTTTGCCGTCTTCCCCCGGGTTGTGTATTTACGCTGCTGTGGTAGTGTCGGACTACGCCTCGCGTTGACGAGGCCTGTGAAAACCCCGCCTTTCGTGGCGGGGTTTTGCTTTTATCGTGCAGAAAAAAGGAGTCTGCCTGGATCATGAGCACCGCACCTTCCATCATCCTCACCCGCCTTGACGTGCAACGTCTGGAGCGCCTGATCGACAGCCTGGACGACACGCTGCCCGGCGTCATCGCGTTGCAAGCCGAACTGGACCGTGCCGACAGCGTGGTCGGTCACGAAGAAGTGTCCGCCGGTGTCGTGACCATGAACTCCCGGGTGCACTGCCGTGAAGAGGTCAGCGGCAAGGATTATCGCCTGACCCTGGTGTATCCGCAGGACGCCAATGCCGATGAAGGGCGGATTTCCATTCTCGCGCCGGTGGGCAGCGCGCTGCTCGGTTTGCAGGTCGGCCAGCATATCGATTGGCCGGCTCCAGGCGGCAAGACCCTGAAGCTGAACCTGCTGGAAGTGGAATACCAGCCGGAAGCCGCCGGCGACTTCCACCTCTGAGCCCGCCGTGGCGCCCCTGACCGGGCGCAGGCGCATACCCGTCATCCGCCGCGGGTGCCCTCAGACCTGATCCAATGCCAGGTTCAGTGCGCTTTCCAGTTCGGCCTTGTAGCGCAGGTAGAGATTGCTCGAACCCTGTCCGTCACCGATCAGCGCGCTCAAGTCGAGGTCGGTGATGTAGCAGCGGTAGCGTTCGATTTCCCGGCGTTGGCCGACGATTTCCCGGGCGACCGTGATAAACAGCTGGTCGCCGTATTCCAGTTCGGAAAATTCCCGCTGATTGCAGTACAAGGTGACCTGGACCGCATCGGTCCCGGCCTTGCCGACAATCGCCTGGACGTCATAGAACGGTTTGTTGACCGGTGTTTGTGGCGCCGGCCGGGTTTCGACCCGCCGCGCCCGCCCCGGTGCCGAAGGCAGCAACTGGTAGTACAGGGTTTCCAGCGCCGCCGCGGGCTGTGTCGTGTCCATGGGCATCAACGCCTCGCGACGGTAGAGAATCGACTGCAGGAAGCGTTGCAGCGGCACCAGCAGGCTTTGCTCGTCGTGGAACGGCAGGCGCTGTTGCCAGAGGGCGTTGAACTCGTCGAGCACATACAGTTCGGCGTAGGTCTCGTTGATCCGATAGAACACCTGCACGCATTCAGGCTGGCCCATGGGCAGTACCAGGGCCAGGTCGTGCTCCTCCATCGCCCGGATGTCCAGGTACAGCGGGCTGTAGGCGGACAGGTCCTGGTTCAGGTAGTTGAACAGCGCCGGCAGGTTGTCCAGGGCGACATGCTTGACCTGGCCTTGCACCAGTTCGAGGACGTGATAGTGCTGCTGGACCTGGACCAGATAACGATGGTTGAGGCTGCCGAGCAACAGTTCCTGGGCGGTGTTGAGCACTTCCTCGACCCGCTGGGCAATAAACTGTGCGCGGTTGTGGCAGAAGCAGCGCACCCGCACCCGCGGCAGTGGGCGACCGACAGGCAGGTGGTTGAGGTAATCGCGCACGCAGTCGAGCAGTGCGTGAGGGCCGTGGTAACGGTTGATCAGCACTTCGTTCCAGCTGTTGAGCGTGACCTTATCGAGGGTCAGCACCAGGTTTTCCCTGACCCCGGCGTAACTCAGGGAGTCGGTGCGCTCGGTGGTCATCAGGATATTCAGGTCGCGGTGGTGCTTGAGCGGGTCCACGCCGATATTCACCAGGATCAACACTTCGGCGGCGATGCTGGGGCGCAGCAATTGCTCCTCGCTGACGCTGCCCAGCGGCAGGGCGAGGGTCTGTTGCAGGCTGCCGAGCAGGTTGAACAGTTCGAACTCGGTCAGGTCGCTGCTGCCAGGGTGCAGCGACAGGCGCGTGGTAGGGTCGATCACGCCGTTGCGATGACACCAGGTCAGCAGTTCCAGCAGTTCGCGGCTGCGCTTGATCGGGGCGAAATTTTCCCATTCCAGGGCATTCAGACTGCCGTTGTACAGGCCCCAGTGGGATTGCCCCGGTTCCTTGCGGTTGGGCGACTGGACCAGGGTGAGGGTGTCTTCGGCCAAGTCCGGGGCGATGCCGGGGTTGATGAACTCGATCTTGCCGGCCTTGCGCTCGAACGCGGCGTACAGGCGGCGGCCGAGGACATTGAGGTCGCGCTTGTTGATCAGGCTGACCGCCTGTTCGGTGCGGGCGAACTGAGTCAGGAAGCGGTAGCTGTAGTTGAGCTCATTGACCAGGGCCCGGCGTTCAGCGCTGACCTGGCGGACTTTCCATTGGCTGCGGCTGTCGAGCAGCGCCAGTTGCCGGCGGTCCCAGCCCCATTCGCTGGCCAGGCGCTCCAGCAACCGGCGCTGCCAGCTCGTGCTGCGCGCGTTCGGGCCGGTGAGCTTGCGGTTGACCTTCAGGTACAGGCTGCGCCGCACCAGTTCCAGGCGTTCCGGTTCGTTGCGGATCTTGAGGTACTCCTCGATGCGCCGGTAGACCACGATATAGGGGTCCAGCTCGTCGAGGTCCAGGTGATTGGCGAACACCGCCTGCTTGAAACGCAGGCTCAGGCACTCGACCTGCGGGTGTTCGCTGGCGTAGACCTCGATCAGCAGCAGCTTGAGCACCGATTTGTAGGGCGACTCGATGCCCTTGAACAGTTGCCAGAGTCCGGCCCCGATGAATTCCCCTGGCGGAATCCGCGCCAGGTGACCGAGATCGAGAGTTTCGTTGGCGCGGATAAAACGCTTGGACAACAAGGTGTGGGTGTACTGGTCGTAGTGCTGTTCCTCGTACACCGGCACCAGCCACCACAGCGGTGTGCGCCCGGCGAGCCAGATGGCGGTGCGGTAGAACTCGTCCAGCAACAGGTAGTGCTGGGTGGTGCCGCAGTCTTCCGAGCTCAGTTGCGTGTCGCGCTCGCCGCGCACGAAGCGGCTTGGGTCGATCAGGAAGAAATGTGCCTCGGCGCCCTGGCTGGCGGCCCAGTCCTCGAGCAACTGGCATTTCTTGCGCAGTTCGGCCAGTTCGCCCTGGCTCAGATCGCTGGCGTGGCAGACCCACATGTCCATGTCGCTTTGCTCGGCCTGGGCGAGGGTGCCGAGGCTGCCCATCAGAAACAGGCCGTGGATCGGCCGCGGCGGATTGCCGTGGCGGGTCTTGTAGGAAAAGGAGCGAGTCAGGCGCTGGGCTTCGGCCAGGGCCAGTTCGCCGGGCTCGTAATGCGATAGCCCGGCCGGGGTGCTGCCCGAGACATAACCGGGCAGCAGCGGGTGATTGACGTGGAAAAACAGCGGCAACAGGTTCAGCACCACCTGTTGGCGCGGTGACAGACCTTCGAGGGCGCGGTCCAGGCGTCCCTGGTTGAGCTTGAGGAAGCGCGCGCGCAGTTGGCTGAGGACTTTGCGATCGATTCCCTCGTCCAGGTTCGGGCGAATTTCGTGGGTGCGCGTCATGTCTAACTCAAACCGGCTCGCGGGGCTCGAAAGGAAGGGGGTCACAAGGGTGGCAGTTTAGCGCCGAAGTGCAAGGACGCTTAAATAGAATTTTTCTTGACGCCGGTTTTTCGGCGTTTTGTCGTCGGCGCCCGCGAGATCCGGCAGGAAGAGATCCCGTGGGCGCGGCGAAGGGTCAGGCGGCTTCTTTGATGGCCAGGATGGTCAGCAGGCCTTGGGCATGCTCGGCTGCGTCACGGCCCAGGCTGGTCAGGTAACCGCCGTCGGCTTGGGTGATCAGCTCTTTCTCGAACAGGCGTTGGGCAGCGGCGATGGCTTTTGGCGCGGCGGTCTGATGAATTTTCAGGCCTTCCTGGGAATTGTCCAGATTGAACAGTGCAAGGATTTCCAGTTCGGCAACCAACTCAGGGGTATACGACATAAGGACTCCAGACTTTCTAGGAATTATTGGACGACAGCGCCCCTAAGGTGATCGCAGTTGAGCGCGCTGTCCAGTCTTCGATGCGTGTATGGCGGACGGTGGGGACAGCGCCTCGGACCCGGGTGGTGGCGGGGCGTTGTCAGTGTAGACAGGGGGCGCTGCAAATCCAGGGGATTTACTGATTCTCGGGCGGCAGCTCCGGCAGGGCGCGCAATGCGGTCTCGTACCACTCAGTATTGAATGCGCGATCCTCATCGAGCATTGCATCGATCTCCACCGCCAGCACATGGGCCATCAGGTTGAGGATCTCTTCGCGCTCGTAACCCACCAGGGTCAGTTTGTTGAAAATTGCCTTGGCTGCTGGCGGATTGTCGGTCTCGATCTGGTTTTCGATGGCCTGGGTCAAGGTGCTCTCGGCGAACGCTTCGTCGTCGTTGTCGATATCGGTTGGTTCGCTCATGGCGGACTCCTCAAGGAAAGGCGACCAGTTTAACTGCATTCAGGGGCGTGATGCTGCTGGCAAGAGGTCGTTCGAGGTTCTATAACTGCCGGGGCCAACCCCCTGCACGGCCTGGAGGCTTTGTGATGCTCAAACTTTATGGATTCGCGGTCAGCAACTACTACAACATGGTCAAGCTGGCGTTGTTGGAAAAGGGCCTGCCTTTCGAGGAAGTGCCGTTCTATGCCGGGCAGACCCCGGAGGCCCTGGCGATCAGCCCGCGGGGCAAGGTCCCGGTGCTAGGTGTCGAACAGGGGTTTATCAACGAAACCGCGGTGATCCTGCCCTATCTGGATGACACCCAGCCGGGGCCGAAGCTGTTGCCGGCCGATCCCTTCCAGCGTGCCCGGGTGTTGGCGCTGGCCAAGGAAATCGAGTTGTACATCGAGTTGCCGGCGCGGGCGTCGTTCGCTGAAGCTTTCTTCGGGATGCCGGTGCCGGAGGCGATCAAGGAAAAGACCCGGGCCGAATTGCTGCTGGGCTTCGCCTCGCTCAAGCGTCATGGCACGTTCGGTCCTTATGTGGCGGGCAGCGAGTTCAGCGTGGCGGATATCTACTTTCTCTACAGCGTCGACCTGGCCTGCGCGGTCGGTCAGAAGCTGTTCGGGATCGATTTGCTGGAGGGGATGCCTGAGGCCAGGGCGCTGCTCGAACGCTTGCAGCAATGGCCGAATGTGCAGCGGATCGCCGCGGACAAGGACGCGGGGATGCCGGCGTTCCTGGCGATGATTGCGGCCAAGAAATAGTTTTGTGGCGCTCATCAGGGCGCCATCGCCGGCAAGCCGGCTCCTACAAGGAGCGGGGCCCGACGGTATCTCGCGGTGACACACGGTTCTGTGGGAGCCGGCTTGCTGGCGATGGCGCCCGCAAGATTAATGCAAGGCTTGCAGGCCTCATCGCCGGCAAGCCGGCTCCTGCACAGGGATCAGCGGCTGGCGAGCAACGCCTGGCCGCGCGCAACGGCCAACTTCACCTGTGCCGGTGCCGTCCCGCCGATATGGTTGCGGGCATTGACTGAACCTTCCAGGGTCAACACCGCAAACACGTCTTCATCGATCTGGTCGCTGAACTTGCGCAATTCTTCCAGGCTCATTTCCGCCAGGTCCTTGCCGGTTTCCACGCCGTATTTCACCGCATGGCCGACGATCTCGTGGCAATCACGGAACGGCAGGCCGCGCCGCACCAGGTAGTCCGCCAGGTCGGTCGCGGTGGAGAAACCACGCAGCGCCGCTTCGCGCATGATGGTGTGCTTGGGTTTGATCGCCGGGATCATGTCGGCAAACGCCCGCAGCGAATCGCGCAGGGTGTCGGCGGCGTCGAACAGCGGTTCCTTGTCTTCCTGGTTGTCCTTGTTGTAGGCCAGCGGTTGGCCCTTCATCAGGGTCAGCAGGCCCATCAGCGCGCCGAACACCCGGCCGGTCTTGCCGCGTACCAGCTCCGGCACGTCCGGGTTCTTCTTCTGGGGCATGATCGAGCTGCCGGTGCAGAAGCGGTCCGGCAGGTCGATGAACTGGAACTGCGCGCTGGTCCACAGCACCAGCTCTTCGGAGAAACGCGACAGGTGCATCATCGCGATGCTGGCCGCCGAGCAGAACTCGATGGCGAAGTCACGATCCGAGACGTTGTCCAGGGAGTTGCCGCCGACCGCGTCGAAACCCAGCAGTTGGGCGGTATATTCACGGTCGATCGGGTAGGTGGTGCCGGCCAGCGCTGCGCTGCCCAGGGGCATGCGGTTGGTGCGCTTGCGGCAGTCGACCAGGCGCTCGTAGTCGCGGCTGAGCATTTCGAACCAGGCCAGCATATGGTGCCCGAAGGTCACCGGCTGGGCGGTCTGCAGGTGGGTGAAGCCGGGCATGATGCTGCCGGATTCGCGCTCGGCCTGTTCCAGCAGGCCTTTTTGCAGGCGGGTGATTTCAGCCAGGATCAGGTCGATTTCGTCGCGCAGCCACAGGCGGATATCGGTGGCCACCTGGTCGTTGCGGCTGCGCCCGGTGTGCAGCTTCTTGCCGGTGACGCCGATGCGGTCGGTCAGGCGCGCTTCGATATTCATGTGCACGTCTTCCAGGTCCACGCGCCAGTCGAAGTTACCGGCCTCGATTTCGCCCTGGATGGTGGTCAGGCCCGCGACGATGCTGTCGCGTTCGGCATCGGTCAGTACGCCGACCTTGGCCAGCATCGTGGCGTGGGCGATGGAGCCCATGATGTCGTGGCGATAGAGGCGCTGGTCGAACGTGACGGAGGCGGTGAAGCGTGCGACGAAGGCGTCGACGGGTTCACTGAAGCGGCCGCCCCAGGACTGATTGGTCTTGTCGGTGCTCATGGATTCGCTCGTGATCTGCTGAAAGTGGGTTGCCGGAAAAGTCGTCGCCGATCATAACAGGGTTGCGTCGATGCCCGTCAGCCGGCCAGCGCCCACAAGATGGGTTTGCGCTACTGGCGGATTATATTTCGACCGAATCTGTCGAACGGCTTGTCGACGTGGGCGCGGGCGCAGAGACTGGGCTCATGCCTATTTCACGATCGAACGAGGGGCGTGATGCGCCCGCGACCCAGGAATTCTTCCTCCCGGAACTCTGCCTGCCCGAGGCGCTGCTGGTGCTGGTGGTGCTGGCCGAGTTGCTGGTGATGGTGCTGGTGCTGGCCGAACCGATGCCCGTCGGTTTCGACTGGGTGCGTCTGGCACTGACCTCCTTGTATGTGCAGTGGCTCGTGCTGTTGTCGGCGGCGTTGTTGTGTGGCGCGCGGGCCTGGCTGGCGCGCTTGCGCCCGGGGCTGGCCGGCGTGTTGTGCTGTGCCCTGGTGGTCGGGCTGAGTCTGGCCTGCACCGGCCTGACCGAGTATTTCGCCCTGGCCGGTCCGCCCTCGGCCGGGGGCACGGCCGGGCGCTATCTGCGCCATGGCTTGATCAGCCTCATTATGTCGGCCCTGATGTTGCGCTACTTTTACTTGCAGAGTCAGTGGCGTCGCCAACAGCAGGCGGAGTTGCAGGCGCGGATCGAGGCCTTGCAGGCGAGGATCCGCCCGCACTTTCTGTTCAACAGCCTGAACAGCATCGTCAGCCTGGTGGCGAGCGATCCGCGCCAGGCCGAGCAGGCCGTGCTGGATCTGTCCGACCTGTTCCGCGCCAGCCTGGCCAAACCCGGCAACTTGCTGTCATGGCGTGACGAGCTGGAATTAGCGCAACGATATTTGTCGATTGAGCAATATCGTCTTGGCAACCGTCTACAGTTGGACTGGAGGGTGGGCACAATTCCAGAGGATTTGCCGATCCCGCAATTAACCTTGCAACCACTGTTGGAAAACGCTCTGATCTACGGCATCGCACCGCGCATCGAAGGCGGCGTGGTCAGGGTCGAAGCCGACTACAAAGAGGGAGAGTTCATATTGTGTATCAGCAATCCCTACGACGATGCCGCACCGCGGCTGGTGTCGAGCGGTACTCAATCGGCACTGGCAAATATCGGTGCTCGACTTACGGCACTTTTCGGGCCTCGCGCTAGTCTTAGCGTGGATCGCCGTGACGGTCGTCACTTCACCTGTCTGCGCTATCCTTGTGCGAGACTCACGCAGGAATCCAGTGCAATATGAATGTCCTGATCGTTGATGACGAACCCCTGGCCCGCGAGCGCCTGAGCCGTTTGCTCGGCGAACTCGAGGGTTACAGTGTCCTGGAGCCCAGCGCCACCAATGGCGAAGAGGCATTGTCCCTGATCGACAGCCTCAGGCCCGATGTGGTCCTGCTCGATATCCGCATGCCCGGCCTCGACGGCCTGCAAGTAGCGGCGCGGTTGTGCGAGCGCGAGGCACCGCCCGCCGTGGTGTTCTGCACCGCCCATGACGAGTTTGCCCTGGAGGCTTTCCAGGTCAGCGCCGTGGGTTACCTGGTCAAGCCCGTGCGCGCCGAGCACCTGCTCGAAGCGCTGAAGAAGGCCGAGCGTCCCAATCGCGTGCAACTGGCGGCCCTGACACGCCCCGCCGCCGAATCCGGCAGCGGTCCGCGCACGCATATCAGCGCCCGTACCCGCAAGGGCATCGAGCTGATTCCGCTGGACCAGGTGATCTACTTCATCGCCGACCACAAGTACGTGACCCTGCGCCACGAGGGTGGCGAGGTGCTGCTGGACGAGCCGTTAAAGGCCCTGGAAGACGAGTTCGGCGACCGCTTTGTGCGTATTCATCGCAACGCCCTGGTGGCCCGCGAACGCATCGAGCGCCTGCAACGCACGCCGTTGGGGCATTTCCAGCTGTTCCTCAAGGGCCTGGGCGGTGAAGCGCTGATCGTCAGTCGACGCCATGTCGCCGGCGTGCGCAAGATGATGCAACAGCTTTAGTTCGTGCCTTGCGCGAGGCGCAAGGTACCGTCAACCCGGTATATCCAGGCCAGGGAGGCCGCTTATTGGCTGATACAAGTCAAAGCGGGCCGGGCCGAGCTGTTATTATCTGCCGTATCTATTCAGTACGGATCGATCCATGTCTTCTCGCGAAATCCGCATCGCTACCCGTAAAAGCGCGCTGGCCCTGTGGCAGGCCGAATACGTCAAGGCCCGCCTGGAACAGGCTCATCCCGGTTTGTCGGTCATCCTCGTGCCCATGGTCAGTCGCGGCGACAAGCTGCTCGACTCGCCGCTGTCGAAAATCGGCGGCAAGGGGCTGTTCGTCAAGGAATTGGAAACCGCGCTGCTCGAGCATGAGGCCGACATCGCCGTGCATTCGATGAAAGACGTGCCGATGGATTTTCCCGAAGGGCTCGGCCTGTTCTGCATCTGCGAGCGCGAAGACCCGCGCGATGCTTTCGTTTCCAATACCTTCGCCAGTCTTGACGAGCTGCCGGCCGGCAGCGTGGTCGGCACCTCAAGCCTGCGCCGCCAGGCGCAACTGCTGACCCGCCGGCCCGACCTGCAGATCCGTTTCCTGCGCGGCAACGTCAATACCCGCCTGGCCAAGCTGGACGCCGGCGAATATGACGCGATTATCCTCGCCGCGGCCGGCCTGATCCGTCTTGGCTTTGAAGACCGTATCACCTCGGCCATCAGTGTCGAAGACAGCCTGCCGGCTGGTGGCCAGGGCGCGGTGGGCATCGAGTGCCGCAGCGCCGACGCTGAGATCCATGCGCTGCTGGCGCCGTTGCACCATGCCGATACCGCCGTGCGGGTCACCGCCGAGCGCGCCTTGAACAAGCATTTGAATGGTGGTTGCCAGGTGCCGATTGCCTGTTACGCGGTGCTGGAAGGCGAGCAGATCTGGCTGCGCGGACTGGTCGGTGATCCCAAGGGCGGCCTGTTGCTCAGCGCCGATGCCCGGGCACCGCGAGGCGATGCCCAGGCCCTCGGCGTGCAGGTTGCGCAAGCGCTGCTGGCCCAGGGCGCGGATGCGATTCTCCAGGCGGTCTACGGCGAGGCTGGCGAAGAGTGAGTGGTTGGCGCCTGTTGTTGACTCGGCCGGCGTCAGAATCGGCCGAGTTGGCGAGCGCCTTGGCGGCTGCCGGGGTGTTCAGCAGCAGCCTGCCGTTGCTGGACATCGAGCCCTTGCCTCTCGACGGTGCCGGGCGGGCGATGATCTACGATCTGGCCCACTACCATGCAGTGATCGTGGTCAGCAAGCCGGCGGCGCGCCTGGCGGTCGAGCTGGTGGACCAGTATTGGCCGCAGCCGCCGTTCCTGCCATGGTTCACGGTCGGCGCCGCGACCGCGCGGATCCTCGCCGATTACGGCCTCGAGGTTGCTTATCCGGGCGAGGGCGACGACAGTGAGGCCTTGCTCGCCTTACCGGCGTTGCAACAGGCGCTGGCGCGCCCCGAGCCGCGGGTATTGATCCTGCGTGGCGAGGGCGGACGCGAGCTGCTGGCCGAGCGTTTGCGGAGCCAGGGTGCTAGTGTCGACTACCTTGAGTTGTACCGGCGGCGTTTGCCCGAGTACGCCGCGGGTATCCTCGCCCAGCGTGTCGCGGCGGAACACCTGAACGCCCTGGTGGTCAGCAGTGGGCAGGGTTTTGAGCACCTGCACCAGCTGGCGGCGACAGCCTGGCCGGAGCTGGCGCGCCTGCCGTTGTTTGTTCCAAGCCCGCGGGTGGCCGAGATGGCGCGCGCCGCGGGGGCCCAATATGTGGTGGATTGTCGTGGTGCCAGCGCCACGGCTTTGCTAGCGGCGTTGCGGGAGCATCCCGTACCCGCTCTCTAGAATGCAAAGGATGGACACGTGAGCGAAACAGCCTTGCCGAAAGAACAAGCCCAGCCGGTGGTCGATACCCCGGTTCAACCGCCGGTGGCGCCAGTGGCGCGCCGTGGTAATGGCCTGGCGCTCCTCGCCCTGTTGCTCGGCGCCGCTGGCGCGGCGGCGGGCGGCTGGGGTGTCTGGCAGGTGCGCAACCTGCAAGCCAACCATCAACAGCAGACCGGGCAGATGCAAGACCTGGGCAACCAGGCTCAGTCCCTCAAGCTGAGCGAACAGCAGTTGGCCTCGCGCCTGGACCAGTTGCCGGGGGCCGCCGAACTGGAGGAGCGCCGACGCCTGGTAACGCAGCTGCAGGGTGATCAACAGCGCCTGAGTCAGCGGCTGGAGAGCGTGCTGGGGGCCAGCCGCAAGGACTGGCGCCTGGCCGAGGCCGAGCACCTGCTGCGCCTGGCCAGCCTGCGCTTGTCGGCCTTGCAGGACATCACCAGCGCCCTGGCCCTGGTGCAGGGTGCCGACGATATCCTGCGTGAACAGAACGACCCGGGCTCCTTTGCCGCCCGCGAGCAGGTGGCCAAGAGCCTCGCGGCGTTGCGCAGCACCGCGCAACCGGATCGCACCGGCCTGTTCCTGCAACTGGGCGCCTTGCGCGACCAACTGCCCCTGCTCAACGAGCTGGCGCCGGAGTACAAGGATCGCGGCGATTCCTTGCTTGGCCTGACCGCCGACGGTGATGGCGCCAGCCGTTGGGCCGTATGGTGGGATGAGATTTCGCGCTATATCCGTATCGACTTCAACGCCAACAAGAACATCCGGCCGTTGCTGGCCGGGCAGAGCCTGGCGCAGGTCCGCCTGGCCCTCAGCCTGGCCCTGGAGCAGGCCCAATGGGCCGCGTTGAACGGTCAGGCCGGGGTCTACACCCAGGCCTTGACCGAGGCCCGCGACGTGCTGACCGGCGGTTTCAATGTGGACAACCCGCAGAGCAAGATCATGATCGAGCGCCTGGCCGAGCTGAGCAAACAGCCGGTGACCGTGCTCACGCCTGATCTGGCCGGGACCCTGGCGGCGGTGCAGGCCTATCTCGAGCGGCGGCATGTCGAGATCGAGACCCCGGTCAGCCCGAGCGCGACCCCGGCCGAGGAGACCAGCCCATGAAGCGTTTCTTCCTGATCCTGTTGCTGGTCGTCGCCATTGCGGCGGGCCTTGGCTATGCGATCTCGCGGCACGCGGGCTACGTCCTGATCGCCTATGACAGCTTCCGTTACGAGTCGAGCCTGTGGGCCTTCCTGGCCGTGCTGCTGCTGGCATGGCTGGTGCTGTGGCTGGTGAAATTCCTGGTGGTGTTGGTGACCACGTCGGGCTCGGTGGCCAATCCCTGGTCGCGGCGCAATCGCAGCCGGCGTACCCAAATCGCCATCGAGCAGGGCCAGATGGACCTGGCCGAAGGCCGTTGGGCCAGTGCCCAGCGCCATTTGCAGCGGGCCGCCGAAGCTGAGCGCCAGCCGCTGCTGTACTACCTCGGCGCGGCGCGGGCCGCCAATGAGCAAGGCAAGTACGAGGAATGCGACAGCCTGCTGGAACGTGCCCTCGACCGCCAGCCCCAGGCTGAGTTGGCGATTGCCCTCAGTCACGCGCAGTTGCAAGTGGACCGTGGCGACAGCGACGGGGCGCTGAATACCCTGCAAGCCATGCATGAGCGCCATCCCCACAGCATCCAGGTCCTGCGTCAGTTGCAGCGCCTGTATCAGCAGCGCGGCGACTGGCCGGCGCTGATCCGCCTGTTGCCGGAGTTGCGCAAGGACAAGGTGCTGGCAAAGGCTGAATTGGCCGAGCTGGAGCGCCGTGCCTGGGGTGAGAACCTGAGCTTGGCGGCCCAGCGCGAAGAGGGCGAAGCGGGTCTGCACGCGCTGGATCGGGCCTGGCAACAATTGAGTTCGGCGCAGCGCCAGGAGCCGCCATTGGTGCTGGCCTATGCCGAGCAGTTGCGTCAGCTCGGTGCCGACATCCAGGCCGAAGAAGCACTGCGTGAGGCGCTCAAGCGCCAGTACGACAGCCATCTGGCACGTTTGTACGGCTTGTTGCGCGGGCGTGACCCGGCCCGGCAGTTGCAGACCGCGGAAGGCTGGTTGAAAGACCATCCGGAGGATGCCAGCCTGTTGCTGACACTCGGGCGCCTGAGTCTGCAAAACAGTCTGTGGGGCAAGGCCCGCGACTACCTGGAAAGCAGCCTGCGGGTGCAGCGCCATCCTGAAGCCTGTGCGGAGCTGGCGCGATTGCTCGCCCAGCTGGGTGACACCGAGCGCAGCAACCAGTTGTTCCAGGAAGGCCTGGGCCTGTTGGACAAGCGTTTGCTGGCCTCGCCACTGCCGGTGTGAAGGGGGCAGGGGGACGGGGTGCGGTTGCAGGCATCCCGTCTTTGCGTGTCAGGATGCTTCCCTCTCCCTGGCGAAGTCTGATTCCTACTGTTGGATTAATGGTTTCATAGGATGTCCGTCGGTAATTCCTTACAGGCTTAAGGAATTGTCTGCTCTGGCTCGCCTTGAAAGGGCCAAGGGCTTTCCTCTACCGTAACTGCCTGTCTCTCCTGTTACGGATAAGCCATGTTCTTGGCCCGCTCACGTTCTCTGTTCTCCCTGGCCTTGTTGACAGGTGCCCTGGTCATGGGGGCGTCGCTGTACCTGGAGCGTGTGACCGGGCTGGAGCCTTGTTCACTGTGTATCGTCCAGCGTTTCTTTCTCGCCGGGTTCTGCCTGGTCTGCCTGACGGCGATGTTGCACGGTCCGGGTCGCATCGGCCGTTGGATCTATGGCGGCCTGAGCCTGTTGCTGGCCCTGGCCGGTGCCGCCACGGCGGCGCGACAGGTCTTGCTGCAGCGCGTGCCGGCCGAGCAGTTGATGATCTGCCAGCCCGACCTGCATTGCCTGATCCAGCAAGTACCGCCCCTCGAGGCGTTCAAGCTGATGTTCCGGGCCACGGCCGAGTGCGCGCAGATCCAGTGGACCCTCTTCGACTTGAGCATTCCCGAGTGGAGCCTGCTGGCTTTCGTGGGCATGAGCCTACTGATGATCTATCAGCTGGCGGGGCCGGATTCGGTGGCGGGTGGGACGCAGAAGTAACCGGCAGTCGAGCTCCGGATTAAACACTTGTATGAACTTTCTCTCCTGCGTACCTTGAAGCAGGTGTCGAGCGGGCATAATCTGGCCCGCATCGCGTTATTGCAATCAGCTGTTCTGTTTGGCCAAGTCAGGAGCCTCGAGGTGCTCGGGGCATCGGTCGGCATGACCCAGAAGGGAAGAGATCACCATGCTCGAAAGTTGTCGGAATGCTCAGGAACGCTGGGGTGGAGTGCACCTGCTGATTGATCGCTGGCTGAAGGAGCGTCACGAGCTCGTGCGGGCCTACGATGCCCTCGGTGCCGAGCCGGGTGCCCTGGCGCAGAATCCCGGGCCCTTGCAGGAGTTCTGCGGTCTGCTGGTGGATTATGTGTCGGCTGGCCATTTTGAAATCTACGAGCAGCTGACCGGCGAGGCCAAGGCCTTTGGCGACCAGCGCGGCTTGGAACTGGCCGAGACGATCTACCCGCGTATCGATGTCATTACCGAGAAGCTGCTGGCCTTTAACGATCTGTGCGACGAAGGCCAGTGCGTGGCGCATAAGTTCCAGGAGCTGGGCGGCTTGCTTCACGAGCGCTTCGAGCTGGAAGACTGCCTGATCGAAGTGCTGCATACGGCCCACAAGGAAAAGGCTGAAGCCCAGGCCTGATGCCGATCGCTACACATGAAAACGGTGCGCTCAGGCGCACCGTTTTTCATTGTGGCGGCGCCTGTCAGCTGGCCACGCCGAGCAGCTCGATCTCGAACACCAGCGGTGTGTAAGGCGCGATAAGGTCGCCGGCACCGTCCGCGCCATAGGCCTGTGCCGAGGGCAGTACCAGGCGCCATTTCGCACCGACGGGCATCTGTGGCAAAGCCGTGCGCCAGCCATTGATCACACTGTCCAGGCGAAACCACTGCGGCTGTCGGTTCTGATCGAACACCGTGCCATTGGGCAGGCGTCCGACGTAGCGCACCTGGACCTTGCCGTTGGCCGCGACTTTTTCGCCGCTGCCGGGGGTCAGTTCGGTCATCAGGATACCGTCGGCCAATTCCTGGACGCCGGGTTTGGTCTTCTCTTCAACGAGGAATTTTCGCTCGGCTTCCAGGGCAGTTTCGCTCTGTGGTTTGGCCGCCTCTTGAGCGACCTGGGCATCGTGAGCGGCGAGAATCTGTTGAATGCGTTCGTCCTTCAAGGCCAGCGGCTTGCCCTGGTAAGCCTGCTTCAAACCGTCGAGCAAAGCCTTGATCTGCAGGTCCGGAGCATCCTGGCGCAGACGCTCGCCGAGGCTGGCGCCGAGGCTGTAGGCGAGGTCGTGAGCGTCGTCGTTCGCGACCTCTGGCGCGGCTTGCGCAAGCGGCCAGAAAACACACAGTGACAGCAGAAAATAACGCGGCATAAGCACTCTCCGACCTCAGGTGTTGGGGATTATGCCAGTGCTCCGAGCGGGTTGTTGAAGAAGCATTTTTCAGCGCATGCAACGCAGGCCCTTCGATACTGTCAACATGCCCTAGCGGCGGTAGTCCCAGAGGGCTAGTATGAGCCGCATTCACGTCAGTCAGGAGGTACACCATGTCGGCCACCAAGAAGCCCGTAAATACTCCGTTGCATTTGCTCCAACAGTTGTCGGGCAGCCTGCTCGAACATCTGGAAACTGCCTGCACCCAAGCCTTGGCTGATGCTGAAAAACTGCTCGCTAAATTGGAAAAGCAACGCGGTAAAGCCCAGGAAAAATTGCACAAGGCTCGCACCAAATTGCAGGACTCGGCGACTGCCGGAAAAGCCAAGGCACAAGCCAAGGCCAAGAGCGCGGTCGGTGAGCTCGAAGAGTTGCTGGACAAGCTGAAAGCCAGCCAGTCGGACACCCGTGGCTACATCCTGCAACTCAAGCGCGATGCCCAGGAAAGCCTGAAACTGGCCCAGGGTGTTGGTCGTGTGAAAGAGGCTGTCACCAAGGCGCTGTCGACTCGCGCTGCCAAGCCAGCCGCTGCTAAAGCGGTTGCCGCCAAGCCTGCTGCAAAAGTTGCTGCTGCCAAACCAGTTGCCGCCAAGTCTGCTGCAAAAGTAGCTGCTGCTAAACCAGCTGCCGCCAAGCCTGCTGCAAAAGTTGCTGCTGCCAAACCAGTCGCCGCCAAGCCTGCTGCAAAAGCTGCCGCTGCCAAACCAGCTGCCGCCAAGCCTGCTGCAAAAGTTGCCGCTGCCAAACCAGCTGCCGTCAAGCCTGCTGCAAAAGCTGCTGCTGCTAAACCAGCTGCCGCCAAGCCTGCTGCAAAAGTTGTCGCTGCCAAGCCCGCTGCCGCCAAGCCAGCCGCAAAACCTGTTGCTGCTAAACCGGCTGCCGCCAAGCCAGCCGCAAAAGCTGCCGCTGCCAAACCAGCTGCCGCCAAGCCAGCCGCAAAACCTGTTGCTGCTAAACCGGCTGCCGCCAAGCCTGCTGCAAAAGCTGCCGCTGCCAAACCAGCCGCCGCCAAGCCCGCCGCAAAACCTGTTGCTGCTAAACCGGCCGCTGCCAAGCCTGCCGCCGCAAAGCCAGCGGCCGTAAAGCCTGCTGTGAGCGCCGCCAAGCCGGCAGCGCCTGCCCAGATCGCGCCAGCCGCTGCTCCAGCTGCTCCGACTGCGCCAACGCCTGTGGCACCTGCCGTTACCCCGAGCAGCGCTTCCTAAGCCTGGCTCACCGCGACGCGCAGCTGCCGCAGCGCGTCGCTATTCAGTCGTGCGGCCTGGCGGGTGACAGCCTCCAGCCACGCGGCCAGATCTTCCGCGCCCACCTCTGGCCAATCCCGCCCCAACGCTTCCAGTCGCTGCAATAGCTGCTGCTCGGCGGCCAGTTCCAATGCCTTGACCTGATCCCTCAGCACCTTCAGCTCGACGTCCTCCGAGGCCGCGTTGCGCCATTGCCTGCGCAACTGTCGTAGCGGCTGCACCACCTGGTTGTGCCAGGGCTCGGCGAGTGCCTGTAATTGCCGCGCGCGCTCAGCCTCGCAGCGTACTCCGCGCTGGCCCAGCCAGGCGGCGCAGAGCAGCAGGCAGACATTCGCCCCCTGCGCCTGTAGCGCCAGACAGGTCTGTTCAACGCCGGGTTTGGCGTAGGTGTTCAGGGAAAACGTCCACAGGTCAGCATGCATGGTGAGATCCGCGCCAGTTGCGAGGGAAGCTGGTAGACTCCGCCGCCATTATGATTCGACTTCAGAACCTGACTTTACAGCGTGGCCCGCAACGTCTGCTAGAAGACGCCGAGCTGACCCTGCACGCCGGCCACAAAGCCGGCCTGATCGGTGCCAACGGCGCCGGCAAATCCAGCCTGTTCGCCCTGCTGCGGGGCGAGCTGCACCCGGACTCGGGTGATTGCTTCTTGCCGGCCGATTGGCGTATCGCTCACATGCGCCAGGAGGTCGATACCCTCGAACGCCTGGCGGTCGACTACGTGCTCGATGGTGACGTGCGCCTGCGCCAGGTGCAACACGACCTGGCGGCGGCCGAAGCGGCCCATGACGGTGCCGCCCAGGCCCGTCTGCACTCGGAGCTCGACAGCGCCGATGGTTACACCGCCGATGCGCGCGCGCGCAAGCTGCTGGCGGGTCTCGGTTTCACCAATGAGCAGATGGACCATCAGGTCTCGGCCTTCTCCGGTGGTTGGCGGATGCGCCTGAACCTGGCGCAGGCGCTGATGTGCCCGTCGGACCTGTTGCTGCTCGATGAGCCGACCAACCACTTGGACCTCGACGCGATCATCTGGCTGGAAGACTGGCTCAAAAGTTACCCCGGTACCTTGTTGCTGATCTCCCACGACCGTGACTTCCTCGATGAAGTGGTCGATCACGTGGCCCATGTCGACCAGCGCAAGATCACCCTCTATCGCGGTGGCTACACCGCCTTCGAGCGCGCCCGCGCCGAGCGTCTGGCCCAGCAGCAACAGGCCTACGAGAAACAGCAGGCGCAGCGTGCGCACATGGAAAGCTACATCGCCCGCTTTAAGGCCCAGGCCACCAAGGCCCGCCAGGCCCAGAGCCGGATCAAGGCCCTGGAACGGATGGAAGAGCTGTCCGCGGCCCACGTCGATTCGCCGTTCGACTTTGTGTTCCGCGAGTCGCAGAAGATCTCCAGCCCGTTGCTCGACCTGTCCGACGCGCGCCTGGGTTATGGCGACAAGACCGTCCTGGAGAAGGTCAAGCTGCAGCTGACTCCGGGCGCGCGGATCGGCCTGCTCGGCCCCAACGGCGCGGGCAAGTCGACGCTGATCAAGAACCTTGCCGGCGAGCTGTCGCCGTTGGCGGGACGGATGACCCGCGGTGAAAACACCGTGGTCGGCTACTTTGCCCAGCACCAGCTCGACTCGCTGGACTCCAAGGCCAGCCCGTTGCTGCACCTGCAGCGTCTGGCGCCGACCGAGCGTGAGCAGACCCTGCGCGACTTCCTCGGTGGTTTCGACTTCCGTGGCGCGCGCATCGACGAACCGGTGCTGAACTTCTCCGGTGGTGAGAAGGCCCGCCTGGCGTTGGCCTTGATCGCCTGGGAACGGCCGAACCTGTTGTTGCTCGACGAACCGACCAACCACCTTGACCTGGAAATGCGCCTGGCGCTGACCATGGCCTTGCAGGAATTCAGCGGCGCGGTGCTGGTGGTCTCTCACGACCGTCATCTGCTCAAGAGCACCACGGATAATTTCTACCTGGTGGCCGACGGCAAGGTCGAAGAGTTCGACGGCGATCTGGAAGACTACGCGCGCTGGCTGGTCGAGTACCGCCAGCGCAATGCGCCGGTGAGCAACACCCCGGTCAATCTCGACAAGACCGACAAGAAAGCTCAGCGCCAGCAGGCCGCCGCGTTGCGTCAGCAGCTGGCGCCGCACAAGCGTGAAGCCGACAAGCTTGAAGCCGAGTTGGGCAAGCTGCACGAGAAGCTGGCGAAGATCGAGGCGAGCCTGGGTGACAGCGCGGTCTACGAGGCGGCGCGCAAGGATGAGCTACGTGATCTGCTGGCCGAACAGGCTAAGTTGAAAGTGCGCGAGTCCCAGCTGGAAGAGGCGTGGATGGAAGCTCTGGAACTGCTGGAAAGCATGCAGGCGGAGCTGGAAGCGCTGTCCTGATGCGCTCTTGAAAACACCGCATCCTTGTAGGCGCTGGCTTGCCGGCGATGAGGTCAGTGAGCCTTGCATCGCCTGATCGGCTGTCATCGCCAGCAAGCCGGCTCCCACGCAGCGCGGTGTTCGTTTGTGGGCTGTCTGTCCGACAAAAAACGATAGTCAATTTCACGCCCACGGATTAGCTTAGAGGTTTGTAACAACTCTCTATATCCGAGGTGCATGATGCTGCTTGAGACATGGCTGGCCTTTTTTGCCGCGTGCTGGGTCATCAGCCTATCCCCAGGTGCTGGCGCCATCGCCTCGATGTCCAGCGGCCTGCAATACGGTTTCCTGCGTGGCTACTGGAATGCTCTTGGCCTGCAACTGGGCCTGGCGGCGCAGATCGCGGTGATTGCCGCGGGCGTTGGGGCGATCCTGGCGACCTCTTCCTCGGCCTTCTATGCCATCAAGTGGTTCGGCGTGGTCTACCTGGTGTACCTCGCGGTCAAGCAATGGCGTGCGTTGCCCAGCAACATGGCCGAAGAGTCCACGATTCGCCCGGTCGGCAAGCCGCTGACCTTGATGTTCCGTGGATTCCTGGTGAACGTCAGCAACCCCAAGGCTCTGGTCTTCATGCTGGCGGTGCTGCCGCAGTTCATCGATCCACATGCACCGCTGGTGCATCAGTACCTGATCCTCGGCGTGACCATGATCGCCGTCGACATGATTGTCATGGCCGGTTACACGGGCCTGGCGGCCAAGGTCCTGCGTCTGTTGCGCACGCCCAAGCAGCAGCGCCGGATGAACCGCACCTTTGCCGGTTTGTTTGTCGGCGCGGCGGGGTTTCTGGCGACCTTGCACAAGGCGACGACCTGAAGTTAATCATTGCCTGAACGGACGCTATCGCCGGCAAGCCGGCTCCTATGTATGGACTCGCCCACCCTGTCAACACGCTTTTGAACACTGCTACCCGGTTGCATCTATGTATCAGGCCTATTCGAGGAAGCACTATTTGCTTCTGGCCAACATTGGGTGAGCTCGCGAAATGTCGATTACAGTGAGGCCACGAAGGCCAGTAGGAGCCTAGACATTTATCCGCGACGGTCTGACCTGGGGGTCAATGTTCTTCAGCAGCGGTTGAGGTGACTCAGCACCCCGGTGGTAGAACTCGGTCGATTAATGCACCGCCGCCTCCTGATTACCCAT
>NZ_JBWKUQ010000009.1:0-275296 GCF_059420925.1 Pseudomonas sp. GW821-FHT03C07
CCCCCCTCCCCCCCCCTCCCCCCCCCCCCCCCCCCCCCCCCCCCCCCCCCCCCCCCCCCCCGCTCCCACATGAAAACAGGTGTCTCACCATAAAGGTTTGCTGAGTCCGAACCCTAAGGTTGGCTTGTCAGCAATCGCCTAGTGCACCACCGCATTCGGCGGCAATTGCCCCAGCCGCTCCGTCAGCCGCAGCCGCTGCAGCGGATCTTCGCTGAGCAGCAGTGCGCGCTCCAGGTCATAGCGTTCGGCCCGTGGGCAATCGAGGCGCTGGTACAGGCTGGCACGGGCCAGGTAGTCGCCGGCATTGGCCTGGCCCAGCTCCAGGACCCGTTCGGCATCCACCAGCGCGCCGAGGAAGTCGTCGTTGGCCTGGTGCAATTGCCGCAGGTTGCGCGACAGGCGCTGGAGCATCTGCATCGGTGTGGCCGTGTCCATGTGTTCGGCCTTCAGCACCGTGCTCGGACCGTACTGGCGGGTCAGCAGTTCGCGGCAGTCGTTGGGATAAAGACGCCGGCCGCCGCATGGGTCGAGTAAATGGTCGGCCCCCGGCACCCGTAGCAGGAAATGTCCGGGGAAGTTCACCCCCACCAGCGGGATCTCCAACTGCCGGGCCAGTTCCAGGGCGATCAGCGCCAGTATCAACGGCTGCCCGCGTCGACGCTGCAGGACCTTGTCGAGCAGCGCCGCGTGCGGACGCAGCGGGATGAATTCGTCCTGCTGGAACCCCAGCTCGTTCAGCCGCCGCAACAGCGGCTGGCCCAATTCGCTGACCGGCAACATCGGCAAGCCGGCGCTGACCCGTTGTTGCAAGTCGCGGAAGTCGCGCAGCACGGCGTCGGGACGGACCTGTGGGTCATGTTCGGCCGCGATCCACAGCGCTGCTTCGAACACCGCGGGCGGGGTGCGTTCCAGGCAGGCGAAAAAGGCTTGGCGGGGGTTCATCGAGATCTCCGGCAGAGTCTCTGTTTTAGCCCCGCGCCGGGCTTTCGTCCAGTCTCTTGCAGCGGTTGAGGGTTATGTCGCAAAACCCGTAAACGCCAAGGCCTTATTCCTGCTTGCTTCTGCAAGCTTTCCTACGAAGCCTATACTCGCTACAGGTAGTATCCAGGGGGCCTCTCGATGTTCGCTCTCATGCAAAGTACTCGTCTTGAGTCATTGCACCTCAGTGTCGATCCGGTCACCGGGTTGAAGGCGGTGATCGCCATCCACAATCGTCGGCTCGGGCCGGCGCTGGGGGGCTGTCGTTATCTGGCCTATCCCAATGACGAAAGTGCCATGGTCGATGCCATCCGCCTGGCCCAGGGCATGAGCTACAAGGCCGCGCTCGCGGGGTTGTCGGTGGGCGGCGGCAAGGCGGTGATCATTCGCCCGCCCCATGTGGAAAGTCGCGCCGCCTTGTTCGAGGCCTTCGGCCGTTGCATCGAGCAACTCGATGGGCGCTATATCACCGCCATCGACAGCGGTACCTCCACCGCCGATATGGACTGCATCGCCCAATACACCCAGCACGTCACCAGCACCACCAGCGCCGGCGACCCATCGCCGCACGCGGCCATGGGCGTATTCGCCGGCATTCGCACCACCGCCATGGCGCGGCTGGGCAGCGACAACCTGGAAGGTTTGCGAGTGGCGGTGCAGGGGTTGGGCAATGTCGGTTATGCTCTGGCCGAGCAGTTGCACGCGGCGGGAGCGGAGTTGTTGGTCAGCGATATCGATCCGGGCAAGGTGCAACTGGCCATGGAGCAACTGGGCGCGCATCCGATCGCCTGTGAAGCCTTGCTCAGTACCCCGTGCGATATTCTTGCCCCTTGCAGCGTGGGCAATGTGCTCACCAGCCAGAGCGTGGCGCAGTTGCGTTGTGCCGCGGTGGCCGGTTCAGCCAGCACCCAGCTGACCCATATCAGCGTCGCCGATCAATTGGAAAAGCGCGGCATTCTTTATGCGCCCGACTACGTGATCAGCTCGGGTGGCTTGATTTATGTCGCCCTCAGACACCAGGGCGAGGAATTGCCAACCATCACCGCCCATTTGTCTCGTATCGGTTCCCGCCTGACCGAAGTTTTCGCCCATGCCCAGGCGGAAAAGCGCTCGCCGGCGCGGGTGGCCGACGAACTGGCGGAGCGCCTGCTTTACCGTTGAGCGAACCGGCGTCCCTATCATTCTGTACCGGCTGAACGCGGTCACTTGTAGGCGCCGGCTTGCTGGCGATGCAGGCGGCGCGGTATTGCAGGGACACCGCGTTGAACCTATCGCCAGCAAGCCGGCTCCCACGGTGCGGCGTGTTATTCGGCTGCAGGGGCCGAGAGCAATTCGCTCAATGCATCCGGCTGGCTCTTGAACGCCCGGGCGAATACATCACGGTTTTTCGCCATGTAGATACCGGCTTCTTCCACCTGCTGCTCGCTCAGCGAGGGCACGGCTTTTTGCAGGACTTCGGCCAACAGCTCGGCCAGTTCGAGCATTTTGTCATGACGGTCAGCTTCGGCTTTATCCATGAACAAACGCTCCAGATCTCGGCTGCTGCGGTATACCACTTCGACGGCCATTCACCACCTCACATGCCTTCACGATAGTTGTGTTTTGCAATTACTGTATTTATATACAGCCAAAAGCATAAGCGAATCCCCAGGGTTTGGGTAGTGGCTTTTTAATCTAGACTAATTCTCGGTTTGTCAGGTGGACTGCGCCATCTTCATCGCGAGCAAGCGTGCGGCCACAGGCCGAGCTCCTCAGCAGAACGTGGCGGCCCTCGCCGCAACGTGTCCCGAAACCCACGATCACCATCTCACCCCCTGTCCCTGGCCTTTTTTCTGCATGCTGGTGTAGAGAGGGACAATGGTCATCTTCCACCCGCATTATCCGATCAAGCCGAACCAAGGAACCTGTACCGTGAAAATCAATTGGGCCGAGAACCTGCGACAAAACGTGCATCAGGTGGCCGAGTCCCTGGGCAACCTGTTCGTCGAGTCGTTTCATTACCTGGCGTTGTTCGCCATTGGCGGGGTCACTGCCTGGGCGGCGGTGATGGAGTTCCTGACGATGATCGAAGAGGGTCATCTGAAGATCGACGACATCCTGCTGCTGTTCATCTACCTCGAGTTGGGGGCGATGGTGGGGATCTACTTCAAGACCAACCACATGCCGGTGCGCTTCCTGATCTACGTGGCGATCACCGCGCTGACCCGGTTGCTGATCTCCAACGTGTCGCACCACAATCCACCGGACATGGGCGTGGTTTACCTTTCCGGTGCGATCCTGCTGCTGGCGTTGGCGATCCTGGTGGTGCGCTATGCCTCGTCGCAGTTCCCGTCGATGAGGATCGAGCATCCGCAACGCAAGACCGGCGAGGGCTCCAGCGAACATCCGGAAGTGGAGAAGGGCGAGCTTTGACACTCTGTAGGCGCGAGCTTGCTCCAGGCGGCGTTCCGACGATGGTCGTCAATGATGGCAGGGCACACCTGATGCCCTGCGGTGTCTGGGCTACCATCGCGAGCAAGCTCGCTCCTACATCTACATCATCAGTTGACCCAGGCGCCGACGCGCAGATGCCAGCCATCGTTATGCCGTTCCCAGTGCGGGTGCTCATAGCGATAACCCTGGCGCACCGGTTCCCAATGGCCGTGCATCGCCACATAGCGCCGCCCGTCCCAATGCCAGTAGCCCCGTGCCCAGACGAAACCCGGGCGATAGGCTGGCTCCACTTCGATCACTTCCTGCGGTGGCGGCTGCGGTGCCACCACTTCCACGTATTGCGGCGCGGGCCGTTCGACCACCACCTGACGGTCGTGAACCACACGCTCCTGTACGCAGCCGGAAGCCGCCACGACTACCGCTGCAAGTGCTGCGTAACGTAAAAACATATTGCCTCCTCGGAATGGTCCGCCTCACGGTGTATGCCCGGCGAACGGGTCGCTGCCGTATTTTTTCACCGGCTACGCTTGTTGTAGCAGTATGTATCTGTCCGGAACCTGAACCCAACAGCGTCTTTTTTGCCGCAAGAGCCGCTTGTCACAGACCTTTGGCAGGATAGAACTGAATGCGCATTTGTCAGCATTGGTACAGCCAGTTCGACAGACACTGGGGATGAAAGGATTACTGCCGTTCCCACCTTTGGAAGCCTCTTGATATGCCAGTACCGGGTGCTGCTCTACGTTGTCTGGGGTTGTCGGTGTTCCTCGTGGCGGGCCTTCCCGCCGTTGCCATGGCGGCGCCTGCCGCACCGTTGAGTCCCGCCGACTCGGCCTGGCTGCGGCGCGACGGTTACGACCTGGATGCGGCGAATGTCGCGCGCTTTCGTGCCATGGGCCGTGCCGGCTTGCTGGAGGCGCAACTGACTGACCGCCTCCGTGATCCGTTGCCGCCGGGTATCGACGCGCAATTGCGGGCGTTCCCGATCCTCGCGCAACCGCTGCAGGCCACCCTGCTCGCCTTCAAACAGGGCCAGGAGCAGCTGCAGTCGATGCCGGACGGCGATGCCAAGGTCGAGGCGAAAAAGGCCCAGCAGCAAGGCCTCAATGACGCCGCCGACCAGGCCCGGCAAATCACCCTGCTGCGGGCGGTCTATGGCAGCAACCAGCTCAAGGAGCAAATGGTCGGCTTCTGGCTCAATCACTTCAGCGTGTTTGCCGGCAAGGGCGCGGTACGCCTGATGGCGGCGGACTACGAAGAGCAGGTGATCCGCCCGCATGCCCTGGGCAAGTTCAAGGACCTGGTACTGGCGACCCTGAAGAGTCCGGCGATGCTGGAGTTTCTCGACAATGCCCAGAACGCCAAGGGCAAGGTCAATGAAAACTACGCCCGTGAACTGATGGAGTTGCACACTCTGGGGGTCGGTTCCGGCTACACCCAGCAGGATGTCCAGCAATTGGCGCTGATCCTTACCGGCGCCGGGGTGAGGCCGCTGGACGGTCGGCAGCAGAAGTTCGGGCCACGGGTGGCACCGTTGCTGGTGAATGACGGGATGTTCCAGTTCAACCCCAATCGCCATGACTTCTCCGACAAGGTGCTGTTGGGCGAACCGATCCAGGGCACGGGTTTCGATGAAATCACTCGGGCGGTCAGCCTGATCACCCGGCAGAAGGCCTGTGCGCAATTTATCTCGCGCAAACTGGCGCAATACTTTGTCGCCGACCAGCCGCCGCAGTCCCTGGTGGACCGCATGAGCGTGACCTTCCAGCGTAGCGACGGCGATATCGCCCAGGTGCTGCGCACGCTCTTCGAGTCGCCGGAATTGCTGCAAAGTGCCGGGAAAAAATTCAAGGATCCGACCCAGTTCGTGGTCTCGGCGGTGCGCCTGGCCTATGACGGCAAGCCCATCGCCAACCCGCGGCCGATGCTCAACTGGCTCAATCAGCTGGGTGAACCGGTGTTTGGCCGGCAGACCCCGGACGGCTGGCCGCTGGACGCCGTCGGCTGGGCCAGTTCGGGGCAGATGTCCAAGCGTTTCGAGATCGCCCGCGCCATCGGTTCAGGCTACAACAAGCTGTTCACCCCGGAGGGCAGTGACAAGGCCCAGGGCGGTTTTCCCATGATCACCACGCCGCTGTACTACGAGGCAATCGGCCCGCATCTGTCGGCTGCTACCACTGCCGCGCTGAATCAGGCCACCTCGCCGCAGGAATGGAACACCTTCCTGTTGTCTTCGCCTGATTTCAACAACCGCTAATATCGTGCTCTTCAGGAAGGTGCCGTGATGAATCGTCGAGACTTTCTGGTTGCTTCGGCAGTTGCTGCCGCGACCTTGCCGACGTTGTCCTTTTCCGGGAAGTTGTTTGCCGCCCCAGCCTCGGCACCGCGCTTTTTGATGGTGTTCCTGCGCGGTGGATACGACTGCAACAACCTGCTGGTGCCCTATGCCAGCGATTTCTACTACGAGTCGCGGCCGACCCTGGCGATTGCCCGGCCCGACCCGCACAACCCCAACAGCGCCATCGCCCTCGACGGCCATTGGGGGCTCAACCCGGTACTACGGGATTCGCTCTACCCGCTCTGGCAGCGCAAGCAGCTCGCCTTTGTGCCCTTTGCCGGCACCGACGACCTGTCCCGCAGCCATTTCGAAACCCAGGACAATATCGAGGCCGGCCTCGCCGGCGATCAGCACGGACGCTATGGATCGGGCTTTCTCGCCCGGCTGGCCGGCGCCATGCCCGGCAGTGCGCCGATTGCCTTTACCGATGCCTTACCTCTGAGTTTCCAGGGCGGCCGGGATGTTCCCAACCTGTCATTGCGCGGGGTCTCGAAACCGGTGTTCGATGAACGCCAGTCCTCGATCCTCGCCTCGATGTACAAGGGCACGACGCTGGCCGCGCCGGTGACCGATGGCCTGCAACTGCGCCAGCAAGTGTCGAAGGACCTGCAGGATGAAATGACCAAGGCCGGACGCGGCGCGCAGACCGCGCAGAATTTCGCCGCGGAAACCCGGCGCATTGCCACCCTGATGCGCGATCAGTATCGGTTGGGTTTCGTCGATGTCGGCGGCTGGGACACCCATGTCAATCAGGGCGGCGTCCAGGGGCAGCTCTCCAACAACCTGGCGAACCTGGGGCAGGGCCTGGCGGCGTTTGCCGAGGCCATGGGCGATCAGTGGAAAGACACTACCGTGGTGGTGGTCTCGGAGTTTGGCCGCACCTTCCGCGAGAACGGCGATCGTGGCACCGATCATGGCCATGGCACGGTGTATTGGGTGCTGGGCGGCAGTGTGCACGGCGGGCGTATTGCCGGCGAGCAGGTGGCGGTGGCGCCCGGCAGTCTGTTGCAGAACCGCGATTACCCGGTGCTGAACAATTACCGCGACCTGCTCGGCGGCGTGTTCGGCCGCACCTGGGGCCTGTCCGCTGCGCAACTTCAGAGCGTTTTCCCCGGCGCGCGCCCCAATGGGTTGCAGTTGGTGTAGCGGCTGCTTAACGAAGTGGCAGGGTCAGCACCCGCCCGGTCGGTGTGACCGGGCGTCCAACACGATGACCGGCACCGCTCCAGACCGGGGCGGGGAGGGTCGCCAGCTTGAGGCTGTCGCTGTCGGTCATGGCCGTGAGAATATCCATCGCACTGTGCCCCTGCTCGATGGCGATGCCGAATTGCACGCTCTGGATCAGGCGTTTCAGGCGCTGCGGATCATTGCGCTGCTCGGCGCTGATCATCCGTTTGGCCACTATCCCGTCGGCGTTGGACAGGGTCAGCATGATGTCGCCGTCCAGTCCCTGGAGGCTGAGGTTGACCCGGTATTCGGGTTGGAAAGCCTCGTTGATCAACTGAAAGGGGTTATCCATGTGTGTCACCACTCTGATCGAAACCTGGATTCATTGACTGCGCGCCGGCCGGATTGGTTCGTCGGTTCCGGACCGGTGGCAGGGCAGGCGCCCTGACCTCATGTCGGAGCGCCATTGCATCGATGAATTTGCAAGGCTTGTGCCGAGTGAACGATCGTTCAGTAGAACCGTCGCGGGTCGGCGTCGATCAGGCTGGCCAGCTTGGTCAGGGCGAAGCGCAATTCGTCGCGGCTGGTGGGCGACATCAGCACGATCCGCACGCTGCGGCTAGGCCCCAGGCGCTCGGCCTGGAACTGCGTGCCGCTGAGCACCAGCACGCCGTTGGCCCGCGCCAGCAGGGTGAATTCGTCGCCGCTCCAGGGCTCGGGCAAGGTCAGCCACAGGTGATAGCCGTGGGGCTGGGTGGCGATTTGCAAACCGCGAAAAACTTCCGCGGCGATGGCCTGGCGCGCGGCCGCTTCGCTGCGCTGGACGGCTATCAGGCGAGTATCCAGCCCTTCGCTGAGCATCATGCTCGCCAGTTGTGCGGTCAGCGGCGACGGCATCCAGATGCTGCTGCGGACCATCGAGGTCAGGCGCGACAGCAGTTTCGGCGGGCTGTACAGGTAGCCGATGCGCAGGGCCGGCATCACCGACTTCGACAGGCTGGTGAGGTACACCGAACGGTCCGGGGCGTAGCTGGACAGCGGTTTGATCGACGGATCGTTGCCGAGGAAACCGTAGATATCGTCGTCGATAATGATGAAATCGAACGCTTCGGCAATCGCCGCGATCTGCGCCCGGCGCGCGGCGGACATGATCGCCGTGGTCGGGTTCTGGCAAGTGGCGACACAGATCAGCAATGCCGGTTTTTCCCGTAGGCAACGCTCGTGCAGGGCCTCGGGAATGATCCCTTCCTCATCCATTTCCACACCGCCGAGCCGCCGCTCCAGGCCATGGGCCAGTGAGATGATGCCGGGGTAGCAGAGCGCTTCGCAGAGTATCAGGTCACCGCTGTTGCTCAGGGCACTCATGGCGACCATCAGCCCATGTTGCGCACCGGCGGTGATCACCACCTGTTGCCATTGCGCATCGGCTACCGACTGGCGCAGCCACTGCGCGCCGGCTTCACGGTGGGCCGGGTGGCCGCCGTCGGGGGCGTAGTCCAGGGCGCGGGCGAAATCCGCGTCGTTGGCCATGTTCACCAGGGCATCGCGCAACTCGTGTTCGAGGGGCTCGCCGTGGGGCTTGATGATCGACAGGTCGAGCAGGTCGGTCGGCCCGGCGCTCAGCAATGCCGGCGCCTGCTGGCGCGCCGCCGGTGTAGCGCCCTGTTCCAGCACATAGGTGCCGCGTCCGACTTCGCCCTGCACCAGCTTGCGCCGCTGGGCCTCGCTGTAGGCGCGGCTGATGGTGCCCGGGGTGACATCCAGCGCCTGGGCCAGCTCACGCAGGGTCGGCAAGCGGCTGCCGACCTTCAGCGCACCGCTGGCAATATCCCGCGCCAAGGCATCGGCGATGGAGAGATACACCGGTTGGTTGAAGTCGCTGAGCCGAGGAACCCACATGCAATGACTACCGATCCTGAAAAGAGTGGGGGCAAGCTTATCACAGGGTCTGCAAATCAAATTGCTTCTATTGAATCGAATCAATTTTTGCGGTTATATGCGCATAAATCGATTCAATCGAATCAATGCTTCTCCACTCCCAGGTATCGACGCTTATGAATAGCCTCAGACAGGACTTTTCGTTATCCGCGGTGATCGCCGGCTTTATCGCCGTGGTCATTTCCTATGCCGGCCCGCTGATTATTGTGTTCCAGGCGGCGTCTCAGGCCCATCTGTCCAGCGACCAGGTGTCATCGTGGATTTGGGCGATTTCCATTGGCAGCGGTGTCACCGGCCTGCTGTTGAGCTGGCGCCTGCGGATCCCGGTGATTACCGCCTGGTCGACGCCGGGCGCGGCTCTGCTGGTGTCGATGTTGCCGACGGTGTCGTTCGCCGAGGCGATCGGCGCCTATGTGGTGGCGTCGGTGATCATCCTGGTGGTGGGGTTATCCGGGGCCTTCGACAAGTTGATGAGCCGCTTGCCCAAGGCGATTGCCGCGGCGATGCTGGCGGGGATCCTGTTTCGCTTCGGTGCCGAGCTGTTCACTTCGATCCGCCTGCAACCGGCGCTGGTGTTGTCGATGATCGCCGTCTACCTGGTGTGCAAGCGTTTCTCGCCGCGCTACGCGATTCTCTCGGTGCTGATCGTCGGCTGTGCCTTCGCCGCGCTGATGGGTGAGTTGAACCAGGGAGCGATCAGCGTGGCGCTGGCGCACCCGATCTTCACCGCGCCCGAGTGGAGCTGGCACGCGATCATCAACATCGGCCTGCCGCTGGCCCTGGTGACCCTGACCGGCCAGCACGTGCCGGGCATGGCCGTGTTACGCACCGCCGGTTATACCCAGCCGGCCCGGCCGATGATTTCGCTGACGGCCGTGGGCGCGGTGTTGCTGGCGCCGTTCGGTGCCCATGGTCTCAACTTGGCGGCGATCACGGCGGCGATCTGCACCGGTCGCGAGGCCCACGAAAACCGCGACAAACGTTACATCGCCGGCATCGCCTGCGGGGTTTTCTACATCCTGATGGGCACCTTCGGCGCGACCCTGGCTTCGGTGTTCGGCGCCTTGCCCAAGGAACTGATCGCGTCCCTGGCCGGGTTGGCGTTGTTCGGCGCGATCAGTGCCGGGCTCACGGGGGCCATGGCCGAGGAGAAACAACGGGAAGCGGCGCTGATCACCTTTCTGGTGACCGCTTCGGGCATGAGCTATCTGGGTTTGGCGGCGGCGTTCTGGGGATTGATCTTCGGCCTGGTGGCGCATTTCGTGCTGAGCTACACCCGCGAGCGCAAGGTGCTGCCGGGGTTGCGCGAAGCTTGATGCTCTCGAACGCCGGGCAGGGACGTCCGGTGTCGCAAGGCATTTTTGCCGAACTCGCGATGGGGCTTGTTCCGGGAGGTTGTGGCAAGAAATAACAGGAAAGCGATTCGACCCAACTCCCGACATTAACAGCGCCTTGCGGGCTTGTCCGGCTATTTCGTCGGATAATTATTTATCTTTTCAAAGGGCTTGAATTGTTTTTCCAACTGCCCAACTCTGTCATCAAGAGGTCATGTTCAGCACGCCTTCAGGCGTTGCCGGCGAGCCTTTTGCAAGCTAGCTGAAATAAGGGAATAACTATGCAAATCCAAGTCAATAGTGATAACCATATTCAAAGCAGCATTCGACTGGAGGAGTGGGTCCGGACGAGCGTCGAGAACGCGCTCGAACGTTATGAAGAAGACCTGACACGGGTCGAAGTTCACCTGGCGGACGAGAACGGCGACAAGCCCGGTCCCCACGATATGCGCTGCCAGATGGAAGCGCGGCCAAAAGGCCATCAACCGATTTCGGTCACCCACAAGGCCGATACGCTGGAACAGGCGATCGACGGCGCGGCGATCAAACTGGAACATGCACTGGAGCATCTGTTCGGCAAACTGCAAGCCAAACGCGCGACCGCCATCAAGGGCGAGCGCCGCGACCTGGGAGACGCACTGCTGGAAGAGGAGTTCGAAGAGAAAGAACGTGTACGACTGGCCGCTAACGGCTGATCCTCGACACTGACCCCGACGGGCCTGCATTGCAGGCCCGTTTTCGTTTCAGGTGCTGTTCACAGCTCAGCCCTGCGGCTCGCTGGCCTGGCGTTCAGCCCTGGCCTGCAACCAGCTGGCAATCAACGCGGCGTTGATGAACAGCGCGATGCCCAGCAGGATCACCAGGATCGAGGCCAGTTTGTAGGGGCCGATGCTTTCGTCGAACATCAGCCACGAGGTGATCACACCGGAAATCGGCACCATCAACGACAGCGGCGCGACCATCGCCGAGGGGTATTTCTTCATCAGGTTGTTCCACACCCGATAGCCGAACAGGGTGGTGACATAGGCCTGGAACAGCACCGAGAAGATCGCCGAAGGCGTGAGGTTGCTACCCAGTTGATAAAACGCTGCGCTGCCCTTGGCCAGCCAGGTCATGAAAAACAGCGGCGGTGCCGCGAACAGGCTGGACCAGACGATAAAGGCGACCATATCGCTGGGTCGGGTCTGCTTGACGATCAGGTTGCAGGCACTCCAGCTCAAGGCGGCCAGCAGCACCAGCACGGTGCCGGCGAGCACCGCCTGGCCTTCGCTGAAGTGAATGATCGACAGCAGCCCGAGGCTGGCCACCAGTACCCCGGCGATCTGCGGGCCGGCGATTTTTTCCTTGAGCAGCCAGGCACTGAGGAAGATCGTGAAGAAGGCGCTGAATTGCAGGATCAGCGAGGCCAGGCCCGGGGTCAGTCCCAGGTGCATGGCGTAGTTCACCACCCACCAGAGTCCGACCCCGAACAGCAGGCCGTAACCGGCGATGGCGGCCAGGCTGACGCCCGCCGGCCGTTTCATGAAAAACACCAGGGGCAAGGCGCAGCAGGTAAAGCGCAGGGCGGTGAGCAGAAACGGGTCCAACTGCTCAAGACCCAGTTCGATCACCGAGAAGTTGCTGCCCCAGATGATGGTGACCAACAGCCCGAGGGCGAGGTCCAGCGGTTGAAATTTCATGGGGATTCGAGATCCTGTTGGCGGCGGCTGAGAGGGCGTTCTTGCCGCCGCAATGGCGACGACAAGGACGTGGACGAGGTTCAGGCGGCGATCTCCGGATCGACGCCGTCATAGACGAAGGCGTCGAATTTCTCCGGGCGCCATGTGTCATCCCGGGTGTAGTAGTTCAGGACCACGGTGATCTTCTTTTCCGTCACCGTCGGCTCGCAGTCATGGAGGATTTCCCGGCCTTTCATGATCAGCACCGAGCCGGCTTTGGCGTAGATGTGCCGGTGTTCGATCCACGGCTCCGGCTTGCTCGGATGGGCCCGGGGAATCTGCATGCGCAGGGGCGCTTCGCGGTTGCTGGTGAGGAACAGCAGCACGGTGATCGCGTTGGTGTCGTAGTGCTCGCCCAAGGTCCCGCCGCCTTCGGGGTAGACCTTGATATTGATATCGGAGCGGCTGTGGGGCGAGACCACCGCATCCTGGCTGGTGACCAGGCCGATCAGCGGCAGCAGCGAGTGATAGATTGCCGTCAGCTCCGGCAAGTGATTGCGGACATCCTGGCCCTGGAAGATGTAGTGCAGGTATTGCCCGCCGGCATCGGATACCTCGTGGGTGCCGAGTCCCTGGTGGTTGACCAGCTTGACCCGATCCTGCTCGATGGTGCGCTCGACCCGTTCTTTCAAGGTGTCGCACAACGAGGCTGGGACGATGTCAGCGAGGACCGTGACATAGTCGTAGTGATACTCGGCAATGTGTTTGTTGAGATTGAACGGTGTGTTCATGGAAGCTCCCTGCTAGGTCAGAGGACGGCATTCCCCCTCGACTCCCTGGCTGAAGAGGCCGTATGTTGGACGATCAGACTAGGCCGGCCCGGGACTCCATCCGCGTACAAGAACCCGGGCCGGATCGGCGACCCGTGCTGAGACGGCAACCGTCGACACGCCGAAATTAGCCCAGCATTCGCCCCCTTCTCCAGTGTTTTCCAGCATGACTAGCCGTTCGGATAGTCAAGATGAGATGTCCTTGTGCCATTGCGGCACATCGGATGTCTTTGCGTATGAGAATTTTTATCATTAATATTGGCGTCTTTTCAGCCAGACTTGCCGCCGCCCGGCGGTTGGCTGTTGCTGGGAGTGTCGCGATGAACCTGGCCCTGCGCCCCCCCGAGAACTCCGAGGCCGAGAGGACCGAGCCGCACGCCGGTCGTACGCACTTCCTGCAAGTGTTCCTGTCCCAGCGTTCGCAGATGGAAGCGCTGGTCAGCCGCCGGGTCGGTTGTCGTGCAACGGCGGCGGACCTGGTCCAGGACCTGTTCCTGCGTTTCTGGCGTCGGCCCCTGGTGCAGGTGGAGGAGTTGAGCACCTACCTGCTGCGTTGTGCCGGCAACATTGCCATTGACCATTTGCGCAGCGAGGGGGCCCGCGTACGTGTCAATGAAGGCTGGCTGCCCGAGCAGCAGGCTAACCAGAGCCTCGAACCCGAGGCAGCTCTGGAGGCCGGTAACGATCTGCGTTATGTCGAGGCGGCGCTGCGCAGCCTGCCGGAGCGCACCCGACAGATTTTCCTGCTCAACCGCATCCATGGTCGCAAGTATGCCGAGATCGCCAAGGCCATGGGCCTCTCGCAAAGTGCCGTGGAAAAACACATGATGCGCGCCCTTGAAGCGTGCAAGGCCAGTCTGCGAGAGCCTTCAGCTATATATCGAGAGTCGTCAGCCACACGTCTGCCAGGGAAAGCATCGTGATCCATTCGTCCAGCGTCGCCGTGACACCCGCCCAGGAACAGGCCGCGCTGGCCTGGCTCAGTCTGTTGCACGATCAGCCGAGCCGAGGCGACCAGGCGTGCTTCAGTCTCTGGTTGCAAGCCGACCCGGCCCATGTCGAGGCCTATGCCCAGGCCCAGGTGCTCTGGGAACTGAGTGAGGTGCCGGCGACTACCCTGGCCCGGGAAGAGGCCGCGGCCTTGCAAGGTTGGCTCGCGGCCATGGACCGGCCACAGCTGGTGTCGCGCTGGCGCTGGTCGGCGGGCCTGGCCATGGCCGCCTGCCTGCTGCTGACGGTGTCCATGGGTCTGGGCTTTGAGCCCTGGCGTTGGCTCGACGACCTCGGCGCCGACTATGTGTCGGTGCCGGGGCAGGTGCGCACGGTGATCCTGGCCGACCAATCCGAAGTCACGCTGGATACTGACAGTGCGATTGCCGTGGACTTCAGTGGCGGCGAACGGCATGTCCGGCTGCGGCGCGGTTCGGCGTTTTTCCAGGTAACCCATACCGGCGAACCTTTTGTGGTGGAGGCCGAGGGCGGCGAGGCGCGGGTGCTCGGGACGCAGTTCGAAGTGCGTCTGCAACCGGGGGGCGCGCGGGTGACGGTGTTGTCCGGGCGGGTCGGGGTCCGCGCGGGCCCGGGCGCGCCGCCGCAGATTCTCGGCGCCAATCAGCAGGTGGCTTATGCCGACGGTTCGGCGCAGCCGCTGCATCCGGTGGACAGCGACCAACTGTTGGCCTGGCGCCAGGGCTGGTTGAATTATTCAAAAGTCAGCGTGGCCGAGGTGGTGCGGGACCTGGGCCGCTATTACCCGGGACGGATTCTGCTGTTCAACGACCGCCTGGCGGCACGGCGGATCAGCGGCAGCTTTCCGAGCAAGGATCCGCGGGCGGTGCTCGACTCGTTGCAAGGCGTGCTGGGGTTCGAACAGCACCGCCTGTTGGGCCGGGTCATCGTATTGCGCTGAGCTACCCGATAACGCCGACCGTTGTAGGAGCTGGCTTGCCAGCGATGGCGTCCGGATGGGCAGCGCCAGGCTCAAGGGCCCCATCGCCGGCAAGCCAGCGCCTACAGGGCCGTGCCAGGCCAGCGGTCGGTGTCGCGATGCCCCCCGAGAAAATATTTTCAAAATAAAGGTGAGGTAAACCCGAAGCCCATTCGTGTAGTGGTTGAAAGTGCGATTCATTCGCATTAATGATTTCTCTACACACGGGTCAGGCACACATGAAGTCCAGGGCAAAAGCGATGGCAGGCAGTTCGGGCAAGCGATGGTTCGGCGCATCGGCGCTGGCGCTGACGGGGTTGGCCTTGCTGCCCCTGAGCGTGGCCCTGGCGGCCGAGCCCGTGGCGCAGCACAGTGCGCAATTCAACTTCGCCATCGCCGCCAAACCGTTGCCCCAGGCCCTGAGCGACTTCAGCCGGGTCACCGGCCTGAGCGTGGTCTACACCGACGAAGCGGCCTACGCTCATCAGGCCCCGGCGCTCAGCGGGCAGATGAGCGCCGAGCAGGCCATGCAACGGCTGCTGAGCAATTCCGGCTTCACCTTCCGCCGCACCGATGACCACACCCTGGCCCTCGAACCCCTGCCGACCCAGGGCGCCCTGAACCTCGGCGCCACCACCATCAATGGCAACCAGCAGGCTTCCGCCACCAGCTACCAGCCGCCGCAAGTCACCTCGGTGGCCCGTTCCAGCGCCTCGCTGCAGGAAATCCCGCAGACCATCAACGTGGTCGCGGCCCAGGTCCTGCGTGACCAGACCCCGCGCAATCTCGACGACGCGCTGAACAACATCAGCGGCATCACCCAGGCCAACACCCTCGGCAGCACCCAGGATGCGGTGATGATTCGCGGCTTCGGCGACAACCGCAACGGTTCGATCATGCAAGACGGCATGCCGCTGGTGCAGGGCCGTGCGCTAAACGCCAGTACCGATCGGGTCGAAGTGCTCAAGGGCCCGGCGTCCCTGCTCTACGGCATCCAGGACCCGGGCGGCGTGGTCAATCTGGTGAGCAAGAAACCCCAGCTGGAACAGTACAACGCCGTGACCCTGCGTGGCTCGACCTACGGTTCCGGCAAGAACGGCAGCGGCGGCAGCCTTGACAGCACCGGTGCCCTCGGCGATTCCGGGCTGGCCTACCGCATGGTCCTCGACCGTGAAGACGAAGATTACTGGCGCAACTTCGGGTCCCACCGCGAGACTCTGATCGCCCCGTCCCTGGCCTGGTTCGGCGACAGCACCAAGCTGCTGCTGTCCTACGAGCACCGCGAGTTCCTCACGCCGTTCGACCGTGGCACGGCCATCGATCCGCGGACCAACCATCCGTTGGCGATTCCCAAGGATCGCCGTCTCGACGAGCCGTTCAACAACATGGAAGGCCGTTCCGACCTGGTCCATGTCGAAGCCGACCATGACCTCAACGACAACTGGAAGGCCCACTTCGGCTACAGCTGGAACCGCGAAACCTACGATGCCAGCCAGGTCCGGGTGGTCTCGATCAACCCGGCCAGTGGCACCCTGGTGCGCAGCATGGACGGTACCAAGGGCGCGCTGACCAGCGACCGCTTCACCACCGCCAGCCTCGACGGCAAGGTCGATGTGGCCGGCATGCAGCATGACCTGGTGTTCGGTGTCGACGACGAATATCGCAAGATCTACCGCTCCGATCTGATCCGTCAGAGCCCGCTGAATACCTTCAGTTACCTGGACCCGGTCTATGGCCGCGAAGTCCCGGGCTCTACCGTCAGCGCCAAGGACAGCGACCAGACCGACCTGCTACGCAGCGACTCACTGTTCGCTCAGGACTCGATCCACCTCAACGACCAGTGGATCCTGGTTGCCGGCGGGCGCTTCCAGATGTACGACCAGTACGCGGGCAAGGGCCGGCCATTCCAGGTCAACACCAACGGCAACGGCGAGAAATTCGTGCCGCGCGCGGGTCTGGTGTACCGCTACACCGACGAGCTGTCGTTCTATGGCAGCTACACCGAATCCTTCAAGCCCAACTCCACCATCGCCCCGCTGGCGCTGACCAGCAGCACCCGGCTGGTGCTGGACGGCTCGCTGGAGCCGGAACAGTCCAAGGCCTGGGAGATCGGCACCAAGCTGGATATTCCCGGGCGCATCACCGCCACGGCGGCGATCTTCGATATCCACAAGCGCAACGTGCTGGTGTCCGTCGCCGACGGCCTGACGACCCAGTACAGCATTGCCGGCCAGGTCCGCTCGCGGGGGCTGGAACTGGATGCCAGCGGTCAGTTGAGCGAGCGCTGGAGCCTGATTGGCAGCTATGCCTACACCGATACCCAGGTCACTCAGGACGCCAACTACCAGGGCAACCGCCTGCAAAATGTGGCGAAGAACGCCGGCTCGCTGTCGGCGGTCTACGACTTCGGTTCGATCATGGGCGGTGGCGACAAGCTGCGGGCCGGTGCCGGGGCGCGTTATGTCGGCCATCGGACCGGGGATGCGGCCAACACCTTCGATCTGCCGGGCTACACCGTGGCCGATGCCTTCGCCACCTACGACACCCAGGTGGAAGGGCAGAAGGTCAAGTTCCAGCTCAACGTGAAGAATCTGTTCAACAAGGTCTACTACACCTCGGCGGTCAGCCAGCTCTTCGTGTCCATGGGGGATGCCCGCCAGGTGTCGGTTTCCAGCACCCTGGAGTTCTGATGAAAAACCTCAGTGCAGCCCTGTTGTCCCTGACCCTGAGTGGTACCGTCCTGGCGACGGCACCCGGGGAAGAGCGCCTGTACCAGCGTGAATATCAGGTGACCTTGCCCGGCTCTGGCGACAGCTGGGGCTTCGCCGCCCTCGACCCGACCCGGCCCTACCTGTTTCTGGCCCGGCGGGAAAACGGCCTGAGCGTGTTTGACGTGGCGAAACAGCGTCTGGTGAAAACCCTCGACCACTCGGCGGGTGCCAATGCCGTGGTGTTCGTGCCCGAACGCAATCGCCTGTTCGTGCTCAACAGCGACGGTAGCCTCGGCGTCGTCGAGCTGTCGAGCCTCAAGCTGCTCAAACGTATTCCGGTGGCCCAGAGCAACCTCAACAGCGCGGCGTACGAGCCGCGCAGCGGCCAGGTGATTGTCGTCAGCGGCCGGCGGGCGGATCGTTCGACGTTGTTTGTCTTCGATCCGAAACAGGAAAAGATCACCGCCGCCCACGAACTGGACGTGAAGAAAATCGACCCGCTGCTGGTCAAGGGCGACGGCAGTTTCTTCCTGCCGATGCGCGACGAAGGCAAGGTGGCACGGTTTTCCGCCAGCACCTTCGAGGTACTCGACAGCTGGCGCTTCGAGGGTTGTGCCAAACCCAGCGCCCTGGCCCAGGATGAGAAGGGCCAGCGGCTGTTCGTCGCCTGTCGCGGCGAGCAACCACGGTTGATCGTCGCCGACCTGGAAAGCGGCGCGGTCAAGGCCAGCCTGCCGATCACCCGGGATGTCAATGCCCTGGCCTGGGATGCCAAACAGCGGCGATTGATCATCCCCAGCGGGGTGGACGCCAACCTGACGCTGGTGACGCAGAAGGACGTCGACCACTACGCCGTGCTGGGTAGCGTCAGCACCTTGCCAATGGCCTACAACATGGCGTTCGACCCGACCAGCAGCAAGGTCTACCTGCCGGCCATGGACTTCACCCTGCCGGCGACCGCCAAGGGCGAACCCAAGGCCGATCCGTTGTTTCACGCCAATAGCTTTTCCATCACCACTCTGGCGCCCTGAACCACAAAGCCTGTCCCCGGAAAATGGATCGCCGTGCATGGATTCCGGAGGCCGTGTTACCGCATAATTCCCCGCCTGTTGACTCGATAAGTACCTTGTTCTTACGTGCCTCCTGAGTGATGAGCCGCTGCGGTTGGCAGCGGCTATTGTGTATTGATTGGTTGAGTTCGAGGCGGAAGATGAATTCGGTACAGGGTTTCATGGGCAAGGGCATCGCGCTGGCGTTATGCGTACTGTTGGCGGCCTGTTCGAGCAAGGTGCCGAAGGCTCCCGAGCCGGTCCGGACGGTGGTCCTGCAAGCGGCGCAGTTGCCACTGCCATTGCCACGCTCGGCCTTTTGCGCCGGGCTCGACAGCGTCCTGCGCGCCCCAGCGTTGCAAGGTGCGATGACCTCGCTGGTGGTGCGCGAGGCGAACACCGGCAAGCTGGTGTGTGAATACAATCCGCAGTTCCGGCTGATTCCGGCCTCCAGCCTGAAGCTGGTGACCAGCGCGGCGGCGATGGAAGTCCTGGGTGCTGATTATCGGTTTGCCACAACCCTGTTGAGCACCGGCGTGCAGCAGGGCAACGTGCTGACCGGCGATCTCTACCTGCGCGGCAGCGGCGATCCGAGCATGCGCCAGGAAGACTACCAGGCCCTGGCGGCCGGGCTGGCGCGCAAAGGCATCACGCGGATTCGTGGGCGACTGATCTTCGACGACACCGCCTTCGACCGCGAGCGGCTGGGGGCCGATTGGTCGAGCAGCGATGAACAACAGTATTTCTCGGCGCAGATTTCCGCGCTGAGCGTGTCGCCGAACGCCGACCTGGATGTCGGTTCGATTCTGGTCAACGTACGCGCCGGCGCTACCGCGCGCCAGCCGGTGCGGGTCAGTTTCACGCCAGCCAACCGCTACATGAGCGTGCTCAATCGGGCCAGGACGGGCCGTGGCGGTCCGCTGGTGGTCAGTCGCGGCCATGGTGGCAACCTGTTGCGCATTGACGGCGCGTTGCCCAAGGGCGCGGAGCGTATCGCCCAAGTCAGTGTCTGGGAACCGACCGGGCTGGTGGCCGACCTGTTCAAAAGTGCCCTGGTTCAACAAGGCATCGCGGTGGAAGGCGGCAGCCTGCTGGGCGTCGCCACACCGGTTTCGGCTCAGCCGTTGCTCGAGCACCAGTCGCCGGTCCTCGCGGAACTGATGCCACCGCTGCTTAAACTGTCGAACAACAACATGGCGGAGATCCTGCTCAAGTCCATGGGCCGCAAGACCGCCCATGCGGGGACGGCGACAGCGGGCGTGGCGGCGGTCAACGCGTTCCTGCAGGGACATGGGGTGTCCTCGGCGGAGTTGCTGCAGTTCGATGGTTCCGGCTTGTCACGGCGTAACCAGGTGTCGGCGCGGACCCTCAGCGACATGCTGCTGGCGGTGCGCACCCAGCCCTGGTTCCAGGCCTGGTACGCGGCGCTGCCGGTTGCCGGCAATCCCGAGCGGATGATCGGTGGCACCCTGCGCAAACGCCTGCGCGGCACGGCGGCGGCGAACAACCTGCATGCCAAGACCGGCAGCATGGGCGGCGTGTCGTCGCTGGCCGGGTATGTCACCAGTCGTGATGGGCGGTTGCTGGTGTTCGCCATGCTGAGCAATAACTACCTGGTAGGGGGGCGACAAGTCAAAGCGGTGGAGGATCAGGTGGTCACGGCGCTGGCCAACAAAGCTGACTGAAGAAACGAGATCTTGAAAACGCCGCATAACCTGTGGGAGCTGGCAACAGGATATTTTGCGGAGAGACACAAACCTGTAGGAGCCGGCTTGCTGGCGATGGTGTCCGGATGGGCACCGCAAGGCTCAAGGGCCTCATCGCTGGCAAGCCAGCTCCTACAAGGTCGGTGTTCGGCCTTAGTGTGCGAAGGCTTGCCGGTACTCGCCAGGCGTTGCGCCCAACACCTGGCGAAACCGATTGGCGAAATGACTGGCGCTGGCAAATCCGCACGCCAGGGCAATCTCACCAAGCGGCTGCCGCGTGCCGCGCAACAACACCCGCGCCTGCTCCAGACGTCGCGCCAGCACATACTGATGGGGCGCCAGGCCGAAGCTGGCACGGAACATCCGCGCAAAGTGATATTCCGACAGCGCGCATAACCCGGCCAACTCACCCAGGCTCAACGGCTGGTCCAGGCGACTGTTGATGTACTCCGCCAACAGCCGTCGCTGGTGCGCGGCCAAGCCGCCTTTCAAGCGCAGACCCTGGCGCAACCCCACCTGATTGAGCAACGTATGGCCGAGCAACTCGTGGGCCAGGCTGCTACTGAGCAGGCGCTCCGCCGGCTCGTCCCAGTTCAGGCCGATCAGCTGACGAAAACGTCGGGCCTGCTGCGGGTCATCGAGAAAGGTGTGTTCCTGCAATTGCAGTTCACGAGGTTCACGGTCCAGCAGTGTGACGCAGCCGACCGCGAACTGTTCCGGGCTGAAGTACAGGTGCGCCAGGCGGATGCTGCCGTTGATCACCCAACCGGACCGATGCTCGGCGGGCAGGATACACAGCTTGTCCGGACCGCCCTTGGTGTCG
Organism: Pseudomonas sp. GW821-FHT03C07; assembly: GCF_059420925.1. Lineage (NCBI taxonomy): Bacteria > Pseudomonadati > Pseudomonadota > Gammaproteobacteria > Pseudomonadales > Pseudomonadaceae > Pseudomonas > Pseudomonas sp. GW821-FHT03C07. The sequence goes on from NZ_JBWKUQ010000009.1 coordinate 20,890, forward strand.
GGACGGTCCCGGCGAAAAGTCCCGGTGCCACCGGCGATATAGCAGGACAGGGTGTGATGGCTGGGCGCCTCGTAGTCCTGGGCGTCATGATGATTGCTCCACAAGGCCGCAGCCAACCCGTCACCCAGATCGGCACTGTGTTCCAGGCGCGAATTGGGCGAGCGGTTCAGGGCTTGAAAGACTTGCAGGGTATCCAGTGCGGGCATGGTCTGTTCTCCAACGCCTTGCATCCTACTCCGTGATGCAAAAACCTGGCAGTCGCCGGCCGACAAAAGCGCAAGTTTTTGCAAGCGCCAGCGCCGGGCGTTCAGCACACTGAGGCCTGTCTTCGGGAGTCCGCCGCATGAACCTGTTTCTCTATCTGCTTACCGTGTTGATCTGGGGCACCACCTGGATCGCCCTGAAACTGCAACTGGGCGTGGTGGCGATCCCGGTGTCCATCGTCTATCGCTTCGGCCTGGCGGCGCTGGTGTTGTTCGTCATGCTGCTGCTCAGCCGCCGCCTGCAACCGATGAACCGTCGCGGCCACCTGATCTGCCTGGCCCAGGGCCTGTGCCTGTTCTGCCTGAACTTCATGTGCTTCCTCACCGCCAGCCAGTGGGTACCCAGCGGCCTGGTGGCGGTGGTGTTTTCCACCGCGACCTTGTGGAATGCCCTGAACGCCCGGGTGTTCTTCAAGCAGAAGATCGCCCGCAATGTGCTGATGGGCGGGGCCCTCGGCTTGCTCGGCCTGGGCCTGCTGTTCTGGCCGGAACTCTCCGGGCACACCGCGGGCCCGCACACGCTGCTGGGACTGGGACTGGCGTTGCTCGGCACGATGTGTTTCTCGGCCGGCAACCTGCTCTCCAGCCTGCAACAGAAGGCCGGGCTCAAGCCCCTGACCACCAACGCCTGGGGCATGCTCTACGGCGCGACGATGCTGGCCGTCTACTGCCTGTTCCAGGGCATCCCGTTCGCGATGGAATGGAATACGCGGTATATCGGCTCGCTGCTGTACCTGGTGATTCCGGGCTCGGTGATCGGCTTCACCGCCTACCTGACCCTGGTCGGGCGCATGGGCCCGGAGCGCGCGGCCTATTGCACGGTGCTGTTCCCGCTGGTGGCGTTGAATGTCTCGGCCTATGCCGAGGGCTATCACTGGAGCGCGCCGGCCCTGCTCGGGCTGGTGGCGGTGATGGCGGGCAACGTGCTGGTGTTCCGCAAACCCAGGGTAGTGCTGCGATCGACGTCGGCCAGGGTGGCCTAGGCGCGCCATATCCATGTAAGGCACGCCACATCTATGTAGATCAGTCCCGGATCAATGGCTGGATAACCTGACGCTTTCCACGGCGTATCAGGAAGTCCAGGCCATGAATCGAACTGATGAAGAAAGCACCGATGTCGATACGGTGAATGAACCCCCAGCGCCCAGCGAAGCCGACGACCCGCGGTTGTCGGCTTTTCTGCGGCGTGACGCCGACCTGCTGCACAACGAGAAGAGCTGGGCGCAACAGCAGGTCGTCGAACAACTGGCGAGCTCGTTCAAGGCGGCCATGGGGCCGCTGCATGAAGCCGAGCAGCGCAGCTGGCTGGGACACTATCGCCAACTCATGGCGGCCAGGTCGGTGCTGGATGCTGAAAGCCGAAAAGTTGTCGATGCCTTTGAAACCGTCGGTGTGGCAAAACTGCGCGAACGCCTGAAGCAAGTCTCCAAGCTGGACCTTGACCCGCACACCACCTACCTGCACACCGTGATCGATTCGCCGGAGCAGGCGCCGCAACCCAAGGGCGAAGGCCCGCCGGTCGAGGTGGAGAGCTTCGAGCGGCGTATCGGCACGGTCACCGTCTCGACCATGACCCTGTGGCAGGCCGCCTGCCTGAACTTCACGTTCTCCGATGCCAGCTACGCCAACCTCAAGCGGCGCTGGATCTCCTTTGACAAGAAAGTCGATATCAACGATCGACGCGGGCTGCTCACCACGGAGCAATTTGTCGGGATCGTCCGTGAGCTCGATCTGGGCGCCATGCTCAAGCCCCATGTCGCGCAGGCAATGCGCGCCGACGGGCCACTGGATCACTCGATACAAGCCTTCACCAAGGCCGAGATCGACTTCGGCCTGTATGACTCGGCCCGACAGCCGGCCGTGACGGGGCTGAGCTACGCGGCCTTTGTCGCCCTCAGGGACGAGTTGTCGGCGGCCCAGCCGCAGCTCAGGGGAGCCTATGCCGCGTTACGTTTGCCGGGCGGTCTGAAGGCCGGCCTGGACCGGGTGCTGGAGTCCATCGAGAGCGAGCTGCTGCACCTGTTCAATATTGAGCACGAACCCCTGGAGGCGATCTACTTGCCGCTGCTGCTCTTCGAGATCGTCGGGCGGACGGGATTCTACAGCTACTGTGTCGACCGTCCGGGGGGCGCCTTGCGCCACCACGATTCAAGGGCGGCGTTCGAACGCGAGTTCAAGGCCCAACTGCAAAAAGACAGCGGCGGCCAGCGGCTGCGTTGGTTGATCCCGTCGCTGGCCTTCAAGCAGCAGCATCAGTTCTGGCAATGGATCAAGGCGCACCGCAAGTCCAAGAGCCTGCACTGGACGTCGACCGTTTCTGACCTCTACAACTGGCTCTGGTCAGGGGAGGTGATCGACGACCTGACCTTCGAGTATGGCGCCTGGGAGGCCGGCTTCCGTCCCGGTCGGGCCTTGGCCGAGTTCTACGCCTGGCGTTTTCGCCTGAATACCCAAGCGATCGCGGTGGCCAAGACCGAGCACGATCTGCAAGCGGTCAAGGAGGGCGTTCTCGCCGCCATGCACCTGCTGCTCAATCTGCTGATGCTGCCGGTTCCCGGCGGTTTCGGGGTCCTGGGCCGGGTGGTGGCGACGATCATGTTCGCGCAGATGGGCCTGGAGTTGGCCGACGGTATCCTGGCGACTTTCCAGGGCCGGCCGAGAGCGTTGGGCAAGGCCCTGGCCGACGTCGGCTCGATGATCCTCAGCGCCAGCGTGCTCGGGCTGGCGGGACGTGTCATGGAGCGACGTTTCCAGGCCTTGTCCCTGGAAATCGGGCGCTGGCGCAAGGTGACACCGAGCCAGGGGCCGGAACAGCTGTGGAAGATGGACCTGAGCAATTATGCCGTCTCCGTGAAAGGCCTGAAGGAGCGCTTTGGCGCGGACGAACGGGGGCTTTATGAAGAGGACGGCGTGCTGTACGGCGAGGTGCTGGAGCAGGGCGGCTCGATTCAGGTCCGCCTGGAATACGATGCCGGGCTCAAGCGCTATGTGGCGCGCGCCGCCGACCCCGGGCGATTTCGACCGCCGATGCGCTACGACCGGCAGGCGCGCTGCTGGCTGCCGGACCTGGATGACAGCCCGGGCCTGAGCAATGCCAGTTGGTTGGCACGGATGCTGGTCCGGGGCACGACCGAAGAGGCCGAGACGATGCTGAGCATCAGCGGCGTCAGCCGCCAGGAACTCCAGACGGTCTGGTCGGGTGGCTTGCCACCGGTGTCGCTGGTCGAGGCGGAGCGACGTCGACGGATCGACGCCGGTCTCAGCGCGCTGATTGCTGGCAACGATGCGCGGCTGAGCTTGCCGGTGGAAGCCGAGCGCGCGCTGTTCTGCTTGCTGCCACGGCTGGCCGATTGGCCGGAAACCGCCGGGTTGTTTGTCCATGGGTCCGACGGCGAACTGTTGGCGGTGCATGGTCGGCACGAACATCTGGCCGACTTCGAGCACAAGGTGGCGATTCGCAGGCTGGAGGAGGGCGGCTATGTCGCGCAACCCGCCGATGCGCAACAGGTGAGCGACGTTCTCGCCCATGAAGAGGGCGTTCAGGCGCTGATCCTCAGCCTGTTGCCCGACGACTGTCCGCTCAAGGGCGACTTCGAGCCCTTTGTCCGGCGCCAATGGCACAAAACTATACGACAACAGATCAGGGCCCTGGCCCGGCTTGAGCGGCCTGCGCTGTTCGAGCTGCTCAGTGCCTATGACGGCATGCACCACGCGACGTCGCGGGCGCCAGCTCCGCATTACCTGTCGCTGGTCACGCCGTCCCTGCCGCCGCTGGTGATCGAGCTCCAGCGGCGCTACCCCGCGCTGTCGTTGGCGCGGATCGCCGAGCACCTGCGGCGCCTGCCGCTGGCGGTGTCAGAGCGTCAGCGTTTCCTGGACAGTGCCCAGTTGCCTGGCGCGCAGGCCCGCGCCCTGGCCGATGGGCAAGCCTTGAGCCGCCTCGGTCGGGTGCTGGACGGGATTCATCACAACCGGCTGTTCAATCGCGATACGGATGCCTGGCTGCAACTGGCCGGCGAGTTGCTGGTACAAGAGCAACTGGGGCTGACCCTGTGTCCGCAGGTGCGCACCAGTGAAACCCACGACAGGTTCTACCTGGCGCTGGCGGCGTTGTTCAAACCGAGTGAACTGAGTCGGCTGGGCGTGACGGACGCGACTGACGTGAAGGCCTTGCGCAAGTTGCTCGCCGGCGTCCTGGAAAGGCGGCGGGGCGCGGACGGGCGTATCCGCCTGCCGATCGAACGTTGCCAGGAAACCCGCGCCCTGCCGTCGACCCTGATGCCTGATGAAGCCGGTCGCTATCGGCTGGAAGGCAACACCTACCTGTCGCTTGAGGGGAGTCTTTACCGTATTGAAAACACCGGTTTGAGCGAGGACTGGCGGATCAGCCCCAGCCATTTGCCGGGGGCCTACCCACCGCGCCTGGAACATAACGGGGTCAGTGCCTGGTGGCATGAGTTCGAGGACCCGTTGAGCTGGGACGGCCTGACCGCGTTTCGTCGTCTGGGTGGGCAAGCCGAGTCATTTTCCGAGCCGGTCGCCCGGCGGATACTGAGTATCAGTGCGACACCCGACAGCCTGTTGCGGCAGACGATTTTTTGCAATCGACGGCCTCCGGCTTTCCTCACCACCGTCATGCAGCGTTTCAGGGACTGCCTGGATATCGAGCAGCACCTCGGCGCGTTGAACTGGCGCACGAAGGCGTTGCCAGAACCCTTTAAGACGGCTCTTGATGCGGTCGGCGAAGCCGATAGCCTGTGGCTGGCCGTCGCTCCGCAATTGCCCGAGGAGCGGAATGTCGCTGCTTTGTTGCGGCGCCTGGAGAGTGATCCGCGACGGGTCAGGCAGGTGCTGGTCGACGGTCTGTCCCGGCAGCGGGACAAAGCCGTGGAACCTTTGGCAAGCGCGCTGGTAGAAGCCTTTCCCCTGCTGCCTGGCAGTGTCGCCGAGGAAATCCTGGAGCACAGCCAATCCTGGCAACGTCGGCTGATCGAGCAGGAGCACCGTATTCCGCTGGCGCTGGCCGAAGAAGCCCGGTGGTGGAGTGAGGAGGCGCTCCTCGGCCGGGCGCTCATGGGGCTGAGCCCCGACGCGCCGAGTAACGCCCACAGCGATCAGGTCCTGCTGACGGTGCTCAAGGAGCTGTCGGGTTGGCCCGGCCAGGTCCGGATTGAACTGCGCGAAGCGGCCATCGACGGGGCGCTGTTGGACAGCAGCGGCAGCGCTGAACTGACTGATCGGCGGGTGGTGGTGAAGACCGCGGACGGTTACGAGTCATTCCTGGTTGAGGGCGAGCAGGTGGTCCGTCGGGGCGCGCTACAAAGCGACCTGCTACTGGCCCTGTCACGGTTGATGCAGGACCTGCCGGCCGGCCTGCCCTGGGGCGGTGCGCAGGGGCCGGGAGCCCCGTTGAAAACCCAAATCTGTCAGCAGGCGATTCGCCAGCGTGGTGAACTGCGCCGTCGGCTTGGCCTGCGTCCGCTACCGGCGTGGGCACCCTTGCCGCGACGTCTGGTGCGCCAACGCAACGGCCGGATTGGGATTGCGCTGAGCGGTCGCGGCCCGGGTCTGCCGGCGGTGGAGCTGTTCGGTCGGCTGAAAAGACTCTACCGCGGCGCGACCTACCAGGAGTTGTTCGACGTCCTGCAGGTGCTGGGACACACAAGAGAGGAGCAACAGGTGGCGGTCGAGGCGTTGGAACGCGACTACCTCACCTTGAAGAACGATCTGGGGGCCTGGCTCGATATCCCGCAAGCAGAGGGCCTGGACCGCTACCTGGCGCTCAGGATGCGCAGGACGATGGCGGCGCGGATCCGGCGTTGCTGGCGCTGGGAAAGCCGTAATGTATTGGGCGGTGTGTTGCTGCTCGATGGTTTTGTGGTCGAGCAGATGCCGATGCTCAATGTCGCGTTCAGCCATGTGACGCAACTGCACATTCGCGATACGAACCTGGATGTCAGCTACGTGAACGCTTTCCTGCGGGCTTTTCCGGCCTTGAAGCACCTACGGCTATGTAACACCAACCTGAAGCGTCTGCCCCATGACGTCGGCGAGCTGCGGGGGCTGGAAGAGCTCGATCTGCAGGGCAATCAGATTGTCCTGGCGGCGGCGAGTGCCTTGCAAGTGTCCGGGATGCGGCAATTGAGATACCTGAACCTGCAGGACAACCCGCTGAAGTTGCTGCCCGACTTCGCCGCCCTGACGGATTTGCAGTGGCTGAATCTGAGCCGGACCGGCATGGATAGCTGGCCTTCGGGTGTGCTGTTTCTCAAGCAACTGAGCTTTCTCGACCTGCGCCACAACCGCATCCAGCAGCTACCTGGCGCGGTGCTGTTGGCGCCAGTGTCGCTCAACCGTGGGGTGAATCTGCAAGGCAATCCGCTGCTCCCCGAGACCGTGGCCAAACTGTCGGTCTATGCGCGGGAAAACAAGATGGCGGGGGTTACCTTCGGACTCACCAGCGCCGAGCTTTCCGGGCCCGTCGGTATCGAAGCCTGGGGGGCGGCGGTGGATCGAACCCAAGAGCAGAACAGCTGTTGGCAACGGGTCAGGGACGACCTGGACGCCGATGAGTTTTTCGAATACCTGGATCGCCTGAGTGCGCTGCCGGCCTTCTATGACCCGCTGTTTTCCGCTACGCGGCGCAATCTGACAGAGCGCCTCTGGCGAGTAATCAAGGTGGCGGCCGACAGTGTCGACCTGTGCGAACAACTGTTCATCCTGCAACTTGAAACGCTGGCGGACGGGGGCAGCCTGTTGCAGATCTTCAATGAACTCGAGTTCGCGGTACTTTGCCATCAGGTCTTGCTGGCCGAGGGCGACAGGGCCTGCGCCGAGGCCCGCATGGTGCGCCTGTTCAAGGGCAAGTTCCGGCTGAGTGTGCTCCGCGACAAGAGCGCCGACCCCGCGACTTATCGGGCCTACTGGGAGCTGTTGGCCGGACGCCTGGAACTGCCCGACCTGTTCGACGAGGCCTTCCACAAGGAGCGGGTGCAACTGGACGACAGCCGGCTTGAGGCGATGGTCGAGCAGATCCAGCAGATGGAAGCGCAGCCGACCGCGGTCAATGGCTTGCACCGCTACCTGAAAGCGCACACGGTCTGGCGCAACTTTCTGGAGCTGGCCTACGAAGAGGAACTGCAGTCATTATTCGGCACGGCGCGCGAGTCGCGGATCGATGCGCTCACCAGCGCTGCCTTGGGCAGCCCCGCCTGACCGCGCGGCGCGCAAGGCCCGGGTCCGGTTGGCGATACTTAACTAGCGCCGTGGGTCCGACCTGGCGGCTTAGGCTGGTGGTTTCAACGCTTGCCAGGGAGGCAGCATGAACCTACCCGCGGAACAACCGCAACCCAGCCCATCGACCGCGCCGGCTTCCGAGCCGGATATCGACCCACGGATCAGCGCATTCCTCGCGCGGCAACCCACTCTCCTGCATTCCCGGGAGAGCTGGGCGCGGCAACAGGTCCTCGATCATCTCAGCGACCTGTTCAAGGACGCCATGCGCCCGTTGGAGGAAATGGAGCAGCGCAGCTACCTCGGGCTGTTCCGCTCGCTGGTCGCCGCCAAGGGCGCCCTGGATGCCGAGAGCAAGGGCTTTGTCGAAGCCTTCGAACAGGCCGGCCTGCAGGCCCTGCGCACGCGCATCAAACAGGACTGCGGCCAGGACCTGGACCCACGCACCACCTACCTGCATACCGCCTATGCCGTGGATCCCGGCAAAAAACGTCGGGCGGCACCGCAGCGGCGCGCACTGGACCCCAGCGCGGGCGTCGCGGTGGACGTGGCGACCCTGTCGTTGTGGCAGGCCGCCTGCCTGAACTTCGCTTTTTTCGACTTCCCCGAAATGAAGCGCCGCTGGATCAGCTACGGCACCGGCGAGGAGGATATCAACCTGGGCAGCTTGATCGATGTGGACACGTTCATCCACATTGTCCGCGAGCTGAACCTCGGCGCCGACCTGCGGCAGCGCGTCGACACGGCCCTGCAACCCTTGGCGCTGCTGCCCCGGCTGATCCACGGCTATGTGCACGAGCTGTTTCGCTTCAACCTGTACGAAGCCACCAGGGACGTGGCCAAGACCCGAATGAGCCGCGGCATGTTTGAGTCGCTGCGCGATGCCCTGGAGCGCGGAACGCCCTGGTTGAAGGTCGAGCAGGTGGCGATCCAACTGCCGCAAAGCCTGGCTCGACGGATGGCCCGCGTCGAGCTGAGTATCGCGGATGCGCTCCTGCGACTGTTCTCGTTGAAGTCGTTCGACCTCAGCGGCATTTATCTGCCGGCGTTGATCCTGCGGGTGTCCGGTGAGCCCGGCCTGTACAGTTATTGCGCCGAGCGCCCTGACGGCGTGTTGCGCCATCACGTATCGCTGGCGGCCTTCGAGGAGGAATTCAAGGCCCTGCTCAAGGCCGACAACAGCCGCGAGGCCCTAGGTTGGCTGATCTCTTCGCTGGCCTTCGAACAGCAGAGCAAGCTCTGGCAACTGATTGAGCCCGAGCACAAGCCGACCCAGCTCAATTGGCTGGCGGATAAACTCTACGACGCCTTCCATTGGGTGTTTCCGAACCACACCGTGGATGACCTGGGCTTCGCCTACCATCCCGCCGGGGCGAGTCCGGAGCAGGCGCTGAGCACCTTCTACAGCTGGCGCTTTCGCCTCAACACCGAGGCGATTGCCGTGCCCAAGGGCCAGCAGGATCTGCGCGCGGTCAAGGAAGGCATTGTCAGCCTGATGCACCAACTGCTCGACCTGCTGCTGACGCCGGTGCCGGGTGGTCTGGGCAGTCTCGGGCGGGTGGTGATGGCGGCGATGGCCGGGCACCTGACACTGGAATTGTTCGATGGGATCGAGGGCGCCGGCGAGGGGCATCCGCAGGCCTTGCTGCAAGCCGGATTGGAGACCGCCAATATGCTCTTGCTGGCCGGGCTGCATGGTTACGCCGGGCGCTTGGCCTATCGGCACATCGGCCAGGAGTTCAAGCGCCTGGACAAATACCGCCGGGTGCAATTGGCGGATGGCGCCAGCCAACTGTGGCAACCGACGTTGCTGCCCTATGCGCGCAAGAGCGTCGAGCTGAGCGCACTATTCGATGAGCAGGGACTGAGCCCCCTGGGCGGCAAACTCTATGGCCAGGTCAAGGAGCGGGGACAGGACCTGACTGTCGAGCTGGAGTACGACAAGACCCTCAAGGGCTATCGGGCGACCCATCCCGACGCGGGGCAGTTTCATCCGCCAATGCTTTACGACCCGGCGTCCCGGCGCTGGTCGGTGTCCCTGGATGACAGTCATCAGCTCTCGGATGCCCGGCTACTGCAACGGATGATCGCGCTCAAGGGCGCCGACCAGGAGCAGGCCCAGCAGATCCTCGATATCAGCGGGGTGTCCCGCGAGCACCTGGAACAGATTTGGTCGGGCGGCGTGCCGCAGGCCTCGCTGGTCGAGGCGTTGGAGCGCTTCGAGGTCGATCGGGGCATTGCCGAACTCAGGGCCGGCGACCAGGAGCTGGCCCTGCTGTCGCCGTGCGCGCAGCGGGCCTTGTTTTCCCTGCTGCCGGAGTTGCGGGATTGGCCGGCCGACCTCTGCCTGAAGGTCCACGCCGCGGACGGTGAACTGCAGCAAGCCTATGGCCAGCGCCAGCGCCTGGAGCTGTACACCCATTCGGTGAGTATCCGGCGTTTGGAGGATGGCAGTTTTATCGAGCAGACCGAAGTCCCGAGTGACTCCTCGGTCGCCACCGCGCGTGGTTATGAACCCGGCGTGTTGGCCTTGATCCTCAGCCTGCTGCCCAGCGACTCGCTGCTGCGCGGCGGTAGCGATCCGCTGGTCTGGCGAGTCTGGAGCAAGACGGTTCGGCGGCTGGTCAATGCCTTGGCCAGGGAGCGCTCGGGCCCCTTGTTCGAGGCCCTCGGCACCCATGCGGGGCGGATCAAGGTCGATGTCAGCGACAACGCCTTCGGGGCCGAAGTGGGGGCCTACCTGCCCGTGCTCACGTCCGGCGTGCCGGCGCTGCCGGGGAAAATCCGCCAGCTCTATCCACAGCTGTCGCTGGCCAGGCTGGCGCAATTCCTGCGCGACAACCCCTTGTCGTCGAGCCAATGCCAGATCCTGCTGGACAATAATCGGCTGCCTTACCGCCTGGGTTACAACCTGGCGCACACGCAGCAGCTCAGCACCCTGGGCCGGGCCTTGGATGGGATCTACCAGGCCCGCGCGTTCCAGGAAGACACCGACGCCTGGTTGCAGGCCATCGCCGTCGGCGTGGTGAGCGAACGTCTGGGCCGGGCCCTGAAATGGGTCGACAGCGACCGGGCCTTTCTCCCGGCCCCAGGGGACCTGCCATTACGCCGATATGGCCAAGGACTCTACACGGCACTCGATAGCCGCCGGCAACCAAGCCTCGATCTGTCGTCGCCCGCCGAGAGTTTTTACCTGGCCTTCGCCGCTTCATTGTCCACCCGGGAGCTGGGCTTGCTGGGCATGGTTTCGGCGGCTGACGTGCAAGCGTTGCGCAACGCCCTCGGTGCCGGTCTGGGCGCCTTGCGGCGTCCCGATGGCAGTGTCGGCCTGGCGCTTGAGCTGTATGAGTGCCCGGCGCTCTCCGAGGGTTATCGGGAACCCGACTCGCCGGGACTGTACGTCAAGGACGGTGTGCGGTTCGTCTGCCTGGACCAGCGCTTCTATCAGGTCGAGCAGGACCTGCGGTTCGATGAATGGCGGATTGGCCATCCGTGGCTCAAGGGCGCCTATGCCCCCCTGCTGGAACACAATGACCGAGGCGGTTGGTGGCATGAGTTCGAGAACCCGCTGGCGTGGGACGGACCCACGGCGTTTCGCCGCCTGGAACCGGGCGCCGCGGTTTTTTCCGCGAGCGTGGCGCGCCAGATCCTGGCGATCAGCGCAGTCGACGACGCGCTGCCGGGCCGGTTGTTGTTCGAAAACCAGCCCAGCGCACCGCTGTTGAGTGAAGTGGCTCGGCGTTTCCTTCAGGCGCGGATGGACAGCCCGTTGCTGGAGGTCGCCGAGTGTGATCCCGGCAGCGATCTCCAGGTGAGCTTTCTGCGTCAGCAGTTCCCGCGATTGAGCGTCGACATGGCGCAGGACCTGACGGAGCAGGCGGACTCGTCCCAACGTCAACTGATGCGTGACTACAAGCGCGTGCCCCTGGCCCTGGCCGAGGAAGCGCGCTACCTGAGCCGCGAAATCGAAGTCTGCCGGGTGTACGAGAGCCTGTTTCTGTCCACGACGCGCAACGACGCCTGTGACACCCTGTTATTGCAGTTGCTCGAGCGCTTGCCTGGCTGGTCGCGGACACTGCGGATCGAGCTGCGTCGCGAGACAACCACCGGCCCCTTGATCGCCAGTGTCGGCGAGGTCTCGGCCGCGGTCCGTCGGATCCTGGTCAAGACGGAGCGCGGCTATGAGCCATTCGAGTCCGATAGCAGCGGGCCGCGCAGCTTGGCAGCGCTGGATGACGATCCGTTCGCGGCGCTGTTGCAGGCGTTGCCGCAGTTGAAGCGTACGACCCTGGACCTGCTCCATGGCGGCGATGATGTCGAGATGGACTTGAAACGGCTGATGTTCCAGAGCGTGGCCGGTGATCGCAACCGCATCCGGCAACTGCTCGGACAGCCGCCGGTGCTGCCCTGGAGCCGTCCGCCGCAACGCCTGATGCGCCTGGAAAGCGGCGTGCTGGGCTATCCGCTGAGCGGGCGCGGGCGTTCGGGGCTGTATCCGTCGGAGCTGTTCAAACCGCTGAAAAAACTCTATCGCGGTTGTTCCGATGCGCAAATCGCCGAGATTCTGGCCAACCTCGGTGCCACCTTCGAGGCGCGTGTCAGGGCCGTGGAACACCTGCAGGATGAATACCGCCAGTTGAAGGATGACCTGGCGCGTTGGCAGTACGCCCCGCAGTTCGAGGAGATGGACTTGCCGTTCAGCGATAGCCGGATTCCACGGCGCCGTAAAATCGCCCGACGCCTGAGGCACTGCTGGCGTCGCCAGAGTATCGCCCAGGACCTCGGGCCGCTGCGTTATGAGCTGGTCCTCGATGGCCTGGAGATCGAGGACCTGCCCGAACTGAGCGCCGACTTCAGCCATGTCGCCCTGCTGTCGATGAATGACATGCGGCTGGGCAATGCCCGCTATCTGAGCCGCTTCCTGAGATACTTCAGCGGCCTGACCACGTTACGCATGGACGGCAACGGCTTGAGCAGCCTGCCCAATGCGATCGGGACGCTGGAGAGGCTGGAAGAGCTTTCACTGGAAAACAACCAGTTGAAGCTGACCCAGGGCACGGCGCGGGAACTGGCGGGACTGACCAGGCTGCAGCGCTTGAATCTCAACGGCAACCCCTTGGGCGTACTGCCCTACTTCGGCGAGATGGAGCAATTGCAGGTACTGCGCCTCAGCCGTACCGGTATCGAGCGCTGGCCCTTGGGGCTGCTGGCCTTGAGGGACCTGGTGCGGGTCGAATTGCGCGAGAATGCGATCAGTGAGCTACCGGCGGAGCTGTTCAGCAGGCACGCTCAACTCTGTCGTGGCCTGGACCTGTCGGGCAATCCGTTGTCAGCGCAGGTGCTGAGGTCGATTCGGCATTATCGACAGACCGTCGAGAACCATGATGTGGTATTCGGCCTGGGTCGCCTGCGCCTGTCGTCTCTGTTCGGGATTGACCGCTGGGCCGACGGCGCCGAGAAAACCGCGCAAAGGAGCGCCCAGTGGCACAGTGTCAGGGACCAGCCCAATGCCGATGTGTTTTTCCTGCTGCTCGATCGCATGAGTTCTCCGCCCAATTTCTTCCATGATGAGTATCAGCCGGTACGCAGCGACCTGAGTGCGCGGGTCTGGCGGTTGATCAAGGCCGCCTCCGAAGACCGCGCCTTGTGTGAAGAGGTGTTCCGCCTGGAGGCGCAAGGGCGTGTCGTCGGCCTTACCAGCTACCAGATATTCAATCGACTGGAGTTGAGCGTGGATTGTCATGAAGCCTTGCGATTGACGGATCAGGAGGCGGTGGAGTCGCGTCTGTTGAGCGTGCTCAGGGGGCAGTTCCGCCTGGGCGTGTTGAGCGTCGCGGTGGGCAGGAAGCATCCGGCGCGGTCGTTGTTCTGGTATCGCGCCTATTACGATGCCCTGGCCGCTGAGCTGGCCTTGCCCAGCCAGTTCAACGGCCTGTTTACCGCCAATCCGGTGCATGTCGGCAAGCAGCAGGCCAGCGACATCAAGGCTGAGGTGCTGAGCGAGGAACTGCCCCAGGCATTGCCTGAAGGATCACCCGGCAAATCCCCTGAGGCTCGGCTTGAGACGCTGCTTGAAGGCATGAGCGAAGCGTTGCCCGAGGAGATACCGCAAGAACCGCCCGGGGTGTTGCCGGATGAATTGCCGCCCGAGCCGCACGAGGAGTCTGCCGATGCCGAGAGCCTGCCGTTGATCGGCTATCTGGTGGCCAATGACAGCTGGAGCGACTTTCTTATCCGCGCCCATGAGCGTGATTTTCGGCGGGTCTTCGGGCGTCTGTGGGAATTCGACAAGCGCCTGGAAGACAGTGAGTACCGCCACCTCTGGCGCACCCGCCTGAACCAGCTCCAGTACACCCGCCGGCGTGCCGCCTGGCTCCGGCACTGGACCGTCAAGGCCCTGGGCAAAGTGGGGGTGTCGCCGCTCGGCAGTGCCTGAGTGCCCATTGGCGGCTGTCGTATTTAGTTAGAACCGCGGCCTCGGGAGGGCACGTTAGGCTGCTTTTTTCCATCAATGAAAAGAGCAGCCATGGACGACTCCCCACCCCTTGCCGACCCCAGCGTCGAGCCTGCCCCCTCAGATCTTCTCGAGGAGCAGGCGCACTTTCTCCATTCCCGCGAGAGTTGGCGGCTCGACGATATCGGCAAGCACCTGCTGGCTGTTTCCGATGCGGCCATGCAACCGCTGAACGAGGTCGAGAAGCTGACCTACGCCAGCCTGTTCCGTTACCTCACCCAGATGAACCGGGCCGTGGAGCTTGCCAACGGCAAGCTCGCCCGCGCCTTTGAACAGGACGGTTTGAAAGCCCTGCGGGACAAACTGCGGGAGCGCACCGGCAAGGACCTGGACCCGAAAAACACCTATATCCATACTCTGCACATGGAGTTCAAGGACGGCGCGGGTTGGGTGCCGGGCCAACGCGGCCGACGCGCCTACGACCCCGATGCGCCCCTGGCTCATGTCTACAGCCTGTCGCTGTGGCAGGCGGCCTGCCTGAACTATGGCTTCGGCGATCTGTTCGCCTCGACCCAGGTGCGCGCCAGTTGGATCAGCCAGGAAGCGGGGCCGGGTTACCAGCGCGGTTTTCCACCCGGGGAGATCAGCACCGGGACCCTGATGCCGGTGCGCAGCTTCGTGATAATTGCCCGTGAACTGGATCTGGGCCGTGATCTCAAGGCGCGCGTCGACAAGGCCCTGGACAAGGACGGCGAACTGAGCCGGGGCCTGGAGCAGGTGGCCTGGGCCGAGATCCGTTTCAGTCCCTATGAGGCGTATCGCAACGGCGCGCTGACCGGAGTGAGCAACGCGCCGTTCAGCCGCCTGCGCCACGATTTGTGGAATGCGCCGCAAAATGTCACGGTCAAAGCCGTGTCGATCAAGCTCAAGGACAGTGTCGTCGTCACTCTCCTGAAAAGCCTCAACCCCGGCCATCAGTTGCGTACGGTTCTTTTCGGCGAGAGCGACCTGTTTTCCAGTTTTCTCGAACTGCCGTTGTTGACCTTTGAACTCGAACAGTTCGACGGGCTGTTCAGCTACTACCCGAATCGGCTGGGCGGCGCCTTGCGCTATCACCGCGACCGGCCGACGTTCGAGGCTGACTTCAAGCGCCAGCTCAAGGAGGACAATGCGCAACAGCGCCTCAACTGGTTCCTGGCACCATTGAGCATCAAGGCCCAGGCGATCGTGCGCGATATCGCCCGCCCCCACGAACGACCGGAAGGAATGAACGCGGTGTACAGCGGGCTGTACGATGCCTTTCACTGGGTGTTTCCGGCGCCGCTGCTCGAGGACCTCAAGTGGCGTTACCAGGCGCTGACCACGACGCCGGCACAGGCCCTGAAAGACTACTACCTGGAACGCGACCGGCAGAACCTCAACGAGTTGGCCGTGGAGCGCTCGGTGAAGGATCTGCAGGCCTTCATCGAGGGCGTCAGCGCGGTCATGGACGAAGTCCTCGGCCTGTTGCTGCTGCCGGTGCCGGGCGGTGCGCGTGGCCTGGGGCGGGTGGTGCAGATCGCCCTGTTCGGCACTCTGAGCTACAACTTCATCCAGGGCCTGACGGAAGCGGCGAAGGGCCATCCGATGCAGTTGGCCCAGTCGGTGGTGGATATCGGCAACCTGTTGATCAGCGCGGGCCTGCATCGCCACGCGGTGAAAGTGTCGATACGCCGGCACCGGGAACTGAGCCGTTGCCTGGGCGCCGTGCACCGGGTCGAGGTGGCGGGCGGGCATGCCCTCTGGGCGTCGCGGCTGGACCGTTATGTCAGTGTGAAGATCGGCCTGTTGCATGGTGCCAAACCCCGGGCCTCGGGGGTGATCGAATATAAGGGCAAGCAATACGCCGAACTGTCGGTCGAGGGCGAGTCACGGGCGTTCGAGCTGGCATACGATCCGCTGGCCCGGCAACACACACTGGTGCATCCGGACGCGACGCTGTTCCGTCCGGTGGTCAGCTTCGACCCGGGCCTTGCGCGTTGGCAGCTGGACCTGGCGAAAATCGAGCCGCCGAGCATGACGCAACTGGGCGAGCGGCTGCTGCCCTGCGGGCCGCTGAGCCGTGGCGAAGTGACCCGCCTGAGCCGGATCAGTGGCACCACCTCGCAGACCCTGCAGCAGGTCTGGGCGGGTGAGCCGGCACCGGCCGCGCTGGTCGATACCGTCAAACGGCATAACACCGACCGCGCCCTGCAAGCCGTGACCGCACCGCTGGCATCGCGACAACCGTTACCCGAGGAAGGCGACCGGGCGCTGTTCTCGGCGCTGACGCAATTGCCGGACTGGCCGGACGACCTGGCCCTGGGCATTTATGATCGGCAGGGTCGGTTGCTGGAGGCCTACGGCAAACAAGACCGTTTGGCCGAACACCGCCAGACCCTCTCGCTACGCCGCCTGGAAGATGGCGGCTACGTCGATCACGCGGCGCCGGAGGCGATCGCCGATCACCAGCTGGGACCGCTCGGCTTGATTCTCGGATTATTGCCGGCCGAGGCGGCGTTGCGGCGGCCGGCCGCGCCTGGCCAGGCGTTCTCGAGCCAGGTCGCGATCCTCCGGCGCCGTGTCGGTGACCTGGCGATCAGTGAGAAACTGCCGCTGTTCGAAGTGCTGAGCCGCTATCCGGCGCGGACCCGCTCCGAGCGGCCGGAGTTGGCGCCGGGTCTGCGCCGCTTTCTCCCGGTGGCGCGGGCGCCGCGCCCGGCCGTGCTGGACCAGGCCCTGCTGCTGCACCCGGACCTGTCCCCGGCGCGGGTTGCCGAATGGTTGCGTAGCCATCCGTTGTCACCGGCCGAACGTGGCGCGTTCCTGAAAACCGGCCAGTTGCCGGAAGGCCCGCGCCGTGCGCTGGCGCAAGCGGCCAGAAGCCTGCGCCTGGAACAGTCGCTCGATGGCATTTATCAGCGCCGGGCCTGGAATGCATCGACGGATGCCTGGGCCCGCGAAGGCATGACGGCGCTGCTGCAAGACAAACTGGGAGTGACCCTGGAGATCGGCGAGGTCGAGCCGGGAGCGAACACCACTGCGGTTGTCGAGGAGTCGGCGAGCAAGCGGGTACTGCTGCGCCATCATGGCCAGGGGCGCTATGCGGTATTCGATACGGTCCGGCAGGTGGAACGTCCGGTCCTGCCCGGCACCGACAGCTTCTACAAGGCATTCAATACGGCGTTGAGCCGTAGCGAGCAGCTGCAACTGGGGATCCAGGATGCCAGTGCCGACAATGTCGCGATCCTGCGGCGCGACGTGGGTGATGCCTTGACCGAGCGGCGTAGCGACGACGGCGATATACGCCCCTGGAACGATTCGGCGGACAGCTACCGGCAATCCCTCAGCCTGCCCGCGGAGCTGGAGCCCGACGCGCTGGGACTGTATCGCTGGCGGGATAAGACCTGGTTGGCGCTGGATGACGCGGTGTTCGAGGTCGACCATGACCCGCGCTTCGACGAGTGGGGCATCGAGCATCCGAGCTTGCCCGGCGCCTACCGACTGGAGCTTGAGCATAACGGCGCCGGTGCCTGGTGGCATGAACAGGAGCAGCCGCTGGAGTGGCAAGGACTGAAGCTGTTTCGGCGTCTGGGCCATCGGGCGGCGGCGCAACCCGATGAGCTGGCGCGGCAGTTGATGGCGATCTGTGATGTCAGCGAGGACCAGTTGCGCAAAGTCCACGTGACTCGCTCGCGGGCACCGGGCCTGCTGATGGACACCCTGGAGCGGGTCGACAACCATGTCCGCGTCGGCTATAGCCTGGATCGGCTGGGGACCAGTCGCCGCCTCGACAAGGTCTTGAGCCGGGCGCTGGAACAACTGAACCAACAGGAGCGGGTGGCGCTTTTCGGCGCGGGGGACATGGATGATCAGGGCCGCGTGCGGGTGCTGAGTGAAAAAACCAGCGAGGACGCGCAGTCACTCAAGACCCTGCTGGGCAATGCGCTGGATCGGGCGCGGGACAGCGCCAGCGAGCCGTCGACCGCGCTGCTTCGCCGGCTGTTCCCCAGCCTGCCGGAACGGGTGGCGCGGGATATCGTCGAGCGCGCCGACAGCGAACAGCGCCGGGGCCTGCGCGAAACCGGCAAGCTGCCCCTGGCCATGGCCGAAGAAGCGCGCTGGTGGATTCAGGATGTCCGGCTCGGGCGGGCGCTGGAAGGTTTCCAGGTCGACAGCCTGATCAACCCCGACACCGAGCGCCTGGCCTTGCACCTGCTGGAATATCTGCCGGGTTGGCCGGACGACCTGCGCATCGAGGTGCGCGAAAACTCGCCGAGCGGGCCGTTGCTCGACAGCGTCGGCGCTGACGCGGCGGCGCGGCGCGCGCTGATCGTCAAGACCCGTGCGGGCTACGCAGCGGCCACCGGCCCGGGCAATCGCCTGCCACCGGCGAGCCACCAACTGCTTCCGGCGATCGTCGCCGTGCTGCCGGAAACGGCGCGCACGGCGCTGGTGCCCAGCGGTTTTGCCAGCGAGTTGCGGCGTGACCTGGCGCGGGCGGCGGTCGGCGAGCGCGGGCGAGCCAAACGGCTGCTGGGCATGCGCCCCGAGATCCCCGGCTTCGTGCCGCCGCAACGCCTGGCCGATGGCCGGATCGGCTACTCATTGAGTGGTGGCGAAGGTCGACAGGGCCGGCAATTGAAGCGTTTCCGCGCCTTGTATTCGGGCTATTCCTATGACGAAGCGCTGCAACAATTGGAGCGCTTGGCTGGCGATCTGGCCAGCCGCGAGGGGCTGATCCAGCAGCGCGGTGCCGAGTTGAATACCCTCAGGGGCCATCTCAAGCGCTGGCGCCAGACGGCCTACCATCCCGAGAGACCGGCGCATCTGTATCAGCTGGCGAAACGGCTCAAGCAGTGTTGGCGTCGGGAAGTCCTGTACGCCTATCCGCATTTGAATGGGGACAGCGGCTACCAACTGAACCTGGATAACCTGGAGGTGAAGCGCTTTCCGCTGTTGCCGGTGAGCGCGGATTTTTCTCACGTCACACAATTGTTGATGCGTGACATGGCGTTGGAAGCACCGGTGTTTCTCGACCAGTTTCTGCGCAAGTTTTCGTTTCTACAGGAGTTGGATCTGTCCCATAACCGCCTGACTGATCTCCCGGCATTGGAGGGGCCGCTGCGGGATCTGCGTTGGCTGACGCTGAGGGATAACCGGATCGTCTTTCCCGTGGGCGGCCATCAACGCCTGTCCGGCATGAGCGAGTTGGTGCACCTGGACCTGAGCCACAATCCCCTCGGCCATCCGCCCGCGCTCGGCGAGCTGCACCTGCTGGAAAAACTTGACCTTCATCAGACCCGGATAGAGACCCTGCCGGACGGCATCGAGCGGTTGCGCCACCTGGTACAGGCCAACCTGGGCGATAACCTTATCCGCGACATTCCCGGGCGGGTGTTCGAGTCCCTGGCGGTCGCGCCTGACGAAGGCCGGCAACCGCCAGCGATTGCCCTGGCCGACAACCCGCTGTCAAACGATGCGCGGCTACGTCTGCAGTATTTCAAACTGAGCCATCCCCATGCGCGTCTGGGTTTCGATGTGCCTGACCTGGAGGGGCTCGAGCTGTGGTTATGGAGTCGTACCGAAAACCGCAACCAGGCACTGACCGAGGCCTGGCAGCGCCTGGCTGCCGAGAACGGCGAGGAATTCCTGGGCTTCTTCAGCAAACTGGCCACGCTTCCCGATCTGTATCTGGAGGCCTGGGATTCGGTTCGCCAGGGCCTGATCGAGCACCTGGAGTTTGTCCTCACCTCGGCTTCACGCGACCCCGAACTGCGCGACCGGCAGTTCGATATCGTCCACTACACCGGGTTGCAGGATGCGCTGCCGTTTGATGTCTTCCGGGAACTGGAACTGGAGGCGTTTTATGCGCTCGCCCGGGGCAAGGCCGATATTCAAGAGGCGGAGCAAGTGCTCTTTGGCCTGGTGCGGGGGAAATTCCGCTTTTTCACCCTGGCCGAGGAGGTGCGCCAGCAGAACGTGCCGGACCCTGAGGCACGTTTTCGGGCCTATGCCTATCGCCTCGGGGACCTTGAGCTGCCGCCGCTGTTCCTGGCCGATGTGGTCGTGACGGACCTTGAACTCGGGGTGCTGGATCCGATGCGCCAGCGCATTCTTCACGCCGAGAAAACGCAAGGGTTGGAGAATATCCTGATGAGCAACAGCCAGTGGCAGGGGTTTATGAAGGACAGCCATCTTGCCGAGCATGACGCGCGCTTCGGTGAGTTTTTCGACTATTCCGCGCTGGAGGGAGAAAACACCCAGGAGTATCGCGAGCGTGGCGAGGCGTTGCAGGGCGAGTATCTGAGGCGGCGTGACGAATGGTTACGCGGATTGACGCGTGAGGCCTTGTCCCGGCTGATACCGGCCAATATCGAGACCGGGCAGGATTAGCCCGGCCTCGTGGTGACTCAGCCCTTCCACACTTGGGGATTGACCAGATCGCGTGGCCGCTCGCCGAGCAGGGCGCTGCGCAGGTTGGCCAGCGCTCGGTTGGCCATGGCTTTGCGGGTTTCGTGGGTGGCCGAGCCGATATGTGGCAGGGTGACGGCGTTCTTCAGTTGAAACAACGGCGACTCGGCCAGTGGTTCTTTCTCGTAGACGTCCAGCCCGGCGCCACGGATAGTGCCGTTTTGCAGTGCCTGGACCAGCGCCGGCTCGTCCACCACCGGGCCACGGGAGATGTTCACCAGGATCGCATCCGACTTCATCAGGCCCAGTTCGCGATGGCTGATCAGGTGGCGGGTCTTGTCGCTCAAGGGCACCACCAGCACCACGAAGTCGGACTCGGCGAGCAAGGCGTCGAGGCTGCGCAACTGCGCGCCGAGTTGCTGTTCGAGTTCCGGCTTGCGGCTGTTGCCGCTGTAGAGAATCGGCATGTTAAAGCCAAGATGACCACGGCGGGCCACGGCCGCGCCGATATTGCCCAGGCCGACGATACCCAGGGTCTTGCCGTGCACATCGCCGCCGAACAGGGCCGGGCCGACGCTGGCCTGCCACTGCCCGGCCTTGGTCCAGGCGTCCAGCTCGGCAACGCGGCGGGCGCTGCTCATCAACAGGGCGAAGCCGAGGTCGGCGGTGCTTTCGGTGAGCACGTCGGGGGTGTTGGTGAGCAGGATCCCGCGTTCGTTGAAGTAGGCCAGGTCATAGTTGTCGTAGCCGACCGAGACGCTGGAGACCACTTCGAGCTTGGCGGCGGTTTCCAACTGGGCGCGGCCGAGTTTGCGGCCGACGCCGATCAGGCCGTGGGCGTGGGGCAGGGCGGCGTCGAACTGAGCGTTGAGATCACCGCGCTTGGGATCCGGGACAATCACCTCGAAATCTTCGCGCAGGTGCTCGACCATGGCGGGGCTGATGCGGCTGAAGGCGAGTACGGTTTTTTTCATCGCAGGGCTCATCGAACGGCGGGAATGCAAAGCACGCTATCATTTTTCGCCGGATTTGTGCGCTGGATTCTGACTTTGTAGGAGCGAGCTTGCTCGCGATGGTGGTCCAGACACCGCGGGGTATCAGATGCCCCGCGTTATCGTTGACGCCCATCGCGAGCAAGCTCGCACCTACATTTCAGTTGGCGATACGTACGTTTTTCAGCTCATACGCCGCCAACTCGGCCTGATGGGCCGCGAGGATCTCCGGCAAGGAGCCTCGCAGGTACTCGACCCAGGTCTTGATCTTGGCATCCAGGTACTGCCGCGACGGATAGATCGCATACAGGTTCAGCTCCTGCGAGCGATAGCTGGGCATCATCCGCACCAGGCTGCCATTGCGCAGCCCCTCGATCGCCGCATACACCGGCAACACGCCGACTCCCATGCCGCTGATGATCGCCGCCTTCATCGCATCGGCGGAGTTGACCAGAAACGGCGAGGTGGCAATGTTCACTGCTTCCTGCCCATCCGGCCCATCGAAAGCCCAGCGGTCCAGGGCGATCACCGGGCTCACCAGGCGCAGGCAGGCATGGTTGAGCAGATCACTCGGCCGTTGCGCGCAACCGTTGGCTTTCACATAGGCCGGCGAGGCACAGACGATGCTGTAGGTGATCCCCAGACGCTGCGAAACAAAGCCCGAATCCGGTAACTCGCTGGCCAGCACGATGGACACGTCATAGCCCTCGTCGAGCAGATCCGGCACGCGGTTGGCCAGGGTCAGGTCGAAGGTCACGTCGGGGTGGGTCTTGCGGTAACGGGCAATTGCATCGATCACGAAATGCTGGCCAACCCCGGTCATGGAATGCACTTTCAACTGCCCGGCCGGCCGCGCATGGGCGTCGCTGGCCTCGGCTTCGGCTTCCTCAACGTAGGCCAGGATCTGCCCGCAGCGCAGCAAATAGCGCTTGCCGGCCTCGGTCAGGGCGATGCGCCGGGTGGTGCGGTTGAGCAGGCGGGTTTGCAAGTGGGCCTCAAGAGCCGAGACCGCGCGCGAGACGTTGGCCGTCGTGGTGTCCAGTTGCACGGCGGCGGCGGTAAAGCTACCGGCTTCGGCCACGCAACTGAAGGCGCGCATATTTTGCAAAGTGTCCATGGGGTGCTCTCTGGGGTGACGGCAAATTGTGACACGAAGTAACAGGGGGATGGGCATTCGACCAAGGGATTATCGCGTTAACGGTAACAAAGCTTCACAGAAAGGCCATCTTATCGTCTGACAGGCCGCCCTCTAGAATTGCTCCCCCAGGTCAGTGTTGTGCCCACGGGAAACCGCTTTTCTCCCCACCCCAGGAATTTGCAGCAGTGCCGCGTCGCATCAGCAGAGAGCTGAAGGCTCTCAGTGTTTGGGCTTTATCCTTGGCTATCAGCGGCTGCATCGGAACCGGAGGTATTGCCCCACAGGGCCAGCCCCTCGCCGCCAACACCTTGCTTACCGACCAGGCGATCCAGAGTGCCGAGCGCGACGCGCACTGGCCTGTGGCGCAGTGGTGGCAAGCCTATGGCGACCGCCAGCTCGACCAATGGATCGAGCGCGCCGTGCAAGGCAGCCCGAGCCTGGCCATGGCCGCCGCCCGCGTGCGCCAGGCCCGGGCCCTGGCGGGGCTGGCCGAGTCCGCCGAGTCCGTGCAGATCAAGGGCGACGCCGCGCTGAAACGGCATAACTGGGCCAACGACCCGTTCTACGGCCCCGGCGAACTGGCGAGCACCACCACCTGGGACAACAACGCCGCCCTGGGCCTGAGCTATTCCCTGGACCTCTGGGGTCGGGAAAGCAATGCCAGTGAACGGGCCGTGGACCTGGCCCATATGAGCGTCGCCGAAGCGCGCCAGGCTCGGCTCGAATTGCAGAACAGCATCGTCCACGCCTATATCCAGCTGTCGTTGCAGTACGCCCAGCGCGATATCGTCGAAGCCACCCGCAAGCAGCAGATGCAGATTCTCGACCTGGC
The DNA here is from genome assembly GCF_059420925.1 of Pseudomonas sp. GW821-FHT03C07. Taxonomy (NCBI): domain Bacteria; kingdom Pseudomonadati; phylum Pseudomonadota; class Gammaproteobacteria; order Pseudomonadales; family Pseudomonadaceae; genus Pseudomonas; species Pseudomonas sp. GW821-FHT03C07. The sequence goes on from NZ_JBWKUQ010000009.1 coordinate 44,234, forward strand.
GCAAAAACGCCTGAACGGCGGCCTCGGCACCCATTTCGAAGTCAGTCAGGCCGAGACGCCGCTGCCGGAAACCCATCGCCAGCTCGACGCGCTGGACGAAGAGATCGCCCTGAGCCGCAACCAGTTGGCGGCCCTGGCCGGCGTCGGCCCGGGCGAGGGCGCGCGCCTGCAACGGCCGTCGCTGTCCCTGCACACCACCTTGAAATTGCCCTCGGCCCTGCCCGCGCAACTGCTCGGCCAGCGCCCGGACGTGGTCGCCAGCCGCTGGCAAGTGGCGGCCCAGGCGCGTGGTATCGATGTCGCCCACGCCGGCTTCTATCCCAACGTCGACCTGCTCGGCAACCTCGGCTACATGGCCACCGGCGGCGGCCTGCTGACGTTTCTCAGCGGCAAGAAATTCAACTACGGCGTCGGCCCGGCGCTGTCCTTGCCGATCTTCGACGGCGGCCGCCTGCGCGCCGAATTGGGCGAAGCGGCGGCGGGTTATGACCTCGCCGTGGCGAAATACAACCAGACCCTGGTCTATGCCCTCAAGGGTATTTCCGACCAGTTGATCCGCCGTGAGTCCCTGGACAAGCAGCAGGTGTTCGCCGCCGAGTCCGTGGCCTCGGCGCAGAAAACCTACGACATCGCCATGATCGCCTACCAGCGTGGCCTGACCGACTACCTCAATGTGCTCAATGCCCAGACCCTGCTGTTTCATCAGCAGCAGGTCGAGCAGCAGGTCGAGGCCGCGCGCCTGAGTGCCCATGCCGAGCTCATCACCGAACTGGGGGGCGGCTTAGGCGCGGGCAACGATGTACCGGCCGAGAGCCGCGCCGTGGCGCACAAACCTGCGGCCGTGCTGGCCGCCTTTGATCACTGAGAACCGCGTCATGACCCCCTTGCCCGCCCCCGTGCGTTGGCTGTACTCCCTGGAATGGCGTCGCGGTTTCTTCGATTGGGCCCGTAGCGACGGCGTGACCTGGATCTATATCTTCAAGGTCCTGGCCGCCGCCTTCCTCACCCTGTGGCTGGCCATGCGCCTGGAATTGCCGCAGCCGCGCACCGCGATGATCACCGTGTTTATCGTCATGCAGCCGCAGAGTGGCCATGTGTTTGCCAAGAGTTTCTACCGCTTCCTCGGCACCCTGGCCGGTTCCGCGGTGATGGTGGCGCTGATCGCCCTGTTCGCCCAGTACACCGAGCTGTTTCTCGGCGCGCTGGCGATCTGGATCGGCCTCTGCTCGGCTGGCGCGCAACGCAACCGCAACTTCCGCGCCTACGGTTTTGTCCTGGCCGGCTACACCGCCGCGATGGTCGGCCTGCCGGCCCTGGCCCATCCGGAAGGGGCCTTTATGGCGGCAATGTGGCGGGTGCTGGAAATCTCCCTGGGGATTCTCTGCTCGACCCTGGTCAGCGCCGCGATCCTGCCGCAGACCTCCAGCGCCGCCATGCGCAATGCCCTCTACCAGCGCTTCGGAGTGTTCGCCGGGTTTGTCAGCGCCGGCTTGCGCGGCCGCCACCCGCAGGCCGCCTTCGAAGCCGCCAACGTCGGCTTTATCGCCCAGGCGGTGGGCCTGGAAGGGCTGCGCAGCGTCACCGTGTTCGAGGACCCGCACATGCGCCGGCGCAATGGTCGGCTGAACCGGTTGAACAGCGAGTTCATGACCCTAACCACCCGCTTCAACGCCCTGCACCAGTTGCTTGAGCGCTTGCGCAGTCGCGCTCGGGTCGAGGTGTTGGCGGCCATCGAGCCGGGCTTTCCCAGCCTCGGTGAATTGCTCGATGACTTTGCTGGCCGCGCCCTGACCGACGCCGATGCCCAGCGCCTGGCCAGCCGCCTGGCCGACTACAAACTGGGGCTGCCGGAGCAAGTACGCAGCCTGCGGGCGAGTTTCCTGGAAAGTGAGCCGAGCGAAGCCGACCTGCTGGATTTCCACACCGCCTACGAACTGCTCTATCGCTTTGTCGAGGAACTGCACAGCTACGCCCTGACCCATGCGTCCCTGGCCGATCACCACCACGAACGCGAACAGTGGGACGAGCCCTATGTGCCGAAAACCAACTGGCTGGCCGCCTCGGCGTCGGGCATTCGCGGCGCGTTTATCCTGATCGTGCTCGGCAGCTACTGGGTGGCGACCGCCTGGCCGAGCGGGGCGACCATGACCCTGATCGCCGCCGCCACCGTGGGCCTTTCCGCGGCCACGCCGAACCCCAAACGCATGGCTTTCCAGATGGCCTGCGGGACGTTGCTCGGCGCGGTGATCGGCTTTGTCGAGATGTTCTTCGTGTTTCCCTGGATCGACGGTTTCCCGCTGCTGTGCCTGATGCTCGCGCCGGTGATCGTGCTCGGCGCCTTTCTCGCCTCGCGCCCGGCGTACGCGGGTGTTGGCCTGGGCCTGTTGATCTTCTTCAGCACCGGCTCGGTGCCGGACAACCTGACGATCTACAACCCCTACAGCTTTATCAATGACTACATCGCCATGGTCATGGGCATGCTGGTCTGCGCGGCGGCGGGGGCGATCATCCTGCCGCCCAACAGCCGCTGGTTGTGGCGCCGGCTGGAGCAGGACCTGCGCGAACAGGTGGTGTTCGCCATCAGCGGCAAGCTCAAGGGCCTCGGTTCAACCTTTGAAAGCGGCACCCGCGACCTGCTGCACCAAGCCTACGGCCTGGCCGCCGGGCAGCCGAAAGTGCAGAGCCAGTTGTTGCGCTGGATGTTCGTGGTGCTGGAAGTCGGCCACGCGATTATCGAGCTGCGCAAGGAACAGGCGATCCTGCCGGTGCACCCGGCGTATGCCGAATCGCAGCCGTGGCGCCAGTCGATCCGGGTCATGGGCCGGGCGCTGGTGCGTCTGTTTATCCAGCCTAACGCGAGCAATCTGGAGCGTGGGCTGGTGGCGGTGGACCATGCCATCAGCCGGGTTCAGGCCACCGACGAACCCTTTGCCCGGCACTTCGACACCTCGGCCCTGCGTCGGGTACAGAGCTACCTGCACTTTATCCGCACCTCGTTGCTGGACCCGCAATCCCCGCTGGCCGAGCTGGGCCGTGCCCAAGGAAATCCCCATGCCCCGTGAAATCGCCTTCCACGGCGTCTATATGCCGACCATGACCCTGATGTTCCTGATCGCGGCGGGGTTGGGCTGGGCGCTGGACCGGTTTATCGCCAGCCATGACCTGTACCGCTTCTTCTGGCACCCGGCGCTACTGCGCCTGAGCCTGTTCTGTTGCTTGTTCGGCGCTTTGGCGCTCACTGTCTACCGTTGAGAACGACCTGATGAAAAAGCTCTTCAGCCTGATCGCCACCTTGCTGGTCCTGGCCCTTGCGATCTGTATCGGCCGATTCCTCTGGGTGCAGTACATGGAAACCCCCTGGACCCGCGACGGCCGGGTGCGCGCCGACATCATCAACGTCGCCGCCGACGTCACCGGTGAAGTGGTGGACGTGCCGGTGCGTGATAACCAGGAGGTGAAGAAGGGCGACCTGCTGATGCGCATCGACCCCGAGCACTACCGCCTTGCGGTCAAGCAGGCGCAGTCGCTGGTGGACTCGCGCAAGGCCACTTGGGAGATGCGCAAGCTCAATGCCCATCGCCGCGCCGACCTGGACAACCTGGTGATCTCCAAGGAAAGCCGCGACGACGCCAGCAACACCGCCGATGCGGCGCTGGCTGATTACCAGCAGGCCCAGGCGCAGTTGGAGGCGGCGCAGTTGAACCTGGCGCGCACCGAAGTGCGGGCGGCGGTGGACGGTTATGTCACCAACCTCAATGTGCATCGCGGTGACTATGCGCGGATCGGCGAGGCGAAGCTGGCGGTGGTCGATATGAATTCGTTCTGGGTTTATGGGTTCTTTGAAGAGACCAAGTTGCCGCATTTGAAGGTGGGTGATCCGGCAGATATGCAACTGATGAGCGGCGAGGTGCTCAAGGGGCATGTGGAGAGTATCTCGCGGGGGATCTACGACCGTGACAACCCCGAGAGCCGCGAGCTGATCGCCGATGTGAACCCGACGTTCAACTGGGTGCGCCTGGCGCAGCGGGTACCGGTGCGGATTCATATCGATCAGGTGCCAGACGGGGTGCTGTTGGCGGCGGGGATTACGTGTACGGTGATCGTCAAGCCGGTGGGGGCCTGAAAATCGCTAAAAGCTTCGCGGGCAAGCACCGCTCCCACAGTCTTGAGTCGTACCTGAATATTGCGTACGACTGAGAACCCGTGGGAGCGGTGCTTGCCCGCGAAGAGGCCCTCCAGAGCGCTAAAGCTTTGGGGTTAACTTCGGCCAGCAAGACAACTCGCTTTCCATTGAGTGAAATTTCCTAGAAAATCCCGGGCGCTTGTTTGTGCCTGATTGCGCGACTAGGCTTGATTTCGTCACTGCCAATTCAGTGGCCGGGTTTAGCAGCTCGTCGTGTAACTAGGCGCACAGCGCCACCTTCAGCAAGGCGCTTTTTTTCGGCCCTGTTTTATGGTGGTCGTGCGCAGGGCGCCTCGCGGCGCGCCGGGTTCCTAGTGCACCGGTCTGCTAACCTGCGTACGGCTGCCACCCTCTCGTTTAGCAGCGATGGTGACGGCTCCCAAACATGCACTTGGAGCTTTTCGCTATGTTCAAGATCACCCCCAACCCGCCGCTTTCAACCAGCGCCGAAACCATCGACCCCCAAGCCGCCGACCGTGCTTTCGCGCACTACGACCTGGGGCCGTATCCGCGTCCGAAATCTTCTGCCGTCAACTCATCGACTTACCGTCTCCCCGAGAGCAGAAGCCGCGAAGACGCCCTCGTCAACGCCTACTCCGTCCTGCAATCGGCAGCGGCCACGGCCTATGAACACGCCGACAACCAGACCGGTTCCAACCGCCAGGTGGCGATGGGGGTTGTGCACCTGATCGAGTTGGCCCAGCGCTGGATGGATTCGGTGTTGAATGGGCATTACAGGTGTGCGTTCAAGCCAAACCGCTTCATCAGCACTTTTTCCAGCAAGCCCTTGGGCAGCAACCCGGCCATCAATGGCAGCGCCCGACTGCCATTGCCCAGGCGCAACAGGCGCGGCGGCCGGGTTTGCCGCACGGCCTTGAGCAAATCGGCGGCCACGCTGGCGGCTGGCGTCGGATTGTTCTGCGAAGCATTGGCCCGCGCCCGAATGCCTTCGCGCAGCGGCCACCACGGCGATTGTTCACCAATCAACTGCTCGGCTTCATGCCCGGCGTTCTTGGCAAAGCTTGTGTCGATGGCCCCGGGCTGCACTTCCATCACCCGGATCCCGAATGGCGTCAGCTCCATGCGCAGGGCATCGCTCAAGGCATGCACCGCCGCCTTGGAGGCGCAATAGGCCCCGGCGAACGGCGTCACCAGCACCCCGGAGACACTGCCGATATTCACCACCAAACCCCGGCTGCGGCGCAATACCGGGAGCATCGCCCGGGTCACCCCGACAATGGAAAACACATTGGTTTCGAATTGCCGGCGCATGGCCTCGACCCCGCCGTCGAGCAGTGGCCCCATGGCGCCATAACCGGCGTTGTTGATCAACACATCAAGGCCGCCGCACTGCTGATTGATGCGTTCGCCCAATGCCTGCAGGGCCTCGCCATCATTGACGTCCAGCTTTACGGCGGTGAAGCCGGCACTGGCCAGCGCCGCCACATCTTCGGCCCGCCGCGCCGAAGCCCAGACCTCGTAGCCCGCCTGCTGGAACACATCCGCCAACGCGCGGCCTATGCCGCTGGAACATCCGGTGATCAGGGCAACGGGCATGGCACATCCTTAGTGGGGTTGGGAGTCGAAGACCTCCGAGAATACCCCGTTCGAAACAAAAATGAGTGTATCGAGGCCGGTCTTTATCTCATCCTTTTGCGTGCCGTACGTCAGGCTCTGGGTGCCGTGGGCATCGAGGAAAAACAGGGCCGGGACATACTCGATCCTGATCTCCGGCTGGAACAGTTTGAAGAGCGGATAACTGATCTGATAGAACGCCACCCGCTCCTGGTATGGGCCCGCGGCCAGGGCTTCAAGCAACGGTTTGAGTCGTTCGCACGGTGGACAGTCGCGTTTGTAGACCAGCACCACGGCCGGTCGAGGGCGGATCAATGGAACCTCGAGGCTGCCCAACTCCGCTCTGAACGCTTGTCGAGTTTTTATCTCGATGACCGTGCTCGTCCCTTTCATGCTCGTTACCCTGCCGCCCTATGTTTCGGTGTTGGGGGGTATTCAACGCCAAATGTGATCCAATGTAACCTGTCAGAAATGACGGGTGTCAAAGTGATATCACTGTAGGTCAGGACCGGCCTGAATGCCGAGATTTCGACTTTTTTACAATAAAATCAATGGATTGTGTTCTTGATTCGAGGGGCGACGGTGACGTGGACTGGTCGTTTTTCTCTTGGTCTTTGTCGGTAATAGGATCGTTATTGTTTCGCGTTATCGTTCGTAGTGGCGGGGATATGCCCGGTTCGGCTGTTTCTTATTTCGTTAATCACTAAAAAACTGTCAGTTCTGACAGTAGATCGCTCCCCCCTATTGCGCCCACATTAGCTCCCAGCAGACCCGCTTGGAGCCCGGCGATGGACCCACAAGAAAGCTTCAGCATCACGCCTCCTTCACTGCCCAAGGGCGGCGGTGCCATCCAGAGCATCGGCAAAGGCTGGGGCGAGGTCGGTGCCAGTGGCAAGGCCTCCTTCGACCTGCCGTTACCGATCTCTCCCGGACGCGGTTTTGCCCCAGCCCTGACACTGGGTTATGGCAGCAGCGTGGGCAACAGCCTGTTCGGGATCGGCTGGGTGCTGTCCCTGGGCTGCGTCGCGCGGCGGACCAGCAAGGGCGTGCCGGACTACACCGATGACGATGTCATGCTCGGGCCCGACGGCATGGTCTGGATGCCGGAGCGCACCGCCGCCGGGGTGATCATCCGTACCCCGGTGCGCAGCTATCAGGGCCTGGAGCTGGGCACCGACTACCAGGTGGCGCGTTATTTTCCGCGTATCGAAGGCGCGTTCGAGCGCATCGAACATTGGCGTTCGGCGGATGACTACCCGGGGTTCTGGCTGGTGCACGGCGCCGATGGCACCTTGCACCTGTACGGTTTCAACAGCTCGTCACGCAGTACCGATCTGGAGGATCACCTGCGTGTCGGCGAGTGGCTGCTGGAAGAAAGCCTGAACGCCCTCGGCGAACATATCCTTTATGAATACGCCGGCGAAGACCATGCCGGTATGCCCGAAGATACGCCGCGCGATTTTCGTGCCCAGTGTTATCTGAGCCGGGTGCGTTACGGCAATTTCGAGGCCTGCGCGCACCTCTACCACTGGATGCCGGAACAGCTGGAGCAAGTGCTCTGGCACTTCGATCTGGTCTTCGATTACGGCGAGCGCGACAGCGGGGTGGAGGATATCCCCGCCTACGAGCCGACAGGCGAGTGGCCAGTGCGCAGCGACCCGTTCGCGACCTACGGCTATGGCTTCCTGCTGGGCAACCTGCGGCTGTGCCGGCAGGTGCTGATGTTCCACCAGTTCGCCGAGCTGGGTAGCGAACCGCTGCTGGTGCAACGCTTGCTGTTTGAATACCGGACCACCGAACTGGGCTACAACCTGCTGTCCGCCGCACACCAGCAAGGTTACGACGAGCAAGGGCGCATCGAGTCGCGCCCGCCGGTGGCGTTCAGCTACTCGGCGTTTGAACCCGAGCACAGTGACTATCAAGCATTCGATGCCATGCCCGGCCTCAACGACGGCCAGCAATACCAGCTGGTCGACCTGTATGGCGAGGGCCTGCCGGGCGTGCTCTACCGCAGTGACAAGGCCTGGTACTACCGTGAGCCGCTGCGCGCGCAGTCGGCGGAAAGTCCCGACGAGGTGAGCTACGACTCGTGGAAACGCTTGGATGCCATCCCGCTGATGGACAGCCGCAAGCCGGTGCGCCAGGCGCTGATGGACCTGACCGGCGATGGCCGGCTGGACTGGGTGATGGCGCAACCCGGGGTGAGCGGATTTTTCACCCTCAACCCGGATCGCAGCTGGTCGAGGTTCGTCACCTTTGCCGCGTTCCCCCTGGAGTTCTTCCACCCGCAAAGCCAACTGGCCGACCTGATGGGCGGCGGCCTTTCGGACTTGGCCCTGATCGGCCCGCGCAGCGTGCGCTTGTATGCCAACCGCCGACAGGAAGGTTTTGCCCCGGGCAAGGATGTCGCGCATTTCGTCGAAACCGCTCCCGAAGATCGTCTGCCGTTGTTGAGTCAGGCACAGACCGAACTGGTGGCGTTCAGCGATGTATTGGGTAGCGGCCAGCAGCATCTGGTGCGCATACGCCATAACGAAATCGTCTGCTGGCCCAACCGCGGTCATGGCCGTTTCGACCCGGGCTTTCGCCTTGGCAGTTTGCCCTATACCTATGAGTCCTTCGACGCCTCGCGGGTGTTGCTGGCCGACCTCGATGGCTCCGGCGCGGCGGACCTGATCTACCTCACCAGTGAACATGCCGAGATCTTTATGAACCGCGCCGGCATGGGCTTTGAAAGCACCCCGCGGATCCAGCCGTGGCCGCCGGGTGTGCGATATGACCGGCTGTGCCAGGTCAGCACTGCCGATCTGCAAGGGCTCGGCTGCTCCAGCCTGGTGATCACCCGCCCACATATGCAACCCCAGCACTGGCGCTGCGATTTCGTCCAGGCCAAACCCTATCTGCTGCATAGCACCCATAACAATATGGGCGCGGCGGGCGAGGTGATCTATCGCAGCTCGGCGCAGGAATGGCTGGATGAGAAACAGGCGTTGCTGGCGGCGGGCCTGGAGGTCGCCAGTTACGTGCCATTTCCGCTGCCGGTGGCTGTCGAGCAGCACCAGTTCGATGAAATCACCGGCAATCGGCTGACCCAGCGCTTTCAGTATCGACAGGGCTTTTACGATGGCCAGGAGCGTGAGTTCCGTGGTTTTGGCCTGGTGCTGCAAGGCGACAGCGAAGTCACCGGCGACGAACAGTGGCGCACCGGTTTTACCGCACCGGTGCTGCGCAAGAGTTGGTTCCACAGCGGGCGCGCGGCGGACCTGCCGGGCCTGGACTATGACCATTCGGACGGCGCGGCCCAGGTCCTGGGGACGGCGTTGCTGCTGGCGCCGCAAGGCGACGATCCCGACGAGATCATCAGCCACGCCGATGACGCGACCCAGCATGACATGGCCTACGCCATGGCCGGCTTGCCGTTGCGGGTCGAAGTCTTCGGCCTGGATGGCGCCGACCCGCTGCATGCCAAGCCCTACTCGGTGCAGCAATACCGTTATGCCGTGCGCCTGTGGCAGGTGCGCGACGAGTACCAGCCTTACTGCCGGATGCAGCCGCTGGAGTTGGAGTCCATCGCCTACACCTACGAGCGCCAGCCGGACGATCCTTTGTGCCAACACCACATCAGCCTGAGGTGGGACCGTTATGGTGGACTGACCCATGAGGTGACGGTCGACTATGCCCGGCGCAAGGAGATCGGCGATGAACCGCCGTTCAGCGAAGCCCATGAACAGACCTGGTGGCGCGCCGCCCACGATGACGCGCAGCGTTTTTACTACCTGAACGAACACCGCGCGCAATTCATTCACCTGGATGACCCGCAGGCTTGCCGTCTGGGCTTGCCCTACCGGTCGCGGAGCAACGCGCTGGTGCTGTCGAAGGTGGCATTACGACCGGAAGATATTTCCCATGAGGTGATGTTCGACCGTCTCAATGCGCGACCCACGGCTGAATACAGGCGAATGCTGACACAGCTGTCCGAGCAGCGTTATCAGCATGACGGCCAGACCCTGCCGGCGGGGCAGGCGAGCTTTGAGGCCTTGGCTGACTACCTGGACTCCGCCGAACTGGATGAGGCGGCGCTGAGGGCGTATGAGTCGGTGCTCAGTCCCGAGGAACTGTGGAGGAAACTGCCTGGGCTCGGTTATCGGCCCATGGATGCCCTGTTGCCGGCGGAACCGGAAAGAGTGCTGTGTTCGACTCGCAAGGGCTTTATGACCTATGCCGGGCTGGAGGGTTTCTATCGGCTGCTCAGTGCCCGGCCCACTGAAAGCCAGGGGCCGACGAGCATCGAGTTCGATCCGTATTACTGCCTGCCGATCCGGGTCACCACGGCCGACGGATGCAGTACTCGCGTGGCCGAGGTGGACTATCGGTTCTTGTTGCCGCGTCGAATCGTCGATCCGAACCAGAACATCCAGGAGGCCCGCTTTGATGGTTTTGGCGAACTGTCGGTCAGCAGCTTCCATGGCAGCGAAAGCGGCAGCGAGGTCGGTTTCGATCCGATAGAGGAGTACCAGCCGGTTGCCCGTTTGCCCGCCGAAGCCATCGCCGATCCGGAGGCGGCATTGCAGGGCGCGGCCAGCGCCTGTTTTCGCGATGCGTTCAGTTGGATGCGGCGTCGTGAGCCGGTGCATGCCGCGGTCCTGCAAGCCGACCGCTACCCGCGGCCGCCGGACAATCCCGGACGCAAGATCCGCATCGCCGTGCAGTGCTGGGACGGCTTTGGCCGGGCCCTGCAGAGCAAGCAGAAGGTCGAGCCGGGCCCGGCCTACCAGATCGCCGACGACGGCAGCCTGGTGCTCGACGGCGACCGACCGGTGAGCGCGCCGGCCGCCGAGCGCTGGCGGGTCAGCGAACGGGTCGAATACAACAACAAGGGCCTGGCGGTGCGCGTCTACCGGCCGTACTTCGCCGATGGCTATCGCTATATCAACGATGAATCGTTTCGGCGCTTCGGTTATTGCGACCAGCAGTTCTACGACCCCCTGGGCCGGCCGACCCTGACCGTGACCGCCATGGGCTATTGGCGTCGCCAGCGTTACCTGGGCTGGTACGGGATTGCTGAGGATGAAAACGATACGTTGGAAGAGTCCTTGGCAAACAAACAACCCTCAACGGGTCAGTCGCCTTCGACGGGAGACGGGCAATGAACGATAAACCCAGTTCACTGTTGCAGTTGTTGGGCCAGGCCGAACTCCGCAGGAGCAACACACTGGCGGAGCATTACGACTCGGTCTTCGAGATCGCCAACGGTTCGCTGCAACAGTTGATGGACACCGACCGAACCTTGCATATCAGCGAAGCGCGGGCCATCCATGAACAGGCCAGGGCCATCAGCGCCATTACGGTCCGGCAGTTTCGCGAACAGCGCCTGACCACGGCAATCCGTCGGGCCTTCGAACCCGGTTCCGGAATCCGGGGGCTGGTGGATGCGCCGACCTATAACGACCTCTTCCGGCCGGACTGGGCCAACCATTGCCCAACGGATGCCATCGAAGCCACGACCTCACCCATAGCCTACCTGGCGGACCTGTACCGCGAAGTGCAGAAAATCGAGCAGAGCGGTCCCCCCGGGGAAGGGCAGGGCAATCGCATATTGTTGGCCGATCGCCGTCCGGACCTGGCGGAAATGCTGCTTGATCACACCGCCCTTGAGCGGGTCGAGCCGACCCTGGTGCTGGTCAATGAAATCCTGGAAACCTCGGCGCGCCGTTATCTGGACGGCTTTGGCGACGAGCGCTCGCTGGATGATGTCATGCTGGATGTGCGTTACCCCATGACCTTGCCCTACGAGCGTTATCAGCAGCAGATCAACTATTGCTTGCAGCGCAAGGAGCGCCTGCCCGGAGACGTTATCCGCTGCACCGATCCGGCCTATCCCTATTTCAAGGAAGGCGGGGCGCATTCGCAGCTTTCGGACATTGCGCTGGTGCAGGACACCGGCTTGGGGCCGGTGCAACAGGGGATTTTGCTGGAGGCCCCATTTTTTCCGGAGGTCGACGAAGTCGATCCAGAGTCCGAACCCGGGGCAGCCTTCACCTTGGCGCGTATCAACCCCAGAACTCATCTGTTCGAAACCACCGACACTGATCCCGATAATTTTTTCAAGGACAACTTTGGCGAGGGCGACTTTTTCAAGTTGCTCGATACCCAGACCTTCTGCTTGCACACCGGGTTGAAGACCGAAGAGCTCGAATCGCTACTCTCCGTGGGGGCTTACGCGCCTTATTCGTCGGCCAATCTCATCGCCTCGGGCAAGGTGGATGGTGCGATATTCGGTTCGGTGTACGTCAATGCCGGTACCAGCCCGGCCATGGCCATTGAAACGACGAGCGACGATGAAAACGGTCCCAGCCATCAGATCGTCAATGGGTCCCTGGACCGCTTTGACCGGCTTAACCGCATGATCCGCCTGGCGCAGTGGCTCAAGCTGCCGTTCGACCAGGTCGACCGTCTGTTGGTGGCCTCGATTCGCGCCGAGCGGAAAAGCCCGGACTACCGGATCACCACCGACACCCTGCGCGCCCTTGGGTTGTTCCAGAACCTGCGCACGCACTACAAGGTCAGCGTCGACGATTTTGCCGCCTTGCTCCAGGGGCTGGCCGTGCATGGCAGGGGCAAGCAGCCTACTCAGTTCGACCAGATATTCAACAGCCAGGCGCTGTTTCCCAGCCCCTTGATCCTGGATGGGGAGGCGTTCAGCATCACGCCACGGAACGAGACCGAGCGGCAGAAAATCGATCATCTATGCGCCGCGTTGGGCATGACCTTCGAGATGTATCGTTTTGCCGCGAAGGTTATCGAGCTGTCATACGCCGGTGAGCCCTTGCGCTGGAATGCCGGGGTGGTATCGGCGTTCTACCGTCTGGTTCGGTTGCCCCATTACCTGGGGTTGACCACCATCGAGGCGCTGGCGCTGCTCGAACTGTTGGATAACGGTGGCAGCCAGTTGGTATCAAAGCTGGCCGGGCCGACCCATATCGCCTCTTATCAGACTTCCGGTAACACCGACACCCTGAGTACGATCCATGCCCTGGTCGAGGCCCGGGCCTGGATGCTCGAACATAAATGGACCGTCGGCCAGGTGTGCCGGCTGGTGCTGCCGGCCCTGACCAAACCGGTGGCCAGCGAGGCCGAGCTCAATCTGCTGAACCAGATGCACTCGCGCCTGGCGGCGGCGCTGATCAGTGACAGCAGTTTTGTCGAAGCCGGCGCGCCTGAAAGCCGTGTGTCGGTTGAACTCGACGATAACAACCGGGAGGTGTTTTCCACTGTTGGCATCAATTGGTTCGAGCAATGGCGCGATTTTATCGAGACGGGTGAAACTTCACCGGCGGCCAAGGGCCTGGTCAAATATCTGCGGGGCGAAACCGAAGAGGATTTTGAAGAGGCTTTGAGGAGCAAAGTGACTGGAATCCTGGGGGATCTCAGGCTGCCAGCGGAGAGTCTGCTCCCCCAGCTGTGCAATATGATCATGCGCGCTCGCGGTGCGCAGGAAGCCTTGCTGATGGAGGGGCTCGTTCAGGCTACTTTTTACTGGCCTACCTCATCCTGAAAATTGGAGGGTGGCACGTTGGCGTCTGAACGCGGCAGATCCCCATCAGGGTAGGTTTCAAGCGAGGGACTAGGCGATGTCTGCTGCGCAAGGGATTCACACTCATACACCGACGCTGACGGTGATTGACCCACGCGGGCTCACGGTGCGTTCGGTCGGTTATTGCCGTTCTGTTGAGCTGACGGAGGCAGAAGAGCGGGTCGATCGCAGTGCCTATGACGCGATGGGACGCTTGATTCAACAGTGGGATCCCCGGCTGTGGGCGTTGAGTGCGGAAGATACGGAGACACCTGTCAACCTCATCAATCGTTATTCGTTGTCTGGAAAGGTACTGAGTTCGATCAGTGTCGACGCCGGAGAGCGAATCAGCTTGTTTGGCGATGGGGATCAATTGGTCCAAGCCTGGGACAGTCGGGGCAGTGAGCGGCAGATCGAGTACGACGATCTGCTGCGACCGTTGGCGATCTTCGAACAGGGCGAAGGTGAGGCCTCGCGCTGTACCGAGCGCTATGAGTATGCCGATGGCAGTGACGATTTCGCCGCTCATAATCAATGCGGACAGTTGATTCGACATGATGATCCTGCGGGTACTCAGACACTGGACGAGTACGCCTTGACGGGCGGAGTGCTTGAACAGACCCAGCGATTCCTGAGCGCGCTGGACATACCCGATTGGCCGTCAGGGCTGCCGGAGCGGGATTCGCTGCTGGAGCCCGTGGCGCAAGCAGCGACCACCTCGTCACGCTTCAACCCGCTGGGCGATGTGCTGGAACAGACCGATGCCAAGGGCAATCGACAACTATTCGATTACACCGTTGACGGTCAATTGCTTGCCACTCGTCTGCAACTCAACGGTCAGGCAACGCCTCAAACCCTGGTCAGTGGTATCAGTTACAGCGCTTACGGCCAGGTCGACCAAGAGACCGCCGGTAACGGTGTGATCAGTACACTGAGGTATCGATCTGAAGACGGTCGCCTGCTTCATCTTCAGGCCCGGCCCGGCAATAGCGATCCTCTGCAAGATCTGCACTATGACTACGATCCGGTGGGCAACGTGTTGAGTATCGAAGATGCCGCCTTGCCGATCCGCTACTTTGCCAACCAGCGGGTTGAGCCGATCAAACGTTATGGCTATGACACCCTCTACCAACTGATCACCGCCACCGGTTGGGAGGCGGGTAGCGCCAGCCGAGGACCGGGATTCAATCGCTTCGACGATCCGGGCGCAGTTGGCAACTACCATCAAACTTACCACTACGACGCGGGTGGGAATTTGCTGGAGTTGATCCATGTCGGCCCGCAAAGCCATAGCCGCAAGCTGACGGCGGCACGCTACAGCAATCGCTGTTTGCCTGAGCAAAATGATCGGCCCCCCACCGAAGAGGAAATTGCTGCCGCTTTTGACGGTAACGGTAACCTGTTGGACCTGCAACCGGGGCAGGCGATGAGCTGGGATCTACGCAATCAGTTGCGTGAGGTGCGACCAGTCGAACGTGACGATGCTGACGATGATCTGGAGTTGTATGTGTACGGCGGCGATGGCTTGCGGCGACGCAAAGTCCGCTCCATCCAAACCAACGCCCGTTCGCTGATCTCGGAAGTCCGCTACTTGCCGGGCCTGGAAATCCGCACCCGTGCGGGCACCGGAGAAGTGTTGCAAGTGATCGGGGTGCAGGCTGGACGCAGTGCCATGCAGGTGCTGCACTGGGAAACGACACCGCCGTCTGGAGTCGCCAATGATCAATACCGCTACAACCTGACCGACCATCTGGGCTCCAGCAGTCTGGAGCTGGATGGTGACGCCGAGGTGATCAGCCAGGAGACCTATCATCCCTATGGCACTACGGCCTGGTTTGCCGGACGAAGTGAAGTGGAGGCCAGTTACAAGACCGTGCGTTACTCGGGCAAGGAACGGGATGCGACGGGGCTTTATTATTATGGGTTCAGGTACTACGCAGCGTGGTTGCAGCGATGGATTAGCCCTGATCCGGCTGGCAATATCGATGGGCTGAATTTGTATCGATTTGTCGGAGGAAATCCATCGACGCAAATAGATATTTTGGGGTTGAGGCCGCCCCGGACCGCAGAGGAAGCGCTTGAAATTGCGATGCACATGGTCGCCGGAACGAGTGATCAACTCCCTCTGGAGTTAAGGCTTATGGAGATTGCCTCCGGAATGCAACTCGCCAGTGAAGACGATGAGTTAAAAAGTGGTTTTTTGAATCCAGCACTCGTGGGGGCAGATGAACTTATTAGCCGGGTAGCTCGGGAACAATGGCATGAGCCGTTTGCCGGGATAGCGCGCGAAGTAGCATCGAATTTTCTGGGCACACGAGCCGCCAGGATTTTCAATCACAACGGAGTGATCATAAAATCCCTGATGAGAGGTGCAACAGAAGCCATATTGGTTTCCCACGGTGGATTCTCGACGCATATGAAAAAGTTCGCCGCGCCCATTCAGATTCCCGAGGGTAAAAAGTTGCACTACTACGGACTGCACGGTGAAGATACATCATCAGGTGTTGCCCGTCGCCTCCTGGAAAATAGCCGGGGCATATCACAGGGCGACCTGCCTGAGCCCGTAGAGACTATCACACACGCCGATATCACCCAACGCTATCGATTGACCTTTGCCGAGGAGGGAGATATGTCTTTGCCGACTCAACATTACGACATTATCTATGTGCCGCCTGGCGTAAGTTCTTATACCGAGGAGGTCTTCCAGGCGATCGAAATCTATCGTCCTGAAATAACAGATGTTTACGCCGTCCATTGTCGTCCAGTCTTTAATAGAAGACATGAGCGCATTTATCGTACTTAAATACGCCGGGCGTTGTGCTGGCTTTCGAGTCACTGAACGATGATCGCTCCCGCACAGTGGTGCGGGAGCAGTCACTCGCTCAGGTCTATCAGGCGTCGAGCAATCCATCCATTTCCTGTTGAGCCATATCGATCAGATGCACGGCTCCCAGGGCGAGTTTGCGCTGCGCGCCCTGGAGATTGTCCGCCGCTTCATAGGCGGTCGCCGAGGCACTCTGGAGGATTTCGTAGATATGGAGCAGGCTTTCTTCGGTGCTGCGGTTTTGATTTTTCCGCGGCCGCATGCGGGTCGCTGGTAGCTCGTAGTGAGCGAAGGCCCGCTCGGCGGCGAGCCGAAATGCAGGGGAGGTGAGATCTTCCGCGACAGGCGGATTGGGGGTGATCTTGAACATGGTGTATCCCTTTTGATGAGTGAGAGCCATCACCGTTCGCTTGCACGCGAATAAAGGTGGCGACCGTACGCAGGTGTGCAAGACCGGGGCAAAAGGTAAACCCGGCAGATCCCGAAGATCTCCCGCGCACGGCCGCCATAACACACTATTTCGGGCGTAAAAAACGCCTGAAAGTCGTTGGCGTCGCGCGCCTTTTGTCGGTCCGGACTTGCACGTCCGTATCACCGAATTTGCGGTGACACATGCAGACTAGTCGCCGGCCCCGACAGGCGCAACGGGTTGGGATTTTCTAGGAAATTTCAGTCAAGTGAAAGGGAATAGTCTCCATGGGGCCCCGTCTGGAGCAGGTGATAGGCTGGTACTCGCGCAAATGAGCTGCGACCTGTAGGGCGCGGGATAGCCAAAATCCAGGGATGTATCAACACTGTTGATACTCTTTCTGCGGTGAGGTACTGTATCTACATTGTAGATACGGTATAGGAGGGTCGCGACATGCAAGTCACCATCAAAAAATGGGGTAACAGCCCTTCGGTTCGAATCCCGGCGGCAGTCATGAAATCGGCGAAGCTGTCACTTGATTCAGTGGTTGATGTCCGGGTCGAAAATGGCTGCGTCGTCATTGAGCCTATTTACCCACAGGAGGTCGACCTGGACACGCTGGTAGCTGGCATTACCCCGGATAATCTGCACGCAGAGGTCAATTTTGATGTCGCCGTGGGTAAGGAAGCGTTCTGATGGTCCGTCGCTATGTCCCTGACTCCGGCGATATCGTCTGGCTCTACTTCGACCCCCAGGCAGGGCATGAGCAAGCGGGTCATCGGCCTGCGTTGGTGCTCAGTCCTTCCAGCTACAACCACAAGACGGGCTTGATGCTCTGCTGCCCCATGACGACTCAGTTAAAGGGCTATCCCTTTGAGGTTGAGGTGACTGGGGAGCGCCCGGGTGCCGTACTGGCCGATCAGGTTAAGAGCTTGGACTGGAGAGCCCGAAAAGCAGAGTTCAAGGGCAAGGTATCCGTGGCGGAGTTGAGCGCTGTGCGACTTCGCGCCATAGCCCTGATAGGCAAACCTTAGGAAAACGCTGTGACACTACGCTTGGTGCTGCTGGTAATTGATCCAGGCACCCCTTTGGCTGGTTGCGATATAGGGCTGTAGACCCGTCATGACCATTTATCGGCCCTGTCATTTCTGACAGTAGCCAACACTGCGGATTGGGTGATTACTAGATTGACGCCTCCTACGCAGAGCCTGAGCCATGTCGAGACTGACGGGCGGGATTCACACTCACACACCGACGCTGGCGGTCATCGATCCTCGCGGGCTCGCCGTGCGCTCGGTCGCTTACTGCCGTTCTGTCGAGACGGCGCAAGCCGAAGAGCGGGTCAACCGCAGCGCCTATGACGCCATGGGGCGCTTGGTTCAACAGTGGGATCCCCGGCTCTGGGCGTTGAGTGCGGAAGATACGGCCACGCCTGCCAACCTGGTCAATCGTTATTCATTGTCAGGCAAGGTACTGGGTTCGATCAGCGTTGATGCCGGTGAGCGGATCAGCTTGTTCGGCGATGCTGATCAACTGGTTCAAGCTTGGGACAGTCGCGGCAGTGAGCGGCAGGTCGAGTACGACGATCTGCTGCGGCCCTTGGCAATTGTCGAGCAGGGTGAAGGCGAGACAGCGCATTGTACCGAGCGCTATGAGTATGCCGATGGCAGTGACGATTTCGCCGCTCATAATCAATGCGGACAGTTGATTCGACATGATGATCCTGCGGGTACTCAGACACTGGACGAGTACGCCTTGACGGGCGGAGTGCTTGAACAGACCCAGCGATTCCTGAGCGCGCTGGACATACCCGATTGGCCGTCAGGGCTGCCGGAGCGGGATTCGCTGCTGGAGCCCGTGGCGCAAGCAGCGACCACCTCGTCACGCTTCAACCCGCTGGGCGATGTGCTGGAACAGACCGATGCCAAGGGTAATCGACAACTATTCGATTACACCGTTGACGGTCAATTGTTTGCCAGCCATCTGCAACTCAGCGGTCAGACAGCCCCACAAACGCTGGTCAATGGCATTGCCTACAGTGCCTTTGGTCAGGTCGAACAGGAAACCGCCGGTAACGGTGTGGTCAGTACGCTGACCTACCGCCCTGAAGACGGCCGCCTGATTCGACTTCAGGCTCGACATGGAACTGAAGCGGCGTTGCAAGACCTGCATTACGACTACGATCCAGTGGGCAATGTGCTGAGCATTGAAGACGCGGCCTTGCCGACTCGTTATTTCGCCAATCAGCGGGTTGAGCCAATCAAACATCATGGCTACGACAGTCTCTACCAGTTGATCGAGGCAACGGGCTGGGAGGCGGGCACTGCCAGTCGAGGGCCTGACTTCAATCGTTTCGACGATCCGGGTGCAGTCGCCAACTATCGTCAAACTTACCACTACGACGCGGGTGGGAATTTGCTGGAGTTGATCCATGTCGGCCCGCAAAGCCATAGCCGCAAGCTGACGGCGGCATGCTACAGCAATCGCTGTTTGCCTGAGCAAAATGATCGGCCCCCCACCGAAGAGGAAATTGCTGCCGCTTTTGACGGCAACGGCAACCTGCTGGAGCTGCAACCGGGGCAGGCGATGAGCTGGGATGTGCGTAATCAATTGCGTGAGGTGCGACCAGTCGAACGTGACGATGTTGACGATGATCTGGAGTTGTATGTGTACGGCGGCGATGGCTTGCGGCGACGCAAAGTCCGCTCCATCCAAACCAACGCCCGTTCGCTGATATCGGAAGTCCGCTACCTGCCTGGCCTGGAAATCCGCACCCATCAAGGCACCGGCGAAGTGTTGCAAGTGATCGGCATGCAGGCTGGGCGCAGTGCCATGCAGGTGCTGCACTGGGAAACGACACCGCCGTCTGGAGTCGCCAATGATCAATACCGCTACAACCTGACCGACCATCTGGGCTCCAGCAGTCTGGAGCTGGATGGTGACGCCGAGGTGATCAGCCAGGAGACCTATCATCCCTACGGCGGTACAGCCTGGTTTGCTGGGCGAAGTGAAGTCGAAGCCAGCTATAAAACTGTCCGTTACTCGGGTAAGGAGCGGGATGCGACGGGGCTGTATTATTATGGGCTCAGATATTACCTGCCGTGGCAGCAACGTTGGCTCAACCCTGACCCAGCCGGCGATATCGATGGATTTAACCGCTACCAGTTCGTGCAAAACAGTCCTGTTGTCCTGAGTGATGCTGCGGGGCTGGTCGGGCAGCGCTGGAACAAGGCCATGGAAGGGGCACGGCTCAATCTTGCCCATGACTCGAACTTCAGTTTTTTCGATAAAAATAAGCCCGCCACCGCTTATTTTTTCTCTAAGAATCAGACCATCACGAACCGGGGCCTGCTTTCTATCAACAAGTCCAATCCTCAGGCGGG
The DNA here is from genome assembly GCF_059420925.1 of Pseudomonas sp. GW821-FHT03C07. Lineage (NCBI taxonomy): Bacteria > Pseudomonadati > Pseudomonadota > Gammaproteobacteria > Pseudomonadales > Pseudomonadaceae > Pseudomonas > Pseudomonas sp. GW821-FHT03C07. The sequence continues at coordinate 64,181 of NZ_JBWKUQ010000009.1, forward strand.
CAAGACAATTGCAACAGCCATCATGCGTGCCCATACGATGCTGGACAATGCAGTCGCGGCGCTTTCGGCAGAAAATCAGGAGTTTTACGAATACCCTGGCAGGGAAATTTTGTGGAGCTTCACGGGGAGTGAGCAGCGGCCGGTAGCCGGCTTTGGTAACGCCTGGCTTGAACGCTTGAGAGATCAAGCGTACACGGTCAATCCTGCTCGAATAATCGGTTTTGAGGAAGCCGGGACTCCGAGAGCTGCCTATGTTTATGGAAGTGATAAAGAAAAATCAATGTATATTAAGATGTCGTCCAATGTGCTCAAGGACTCCGAAGAATTGGCGGTGCTTCTTATTCATGAGTGGTCACATCAATATCTTAAAACGAAGGATTATTGGTACATGGATAATGAGGATTTATATAAGCATGGAAGTGACTGGGCCGCTCTTAATCTCAAGATGCAAGGATATCGCATGATGCAAAATGGCCTCTCTGAGAATCAGGTAAAAAATCACCCGCTCGGTTTTTTGAACAAACAGGCATTTGTGAGTACCTTTAATAGTGATCCCGTAGTGCGGCAGCTAGCCATGACCGATAATGCCGACAATATTGCCTACCTTGTTTACACGCTAAACCATGAATATGAGCGTTTGAACGCTCCGCCGCCAACTTTTTTAGGGCGCTTAAAAAGCTGGTTTCAAGGGGGGTCTTAGTCCGAAAGCTGAGCTCAGGAAAGGTATCCCCGGCAAACCCCCCCCCCCGTTCCCACCGACTGCGGATAGGGGGTACGCAGCCAGCGGGGCGGGGGTGAGTGGAACACTGTAGTTTACTGGGCGATGGTTTTCACCTCCTGTTCAGGCGCGGTCGAGCGCCCGTAGACATCTTCAAAGCGCTCGATATCGTCTTCGCCCAGGTAGCTGCCGGACTGCACTTCGATAATCTCCAACGGGATCTTGCCCGGGTTGCGCAGGCGGTGTACCGAGGCAATCGGGATGTAGGTGGACTGGTTCTCGCAGAGCAGGAACACGTTGTCGTCGCAGGTCACTTCGGCGGTGCCACTGACCACGATCCAGTGTTCGGCGCGGTGGTGGTGCATCTGCAATGACAGGCAAGCCCCCGGCTTGACCGAGATGTGCTTGACCTGGAAGCGTCCGCCCATGTCCACCGAGTCGTAGGAACCCCAGGGCCGGTAGACCTCGCAGTGGTTCTGGGTTTCGCTGCGGCCCTGGGCGTTAAGGGTGTTGACCATCTGTTTCACGCCCTGAACCTTGTCCTTGTGGGCGATCATCATGGCGTCCTTGGTTTCGACCACGACTATGTCATCCAGGCCGATCACCGAGACCAGTTTGCCGTTGCCGTGGATCATGCAGTTGTGACTGTCCTGGATCACCACGTCGCCCTTGCTGACGTTACCGTTCTCGTCCTTTTCATGCACATCCCACAACGATGACCAGCAGCCGACATCGCTCCAGCCGGCGCTCAATGGCACCACGCAGGCGCGCTGGGTCTTTTCCATCACCGCGTAGTCGATGGAGTTGTCCGGGCACTGGGCGAAGGTGGCTTCGTCGAAGGTCATGCTGTCGCCGTCCTGGGTGCTGCGTTCCAGGGTCAGCAGGCAGGTGTCGTAGATATCCGGGTCGTGTTTTTTCAGCTCTTCGAGGAAGCGGCTGGCGCGGAACAGGAACATGCCGCTGTTCCAGAAGTAACCGCCGGCCTCGACGAACTCGATGGCGCGTTTTTCATCGGGTTTCTCGACGAACTGCGAGACCCGGCTGACGCCTTCCGGCAGCAGCGCATCGTTGCTCGACTTGATGTAGCCATAGCCGGTTTCCGGTTTACTTGCCGGGACGCCGAACAGGACCATTTCACCGCGCTCGGCGGCCACGGTAGCCAGGGCCAGGGCGCGTTGCAGGGCTTTCTGGTCGTCGAGCACGTGATCGGCGGGGAGTACCAGCATCAGTTCGTCGCGGCCTTCGTTGACCAGCAACATCGCGGTCAGGGCTACGGCCGGGGCGGTGTTGCGGCCGAAGGGCTCCATCAGGATGCGCTGGGCGCTGAGCTGGCGGTTGCTCAGTTGCTCGTTGACGATAAAGCGGTGGTCCAGGTTGCAGACCACGATCGGGCTTTCCATGCCCTCGAACACCAGGCGTTCGAGGGTTTGCTGGAACAGCGTTTCCTTGCCGGTGAGGGCGAGGAATTGCTTGGGAAACTGCTTGCGCGAAAGCGGCCAAAGACGTGAGCCGCTACCACCTGAGAGGATGACTGGAATCATGGTGTTACTCCTTTAAACAATCTATGGGTTAGAGCTACTGCGTTCTGTCGTTTCACTCTCTTGTTGTTGTTTCGTGCCGGACGAAGGGCTCAAGGTGACCGCATTTCTTGTGGGTGCACTGTTTGTGTGGGAGCGGAGCTTGCCCGCGAAGCTTTTAGCGCTCTTAAGGGCCTCTTCGCGGGCAAGCTCCGCTCCCACAGGTTGGCTCCCACAGGTTCATTGGCGGGGGCCACGAGGTTTGTGTTCGTCCGGCGAATTCATCAGCGGGTCGAAACCGGGCGCTTGACCCAGACCGGCGACAGGCTGCTGCCGCTGCCGGTGACGTAGAGCACCGCCGCTTCACCGCGCTCCAGGGCCACGGGCTTGAGGTCGCTGATCTTTTTGTCGCCGTCGTACAGGGCGAAGCTGACTTTCACCGGGTTGATTTCGCGCTCGCCACGACCCTTGGCCGCCACCGCCTGGACCACGTCGGTCTTGCCGTCGGCGGTTTTCAGGGTCAGGGCCTTGTCACTCAGGTTCTGCACCCGCACCAATGACTTCTGCTTGTTCTTGAACGGCGGCTCTTCGATCAGTTGCGGCTGGCCGCTGGTGCTGTTGACCAGGGTGTAATAGTGGTCGGCGGCGAGTGTCACCGACAGGCTCTGGCTACCGACCTTGGCGCTGTAGTCGCCGCCGGGCATAAAGCTGAAATCACTGCTGGCCAATGGCGCGACATCGCTCAGCGCCGTAGCGCCAACGCTGGCGCTGACCTCTTGGTTGCTGGCGTTGTAGATACGCACGAAGCTCGAGCCTTTCGGTGCGACCGGGCCGTACAGGGCGGAATCGCCGGCCCAGACGGACAACGACAGCAGGCTCAGGCCCGCGGCCAGGGCCAGGGTTTTGACCGCGCGGCCTTGGCTGTTTTTACGAGTGATGTTGAAGGTCATGGGAAGTACCTCTTTCAGTTTTGCGCCCGTTCGGGCGACTCGGATTTAGGTGTGTTCTGGACCAGGTTCTGTTGGTGCAGCCCCGTGGCTTTCAATTGCGCGACCCACTTGGGGTCGGCATCGCCGATTTCGTTGTTGACCGGCAGGTAGCGCTCCGGGAATTCCCAGATCAGTACCTGCGGCGGGCTGTTCTTGAAGGCGTCGCTTTCCAGGTAGGCGAGCATCGGCAGGATCGGGCCGTGGCCGTCTTCGGCGTAATTCACTACGTCGCGGTGCAGGGCCTGCTTCAGCGCGCCGACGAAGTTCCAGTTCGGGTTGGCGCTGTAGCTGGTGCCGATCAGCGCCACCGGGACTTGGTTGTCGGCGAACAGCGCATCGCCAGCGACCGGCTGATCGTCAGCGGCGCGGGTGCTGCGTTTTTCCAGCGGTTCCTGGGGCGGCATCAGGTTGCTGAACAGCGGGTCCAGCGGCAGGAACAGGGTCAGGTCGCCCTTGTGTGGTTCGGTCTTCTCGGCTTCGGTGACAAAGCGCTGCGGTTCGCCTCTGAGCGGGGCGTGCTTGCCGATGGCGTCGGCCAGTTGGGTCGCGGCGATTTGCGCGCCGTCCGGGGTCCAGTGGGTGTCGGTGCGCAGGAATACTTGCTGGCCTTGTTGCTTGGCCTGTTGCAGCGGGCCCAGCAGGTCGGGAGCAAGGATCCGCTCGGCGGCGGCCCGGGCGTGGAAGTCCTGGTAGAGGTTGGCGTGAATACTCGCCGGACGCACGTCGCCCAGGTGTTCCGGGTACAGGCGGACCTTGGCCGGAACGATCGCCAACACCAGTTTCACGCCCTTGGCCTTGAGGGTCTGGCGCACGCCTTCGACCAGCGCGTAGTTGCCTTGCAGGTTCTGCTGCTCGCCGGCAACCGGGTTGAACTCCTCGTCGCTGTAGAGCCACTGGTCGCGGCCCAGCACTACCCCCGGACGGCCTTCGTTGAACAGCTTGAAGTCCAGCGCGGCCCAGAGGTTGGTGCCCAGGCGCTTGATCGGGAATTCAGTGTCGTAGCGGGTTTCCACGGCCTTGGTCCAGCGCCCGTCGAGCAGGGTCGCGTCGGGGTTGCTGCTGAAGCCGATAAAGCTGCGCAGCGACCACAACCCCAGCGCCAGCAAGGTGACGAGGAACAGGGCGATGTAGAGGATGCGGAATGAGCGGGTCATGGTCGGCTCCCTCAGAACTGGAAGTAAAGGAACGGCGAAAAGCTTTGCGCCGAGAGTTTGAGAATCGAGGCGATAAACAGCAGCAGGACCAGGGTGCGCATCACATAACGCGGCCAGTCGGCGACCCCGTAGGCCGGTTGCACCTGGGCTTCGGTGCCGACGCTGTAGCCGGGTTCGTGAATGCTGCCGGCCGTTTCACCAGGTACCGCCTTGATCAGGTCAGGTTGCGCGGTGGCCGGGCCGTCGGCGGGTTTGGCCTTGGTGGTAGGCGGGTTGCGGTAGAAGTCGCGCAGGCCAAAGAGCGCCAGGGTCGCGTAGGCCAGCACCAGGGTCGCCACTTGCAGGCCGGTGAGGCTGGCGCGGTTGAGTTCCGACAGCGACCACTCGCCGAAGCTGAACATGGCGCCGTACATGCGGGCGGCGACGTGGAGGTTTTCGGAACGGAAGATCACCCAGCCCATGATCACCAGCAGGAAGGTCAGGGCCCAGCGGATCGGGTTGAAACGGCGTGGCAAGGTGTCGATGCCCAGGGCTTTTTCAATCGCCAGCCAAAGGCCGTGCCAGGCGCCCCAGACGATGTAGGTGAGGTTGGCGCCGTGCCACAGGCCACCGAGCAGCATGGTCAGGAACAGGTTGCGGTAGGTGGTCAGCGTGCCTTTGCGGTTGCCGCCCAGGGTGATGTAGAGGTAGTCGCGCAGCCAGGTCGACAGGCTGATATGCCAGCGCCGCCAGAACTCGGTGATCGATTGGCTGATGTACGGCTGCTTGAAGTTCTCCATAAAGCGGAAGCCCATCATCAGGCCCAGGCCGATGGCCATGTCGCTGTAGCCGGAGAAGTCGAAGTACAGCTGCGCGGTGTAGGCCAGGGCGCCGAGCCAGGCATCGCCGGTGGTTGGTTGTTGCAGGGCGAAGCAATGGTCGGCGACCACCGCCAGGGTGTCGGCGATAAAGACCTTCTTGATAAAACCCTGCATGAACCGTGTGGCGCCCTCGGAGAATTTGTCGAGGGTGTGGGTACGGTTGTTGAACTGCTCGGCGAGGTCGCGGAAACGCAGGACCGGGCCGGCGATCAGGTGCGGGAAGATCGCCACGAAGGCCGCGAAGTCGATCAGGTTGCGGGTGGCCGGGGTGTCGCCACGGTAGACGTCGATGATGTAGCTGATGGACTCGAAGATGTAGAACGAGATCCCGATCGGCAGCAGCACGTGGGTGAGGATGAAGGGTTCGAGGCCGAACGAGGTCATGATCGCGTTGAGGCTGTCGACACCGAAGTTGGCGTACTTGAAGTAGCCGAGGATGCCCAGGTCGACGGCGACGCCGAGCAGCAGCCAGCGTTGCGCCGGTTTGCTACGCACGCCAGCGGCCCCAACCTTGAGGCCGATCCAGTAGTTCCATAGGGTGACGCCGGCGAACAGCGCGAGGAAGTCGACCCGCCACCAGGCGTAGAACAGGTAACTGGCGATCAGCAACAACAGGTTGCGATAGCGTTGCCCGCTCAGGTAGTACAAGCCGAGAAAGATCGGCAGGAACAGGAACAGGAACACATTGGATGAAAAGACCATCCCGAGCTCTCCTTGTTTCATCAACGGTCAAGGGCCGAAGCCCCCCCAAACCCCCCATGGAAATCGGGGGGGTGTATTACGTAGGTCCACTGTCATGCACTGACTTGTGGTGAAGGCGATTCCCTGTGGCGAGGGGGCTTGCCCTAATGCCGTTCAGTTAAGGAAATGGGGTATTGAAAACACCACTTAACCTGTGGGAGCGGTGCTTGCCCGCGAAGCTTTTAGCGGTCTCAAGGGCCTCTTCGCGAGCAAGCTCTGCTCCCACAAGGGCCGTGTTCAGCCTTAACTGACTGGCATTAGGGCAAGCCCGCTCGCCACAGGTTGTTCCAGCGCTTCAATTCCCTTGTTTGTTGCCCTTTTCGTGCGTCGGGTCGTAGACCTTGGTCAGGTCGCCGCCGAGGCGGAAGGTCTTGAACGGTTGCATCTGATGCTTGTGTTCAAGCACGTCCGGCGGACAGGTGTAGAGCGTGCAGTAGGGTTCCAGCCAGGCGAATTTCGAGTCGACCTTGAGGTCGGTCATGTCCTGGTCCTTGCCATTTCTGGCCTGGAATTGCTGCGGATCCTTCACCCCGGCCAACACCCGATCACCCAAGCGCTTGAGCGCACCATTGTTTTCCTGGCGCAGATCCACGCCGTTGGCCAGGGCAAAGCTGGCAATCATCGACAGCGGCGGCAACGCGTAGTTGTGATAAGCCAAGGCCCGTTGTTGACGCTTGAGCTCGTTGGGCAGGAAACCCTGCGGGTCGACCTGGTTGGCGCCGACCTTGTATTCCTTCACTGACCAGTCGAAGAGGTCGCGACGGTCGGTGGCGATTGCGGTCGCCATCACCGACCACGCGGCCCAGTACGAATGGTTGTTGGTCTTGTCCAGCGGCAGGTTGTCCCAGTCGCTGACCACCTGGTCGGCCATCTTGCTGAACCAGGCCTCGATCAGTTGCGCTTCCTTCTGGTGGGTGGCCAGCGGCTGGGAGTCGGAGAACTTCAGGCGGACATAGGCCGAGGCCATGCTGCCCAGGGCCCATTTGCGCATGGATTTGCCGGTGTGGTTGAAGTCCTTGGACATCAGCGCGTCGGCCTGGGCCCAGGCGGTCAGCCAGTTCAGGGTGCAGCTCAACTGTTCCGGGCGACCGTCACGCATGAACTGCATCACCTGTTTGCTGGTGCCGCGTTCCATTTTGGTGATGTCCGCAGTGGTGTCGCGAAAGGCTTGTTCCGACTGTACGTTGAGGGTCGCCCGAGCCTTGTCGGAACCCTCGTATTTGCTGCGGAACTGCAATGAGCCGGTGTAGGGTTGGGGCATGGCGTCGCAGCCGCCGCCGTTGTCGCCGCTCTTGACCTTGTCGATGGCGGCCAGGTAACCCTGGGGCGGGCGCAGCGGCGCGGCGGCGTGGGCCGAGCTGGCGAGCATCGCCAAACCGAGCAGTGAAGGAACAAGCAGTGTGCGGAGTTTCATCGGTAGGCACCTCATAGCCCGGCCCGTGCCACAGGGGGCTCGGCGCTGGGGAATACGTTGCGTTTGCAGATTTTCGCCTCGACTTGCTGTGGCGCGCCGCCGGCTTCCGGGCCCTGGACTTCGAGCGCCAGCAGGTTCTGGTTGGCCCAGTCTTCGTCGGTGCGCAGTTCAAAGGCGAAACGTCCGTCGGTGTCGGAGGTTGGCGGTTTCTCGATCTTGATGTCCTCGTGGCGGCCGTTCATGTACCAGAGGGTGGCGTGCAGGGTTTTCACCGAGGTGTCGGCGAAACGGATGTCGACCTGGTGCGCGCTGTTGCGCAGGTCGCGGTTGTTGCGGTTGACCAGCAGTTCGTTCTTGCCCGTCTTGACCGTGGTGCTGGCGCTCATCTCGGCGCTCTTGCCTTCGCAGCCGTTGCCGAGCAGGGCCATCATCTGCCGGTAGATGGTTTCCTGGTCCAGGCGATACAGCGGCGAGAATTCCCAGATCAGCACTTTCGGTGGAGTTTTCTGGAATTCCTCGCTGCCCAGGTACTGCAGCATCGAGCCTTCCAGACCGCCGCCGGGGAAGGCGACGTTGAGGATGTCGGCACCGATGTACTGTTGCAGGAAGCCGGCGAAGTTGTAGTTCTTGCCGCTGTGGCTGGTGCCCACCAGGGTGATCCGCGGGTTGCCGGCGTCGCCGAACAGGTCGCCGTCCGCCGCTTCGCCCTTGGGTTCGGTGCTGAATTGTTCCATGTACTGGATTGCGTAGCTGGTGCCGCAGAGCTGGCCGGCCATGTTGTGCAGGGTGCCGGTCTTGCCCATGCGCCCGGAAACCCAGGTCTCGAATTCGCGATGGGGAATGTCGGCAAAGCCCGGGATCTTTTTCACCGTCTCGGCGACGATTTTCGCGGTGCGCTCGGCGCCATACGGGGTCCAGTGCTGGTCACCCCGGAAGTAGAAATCGTGGGCCTGTTGTTCATTGGTCAGCGGCGACAGATCCGGCACGTGGTAGCCCATTTTGGCGAAACGCCCGAGCATCGCCTGGTAGTTGCCCAGGGCTTTTTCATAGTCGAACTTGGCGCGCTCGGCCGGGAACAGTTTGTTGCGATCCACCAAACCACGGGTCGGCTGGTACACCACCACCAACTCCACGCCCTTGCTCTTGAACGCATCGCGCAGTTGTTGCAGACGCCGGTAGCCGGCGGGGCTGGTGTCGAACTCGGTGCGCAGGTCTTCCTGGGTGCGGAACAGCCAGTCGCCCTGGGCCTGGACCAGGGTGGTGAAGTTCTGCTGGTAGCGGGTGGTGTAGTTCTTCGCGTCATGGGCCGCCGGGCACAGGCTGCAGCAGGGCTCGGCGGTGAAATTCGGCGCCTGGACTTCCTCGGCCTTGAGGCTGCCGCTGGCGGCGAAGATTGCCGCGGCAAGGCCCGACAGGCCGAGCAGTTTGATCAGGTGTGGGTTCATAAAGGTCGTCCTCAATCCGGCAAGGGGGTCTGGCGTTCGACAGGGTCGATCAGCACGGCTTTCTGCTGACGCACCAGCAGGTCGAGAATTTCATCCTGGCGATCGCCGAGAATCCCGCTGAAGCTGATGCCGCTGTTTTTCGTCGGTGCGAGCATCGACACCCGATACAGCTCGACACTCAACGGCGAGTCGATGGACAGCGGGCCGCTGCCGTTGCCGGCGAGTTCGCCACCGACCACGATCAGCGAGACCTGAGCGTCGAACGGGTCGAGCTTGATGTCGCGGTCGGTGTCGCTCAGGTCCTTGATGTGGCCGTAGACCCCGGTCAGGCCGTTGGCCATGGCGACGTTCTCGTACAGGCGGATGTTCACGCTGTTGCGGATACGGATGCCGTGGCGCTGGTTGCCGATGACCTTGTTGGCGTAGATCAGGTTGTCGGCGCTCTCGTAGAGGGTGATGCCGTCGGTGCGGTTCTGGTAGATCTCGTTGTAGGCGATCAGGTTGTTGACGCTGTTGCGGTCGATCACCAGGCCCGAGAGCTGGTTGTCATAGCTGCGGTTGTTGAAGATGAAGCTGTCGTTCACTTCCCGGGAAAGGATGATGCCGTGTTTCTTTTTGGTCCCGTGCACCCTGTTGTCGGCGATGATCAGCCCGTGGGAACGGTCGTGGGGGTCGATGCCGTAGACGATGTTGTCGCGGTAGATGTTGCCCTTGACCACGAAGTCGCGGGTCTCGTAGCAGTAGAAGCCGTACCACATGTCCGAGAACTCGGAGCCGATGATCCAGCCGGTCGGCTCGGGGCGCTTGAGCACCTGGGCCATCTTCGGCGTGTACTGGGAAATACTCACACCGTAGGACTTGCTGTTGGCATAGCCGAAGCTGGCCATCCGGCTATTGACGATATAGGTTTCGGTGCCGCCCCAGGCCAGCAGGAACGGACGGAATTCCTTGGGCGAACGGAAGGTTGCCGGGCCATTGTCGGCTTCGCGCCAGCCGGTGACCTGGGTGTCACGGATAAACAGTTGGCCGTCGTTGACCAGGAACGAACCGCCTTCCTGGGACAGCCGCAGCTCCTGGGTCTGGCCGTCGATTTCAAGGATGCCCTTGCGCCCGACCACGATCGGCAACCTGGCCAGGAATACCCCCGGCGAGGTTTCGCTGATGTACTGTTTGGGCAGTTTTTTGCTCAGGTCCTTGAGGTTGATATAGCCGTCGTCGATGAAGATCGCCTGGGGAATGCCGTGCTGGCGCACCACCCACTCGGCCATCTTGTTGTCGCCGCCGATAAAGTCCTTGAGGGCGTCTTCCTGCATCATCCGGCGGACGCTGATCTTGCCCGGCTTGCCGCGCCCGATCTTCGCCGCAACGGCCTCGCCGGTGTAGCCGCTGAGGTCAGGCAACTGGGGTTTTTCCAGGTGCAGCGGCGCGGTCGGCGCGCTGCTGACGGTGTAGGTCTTGGCCTGTTGCAGTTCCTTGGCCAGGGTCGGCGCGTGCTCGATTTTGCCGGGCGGCGCTTCGACGCTGGCAAAGGCCGCGCTGCTGGCCAACAGCAGGGCGCCGGCCAATACGCTGAGCGAGCCTTGCAGGGCGCTGTGGTTCATCTCGGTCACTCCCTTGGCGGTCTGCATCAGAAGCGCCAGATCACGTCGACAAACGCGCGGTGCATATAGGAATCGACGCTCTTGCCATAGGCATCGCCGGGCTTGAACACGCCGCCGCGAAAGCGCACCAGCGCTGAAGGTTCGTCGATCGATTGGCTCAGGGCGGCGGGCAGCAGGCCTTGCTTGAAGTACTTGGTCACGACCAGGTCGACTTCCTGGCCGAGGTCCTTCTTGCCGTCCTGCAAGGGCAGCGAGGCGCTGGAGAGCAGGGCACCGGTGGCGTCGTCGTAGTTGTTCTGCACGGCGTTGATGCCGTTGCTGCCGACGTCCTTTTGCCCGTCGACGCGCCAGAACTTGTGGTAGATCAGGCTGGCGTCATAGTCCTCGCGCAGCTGCCAGGAGCCGAACAGGGTGGCGGTCTGCAGGTTGTTCATTTCGCCACGGAAGGCTTCGCCGAAACGGTGGGTCCGCGTGCGGGTACCGGTGAAGTTCGAGCGGTTGCTTTCCAGGCCGTTCTGTTCGTAGTCGCCGCTGGCGCGGGCATAGGCGGCGCCGACCTGCCAGTTCGGGTCGAGACGCAGGCGCACGCCGAGGTCGCTGGCCCAGCCGTTGATATGGCTGCCGCGCGTGGCGTCTGCCGGCTGGCTGCCGTCGGCGTTGAGCGGGTTGACGCGGTCGCGCTGGCCGCTCATGCCGGTCAGGCTGGCCCAGTAGTTGACGGTGTTGGTGTTTCTGAAATTGTAGGCATCGCTGTCGGCTTCCAGACCGAGCCAGGTCAGGTCGCCGTTGGCTTTTTTATCCAGCGGGTCGGCGGCGACACCCGGTGTCGGGTAGTCGAGCTTGCCGTCGTCGTGGGTGTGGTGGGCGCGCAGGCCAATCCACTGGCCGGGTGTCCACTGGTAGGCAACATCGCCGTAGACATGCAGGCGATCCTTGTCCTTGGGCGCCAGTTCGGTGAGGTCGGTGCGATATTCGCTGAAGCGCTCGGCGGCGCCCAGGTTGGCCCGCAGCAGGGTGGTGTCGAAGCTCCAGTTCAGCGCTTCGATATTAGTGTCGCGCCATTGCCCGTCGTCATTGCGCAGGCGCTGGCGACCGAGTTTCAGCATCTCGCCCGGATAAGGCGTCAGGCCCTTGTAGCCGATCCAGAATTCGCGCAGGGCCAGGTAGCTTTTATCCGGTTTGCGCGCGTCGTTGCTCGAGGTTTCCTGGCTGGCATCGGACTGTTGCAGGGTGTCGGTTTCAATGATGTCGCTGGCGGTCACGGCCTGGCCCATGGCGTAGGCGCTCCAGTTGCCACGTTCGCCGTAGACCCATGGCCGCAGGTCCAGGCCGATGCCGTTGACGTCGCCGCCCTTGAGGGTGCCGAGGTCGCGGTCGTCTTCGGATTGGCCGGTGATTTTTACTTCGAGGCCGAAGTTCTTGGTCTCGGTGATCGCCGCCAGGCTCGGGCAGGACCAGAGCAGGGCGAAGCTCAGGCCGATACCAGCCTTGACGAATGGATTAAGTGTCATAAGGTTTTTTCCTCGCGGTCGCCTGCTTGCAGGACTTGTTGCAGGTCCAGCGGATTGCGGCTCAGGGTCCCGCGCAGGCGCTGCTCCTGTTGCAGCAGGCGCCGAGCATCGGCACGTCGGGCAGGCGGCAGTTGGGTGTCGAGTTGTTGGGCCAGCTCATTGGCCAGTGGGGTGTCCTGGACTTTGGCCAGTTGGCTGAAGACGTAGGCGTTGAGCGGGTCGGGTTTGGTCCCTTTGCCCTGGGAAAAAAGTTGGGCAATGGCGAAGTCGGCGCTGTTCTGGCCGTTGCGGGCAGCCTTGAGCAGGTGGTCGAGGGCCTTTTGCGAGTCGACCTGGCCGAGGTAGCCGCGACGATAGATCTGCCCCAGGTAGTAATCGGCGGCGACCTCCTTACCGAGGGCTTTCTGGAAGTGCGCCTCGGCCTGCCTGGCGTCTGCCGGCACCCACTTGCCTTCGTAGTAGAGCTTGCCCAGCAGCAGTTCGGCGCGGGGCTGGTCGGCGGCGCGGCCGTTGTCGAGGTATTCCAGCATCTGCTTGACGTCACCCAGGTCGGGGAAGTCGTAGAGCAGTTGCGCCAGGCTGACCCAGGATGCCGGGTAGCCGGGGGCGATCTGTTCGAGCAGCGCTTGCGCGGTCTTGGTGTCCGGTTGGCCGAGGCTCGCATCGCTGAGCACCCGGGCGACGCTGTCGATCCTTTGGGCCCCGACGGCGCCACGGCTGTAGGCGGCCTGGAGTTGCTTGAGCAGGGCGGCCTGTTGCTCCGGTTGGGCGCGTTTCTGGTACACGGTGGCCAGTTCGACGTAGCAGATGTCGAAGCTGTGGAGCGCGCTCTTGCAGATCTTTTCCACCTCATCCAGATGCTGGTCATAGGTGTCCTGGGTGCGGTAGAGCAGCACTTGAGCCACGCCCGCTTCCGGGTAACCGGCGCCGCGCCATTGGTTGATCTGTTGTTGGGCGTTGACGTTGGGGAAGCTCTGCGGGAATTGCAGGTAGAGCATCGCCAGGGCGATCAGGGTGTTGCCTTCACCGTTGGCGAAGGCCTTTTTCAACAGGTCTTCGGCTTCGTGGTGTTCGGCCTCGCTGGCGCCGGGCTTGGCCACCAGCAGGCGGCCCAGGCGCGCCTGGGCCCGGGGCGAGGTGTCGGCGGCGGCGCGGTAGGTCGCTTCCGCCTGCTTGAGCAGGGCCGGGTCGCGGCTTTCCACCTGGATATCGGCCAGGCCGACCTGTGCATCGCTGTAGCCCAGGTCCGCCAGCTTGCGGTAGTTCTGCTCGGCCAGGGTGGTATCGCCGCGCTTGAGCGCTTCATTGGCCAGACGCTGGTCGGGCAGGCCGGCGCAACCGGTCAGGGCGATGGCCAGGGTCAGGGTGCTCAGGGCGAGGTGGCGGTGGCTTTGAGATCTATCGCGAGCAAGCTCGCTCCTACAGGGGCTCGTGGCACAGTCGATAGCGCGGCGGGCAAGAAATCCGCCATCATCGATTACGCTGGGGCTCGTGGCGCAGTCGATAGCGTGGCGGGCAAGAAAGTCGCCATCATCGATTACCCTGGGGGTCGTGGTGCAGTCGATCGTGTGGGCAACCGGCTCACTGTAGGAGCAAGCTTGCTCGCGATCGAGTGCAGGGCACTCGTAAGGGGGACGATTATTCACAGGCATGTCCTCCGCTTACAGACCGGCGGCCATGGCTTTGTCGATCAGCCAGTTGATGTTCGGGCCACGGTCGCTGTTGACCTCCACCGGGCGTCCGGCGAGGCTGCTGTCGAGGCTTTCGTCAGGCTTGATCAGGACACGGATATCCGAGGACAGGTCGCTGCTTTTCAGGCTGCTACTGCTGATGATCTTGCCCTGACGCACCTGCGCTTCGCCGGCGATCTGGAAGTTCACCCGGGTGCCTGGACGCACGTCGCCAAACTGCCGATAGGAGAAGCGCGCCTCGACATTCGCCTGGCTCCCCCTAGGCACCAGCTGGAAGATCACATCGCCCTTGCTGGCGTATTGGCCGTTGGCGACCAGTTGCTGCGCCACCGTGCAATCGCAAGGCGAAGTCAGCGTGCCGGTCATCTGCTTGCCGAACAGTTCCTCGATCTTGGCCGGTTGCAGCTGGTTTTCGTCGAGATGCCCCTTGAGCACATCGAGCATGCTGGTGCTGAAAGTCGCCAGCGGCGCACCCTTGGCGGCGACGCCGTCTTCCTTGATCAGGCTTTGCACGGTGCCATCGCGGGGCATGGTGATGTTCATGCCCGCTACGCTGACCAGGCCGGCCTGGGCGTGGCTGACGAAGTACAGGCCATACACCGACTTCAGGACAAAGCCGAAGGCCGCGAGGCCGACCACGAAGATGCCGAGACTGAAAGTCACGGCGCGCAGGCGACCGAAGGCGCTCATGCCGCCGCCGTCGTCCTTGTTCTTGCGCGCCTTGGTGAAGTTGTCGCGCTGCAGGGTGGCGAGCACGTCGCCCATGTTGACGATGTCGCCGGACAGGTGCGAGGTGATCAGGTGGCGCAGAGTACCGATGTCCTGCTGCTCCAGGTTCTGGAACTGGCAACCGACCCGGCCGCTCTGGCGGTCGTAGGCGCGCACCTGCAACTCGACATCCATGGCCAGGCCGAGGTTGTCGATAACGAATTGCAGGCGGCCCTTGTACACCTCGCCGAGCTTCAGGGTCAGGGCCTGTTGCGGCGGGACATTGAAGCTCAGGCCGCCGGCGGACAGGTCATGCACCCGCACTTCCAGGGGCTGGCTCGCGCTGCCGAGGAAGCGCAGCTTGGCCGGGATTTTCACCCGCGCATGCTGGCGCTGGGCTTCGGATTCGTGGACGACGTTGGCATTGACTTGGGAATTCATGGGTAAAGCTCCATTCACTAATTCAGGCGGGTCGGGTCAAACCATCGTCATCAGCACGGCGACGAAAATGCTACCGGCGGAGAAGGTCATGGTTCGGGACGACCAGGTGTTGAACCAGCCTTGGAAGCTGGCGAGGTCGCGGCTCAGTTTGGTGTCCTGGCGGGTCCAGGATTGACGGTCGAGGCGGAAGAACACGTAGATCTTCATCAGTGCGCCGACGATCTGGTTGTAATAGAGGATCACCGGGTAGGCCGGGCCGATGCTGTGCCCGGAACAGGCCAGCAGCAGGGTCAGGATCAGTCGGGTCAGGCCGATCCAAAGCAGGTAGGCGAGGATGAACGCGATGCCGTACTTGAAGCTGGCGATCAGCGCCACGGTCAGACCCAGCAGTGAGGTCCACATCGACACGCGCTGGTCGAACAGCACCACGCCGGTGAACAGGCCGAGGCGGCGCAGTCCCAGGCCCAGGGCACGGGAGTTCTGCCGCAGGTTGTTGCCGTACCAGCGGTACATCAGCTTGCGGCTGGATTTGATAAAGCTCTTTTCCGGCGGGTGTTCCACCGTGTGGATCGCCGCATCGGGCACGTAGAAGGTGTCGTAGCCCAGGCGCATCAGGCTGAACCAGCTGGACTTGTCGTCGCCGGTGAGGAACTTGAAGCGGCCCAGGCGCCAGTGTTGCAGCGAGTCGCTTTCGACGTCGGCGATAAAGTCCGGGTCGGTGACCACGCTGGCGCGGAACACCGACATGCGTCCGGTCATGGTCAGCACGCGCTTGGACAGGGCCATGGAGCACATGTTGATGTGGCGCTGGGCGAAGCGCAGCTTGTGCCATTCGCTCATGATGTAGCCGCCGCGCACTTCGCAGAACTCGTTGGTGGTCAGACCGCCAACATTGCCGAACAGCTGGAACCAGGGCACGGTCTTGCGCACCACGCCTTCGCTGAGCACGGTGTCGCCGTCGATCACCGCGACCACGGCGCGGTCGTCCGGCAGGTGGCGGGAGATGGCGCGGAAACCGAAAGCCAGGCCGTCGCGCTTGCCGGTGCCGGCGATACGCACGAAGTCGAGGGTGACGTGAGCGGGCGGGTTCATTTTCGCCCAGAGGCTCTTGACCAGTAGCTCATCGGACATTTCCACCAGGGAACAGACCACGGTGGTTGGGAAGCCGCAGTCGATGGCTTCGCGGATCACCGAGCGGTAGACCTGAGCGGTGGTCAGCGCATCGATGCGGAAGCTGGTGACCATCAGGAATACCTGGGACGGGTTCGCGGCCTTGCCCAGCTTGCGCACTTTGCGGCGCAGGTGCGGGTAGACGATGTAGAGGAAAATCATCCCGCGGACGAAATGGGTGGCGCCCATGGCGTAGCGCCAGATGCCCACGGCCCCGATCAGGAAGATAAAGTCCTTGGAGTCGGCGTCGAAGGTCGAAGTGGGCAGCAACACGGCCAGACCCATCAGCAAACTCAAGTAGAACAGCCAACCGGCGGCCTGAAGAAGGCCGTGTTTTAGCCTGTGCATAATCTGCATCCGTCTCTGTCTCGGGCGGGCCTGTCGGCGGGCTCGGTGGGGTTAAGGCAGGCGAGGCGTCCTTGCGGACGCCATCGCCGGCAAGCCGGCTCCTACAGTGCGGAGTCGTACGTAATGTTCGCGTTCAACCCCGTCCATGTAGGAGCTGGCTTGCCGGCGATCAACCGCGTAGCGATTGCTGTTGGTTTACCAACAAATACCTTCGGTCCGGCCACTCGCACTAGTGGCCTTGGACATGAAGCCCACCAGGTCGATGACCTGTTTGCCGTGCGGGGCGTTCTCGGCCAGGGCGCGGAACCGCTCGTCACGGTTGCCGAGGATGATCACGTCGCTGTTGTCGATCACCTCGTCGAAGTCGGCGTTGAGCAGGGACGACACATGGGGAATCTTCGATTCGATGTAGTCCTTGTTCGCCCCGTGGACACGGGCGTACTCGACGTTCTTGTCGTAGATGCTCAAGTCGAAGCCCTTGCCGATGAGCATTTCCGCCAGTTCCACCAGCGGGCTTTCGCGCAGGTCGTCGGTACCGGCCTTGAAGCTCAGGCCGAGCAGGGCGATGCGGCGTTTGTCATGGCTGGCGACGAGGTCGAAGGCGTTCTGCACCTGGCTTCCATTGCTGCGCATCAGCGAATTGAGCAGTGGCGAGTCGACGTCCAGAGAGGCGGCGCGGTAGGTCAGGGCGCGCACGTCCTTGGGCAGGCAGGAGCCGCCGAAGGCAAAGCCGGGGCGCATGTAGTACTGGGATAGGTTGAGGGTCTTGTCCTGGCAGACCACCTCCATCACTTCGCGTCCATCGACCCCGACCGCCTTGGCGATGTTGCCGATTTCGTTGGCGAAGGTGACCTTGGTGGCGTGCCAGACGTTGCAGGTGTACTTGATCATCTCGGCCACTTCGATGTCCTTGCGGATAATCGGCGCGTCGAGTTCTTCGTAGAGCGCTTGCAGGACGTCGCCGGAGGCGCTGTCGAATTCGCCGATCACGGTCATCGGTGGGTAGTCGTAGTCCTTGATCGCGGTGCTTTCGCGCAGGAACTCAGGGTTGACCGCGATCCCGAAGTCGACCCCGGCTTTTTTTCCCGAGCCGTCTTCGAGGATCGGGATCACCACGTTTTTTACGGTGCCCGGCAGCACGGTGCTGCGCACCACGATGGTGTGGCGGGTGGTTTTGTCACGCAGGACAAAACCGATTTCGCGGCACACCGACTCGATGTAGTTGAGTTCCAGGTCGCCATTCTTCTTGCTCGGTGTGCCGACGCAGAGCATCGACAGGTCGGTGTTGCGAATCGCTTCGGCGAAGTCGGTGGTGCCGCGCAGTCGACCGCTGGCAATCCCCTGGGCCAACAGGGTTTCCAGGCCCGGTTCGACAATCGGCGATTTGCCGTTGTTGATCAGGTCGATCTTGTCCTGGGAAATATCGACGCCAACGACATCGTGGCCTCGTGCAGACAGGCAACCGGCACTGACTGCACCGACGTAACCCAAACCGAATATGCTAATGCGCATTGCATTTACCTCTATCTTAATCACGCCATTAAATGGCCGGAGTTAATGTAGCCAGTAACCGTGGTGCGTCCGGAAGTGCGGCCTAATAGGTCGTGTCCGCCGAAGGCAGGCATATAAGCGTCGAGTGGCTAAATAATTGCACTCAAGTTGTGCGCAACTTGGCCTTGTTATAGGGGCGTGCCCTTGAATGTGGCCGGCCTTCAGCGAGAAGACCCTTGTCAGCGTGCTCGAAACCTTCGGCTACCCACAGGGGGGCTTGTAGATCAACAGGTTGCGAGACGCTTGCAAGTGCTTTGTCCGGGGGCCTGTCTTGGCCTTTTAGGGGATATCAAGGTTGCGTATCTCCTGTCCTTCGCTGTGGTTTGAATGGTGGGGCGTGGTTGTAAGTCGCTGTTGGCAACTTAAACATTTACTCTCGCCTCCATGTAAGTCATCTCTTACAAGTACTGTGAGAATCGTTACCGGTGGTATGAGCAATGCTTCGGAACATAAGTTCCGATCCGCTCATCCTGTTTTCTGATAATTCTGAAAAGAGGAGGAAAGATGGCACGACTTCATATTGATAGCACTTTCCGTTTCGCCCTTTAGTTATGGGGATTAAAAATGCAGAGATGGTGGTGTGCCACTACGGGGAAAAAATTCCGGTGCCACTACTCAAAAAAATTAGAAATGTCGAGTGAAAGAATTTTCATGGTTGTAACGGTCGGTTTGTTGACGTCAAATAATTGGGTTTTTTGGGGTGTTGCGGGAGGGATATAGAGGTGAATCGTCGGGATTACACATTGCGTGTAGTGCACCGAGTGGGGGCAGGGTTACAGATGTGCCGGTCTGGGGGGCTGTGGTGTCTGTGCCGGCCTCTTCGCGGGCAAGCTCCGCTCCCACAGGTTCTCAGTCGTACACAAAATGTCGGTACGACTCAGGATTAATGTGGGAGCGGAGCTTGCCCGCGAAGAACGATAACGCGGTACTACGACGAACTGCGTTACTCCAGCGCCTGATCACGCAAAAACACCAGGTTGTCCACCTTGGAAAGTTCAGCGCTGAACCGGTAGCCTTGTTCGTCGAACGTCTTCAATTGCTCAGGGTTCTGGATACGCTCCCGGATCACAAACCGCGCCATCATCCCCCGGGCTTTTTTCGCATAAAAACTGATGATCTTGTACTGGCCGTTCTTCTGGTCGCGGAACTCGGTATTGACGATGCGCGCGTTCAGCGTCGAGCGTTTGACCGCCGAGAAGTACTCGTTCGAGGCCAGGTTCAGCAACACTTCGTCACCTTGTTCGGCCAAGGCTTCATTGAGCCATTCGCTGATGCGCGTACCCCAGAAGGCGTAGAGGTCCTTGCCGCGGGCATTGGCGAACTTGGTGCCCATTTCCAGGCGATAGGGCTGCATCAGGTCCAGCGGACGCAGCAGGCCGTAGAGGCCAGAGAGCATGCGCAGATGGCTCTGGGCGTAGTCGAAATCGGCGTCGCTGAAGTCTTCGGCATTGAGGCCGGTATAGACGTCACCCTTGAATGCCAGCAGCGCCTGTTTGGCGTTGTCCGGGGTAAAGGCCGGGTTCCAGCTGCCGAAACGCGCGGCATTGAGGCCGCCGATCTTGTCGGAAACGTGCATCAACTCGCTGATCTGCGCTGGGCTGAGGGTGCGCAGTTGCTCGATCAACTCCTGAGAGTGGTCCAGGTATTGCGGTTGGGTGAAGCGCTGGGTCACCGCCGGTGTTTCGAAATCGAGGGTCTTGGCGGGGGAAATCACCATCAGCATGAAGTCGTCTCCTTTAATCGTCGGGGGATTCTAGGGGCTTGGGCGGTTTGACTCCACCTATGATGGCGATAGCCGCTGTATGGCTGGCCTGGGACATCCTTGCCGATCTTGAGGACCTCTTCGGCTCCCACAGTGTTCGAGTCGAACTCTGGTTCTGTGAACGACTGAAAACCTGTGGGAGCGGAGCTTGTCGGGTCGCCGCATCGCCGCGAAGAGGCCAGAACAGGCACCACAAGGGCCCGGCCCGTCAGATCGGCTATAGTGCGCGGCGGGTTCTGAAATGGAGGCACCCTTTTGCGTATCGTTCTTTTCTTCTCGGCCCTGCTGGCCAGCCTCGCGACCTTCGCCGCGCCGAACGACCCCGCGACCCTGGATCGCAGCGTCTGGCCCGAGCAACTGAGCAGCCCGGCGCTGTTCGATGTCGCCTCGCGCGCCGAGGTCCTGATGTTTGCCCATACGCTGCTGGTCAGCGAACTGCTCGACGAAGCGGCCCTGAAGAAGCGCCTGGGGCTCAAGCAGATCAACATGGTCTCGATCGATACGGTGCGCCAGCGCCTGTGGCAGCGCCTGCTGAGCAGCTACAACGCCGCCCAGCAGAGCTGCGAGCAGGACGCCTCCTTCTGTTTCTACGTCGAGGACCTGGAGAGTCTGCGGACCGCCGCCGGCAAGTTCCGGGTCGGCGAAGACTCCTTTTATGTGCGCTGGGCGGTGCCGTCCCGGGCGTTCCATGAGCGTTACCTGGACGAGCTGCTGCGCCTGGCCGCGCTGTTGCCGCAGACCAGCAGCGAAATCCAGCTGCTGGGCGATCACGAGCGCAATGGCGAAGGCTTCAACGACCGGTTGTTCCTGCTGACCTTCGACGGCGGGCCGACAATGGCTCAGGGCAATACCGACGAGTTGATCGGCTACCTGCGCAAACAGAAGATGAGCGGCCTGTTCTTTGTCCTCGGCAATGCCCTGCAGGCCCGCCTGGACAAGACCTCAATGCCAGCGGTGCGCGAACTGTACCGCCAGCAATGCGTGGGCGCGGAAGGCTGGCAGTACCGCTCCCACAGTCAATGGCAGGACTGGGAGGACTCGATCCTGCGCAGTATCGCGCTGCTGCAGAACGCCCTGCCGGACAACTATGCCGCGCTGTTCCGCCCACCTTACGGGCAGCGACGGGCCGATGGCGCGGCGTTTTTCAAGGCCCAGCACTTGCAGGTCGCCTTGTGGGACATCGATTCGGCGGATGCTACCGGCAAGCTCAGCGCCGAGCAGTCCGCCCAGCGGGTGTTGACCCTGATGCTGCTCTGGCGGCGCGGGGTCATTGTGTTTCATGACACCCAGGACAAGGCGCGCACGGCATTACCCTGGCTGCTCAAGCAGACCGCCGAAAGCGGGCTCGGCTGGCAGGAGTGCAAGGACGCGTTTCGTTAGCAGGGAAAAACCCAAGTGCCCGTATTTGTTGGGCCGGGGGAAAATGAGGTGATGATTTCAGTGCAGGCGGACTTCCGACTTTAACGGTGTACGGGCCACTCGCCAAGGGCTATTCGTCACTCTGAAAAATAAACTTCAAAAAAACGTCAAAGTGCTTTTTTCTGTCATGTCTTTTGCGGTATTACGGAGTCAGACCGCCGAAACCTGCAACACAGGTGGCGTCTTACAAGACCCTACTTGTGCACAGAACGCCTGCCCCTTCACAGGCGAATTCGGCGGTCACTTCGAGGCGCAGCACCGTCCAGGTATTGCGTCGAATGGCTCCCACAAAGGTGACCGAGTATGGATGATCACGGACGCACGCCTTCTTCCAACCTGCCTATCCTTTACGTGCTCGATACCAACGTACTGATCCACGATCCAAACGCATTACTCAATTTCGAAGAACATCATGTCGCCATCCCGATGACCGTGCTCGAGGAACTCGACAAGCTCAAGGGCGGGCATCACAGCGTCGCCGCCGAATGCCGGCAGGCGATCCGCCTGATCGACAAGACCCTGGGCGACGCCAGCCCCGAGGATGTCGAGCTGGGCGTCCCGATCCAGCGCGGCAAGAGCGGTCCCAAGGGCCTGCTGTCGATCCTGATGAGCAAGCGCCACGAACCGAACCTGGTGCTGCCCGAACACCTGAACGACAACATCATCATCAACCAGTTGATCGATCTGCATGCGCGGGACAAGGACCTGCGCCTGGTCCTGGTGACCAAGGACATCAACATGCGCCTCAAGGCGCGCGCCTGCGGGATCGCGGCCGAGGACTACAGCACCGACCAACTGGTCGACGACGTGTCCTTGCTGCCCAACGGTTATCACGACGTCAAAGGTTCGTTCTGGGATCGTGTCAGCAAGGTCGAGACCCGCCAGGACCATGGCCGCACCTGGCACCAGGTGCAATTGACCGACAACCTGCCGGCGGTACACGTCAACGAATTCATCATCGACGAACAGGGCTTTGTCGGCTGGGTCAAGGAAATCCGCGCCGATGTGCTGGTGATTCTCGATCTGCATCAGGAACCCCTGTTGCACCAGGAAGCCTGGGGCCTGAAACCGCGTGACATCTACCAGAGCCTGGCGCTGTTCGCCTTGCTCGATCCGGACATCCATCTGGTTAACCTGACCGGCGCCGCCGGTTCCGGGAAAACCATCCTGGCCCTGGCCGCCGC
This sequence comes from Pseudomonas sp. GW821-FHT03C07, assembly GCF_059420925.1. Taxonomy (NCBI): domain Bacteria; kingdom Pseudomonadati; phylum Pseudomonadota; class Gammaproteobacteria; order Pseudomonadales; family Pseudomonadaceae; genus Pseudomonas; species Pseudomonas sp. GW821-FHT03C07. The sequence goes on from NZ_JBWKUQ010000009.1 coordinate 86,405, forward strand.
CATCGAACAGACCATGGTCAGCAAGCGCTACCGGCGCATTATCGCGACCCGCAGCGTGCAGGGCCTGGACCAGGAGATCGGCTTTCTGCCCGGCACCGAGGCGGAGAAGATGGAGCCTTGGCTGGGGGCGATCACCGACAACCTCGAAGCCTTGCATATGGATGACGAAAGCACCCATGGCAGCGTCGACTACATCCTCAGCAAGGTACCGTTGCAGTTCAAGTCCCTGAACTACATCCGCGGGCGCAGCTTCCAGCAGAGCCTGATCCTGATCGATGAGTGCCAGAACCTGACACCGCACCAGATGAAAACCATCATCACCCGTGCCGGTGCCGGTTCCAAAGTGGTGTGCCTGGGCAACCTGGCACAGATCGACACCCCTTACCTGTCCGCGACCAGCTCCGGGCTGACCTACCTGACCGAGCGCTTCAAGGACTTCCCGAACGGCGTGCACATCACCCTGCAGGGCGTGCCACGTTCGATCCTGGCCGAATACGCCGAATCCCACCTGTAAGCTTATCCACAACCAAGGGCGGCCAGGCGGGCCGCCCTTTTTATGTCAGCGCCCAATATTGCGGCTGTCACTGTCCCTGTAGGAGCTGGCTTGCCAGCGATGGGGCCCTTGAGCCAGGTGTTGTCCATTCGGACGCCATCGCCGGCAAGCCAGCGCCTACAATAAATCCGCGGGCCAGCACATATTTTGCGGTGGTCGCGTAAAACTGACCTGCAGGTTTACAATCGACGCTCCTGATCAGGAGTATCGCTGTGCTGACTCATCTCGATTCCCAAGGCCGTGCCAATATGGTCGACGTCACCGACAAGGCCGTGACTTTCCGCGAGGCGGTAGCCCAGGCCCGCGTGCGTATGTTGCCGGAGACCCTGCAAATGATTGTCAGCGGTGGCCACCCCAAGGGCGATGTGTTCGCCGTGGCGCGGATCGCCGGTATCCAGGCGGCGAAGAAAACCTCCGAGCTGATTCCCCTGTGTCATCCGCTGATGCTCACCAGTATCAAGGTCGAGCTGAATGCCGATGGCGAGGATGCCGTGCGCATCGTCGCGCGCTGCAAGCTGTCCGGGCAGACCGGCGTGGAGATGGAAGCGCTGACCGCGGCCAGTGTCGCGGCGCTGACGATCTATGACATGTGCAAGGCGGTGGATCGCGGCATGATCATCGAAAACGTCTGCCTGCTGGAAAAGCTCGGCGGCAAGAGCGGCCACTACCTGGCGGATGCGCCATGAAGATCGTGGTGAAGTTCTTTGCCCGTTACCGCGAAGCGCTCGGGGTGGATGAGTTGGCGCTGGAGGGGGATTTCGCCAGCGTCGAGGCTGTCCGCCAGTTCCTGCTGCTGCGCGAGGGCACGCAAGTGCTCGGCGAACAGAACCTGATGTGCGCCCGTAATGAGGACCTCTGTTCGTTGACCGAGCCACTGCTCGATGGCGACGAAGTGGCGTTTTTCCCTACGGTGACCGGAGGCTGAGATGGCGATTCGCGTACAGGTGCAGGCATTCGATCCGGGGGCTGAGGTGAATGCCTTGCACGCCGCCAACCTGGGAATCGGTGCGGTAGTGAGTTTTGTCGGCTACGTGCGCGATTTCAATGACGGGCATGCAGTGGCGGGGATGTTCCTTGAGCATTATCCGGGAATGACCGAAAAGGCCCTCGGCAAGATCGTCGCGCAAGCCCGGGAGCGCTGGCCGTTGCTCGGACTGGAAGTGCTGCACCGGGTCGGCGCCCTGGAGCCGGGTGAGCCCATCGTGTTTGTCGGGGTGACCAGCGCCCATCGTCAGGCCGCGTTCGATGCCTGCAATTTCGTCATGGACTACCTGAAAACCCAGGCCCCGTTCTGGAAAAAGGAAAACACCGCCGAGGGCCCGCACTGGGTCGAAGGTCGCGCCAGCGACCAGACAGCCGCGGAGCGCTGGAAGTAGTAGTTTGCCGTTTGATCCGCGCAAGGCTTCCGGTCCCCATCGCCGGCAAGCCGGCTCCCACATTAGTACGAATGTCGAACACAGATTTTGCCTACGGCCCCGACCCTGTAGGAGTCTGGCTTGCCAGCGATGGCGTCGGTGCCGGCGCTGCAGGAGTGGCGGGCCTCATCGCCTACAAACCCCTCACCTTCAACATTCATCGGTGCCTGGCTTTCTGACCGTGCGCAGGCATTTGCTTATTGACGATTTGTACTTATAAGTCCACGATAGACTAATAAGTACAAATTAGCGCCATCGTCTTCTTTCCTACTGTCTTGCCACAACACCTCAAATAAAAGAGCGGGAGTTCCAGCATGAAGAAGTTCACCCTGATCGGCGGTCTGGCCATGAGCCTGTTGGCCGGCAGCACTGCGTTTGCCGCCGAGCCGACCTTGCGTATTGGTATCGAGGCGGCTTACCCGCCCTTTGCTTCGAAAACCTCCGAAGGCACCATCGTCGGTTTCGACTACGACATCGGCAATGCCCTGTGCGCGCAGATGAAGGTCAAGTGTGAGTGGATCGAAGGCGAGTTCGACGGCTTGATCCCGGCCTTGAAGGTCAAGAAAATCGACGCGGCGCTGTCGTCCATGACCATCACTGACGAACGCAAGAAGTCAGTGGATTTCACCCATAAGTATTACTTCACCTCCTCGCGTCTGGTGATGAAGAAGGGGGCGGTGGTGGATGACCAGTACGCCAGCCTCAAGGGCAAGACTATCGGTGTGCAGCGCTCGACCACCACCGACCGTTATGCCACGGAAGTCTTCGAGCCGCTGGGCATCAAGGTGATGCGTTACAGCAATAACGAAGAAATCTACATGGACCTGGCGTCCGGGCGCTTGGACGCGATCTTTGCCGACACCATTCCCCTGGACGATTTCCTCTCGATGCCGCGCGGTGCCGGCTACGCTTTTGTCGGACCGGAGCTGAAGGATCCGAAGTACGTGGGCGAGGGTGCCGGGATCGCGGTGCGTAAAGGTAACAGTGAGTTGGTCAGCAAACTGAACAGGGCCATCGACGGGCTTCGCGCCAGCGGCGAGTACCAGAAGATCGAGGGCAAGTACTTCAAAGCGGATATCTACGGCGACTGATTGCTGGAGCACCGATTACGAACGCTGGTATTACCTCCCTGTAGGAGCGAGCTTGCTCGCGATGAACGAACAGACACCACGGGCTTCCAGATACCCTGCGTCATCGTTGATGTCCATCGCGAGCAAGCTCGCTCCTACAGGGGGGGCTCAAACCTCGGCTTTCAATTCCTTCAGGTGTTTGTACACCGTCGCCCGGCCCATATTCAGCACGTTGGCCACATAGTTGGCCGCGCTCTTGCCCTTGAACGCGCCCTCGGCGTGCAACGCCAGCACCAGTTCGCGCTTGTGGTCGCGGGTCAGCAGGTTCAGCCCCAACTGCCGCTGACGCAGCCAGCTGTGCAGGAAGGTGTTGATCCGCTCCTGCCAGTCATCGCGAAACAGCGCATCGGGCTGCGGGATCAGTTTGTTCGGTGAGAGGAACAGGTCCAGCGCCGCCCTGGCGCTTTCAAACAGGGAAATATTCAGGTTGATGCACAGCACCGCCAACGGTGCGCCCTGGGCGTCGTGCAGCACGGTGCTGACACTGCGAATCTTCTGACCGTCCCAGTTGAGTTTCTCGTAAGGGCCGATATTGCGCTCGTCGATACCCGCCTCAAGCATGTCCTCCAGCGCCGCGTCATCGCCAATCTCGCGCTTGGAGATGTTGTTGGCGATGTAGTCGATCTGCTGCGTGCGCAAGTCGTGCAGCACCACCTCGGCATGGGGAAAGAATAGTGTGGCGATGGCATCGGCAATCGCCCGGAAGTTATCCAGGGCGGGGGCCTGTTTGGCTGTCATGGTGGTTCTCCAGGCAACTTCAGCGTCCTTGGGGGAAGCCAAAGGAAACAGCTGGTGCGGTGATCGGTTCACCTCGTAAGAAGTTGACCTGATCACCTGGTGGCGAAAGGGCAATGCCCCAGGTACGGGTGTACTAAAGAGTGTGCCGCAATCAGCGCCAGTCGTCACCCGAGACGGGCAGGGGCGAGCATTGCGGCGTCGAGACCGAAATGCACGAGAGGCTCGGGCAAGGCCTGGCCACGCACCAACGCCGCGCTGGCCTGGCCCATCGCTGGCGAAGTCTGGATGCCATAGCCGCCTTGGGCGGCGACCCAGAACAAGCCGGGTACCCGGGGGTCGAAACCGGAGACCAGGTTGCCGTCGCTGACGAAGCTGCGCAGGCCGGCCCAGGTGCGGGTCGGACGGCGAATGGTCAGGGTGGTGGCTTCCTCGATCTGGTAGATGCCCATGGCGATGTCCAGCTCTTCGGGCTGTACGTCGTGGGGCTCGACCGGGTCGGCGTTGGCCGGGGAACCGAGGAACATGCCGGCATCCGGCTTCATATAGAAGGACTCGTCGAGGCTGACCAGCATCGGCCAGGCGTGGATTTCCAGGCCTTCGGGCGGCGCGAAGATAAAGGCGGCGCGGCGCTTGGGCTGTAGGCCCAGGGGGCGGGCACCGGCCAGTTCGCCGATCTGGTCGGCCCAGGCGCCGGCAGCGTTGATCAGTACCTTGGCGCGGAAGGTTTGCCCGGCCGTGCGGACCTGCCACAGACCATCGGCATCACGTTCAAGGCCGAGGACTTCACAGTCGGTGTGGACCTCTCCCTGCTGGCGGCGGATGCCGCGCAGATAACCCTGGTGCAAGGCGTCGGTGTCGATGTCGCTGGCGCTGGGGTCGTAGATCGCGCCGTGGACTTTGTCCCGCCGCAGGATCGGCAGGCGGGCACAGGCCTGGTCGGCGCTGAGCAGCTGCATCTCGGGCACGCTGGCTTTGGCACTGAGGTATTGCCGCTGCAGTTCGTCCGAGTCGCCGCTGAAGTCCACGGTCATTTCGCCCCGGGGCGTGAGCAACGGGTGTTCGGCGAAACCGGGCGGCGGGGCGTCGAAGAAGGCCCGGCTGGCGAGGGTCAGGGCCCGCACCTGCGGCGTGCCATAGGCGGCGGTGTAGAGGGCGGCGGAGCGTCCGGTGGCGTGATAGCCGGGGTGCGATTCGCGTTCGAGCACGATGACCCGGCCGTGCTCGGCCAGCCAGAAACCGGTGGAGGCGCCGGCAATGCCGCCGCCGATGATGATGAAGTCTGCCTGGTTCATTCAAGGCCTCCTGCTGGTAAGTTCTAAAGGCTATAGACGAAACCTGTGGGAGCCGGCTTGCCGGTGATAGCGGCGGTGAATATCACATCGCCATCGCTGGCAAGCCAGCTCCCACAAATCCGCGTATCACCGCAAAATATCCTGTTGCCACAATCCCTGTAGGAGCTAGTCAGCCACAGATTCTGCGTCGGGCTCCAATCCTGTAGGAGCCGGCTTGCCGGCGATGGCGGCCGTTCAGGCGAGGCAAGACTGACTGGCCCGATCGCCAGCAAGCTGGCTCCTACAGGTACGGTGTTCAGCTGGCCTTGTGGCGCAGCTGATAAAGCGCATTGGCCAGGGCGATGTCTTCCAAGCCCAGGCCGATGGAACGGAAGAACACATGACGCTCATACGTCGGCCGTGGCGTCTGCCCGCTCAGCAGTTCGGCCAGGTCGCCGCGAATCTCGCCGGCGTTCCAACCGTGCTGGCTGGCGGCAATCAACATTTCCCCGGCCGCGCCCGGCGTGGTCTGGCGATAGTCGCAGTAGACCTGCATGTCGCTCAAGGTCTGCGGCGGCACTTCATGGGCGCGTACGGCGTTGGTGCTGATGGAGGTGATCAGGGCCGGCTTGCGCAACTGGCTCGGGTCCATGACCGGCGTCGCCGAGGAGGTGCAGAGCAGGATGACGTCGGCGTCCTCCAGGGCTTGCTCCAACTGCTCGACGATGCGCAGGCGCGGCTCGATATCGCTCAGGCGCCGGCACTTTTCGGCATTTATATTGGGCGAGTAGAGGCTGATGTCCCGCCAGTCGCGCAGGCCTTTGGTGTAGTGCAGATGCGCCTGGGCCACTGGACCACTGCCAACGATGACCAGGCGCCTGGCGTCCAGCGGAGCGAGGGCGTCCACGGCCACGGCGGTGGTGGCCGCGGTGCGTGCGGTGGTCAGCTCGCCGGCATCGCAGAGCAGCAGCGGCTGGCCGCTATGCATGGACATCAGCAGGGTCCAGGCGGTCACCCGCGGGCCTTGCTCGCCGACGATGTAGGGCGAGGTCTTGACGCCATAGACCTGATCGTCGGCCAGCACGCCGAGGTAGTTGATGAAGTCGCCGGCACCTTGCGGGAACTCCACCCATTGCTGCGCCGGTTGCACGGCCTGCCCGGCCGCCAGGTCGCGGAACAACTTGTGCAGGATCTGCGGCACGTCGATCTGCTGCAGGAGTCGATGCGCCTGCTGGCTGTCGATCACGTAGGGGGTGTGGCCGGACATGGGGGGCTCCCGAAGACTTGTGAATAAACTAATTTGTCTATTATGGACTTTTAGTTTATTTCAGCAATCGCCGGGCGAAAAAAAACGCCGCCTGGTATCGGGCGACGTTTTGTCGTGCGGCGTGTTTTTGGTTTGGGCGGTCAGGCCGGACGCTGGCGCACCACCGGCCGTAACAACTCGGTGGGTGGCATTTCGCAGCTGATCTTGTGCCCGAGCAGGGTCTCGATCGCTGGCAACTGGTAGGAGTCGTCTTCGCCAGCGAAGCTGATGGACACGCCGTCAGCGCCCGCCCGGCCAGTCCGGCCGATGCGGTGGACGTAGTCGTCCGGCACTTCCGGCAGGGTGAAGTTGATCACGTGGCTGATGCCGTCGATATGAATCCCGCGTCCGGCCACGTCGGTGGCCACCAGCACGCGGATCTTGCCTTCGCGGAAACCTTCCAGGGTCTTGATGCGCTTGTGCTGCGGCACGTCGCCGGACAATTGCGCGGCATTGACGCCGTCGCGCACCAGGCGCTCCTCGATCCGCCGCACTTCGTCCTTGCGGTTGGCGAAGACCATCACCCGTTCCCAGCCATTGTCGGTGACCAGGTTGTAGAGCAGCTTGTACTTGTCGGCGCCGGCCACGGCGTAGACGTGCTGTTCGACGTTGGCGTTGGCCGGGCTCAGCGCTTCGATCTCGACGATGGACGGGTCGGTGGTCCATTGCTTGGCCAGGTTCATCACGTCTTCGGTGAAGGTGGCCGAGAACAGCAGGGTCTGGCGTTCGTTCTTGGGCGGCGTCTGGCGGATGATCTGCCGGACTTGCGGGATAAAGCCCATGTCGAGCATGCGGTCGGCTTCGTCCAGCACCATGACTTCGACCATGTCCAGGTGCACTTCGCCGCGCTGGTTGAAGTCCAGCAGGCGGCCCGGAGTCGCTACCAGGATGTCGCAGTGCCGGGCTTCAAGCAGCTTGAGCTGCTTGTCGAAGTCCATGCCGCCGACAAATTGCATGACGTTGAGGCCGGTGTACTTGGTCAGGTCGGCGGCGTCCTTGGCGATCTGCACCACCAGCTCGCGGGTCGGCGCGATGATCAGCGCCCGCGGTTCGCCCATGTAGCGCTCTTTCGGTGGCGGGGTCTGCAACAGCTGGGTGATGATCGAGATCAGGAAGGCGGCGGTCTTGCCGGTGCCGGTCTGGGCGCGACCGATGGCGTCCTTGCCGGCCAGGGTAAAGCCCAGGACCTGCGCCTGAATCGGCGTGCAGTAGGGGAAACCGAGGTCCTGGATGGCATGCATCAGTTCAGGCGACAGTTTGAAGTCGTGGAAGCGGGTCTTGCCTTCCTCTGGCTCGACGACGAAGTCCTCGAGTTTCCAGGGCTTGACGGGTGGCTTCGGCGCTCGTTCACGGCGCGCTGGTGTGGCTTTCGGCTGTTCGGCGCGTGGCACTTCAACCGCTGTAGCGGGCTGTTCTGGGATGGCGGCCGGGGCTTTCGGTTTGGCGACAGGCTCGACGCGCTCCACTGCTTGGCCGTGATCGCGGCTATTGGAGCTTGGGACTGGGGCGCCGGAGCCTGGTGCGAGCTGCTCAGCCTCGCTTTTACCGAATATTTTTTTGAGTGCTTTGAGCACGGTCATCTCGTTAATTTGGTTAAGGAATGTACGCCGGCCAGTGTAATGCAAGAATCGGGCGCGGCGTAGTGCGTTACCGATATCAGCGCAAACGAGCGGCCAGCCAGGTACCGATGTCCTGGATTTCCTCGGGTAACACTTCGTGGCCCATTGGGTATTCTTGCCATGTCACGGTGACATCAAGGCGCTTGAGGTGCTCATACGCGGTCCGACCCATGGCGTTCTGGACCACCTCGTCATAGTGGCCATGCAGGCAGAGGGCTGGAATTCGCTGTTGGCTGGCGGAAAGTTGCAGTGCATCGCTGAAGGTCGGGGCGTAGGTCGAGAGCGCCAGGACGCCGCCGAGGGCACCTTGCCACTTCAGGTAGGCGGTGTGCAGCACCACGGCGCCGCCCTGGGAAAAGCCCGCGAGAAAGATCCGCGATGGGTCGATACCCGCGGCCCGCTGGGCTTCCAGCAGTTCTATGACGGTCGCCGCCGATTCTTCAAGCTCTTCGAAGCTGATCGAACGCGCCGGGCTCATGGCCTTGATGTCGTACCAGCTGGGCATGGCGTAGCCGCCATTGATGGTCACGGCGCGGGTCGGCGCCTGCGGCAGAACGAAGCGTGTGCTCGTCAGGCTCTCCTGCAGCGCCTCGGCCACCGGCAGGAAGTCATAACGGTCGGCCCCCAGCCCGTGAAGCCAGATAACACAGGCGTCCGCGGTCTTGGCGGGGTGAATGATCAGCGGTTCAGTCATATGTGCTCCATTAGTGTGCGTGCGCTCCAGATGTGTGCGCGGTGATGGTGCGTAACGAGTGGATTCGTTAATAAAATGTCGCGTTGTTGACCGTTTTTCTATTGACCTGTGGCTGAATCGCTTTAGCCGCCACTGTGGTACGGGCTTTGCTATGGGAGAACCGAGTGAATGCATTCACCCCTGGCGGTAACACTATCAGTCTACCGCTGGCCGTGGGATAGCAAATGAATCCGTTTCGGCGGGTTCTGATTCACGTTCGCCGAGGGCCGGCAGGGCTTTAGCGAATCTGGAAAGGGCTGATGCCCGTTCGGCCAATTTGGTGGGCGGTGAGTTTTACAGACGGGAGATGTTCTCCTACTAAACTCATAGCTCAAGTCTTTAGCCGCTTGACCCAAAAAAAAGCCAGCACGGGTTAACAACGCCTCATAAGGGTGCGGCTAGACTCTAGCTCCGACACAACAAGAGCAACTGGAGGTTTGAATGAAGATGTTGAAATCCACCCTGGCAGTCGTGACTGCAGCCGTCGTACTGGGCGTCAGCGGTTTCGCGCAAGCGGGCGCTACCCTGGATGCCGTACAGAAGAAGGGTTTTGTTCAGTGTGGCGTGAGTGACGGCTTGCCGGGCTTCTCGGTGCCTGATGCTTCCGGCAAGATCGTCGGTATCGACGCTGACGTCTGCCGTGCCGTGGCCGCTGCCGTATTCGGCGACGCGACCAAGGTCAAGTTCAGCCAGTTGAACGCCAAGGAGCGCTTCACCGCGCTGCAGTCGGGCGAAATCGACATCCTGTCGCGTAACACCACCATGACCAGCTCCCGTGACGCCGGCATGGGTCTGATCTTCCCTGGCTTCATCACCTACTACGATGGCGTCGGCTTCCTGGCCAACACCAAACTGGGCGTGAAAAGTGCCAAGGAACTGGATGGCGCGACCATCTGTATCCAGGCCGGTACCACCACCGAGCTGAACGTGTCCGACTACTTCCGCGCCAATGGCCTGAAGTACACCCCGATCACCTTCGACACCTCCGACGAAAGCGCCAAGTCGCTGGAATCCGGTCGTTGCGACGTACTGACCTCGGACAAATCCCAGCTGTTCGCCCAGCGCAGCAAGCTGGCTTCGCCGAAAGACTACGTCGTTCTGCCAGAAACCATCTCCAAGGAGCCTCTGGGCCCAGTGGTGCGTAACGGCGACGAAGAGTGGACCAAGATCGTTCGTTGGGTTGGCTACGCGCTGCTCAACACCGAAGAAGCCGGTATCACTTCGAAAAACGTCCTGGAAGAAGCCAAGTCGACCAAGAACCCGGACGTTGCTCGTCTGCTGGGTGGCGACGGCGAATACGGCAAGGACCTGAAACTGCCGAAGGATTGGGTCGTCAAGATCGTTTCCCAGGTCGGTAACTACGGCGAGATCTTCGAGAAAAACCTCGGCAAGAGCACTCCGCTGGAAATCGACCGCGGCCTGAACGCTCTGTGGACCAAGGGCGGCATTCAATACGCACCTCCTGTGCGCTGATTGACCTATCGCCCGGCAGGCCAACTGCCGGGCGATGTTCTTGTTCCGTTTTTCCTGGGGCACTACATGCAAAATAAAATCGGCGCACCCAAGCAGAGACTCAGTCTCAGCGACCCCAAAGTGCGTGCGTGGCTATTTCAGATCATCACGATTGTCGCGGTGGTCTCGTTGGGCTGGTATCTGTTTCATAACACCCAGACCAACCTGCAACACCGGGGCATTACCTCGGGTTTCGGCTTTCTTGAACGCAGTGCCGGTTTCGGCATCGCCCAGCACCTGATCGACTACACCGAGTCGGACACCTATTCGCGTGTATTCGTCATCGGTCTGCTCAATACCCTGCTGGTCACGTTCATCGGCGTCATCCTGGCAACCCTGCTCGGATTCATCATCGGTGTGTCGCGACTGTCGTCGAACTGGGTGCTCAACAAGCTGGCCACCGTCTACATCGAGGTGTTCCGTAACATCCCGCCGTTGTTGCAGATCCTGTTCTGGTACTTCGCGGTGTTCCTGACCATGCCGGGACCGCGCAACAGCCATAACTTCGGCGACACCTTCTTCGTCAGCAGCCGTGGCCTGAACATGCCGGCGGCGATTGCCTCCGACGGTTTCTGGCCGTTCGTGATCAGCGTCGTGCTGGCCATTGTGGCGATCGTGCTGATGAGCCGCTGGGCGACCAAGCGTTTCGAAGAAACCGGCGTACCGTTCCACAAGTTCTGGGTCGGCCTGGCGTTGTTCCTGGTGATCCCGGCGTTGTGCGCCCTGATCTTCGGCGCGCCCGTGCACTGGGAAATGCCTCAGCTACAAGGGTTCAACTTCGTCGGCGGTTGGGTATTGATCCCTGAATTGCTGGCCTTGACCCTGGCCCTGACGGTGTACACCGCGGCGTTTATCGCCGAGATCGTGCGCTCGGGCATCAAGTCGGTCAGCCATGGCCAGACCGAAGCGGCGCGCTCCCTGGGCCTGCGCAACGGTCCGACCCTGCGCAAGGTGATCATCCCGCAAGCCCTGCGCGTGATCATTCCACCGCTGACCAGCCAATACCTGAACCTGGCGAAGAACTCGTCCCTGGCCGCCGGTATCGGTTACCCGGAAATGGTTTCGTTGTTTGCCGGTACGGTGCTGAACCAGACCGGGCAGGCCATCGAAGTCATTGCCATCACCATGAGCGTGTACCTGGCGATCAGTATCAGCATTTCCCTGCTGATGAACTGGTACAACAAGCGCATTGCGCTGATCGAGCGGTGAGGAAACGCCCATGAGTTCGCATATTTTCAAACCCGACATGCCACCGCCGAGCAGCAGTATCGGCGTGGTCGCGTGGATGCGCGCCAACATGTTCTCCAGCTGGCTGAATACGCTGCTGACCCTGTTCGCCTTCTACCTGATCTACCTGATCGTCCCGCCGCTGCTGCACTGGGCCTTCCTGGACGCCAACTGGGTTGGCACCACTCGCGCCGACTGCACCAAGAGCGGCGCCTGCTGGGTGTTCATCCAGCAACGTTTCGGCCAGTTCATGTATGGCTACTACCCGCCCGTGCTGCGTTGGCGCGTGGACCTGACCGTGTGGCTGGCGATACTCGGCGTGGCGCCGTTGTTCATCCCGCGCGTTCCGCGCAAGGCGATCTACGGCCTGAGCTTCCTGGTGCTGTACCCGATCATCGCCTTCACCCTGTTGCGTGGCGGTTACTTGGGCCTGGAGAGCGTCGCCACCACCGAATGGGGCGGTCTGATGCTGACCCTGGTCATCGCCACCGTCGGTATCGCCGGGGCCTTGCCGCTGGGGATCCTGCTGGCGCTGGGACGGCGTTCGAACATGCCGGCGGTGAAGGTGGTCTGCGTGACCTTCATCGAGTTCTGGCGTGGCGTGCCGTTGATCACCGTACTGTTCATGTCCTCGGTGATGCTGCCGTTGTTCCTGCCTGAAGGCATGAACTTCGACAAGCTGCTGCGGGCGCTGATCGGCGTGATCCTGTTCCAGTCGGCCTATGTCGCCGAAGTGGTTCGCGGTGGCCTGCAAGCCATTCCCAAGGGCCAGTACGAGGCGGCTGCCGCCATGGGCCTGGGTTACTGGCGCGCCATGGGCCTGGTGATTCTGCCGCAAGCCTTGAAGCTGGTGATCCCCGGCATCGTCAACACCGTGATTGCGTTGTTCAAGGACACCAGCCTGGTGATCATCATCGGCCTGTTCGACCTGCTCAACAGCGTCAAGCAAGCCGCCGCCGACCCGAAATGGCTGGGCATGGCCACCGAAGGCTACGTGTTCGCCGCCTTGGTGTTCTGGATTTTCTGTTTTGGTATGTCCCGCTATTCCATGCATTTGGAACGCAAGCTGGACACAGGCCACAAGCGTTAGGAGTTTTGTCATGAGTCAAGCGATCAAACAGCCTGTGGGTCCTGAAGGCATTATTCAGATGCAGGGCGTGAACAAGTGGTACGGCCAGTTCCACGTGTTGAAAGACATCAACCTGAACGTCAAGCAGGGCGAGCGTATCGTCCTCTGCGGCCCGTCGGGTTCGGGCAAGTCAACCACCATCCGCTGCCTCAACCGTCTGGAAGAGCACCAGCAGGGCCGCATCGTGGTCGATGGCGTGGAGCTGACCAACGACCTCAAGCAGATTGAAGCGATCCGTCGTGAAGTCGGCATGGTGTTCCAGCACTTCAACCTGTTCCCGCACCTGTCCATCCTGCAGAACTGCACCCTGGCGCCGATGTGGGTGCGCAAGATGCCCAAGCGCCAGGCGGAAGAAATCGCCATGCACTACCTGGAGCGTGTGCGTATTCCGGAGCAGGCTCATAAGTTCCCGGGGCAGTTGTCCGGTGGTCAGCAGCAGCGTGTGGCGATTGCCCGTGCCTTGTGCATGAAGCCGAAAATCATGCTGTTCGACGAACCGACCTCGGCGCTCGACCCGGAAATGGTGAAAGAGGTTCTGGACACCATGATTGGCCTGGCCGAAGACGGCATGACCATGTTGTGCGTCACCCACGAAATGGGCTTCGCCCGCACCGTGGCGAACCGCGTGATCTTCATGGACAAGGGCGAAATCGTCGAACAGGCGGCGCCGAACGACTTCTTCGACAACCCGCAGAACGATCGGACCAAGATGTTCCTGAGCCAGATCCTGCATTGATCGGCTGGCGTTGAATGAAAAACCCGGACCTGGTCCGGGTTTTTTTTTTGCCTGGGTTTTTATCGATCAGGTGAGCGAGTGCTTTCCTTTTCTGGCGCTTGGCGGATGCCAGGGCATCTTGCCTTCGCTGATGCTTTTGATGTCTTCGACCAGTTCAGGGTGCCGGTCCAGGAGATGCATCAGTACGAACAAGGGCTTTGGTGGATCGATTTCCGATCTTTCATAACGTGAAAATGCATTGTGTCCACCGCCCGACAGCAGCTCCACCGCCGTACGTTGGGTGAAGTGAAGTTTACGGCGGATTCGCTTCATCTCGTTGGCGACTTCTCGCCTCGACTGGTAGATAAGCTCATCGCTTGCCTCTGAATAACGCTGGGCACTTTCAGGATCAAGCTCGATCTCCGAGCAGGCTTGGCACTGCCAGCCCGACAACCCCAGGACCGATTTTTTCAATGCTTTGAAGTCGACCTCGAAGTCCCGATCTTCAAACCAATGCATGGTGTTGTGCATGCCGCAGCTGACGCAGTCCTGTTGTTTCATGACTCACTCTCCTTGGAAAGAGATCACCGGAGGTCCGCCGGCAGGGCGGTAGCTCACTTTTGATATAGCAGAGCTTAAAACTACCCTTAAAGGGTAATTTTTAGATAGGCGACGACTTCTCCATCTCCTGTAGGAAATGTTGGTTCTTGAACTCGCAGTCAGGTTTGGAGTAGCCTCTTGGGTAATTCATCCTATGATTGGATGTTAGGGTTGTTTCCATGTCTCAAAGCATTCCCCTTATCAAACGCTCCCTGGTCGACCAGGCCCTGGAGCAATTGCGCGAACGTATTACCCGTGGCACCTGGGCCGTGGGCGAGCGCCTGCCCACCGAGCCGGAACTGGCCGCGGAGCTGGGCATCAGTCGCAACACCATGCGTGAAGCCCTGCGGGTGTTGGCGTTTTCCGGGTTGATCGAGATTCGCCAGGGCGACGGCAGCTACCTGCGGGCGACCATCGATCCACTGATGACCCTGCAGGCGTTGTCGCGCTGTTCCCTCGACCAGGCCCGTGAGACCCGGCACAGCTTCGAGGTCGAAGCTGTTGGCCTGGCGGCCCTGCGGCGGACCGAGGAGGATCTCAAGGGTCTGCGCGAGGCTCTGCACACCAGCGGCGACCACTATCACGGCGATCTTGATAGCTACATCAGCTGTGACCTGGTGTTTCACCAGCGCCTGATCGACGCCGCGCACAACCCGATGCTCAGCGAGCTGTATCGCTACTTTTCCAGCGTGATCGCCAGCGCCCTGCGCCAGACCCTGGATATCACCCCCCGTCGCCAATCGGTGTTCGACCTGCATGTGGCCCTGCTCGAAGCCGTGCAGCAACAGGACCCCGAGCGCGCCAAGGCCCTGTGCCGGAGCTTGATCAATGAACCTTGAAAGCGAGAGCCCCGTGTCCCGTTCTCCTGCCGAACCCGGCGCCGCCTCGCGGCCGGTTGAGCTCGACCGACTGCTGATCGACGCCGAGGCCGATGACGACCTGGTCCAGCAGCAACCGCCAGTGTTGCGCCGGCCCTGGCTGTTGCTGCTGGGCCTGGTGCTGGTGGCGCTGAACCTGCGTCCGGCGTTGTCGAGCATGGCGCCGTTGCTCGGCGATGTGTCCCGCGGGCTGGGTTTGTCGGCGGCCAAGGCCGGTCTGTTGACCACCTTGCCGGTGCTCTGCCTCGGCCTGGCCGCGCCCCTGGCACCGCTGCTGGCCCGGCGTTTCGGCAGTGAGCGAGTGGTGCTGGGGATTCTCCTGACCCTGGCCGGCGGGATCATCCTGCGCAGTTCGCTGGGCGAGTTCGGCCTGTTTGCCGGCAGTGTGCTGGCTGGCGCGAGCATCGGGGTGATCGGTGTGCTGTTGCCCGGCATCGTCAAGCGCGACTTCGCCAAGCAGGCCGGGACCATGACCGGCGTCTACACCATGGCCCTGTGTCTGGGCGCGGCCCTGGCGGCGGGGGCCACGGTGCCGCTGAGCCAACACTTTGCCGGGAACTGGTCGATCGGCCTGGGTTTCTGGGTCGTGCCCGCGCTGCTGGCGGCGACTTTCTGGTTGCCGCAAGTGGGGCAGAAACACGCTGCCCATCACGTGGCTTACCGTGTACGCGGTTTGCTGCGCGATCCTCTGGCCTGGCAGGTCACCCTGTACATGGGCCTGCAATCGTCCCTGGCCTATATCGTTTTCGGCTGGTTGCCCTCGGTGCTGGTCGGACGCGGCCTGAGCGCCACCCAGGCGGGGATCGTGCTGTCCGGATCGATTCTGATCCAACTGATCAGTTCATTGGCGACGCCCTGGTTGGCAACACGAGGCAAGGATCAACGGCTGGCGATTGTCGTGGTGATGGTGCTGACCCTGGGCGGCCTGTTCGGTTGCCTGTATGCGCCGCTCGAAGGGCTCTGGGGCTGGGCGATCCTGCTTGGCCTGGGGCAGGGCGGGACTTTCAGCCTGGCGCTGACTCTTATCGTGTTGCGCTCGCGCGATGCCCATGTGGCGGCGAACCTGTCGGGCATGGCCCAGGGCATCGGTTACACCCTGGCATCGATGGGGCCGTTCGCGGTCGGGCTGGTGCATGACCTCACCGGTGGCTGGGAGGCGCTGGGCTGGATCTTCGGCGTGATCGGCCTGGGCGCCATCGTCTTCGGCCTCGGTGCCGGTCGGGCGCGTTATGTACAGGTGACCAGCGAAAAGCTCTGAATCACCCCACACTCGCGGCATTCGGATCGCGAATGCCGATAGTCAGCCAGGCATTTGCAGACTATCGTGCAGGCGAGCCTTTTACCTGCACGGAGCCCGTTCATGAGTGATGCCCACAGCGCGTTGATTACTGAGTTCTATAAAGCGTTCCAGCGGCTGGATGCCGAGGCCATGAGTGCCTGTTACACCGAGGATGTGCTGTTCAGTGATCCGGCGTTCGGCGAGTTGCGTGGCCGTGATGCCGGCGATATGTGGCGCATGCTGGCCAGCCGGGCCAAGGACTTTTCCCTGACCTTCGACAATGTCCGTGCCGACGAGCGCAGCGGTGGCGCCCATTGGGTTGCGACCTACCTGTTCAGCCAGACCGGCAATACCGTGGTCAACGATATCAATGCGCGGTTTGTGTTTCGCGACGGCAAGATTTGCGAGCACCATGACAGCTTCGACCTGTGGCGCTGGTCGCGGCAGGCGCTGGGGACCAAGGGCTTGCTGCTGGGCTGGACACCCTTGGTCAGGAACGCCGTGCGGGCCCAGGCGCTGAAAGGCTTGAAGGCCTTCCAGGCGAGCCGCTAGGTTCTGCTAAGATCGCGGCCCCGTCAGCGATCAAGCCCTTTGCCACGTGAACATCAGCGAAACGCCCAGTGCCGAAACCGAGCCGGCAGCGCCTGCGGGCAAACCCTGGTTTGTCTATCTGGTGCGCGCCGCCAATGGCTCGCTGTATTGCGGAATCAGCGATGACCCGCAGCGGCGGTTTGCCTCGCATCAAAGTGGCAAGGGCGCGCGCTTCTTCCACTCCAGCCCGGCGGTCGCGCTGGTGTATGTGGAGGCCTGTCGCGACAAGGGCGATGCCCTGCGCCAGGAACGCCTGATCAAGAAGTTGCGCAAGAGTGCCAAGGAAGCCCTGGCGGCGGGGTTCAGTCTGGAGGCTATCGATCCTTTCAGGCTCGGACTGCCACCCTCTCCTTTGTGATACGCGCTCTCCACCACTAGGTTCAACTCCTGCCAGGGTGCCTTTCCGCGCCCAGGTAATTGATAGCGTTGATGAGACGGCATCAGGCTGGCTGGGTAGGCCGCCCACGATTTGCAGGCTAAGCTGCAGGTTCTTATTGGCCCGGCGGACTCCAGCATGTCTGAGTTGATTCTTCATCACTACCCGACCTCTCCCTTTGCCGAAAAGGCCCGCTTGCTGTTGGGGTTCAAAGGGCTTTCTTGGCGCTCGGTGCTCATTCCGCCGGTGATGCCCAAGCCCGACCTGACCGCGCTGACCGGTGGCTACCGGAAAACCCCGGTGTTGCAGGTCGGTGCCGATATCTACTGTGACACCGCCTTGATCGCCCGCCGCCTGGAGCAGGAAAAGGCCACGCCGCGGCTGTTCCCCCAGAGCCTGGAAATGGTCGCGGCAACTTTTGCCGCCTGGGCCGATTCGGTGGTGTTCAGCCATGCGGTCAGCCTGGTGTTCCAGCCCGAGTCGGTGGCGGTGCGCTTTGCCCGCTTGTCCCCGGAGCAGATCAAGGGCTTCATGATCGACCGCAGCGGTCTGTTCAGTGGCGGCTCGATGGCGAAGGTCCCACTGGAGGTGGCCAAGCACCAGTGGCCGGTGTTCATGGCGCGGCTGGAGCAGCAACTGCAGCATGAGGAGGGCGACTTCCTGTTCGGCGAGCCGTCGATTGCCGATATCGCCATGGCTCATCCGCTGTGGTTCCTCAAGGCGACGCCGGTGACCGCGCCGCTGGTGGATGCCTATCCGGCGGTGGCTGCCTGGTTCGCCCGGGTCATGGCGTTCGGGCATGGCGCACCGAGTGATATGACCGCCGAGCAGGCCTTGCAGGTGGCGCGGGAGTCGACGCCGGCAGCGCTGCCTGATGAGCTGTTCAACGATCCGAACGGTTTTGTCGCCGGTCAGTCGGTGATCGTCGCGGCGACCGACTATGGCGTCGATCCGGTGGCGGGCGAGCTGGTGTTTGCCGGTCGCGAAGAGTTGATCGTGCGGCGCGAGGATGAGCGCGCGGGCCTGGTGCATGTGCACTTCCCACGGCTCGGCTTCAGGATTGAAGTGCTAAAGGCTTGAAAACAGCGCAACCCCTGAGCGGGCTTGCCAGCGATGAGGCCCTTGGGCCGTGCATCGATCTTGCGCACGCCATCGCTGGCAAGCCGGTTCCTACAGGGTCCGTGTTCGGCTGTGGTTATTTCAGTGCGGCGAGGATCGCGTCCGGCTCATAGCGGCGGATCAAGCTGCCGTTCACGTCGAGCATCGGGATCCCCGCGCCGCCCAGGGCCTGGTAGGTCTTGCGCGCGGCGGCGTTTTTCTCGATATCGAATTCCTGGTAGGGAATGCCTTTCTGGTCGAGAAAACGCCGGATCTGCTTGCAGTAGCCACACCAGTCGGTGGCGTAGAGCACCACCCGAGCCTTGGCCCGGGTCTGTTCTGAGACGACCTGCCCGGGATTGAATACCCGCTCGATCTTGCCCCAGTTCTGATAGACCACCACCACCAACAGGATCAGCAGGACCTTCTTCAGCATACCTGAGAGCATGACTCAGTCCTTGCGGCGCTTGAGCTGATCGGTCAACTGGGTCGGCAGGCCCTTGATGATCAGGGTCCCGGCTTCTTCGTCATACTCGATCTTCGAACCCAGCAAGTGCGCCTCGAAGCTGATGGACAGGCCTTCGGCGCGCCCGGTGAAACGGCGGAACTGGTTCAGGGTGCGTTTATCCGCCGGGATCTCCGGCGAGAGGCCGTAGTCCTTGTTGCGGATATGTTCGTAGAACGCCCGTGGACGGTCCTCGTCGATCAGCCCGGAAAGCTCTTCCAGGCCCATGGGTTCGCCCATTTTTGCCTGGCTGCTGGCGTAGTCCACCAAGGTTTTGGTTTTTTCCCGGGCATCCTCCTCGGGCAGGTCTTCGCTTTCAACGAAGTCGCTGAAGGCCTTGAGCAGGGTGCGGGTCTCGCCCGGACCATCGACGCCTTCCTGACAGCCGATAAAGTCGCGGAAATATTCCGAAACCTTTTTCCCGTTCTTGCCTTTGATAAAGGAAATGTACTGTTTCGACTGCTTGTTGTTCTGCCATTCGGAGACGTTGATCCGCGCCGCCAGGTGCAATTGCCCCAGGTCCAGGTGACGGGAGGGGGTCACGTCCAGCTCGGCGTTCACCGCCACGCCTTCGCTGTGGTGCAGCAGGGCGATCGCCAGGTAGTCGGTCATGCCTTGCTGGTAGTGCGCGAACAGCACATGGCCACCGACCGAGAGGTTGGACTCCTCCATCAGCTTTTGCAGATGTTCGACGGCAATCCGGCTGAACGCGGTGAAGTCCTTGCCTCCGTCCAGGTATTCCTTCAGCCAGCCGCTGAACGGATGCGCGCCGGACTCGGCATGGAAAAAGCCCCAGGCTTTGCCCTGCTTGGCGTTGTAGCTTTCGTTGAGGTCGGCAAGCATGTGCTCGATGGCCTGGGATTCGGCCAGTTCGGAGTCACGGGCATGCAGGACCGCAGGGCTGCCGTCGGGTTTTTTGTCGATCAGGTGGACGATGCAATGACGGATCGGCATAGGTCTCTCGGCTGATTTGTCAGGGGGAAGGCGAGCTCCCCGGAAAAGCGCCCAGTGTACCGCACCCACGGGTTGAATCCGCCTTTGCACGGTGGTTCTGGCGGTATGAGCGGTTTCAGACAGCTTTTTTTTCGAAAACGAGCGCAAAAGCTGACCAAATGGCTAGGTAGAGGCGGATATTTCCCCGTCTCTGTGCTAGTTTTGCCCGGTCTTGCGCTCGGTAACGGCGCAAAGCGTGCATTCAGCAGGTGTCACGTCGAACCAAACCCCAATTCTGCTATCTACATCTGCGATTCGTCGTGGCTGTCAGCGGGGGGGCACAAGGCTGGCTCGATGGCTGACACTGCACTCTGCAATCCAAATGAATTTGATAGGGAAGGAACATCTCAATGGCTATTACCAAAGACCAACTGATCGCCGATATCGCCGAAGCTATCGACGCGCCGAAAACCACCGCGCGTGCCGCTCTGGACCAACTGGCCCAGATCGTTGCTGATCAATTGGAAAACGGCGGCGAAATCACTCTGCCAGGCGTTGGCAAACTGAAAGTGACCGAGCGTCCTGCCCGTACCGGCCGTAACCCGTCGACTGGCGCTGCCATCGAAATCCCTGCCAAGAAAGTGATCAAGCTGGTTGTGGCCAAGGTTCTGACCGACGCTGTAAACAAGTAAGATGCACTGAAGCCGTGCCTCGGAGTCTATCCGGGCACGGTTTTTTTTCGCCTGTGGAAACGTGCCGGA
Source organism: Pseudomonas sp. GW821-FHT03C07 (assembly GCF_059420925.1). Taxonomy (NCBI): domain Bacteria; kingdom Pseudomonadati; phylum Pseudomonadota; class Gammaproteobacteria; order Pseudomonadales; family Pseudomonadaceae; genus Pseudomonas; species Pseudomonas sp. GW821-FHT03C07. The sequence goes on from NZ_JBWKUQ010000009.1 coordinate 106,774, forward strand.
AGCTTGGCAGGGTGCCGCGCCTCAACCGTTAAGCCGGTTCCAGCGCTCCTGGCGCCACGTTTGGCGCTGCGCCTGATCCTGGAAGGTCCAGGCGACGAAACGGCTCTGTTTCTGCCCCTGGGACATTTCCACCACCTGGCTGTGCCGGGCACCGGCCTTTTTCAGCGCGTTTTCGATGGTCGGCAGGTTGGAGGCCTTGGACACCAGGGTGCTGAACCACAGCACCTGTCGGCCCAGGGCTGCGCTTTCGGCGATCAGTTGGGTCACGAAGCGTGCTTCACCGCCTTCACACCATAGTTCGGATGCTTGTCCGCCGAAGTTCAGCACTGGCAGCTTGCGCTGCGGATCGGCCTTGCCCAGGGCGCGCCATTTGCGTCGGCTGCCGTTTTGCGCTTCGTCCAGGGAGGTGTGGAACGGCGGGTTGCACATTGTCAGGTCGAAAGACTCGGTGCTTTCCAGCAGGCCAGTGAGGATGTGCTTCGGATTGCCTTGCAGGCGCAGGTTGATCGCCTTGTTCAGGCCGTTGGACTGGACGATGGCCTTGGCCGCGGCCAGGGCGGTGGGGTTGATGTCCGAACCGAGAAACTGCCAGCGGTAGTCGCTGTGGCCGATCAGTGGATAGATGCAGTTGGCGCCGACGCCGATATCCAGCACGCGCACGGCCGTGCCCTTGGGGATCACGCCGTCATTGCCTTCGGCCAGCAGGTCGGCGAGGAAGTGCACGTAGTCGGCCCGGCCTGGCACTGGCGGACAGAGAAAGTCCGCCGGGATGTCCCAGTGGGCAATGCCGTAGAAGTTCTTGAGCAGGGCGCGGTTGAACACGCGCACGGCGGCCGGGTCGGCGAAGTCGATGCTTTCCTTGCCATACGGGTTGAGGACCACGAACTTGCCCAGTTCGGGGCTGCTCTTGATCAACTGCGGGAAGTCGTAGCGGCCCTGATGGCGATTGCGCGGGTGCAGGCTGGCTTTTTCCCGCGGCTCGACGGCCTTGGCCGGGGTCGCGGGCTTGGGCTTCTTGCGTGGGGCTTTGGGGTGGCTCGGGGCGGTCATGGGCAGAGTCGATTCGGGTAGGGCTCGGAATGGCGGGTATTGTCCCATATTCATCGGGGCTGACGCGCAGGGCATTCGGTCGAACACGCTCCAATGCCGATCCTCTGCTTTGAGGGCGACGCAAACCTGTAGGAGCTGGCTTGCCGGCGATGAGGCCCGCAAGCCTTGCGCTGTCTGATCGGACGCCATCGCCGGCAAGCCGGCTCCTACAAGGTTCTGTGGTGTTTGGAAGAATGCGGCGGGCATGAAAAAGGGAGGCCCGAGGGCCTCCCTTTTTCAGTCGATCGCCACGCTTACAAGCTGGCAATCCGCGCATGTTGCTCGGCCAGCTTGCCCAGGGCCTGTTCGGCCTCGGCCAGCTTGGCGCGTTCCTTCTCGATGACTTCGGCCGGAGCCTTGTCGACGAAGGCGGCATTCGACAGCTTGCCGCCGACCCGCTGCACTTCGCCTTGCAGACGCTGGATTTCCTTGTCCAGGCGCGCCAGTTCGGCGCCCTTGTCGATCAGCCCGGCCATCGGCACCAGCACTTCCATCTCGCCAACCAGTGCGGTAGCGGACAGTGGTGCTTCGTCGCCAGCCGCCAGCACGGTGATCGATTCGAGCTTGGCCAGCTTTTTCAGCAACTGCTCGTTCTCGCTCAGGCGCCGCTGGTCCTGGGCACTGACATTCTTCAGGAACAACGCCAGTGGCTTGCCCGGGCCGATATTCATCTCGGCGCGGATGTTACGCACGCCAAGCATCAGGCCCTTGAGCCATTCGATATCGTCCTCGGCACCCGGGTCGATCCGCGCTTCGTTCGCCACCGGCCACGGTTGCAGCATGATGGTTTTGCCTTCGGCACCGACCAGCGGCGCCAGGCGCTGCCAGATTTCCTCGGTGATGAACGGCATGAACGGATGCGCCAGGCGCAGGGCCACTTCCAGCACGCGCACCAGGGTGCGACGGGTACCGCGCTGGCGTTCGACCGGCGCATTGTCGTCCCACAGCACCGGCTTGGACAGTTCCAGGTACCAGTCGCAATACTGGTTCCAGATGAACTCGTACAAGGCCTGGGCGGCCAGGTCGAAACGGAACTGCTCGAGCTGGCGGGTCACTTCGGCTTCGGTGCGCTGCAACTGCGAGATGATCCAGCGGTCGGCCAGGGACAGTTCAAAGGCTTCGCCGTTCTGGCCGCAGTCTTCGCCCTTGTCCAGCACGTAGCGCGCGGCGTTCCAGATCTTGTTGCAGAAGTTGCGATAGCCTTCGACGCGGCCCATGTCGAACTTGATGTCGCGACCGGTGGAGGCCAGCGAGCAGAAGGTGAAGCGCAGGGCATCGGTGCCATAGCTGGCGATGCCTTCGGCGAACTCGGCGCGGGTCTGCTTCTCGATGGCTTTCTGCAGCTTGGGCTGCATCAGGCCGGTGGTGCGCTTCTGCACCAGAGCTTCGAGTTCGATACCGTCGATGATATCCAACGGGTCAAGGACGTTGCCCTTGGACTTGGACATCTTCTGGCCCTGGCCGTCACGCACCAGGCCATGGACGTAGACGGTCTTGAACGGTACCTGCGGGGTGCCGTCCTCGTTCTTCACCAGGTGCATGGTCAGCATGATCATCCGGGCGACCCAGAAGAAAATGATGTCGAAACCGGTCACCAGCACGTCGGTGGGGTGGAAGGTCTTGAGGAAGTCGGTCTGCTCCGGCCAGCCCAGGGTGGAGAAGGTCCACAGGCCCGAACTGAACCAGGTGTCGAGGACATCGTTGTCCTGTTGCAGCGCAATCTCCGGGCCGAGGTGGTGCTTGGCCCGCACTTCGGCTTCGTCGCGACCGACATAGACCTTGCCCGACTCGTCGTACCAGGCCGGAATCCGGTGGCCCCACCACAGCTGGCGGCTGATGCACCAGTCCTGGATATCGCGCATCCAGGAGAAGTACATGTTTTCGTATTGCTTGGGCACGAAAGCGATGCGGCCGTCTTCCACGGCGGCAATGGCCGGCTCGGCCAACGGCTTGGTCGACACGTACCACTGGTCGGTCAGCCACGGCTCGATGATGGTCCCGGAGCGGTCGCCCTTCGGCACTTTCAGGCCGTGGTCGTCAACGCTGACCAGCAGGTCGGCGGCCTCGAAGGCGGCAACGATCTGTTTGCGTGCTTCGAAACGGTCGAGGCCGACGTATTGCGTCGGGATCTTGCCGTCGATGCTGTCGTTCAGCGTGCCGTCGAGGTTGAACGCCTGGCAGGCCGGCAGGATGGCGGCGTTCTTGTCGAAGATGTTCAGCAGCGGCAGGTTGTGGCGCTTGCCGACTTCGTAGTCGTTGAAATCGTGGGCCGGGGTGATTTTCACGCAGCCGGTGCCGAATTCAGGATCGCAATAGTCGTCGGCGATGATCGGAATGCGGCGGCCGACCAGCGGCAGCTCGACAAACTTGCCGATCAGCGCCTTGTAGCGTTCGTCTTCCGGGTTTACCGCCACGGCCGAGTCGCCGAGCATGGTTTCCGGACGGGTGGTGGCGACGATCAGGTAGCCCAGGCCGTCGGCGGTCTTGGCACCGTCAGCCAGTGGATAACGCAGGTTCCAGAGGAAACCTTTCTCGTCGTGGTTTTCCACTTCGAGGTCGGAAATCGCCGTGTGCAGCTTGGTGTCCCAGTTGACCAGGCGCTTGCCGCGATAGATCAGGCCATCTTCGTGCAGGCGCACGAAGGCTTCCTTGACCGCTTCCGAGAGACCGTCGTCCATGGTGAAGCGCTCGCGGCTCCAGTCCACGGACGAACCCAAGCGGCGGATCTGCCGGCTGATATTGCCACCGGATTGATCCTTCCATTCCCAGACCTTTTCCAGGAACTTCTCGCGGCCCAGGTCGTGGCGATTCTGGCCCTGGGCTTCGAGTTGGCGTTCCACCAGCATCTGCGTGGCGATCCCGGCGTGGTCGGTGCCCGGCTGCCACAGGGTGTTGCGACCCTGCATGCGGCGGAAACGGATCAGGGCGTCCATGATCGCGTTATTGAAACCGTGGCCCATATGCAGGCTGCCGGTGACGTTCGGCGGCGGGATCATGATGGTGTAGGCGTCGCCGCTACCTTGCGGGGCGAAATAATTCTCGGACTCCCAGGTCTGGTACCAGGAAGTTTCAATGGCGTGCGGCTGGTAGGTCTTATCCATGCGCGGCGGGACCCTTAGGCATTAATTCAGGAAAGCCGACAAGTATAACGAGGATATGGCGCGGGGCGTAGAGCGAGGTGAGCGCTGGCGGCACAAAAATGCCCGCCGGCGTGGGGCCTGACGGTATTTTGCGTTGAAATGCGCTCCGGTGTAGGCGCCGGCTTGCCGGCGATGGCGTTCGCAAGGTCGATGCAGGGCTTATGGGCCTCATCGCCGGCAAGCCGGGCTCCTACAGGGGGCGTGTCGGGCCCGGGCTATGTGGCAATAGCGGTCTTGGGGCGGCGCGTCAGGAAGGATATTGGCTGAGCAGGCGTTCCATACGGGCATCCAGGCGGCGCTTGATCTCGGTTTCGATATGCGGGGCGAAGTCGTCGATCACGTCCTGCATGATCAATTGCGCGGCGGCGCGCAGTTCGCTGTCCAGGTGCAGCAGGGCGTCCTGGTTCTTCTGTCTGGCAGGTTCCGCCGCGACGACTGGCGGTGCCGGTTTGGGCTCGACCACCGGCGTGGCAACCGCCTCGGGCTGCACCTCGACCTTGGCTTTATTACCCACCATGTCGAACAACAGGGGGATCTGCCCTTCGCTGGCGACTGTCTCGGTCAGCAGTGGCGGTTGCAGGGTGTCGTCGCCCAGCAGCTTGCGGATCGATTCGAGCTCGTCCAGCAGGGGCGCGGCTTTTTGGGGGTGTTTTGGAGTGTCCATCGGGGTGCTCAAAGTCGCTGTAGCCGGTGATCTTGCAGAGGATAGCCCTGTTCGCGGTAGAAGCGGAAACTCTCCCGCGCCGCTTGACGAATCGCCGGGTCTTCCACCACCACTTCCGCCACGCGGGCAAACCGCGAAGCAAAGGGTGGCACCTTGGTATCGAGGTTCACCAGCAGGTCCTGATGAACGCCGGGGTCATCGCCCAGCCCCAGGACCACGCGGCCGTCCGGCTCGCTTTCCGCCGGGCCGTGGGGAATGAAGCTTTCGCCCTTGAACTGCCACAGACGGGCATCCAGGTCATCGCGCTGGGCACTGTCGCTGCAATGCAGGTAGACCTTGTGCCCCAGGCGCCAGGCCTTTTCACTCAGCTTGCAGGCAAAGTCCAGGCGCGCCGAAGGGTCCGCGCTGGGAAGGATATAGAAGTCGACTTGGGTCATAGGGGATTCCGGATTCCGGGCGACGTCATTGACCGACGCCGCCCGGCAGGCTCAGGTTCAGGCCTTGGCGCGGTCCAGCAGGTACTGGGTCAGCAGGGGCACCGGACGGCCAGTGGCGCCCTTGTCCTTGCCGCCGCTGGTCCAGGCGGTGCCGGCGATGTCCAGGTGGGCCCAGTTGAACTGCTTGGTGAAGCGCGACAGGAAGCAGGCCGCGGTGATGGTCCCGGCTTTCGGCCCGCCGATGTTGGCGATGTCGGCAAACGGGCTGTCCAGCTGTTCCTGGTACTCATCGAACAGCGGCAGTTGCCAGGCACGGTCATCGGCCTGGCGACCAGCGCTGAGCAGTTGCTCGATCAGCTCGTCGTTGTTGCCCAGCAGGCCCGAGGTGTGGGCGCCGAGGGCGACGACGCAAGCGCCGGTCAGGGTGGCGATATCGATCACCGCCTGGGGCTTGAAACGTTCGGCGTAGGTCAGCGCATCGCACAGCACCAGGCGGCCTTCGGCGTCGGTGTTGAGGATTTCCACGGTCTGGCCGCTGAGGGTGGTGACGATGTCGCCCGGGCGGGTCGCGCTGCCGCTCGGCATGTTCTCGGCACAGGCCAGGATGCACACCAGGTTGATCGGCAGTTGCAGGGCGAGCACGGCGTGCAGGGTACCGAATACGCTGGCGGCACCGCCCATGTCGTATTTCATCTCGTCCATGCCCAGGCCCGGCTTGAGGCTGATGCCGCCGGTGTCGAAGGTGATGCCCTTGCCAACCAGGGCGAACGGCTTCTCGGATTTCTTGCCGCCGTTGTATTGCATGACGATCAGGCGTGGCGGCTGGTCGCTGCCCTGGCCCACGGCGTAGAACGAGCCCATGCCCAGTTCCTTGATCTTTTTCTCGTCAAGGACCTCGACCTTCAGGCCTTTGTTGGCCTTGCCGAGGTTCTTCGCTTGTTCGGCGAGGTAGCTCGGGTGGCAGATGTTCGGTGGCAGGTTGCCCAGGTCGCGGGTGAAGGCCATGCCGCCAGCGATGGCGCGGGCGTGGCTGACGGCGCGCTCAACTTCGGCTTGCGCGGCCTTGATGGTTACCAGGGTGATTTTCTTCAGCGCGCGGGGTTCGGCTTTCTGGCTCTTGAACTGGTCGAAGCTGTATTCGCCATCCAGCAGGCTTTCGGCCAGCAGGCGGGTCTTGCCGTAGCTGTCACGCCCCTTGACCACGACTTCGTCGAGGGCGAGCACGGCGTCGCTGCCGCCCAGGCCCTTGAGGGTGGCGAGGATGGAAGCAACGGCCTTGCGAAAAGGGCGGTCGCCGAGTTCGGCGTCCTTACCCACGCCCACCAGCAGCACGCGTTCGGCCTTGAGGTTGGGCAGGCTTTGCAGCAACAGGCTCTGGCCGACCTTGCCCGCCAGATCGCCGCGCTTGAGGATGGCGCTGATGGCGCCGCCGCTGAGCTCATCGATTTTGCTGGCGACTGTGCCGAGTGTGCGGCCTTCGCCGACGGCGAGTACCAGGGTGGCGGTTTTCAACGTTTCTGGGCTGACGCTTTTTACAACCAGTTCCATGTCCAGGTCCCTGAATATTTAGGTCAAAGGGCGCAGAGACAGCTCTGCGCCGGGGCAGGGCGACGCAATGGCGTGGCCTTCGGCAAAGGCCGCAGTTTGAACCTCGGCGCTGGCCGGGGGCAAGTCCCAATACCGATCCGTTATGGCACTGTAGGAGCGAGCTTGCTCGCGATGGTGGCCCAGACGGCGAGGGGTATCAGGCTTCCCGCGTTATCGTTGACGACCATCGCGAGCAAGCTCGCTCTACAGAAGGAGGGGGCTGTAGGCAAGTGCGCAGTGACAGCCGGGAGCAATCACAGGATAATGCGCCTCTTTTTAGATGGCCCGCCGCGGCGAGCCCTCTGTCGGTGCCTATGTTTGCTTGTTCGGCCACCTTAGCCTGACAACCCTGGAGTGTCTGGTTTGATTGTTTTTCGTTATCTGTCCCGTGAAGTATTGATCACCTTGAGTGCGGTCAGCGCCGTGCTGCTGGTCATCACCATGAGCGGGCGCTTCGTCAAGTTCCTGGCTCAGGCCGCCTCGGGTCAATTGGATCCAGGCTCGCTGTTCCTGATCATGGGCTTTCGCCTGCCCGGTTTCCTCCAGCTGATCCTGCCGCTGGGGCTGTTTCTCGGGATTTTGCTGGCCTACGGTCGGCTCTATCTCGAAAGCGAGATGACCGTGCTGTCCGCCACCGGCATGAGCCAGCAACGCCTGCTGGGCATGACCATGGCGCCGGCCCTGTTGGTGGCGCTGCTCGTCGCCTGGATCAGCCTGAGCCTGGCGCCCAAGGGCGCCCTGCAATTCCAGTTGCTGCTCAACCAGCAGGATGCGATGACCGAGTTCGACACCCTGGTGCCCGGCCGCTTCCAGGAGCTCAACGATGGCTCGCGGGTCACCTATACCGAGCAGCTGTCCGATGATCGGGCGAACCTGGGCGGTGTGTTCATCTCGGAAAAACGTTTTGGCGTGAACAAGAAGGACCGGGGCATTTCGGTGCTGGTGGCCGAGAAGGGCCGCCAGGAAGTGCGCAAGGACGGCAATCGCTACCTGATCCTCGAAAACGGCTATCGCTACGACGGCAGTCCGGGGATGGCTGATTACCGGGCGATCAAGTACGACACCTATGGGGTCATGTTGCCCAAGCCCGACATCAGCGAAGAAGTCACTGACCGCGATGCGATGATGACCTCGAGCCTGTTCGGCAACCCGGATCTGAAGGCTGTCGCCGAGTTGCAATGGCGCCTTTCGCTGCCCTTGCTGGTGTTTATCGTGACCCTGATGGCCGTGCCGCTGTCGCGGGTCAACCCGCGCCAGGGGCGTTTCTTGAAGCTGCTGCCGGCGATCCTCCTTTATATGGCCTACCTGACCATGCTGATTTCGGCCCGTGGCGCCCTGGAGAAAGGCAACTTGTCACCGCTGTTCGGCATGTGGTGGGTGCACGGCCTGTTCCTGGCCATCGGCCTGGCGCTGCTGTATTGGGAACCCCTGCGGTTGAAACTGGCGAGTCGTCGCACTGTGAAGGAGATGGCTCGTGGTTAAGCTCGATCGCTACATCGGTAGCAGTGTGTTCATGGCGATCCTCGCGGTGCTGGGGATCATCCTCGGGTTGGCCTCGCTGTTTGCCTTTATCGACGAGATGGGCAGCATCTCCGATACCTACACCCTGGGCGACGTGTTGAGCTTTGTGCTGCTCACGGCACCGCGCCGGGTCTACGACATGTTGCCGATGGCCGGCCTGATCGGTTGCCTGATCGGCCTTGGCAGCCTGGCCAGCAACAGCGAATTGACCATCATGCGCGCGGCGGGCGTGTCGGTCGGGCGTATCGTCTGGGCGGTGATGAAGCCGATGCTGGTGCTGATGCTGGTCGGCGTGCTGGTCGGCGAGTACGTTGCCCCGGCCACCGAGAGCCGGGCCCAGGCAGCCAAGGCCCTGGCCCAGGGGTCGGGGGATGCGCAGAGTTCGCGCAACGGCCTGTGGCATCGCCAGGGTGACGAGTTCATCCATATCAACGCCGTGCAGCCCAACGGCCTGCTTTACGGTGTGACCCGCTATCACTTCGACAGCGAGCGGCACATACTCTCGTCGAGCTTTGCCAAGAAGGCCCACTTCGACAAGGATTTCTGGCAACTGACGGACGTCACCACCACCTATTTCCGTGACGGTCGCACCGAAGTGATCAATGTGCCGGAAGAACGCTGGGACGTGGCCTTGAGCCCGAACCTGCTGAGTACCGTGGTGATGGTGCCCGAGGCTCTGTCGATCAGCGGCCTGTGGAGTTACATCCACTACCTGGCGGACCAGGGCCTGGCGAACGGTCGTTACTGGCTGGCGTTCTGGGTCAAGGTCCTGCAACCGCTGGTGACCGCGGCGCTGGTCTTGATGGCGATTTCCTTCATCTTCGGCCCGCTGCGTTCGGTTACCCTGGGGCAACGGGTGTTCACCGGCGTGCTGGTGGGCTTCACCTTCCGCATCGCCCAGGACTTGCTCGGGCCGTCGAGCCTGGTGTTCGGTTTCCCGCCGCTGCTGGCGGTGGTGGTGCCGGCGGCGATCTGTGCGGTGGCCGGTGTCTGGCTGTTGCGTCGGGCCGGATGATGAAGCGATTGAGCGGTAAATGATTCACGGAAAAGCCTCTGTCCAGCGACCGAGGCTTTTTTGTCCGTGCCGCCCGGCCTGTTCACGTGACGCCTTGGTCGCGCATCAGGTACAATTCCCGGCTATTTTTCGGCGGGCAGTCTGCCTGCAACCTTTTTGAGTGTTGATCCGTGAGTGATTTGAGTCATATCCGCAATTTCTCCATCATCGCCCACATTGACCATGGCAAGTCGACTCTGGCCGATCGCTTCATCCAGATGTGCGGCGGCCTTGCCGAGCGCGAAATGGAAGCGCAGGTGCTGGACTCCATGGACCTCGAGCGCGAGCGCGGGATCACCATCAAGGCCCATAGCGTTACCCTGTACTACAAGGCTCGCGACGGCATCACCTACCAGCTGAACTTCATTGACACCCCCGGCCACGTCGACTTCACCTATGAAGTCAGCCGTTCCCTGGCCGCCTGTGAAGGTGCCCTGCTGGTGGTGGACGCCGGCCAGGGCGTCGAAGCCCAGTCCGTTGCCAACTGCTACACCGCGATCGAGCAGGGCCTGGAAGTCATGCCGGTGCTGAACAAGATCGACCTGCCTCAGGCCGATCCGGACCGCGTGAAGGAAGAAATCGAGAAAATCATCGGTATCGACGCCACCGACGCCGTCACCTGCAGCGCCAAGACCGGCCAGGGTGTCGACGAAGTGCTCGAACGCCTGGTGACCACCATTCCCGCGCCGACCGGCAATATCGAAGATCCGCTGCAAGCGTTGATCATCGACTCCTGGTTCGACAACTACCTGGGCGTCGTGTCCCTGGTGCGCGTGCGCCACGGCCGTGTGCGCAAGGGCGACAAGATCCTGGTCAAGTCCACCGGCAAGATGCACCTGGTGGACAGCGTCGGCGTGTTCAACCCGAAACACACCGCCACCGTCGACCTGAAGGCCGGCGAAGTGGGCTTTATCATCGCCGGTATCAAGGACATCCACGGTGCGCCGGTGGGTGACACCCTGACCCTGAGCACCACCCCTGACGTCGACGTGCTGCCGGGCTTCAAACGCATCCAGCCGCAGGTCTACGCCGGTCTGTTTCCGGTCAGCTCCGACGATTTCGAAGACTTCCGCGAAGCCCTGCAAAAGCTCACGCTGAACGACTCCTCGCTGCAGTACACCCCGGAAAGTTCCGACGCCCTGGGCTTCGGTTTCCGTTGCGGGTTCCTCGGCATGCTGCACATGGAGATCATCCAGGAGCGCCTGGAGCGCGAGTACGACCTGGACCTGATCACCACCGCGCCGACGGTAATCTTCGAGCTGCTGCTCAAGACCGGCGAAACCATTTACGTCGACAACCCGTCGAAGCTGCCGGACCTGTCGTCCATCGAGGATATGCGCGAACCGATCGTCCGGGCGAATATTCTTGTACCGCAGGAGCACCTGGGTAACGTCATTACCCTGTGTATCGAGAAGCGTGGCATCCAGCACGACATGCTGTTCCTCGGTTCACAGGTGCAAGTGACCTACGATTTGCCGATGAACGAAGTGGTCCTGGACTTCTTTGACCGTCTCAAATCCACCAGTCGCGGCTATGCTTCGCTGGACTACCATTTTGATCGTTACCAGTCGGCCAACCTGGTCAAGCTGGATGTACTGATCAACGGTGAAAAGGTCGACGCCCTGGCGCTGATCGTGCATCGTGATAACGCGCATTACAAAGGTCGTGCGTTGACCGAGAAGATGAAAGAACTGATTCCTCGTCAGATGTTCGACGTTGCCATCCAGGCCGCCATTGGCGGGCAGATCGTGGCGCGGACAACCGTCAAGGCCCTCAGAAAGAACGTACTGGCCAAATGCTACGGCGGCGACGTCAGCCGTAAGCGCAAGCTGTTGGAAAAGCAAAAGGCCGGTAAGAAACGCATGAAGCAAGTGGGTAACGTGGAAATTCCACAGGAAGCCTTCCTTGCAGTGCTCAGGTTGGATAGTTAGGTCCTATGTCACTAAATTTCCCGCTGTTGCTGGTCATCGCCGTCGCCGTTTGTGGTGCCTTGGCGTTGTTCGATCTGGTCTTTCTGGCGCCTCGTCGGCGTTCCGCCATCGCGGCCTATCAGGGCAGCGTGACGCAGCCCGATGGCGATGTGGTCGAAAAGCTGAACAAGGAACCTTTGCTGGTTGAATACGGCAAATCCTTCTTCCCGGTGTTGTTCATCGTGCTGGTACTGCGTTCGTTCCTGGTGGAACCGTTCCAGATTCCGTCCGGTTCGATGAAACCGACCCTGGATGTCGGCGACTTCATCCTGGTGAACAAGTTTTCCTACGGGATTCGCTTGCCGGTGATCGACCAGAAGGTCATCCGGGTCGGTGATCCGCAGCGCGGCGATGTGATGGTGTTCCGCTACCCGAGCGACCCCAACGTCAACTACATCAAGCGTGTAGTCGGCCTGCCGGGCGACGTGGTGCGCTACACCAGTGACAAGAAGCTGTTCGTCAATGGCCAGTCGGTGGCCGAGCAACTGATTGGCGCCGAGCCGGGCATGTTGGGCAGCGCCGAGCTCTACAAAGAGCAACTGGGCGCCGCCGAGCACATGATCCGCAAGGAAATGGGCCGTTACCGCGCGCCGCCCGATCACGAGTGGAAGGTTCCGCAAGGCCACTACTTCATGATGGGTGACAACCGCGACAACTCCAACGACAGCCGCTACTGGGATGACCCAAGCATTCCCAAGGAGCTGCTGGGCATGGTTCCCGACGAGAACATCGTCGGCAAGGCCTTCGCGGTCTGGATGAGCTGGCCCGAACCGAAACTCAGCCACTTCCCGAATTTTTCCCGGGTCGGTCTGATCAAGTAACCAAACCCGGCGCTGTGAACACAGCGCCGAGTGCTTTTTCAGGTGCCGCAGTACCATGAAGATGACCTCCGCTCGCTCGCAAGAAGGCCTGTCGTTTTTTGGCTGGTTGCTGACCCTGGCCGTGGTGGCCTTTGCCGCCAGTGTGGCGTTGAAGCTGGTCCCGCATTACCTCGACTATATGTCGATGAAGAGAATCATCATGTCGGTGGAAACCGACAAGGCGGCGGATATCGTCACCGTCAATGACTTTTATACCCATGTTATCCGCGGCATGCAGGTCAACAGTATTCAGGATTTGGATTTGAACAAGGTGTTAAGCGTGACGTTGGAAAACAACCGGTTCCTCGCGCACTTGAAATATGAGCAGCGTGACCCGCTGATCCAGAATATCGATCTGGTGGTCAAGTTCGACCACGAATTCAGCGTGGCCAAACCGTGAGCGTGTCTTTAAGTCGTCTCGAGCGCCAGCTCGGCTATACCTTCAAGGATCAGGAGTTGATGCTCCTGGCCCTGACTCACCGCAGTTTTGCCGGGCGCAACAACGAGCGCCTGGAGTTCCTCGGGGATGCCATTCTCAACTTCGTGGCGGGCGAGGCGCTGTTCGAGCGTTTCCCCCAGGCTCGCGAAGGCCAGTTGTCGCGTTTACGCGCGCGCCTGGTGAAAGGTGAAACACTGGCGATACTGGCCCGTGGTTTCGAGTTGGGCGAGTACCTGCGCCTGGGCTCCGGCGAGCTGAAAAGCGGTGGTTTCCGCCGCGAGTCGATTCTCGCCGATGCCCTGGAAGCCCTGATTGGTGCGATTTACCTGGATGCCGGCATGGAAGCGGCACGGGACCGGGTGTTGGCCTGGCTGACCTCGGAGTTTGACAGCCTGACGCCGGTGGACACCAACAAGGACCCCAAGACCCGCCTGCAGGAGTTTCTGCAATCCCGGGCCTGCGACCTGCCGCGTTACGAAGTGGTGGATATCCAGGGTGAGCCGCATTGCCGGACGTTCTTCGTCGAGTGCGAGATCACCCTATTGAATGAAAAAAGCCGAGGACAGGGCGTGAGCCGTCGTATTGCCGAACAGGTAGCGGCGGCATCGGCACTGATTGCCCTGGGCGTGGAGAATGGTAATGACTGATTCAACGGCAACACGCTGCGGCTACGTCGCCATCGTCGGCCGGCCGAACGTGGGCAAGTCCACGCTGCTGAACCATATCCTCGGGCAGAAACTGGCGATCACCTCGCGCAAGCCCCAGACCACTCGCCACAACATGCTCGGGATCAAGACCGAAGGCAGCGTGCAGGCGGTCTATGTCGACACCCCCGGTATGCACAAGGGCGGCGAAAAGGCCCTGAACCGCTATATGAACAAGACCGCTTCGGCGGCGTTGAAAGACGTCGACGTGGTGATCTTCGTGGTTGACCGCACCCGTTGGACCGACGAAGACCAGATGGTCCTGGAGCGTATCCAGTACGTTGAGGGCCCGGTGATCGTGGCCTTGAACAAGACCGACCGGATCGAGGACAAGGCCGAGCTGATGCCACACCTGACCTGGTTGCAGGAGCAGTTGCCGAAGGCGCAGATCGTGCCGATCTCGGCGCAGCACGGGCACAACCTTGAGCACCTGGAAAGCCTGATCGCCACGCACCTGCCGGAAAACGAGCACTTTTTCCCGGAAGACCAGATCACCGACCGCAGCAGCCGATTCCTGGCGGCGGAACTGGTGCGTGAGAAAATCATGCGGCAGATGGGCGCCGAGCTGCCTTACCAGATCACCGTGGAAATCGAAGAATTCAAGCAGCAGGGCAAGACCCTGCACATCCATGCGTTGATCCTCGTCGAGCGTGACGGCCAGAAGAAGATCATCATTGGTGACAAGGGCGAGCGCATCAAGCGTATCGGCACCGAGGCGCGCAAGGACATGGAGCTGCTGTTCGATTCGAAGATCATGCTCAACCTGTGGGTCAAGGTGAAGGGCGGCTGGTCCGATGACGAGCGTGCGCTGCGTTCGTTGGGTTACGGCGACCTGTAACCAGGCTGTTCGAGCGCTCCCAGGCGGAACGCTATCCCTCACCCCTGTAGGAGCGAGCTTGCTCGCGATGAACGCAAGAACACTGCGATTCTTGCATTGCCCCGCGTTATCGTTAACGTTCATCGCGAGCAAGCTCGCTCCTACAGGGTCTTCATGTCCACGACGCCACCTCCCGGCCAACCCGCCTACGTCCTGCACTCCCGCGCCTATCGCGAAAACAGCGCGCTGGTGGATTTCATCACCCCGCAAGGCCGGCTGCGTGCCGTACTGCGCAGCGCGCGGGGCAAGGCCGGGACTCTGGCGCGGCCCTTCGTGCCCCTCGAGGTGGAGTTTCGCGGTCGCGGCGAGCTGAAGAACGTCGGCCGCATGGAAAGCGCCGGGGTCTCCACCTGGCTGGTTGGCGAGGCCCTGTTCAGCGGCCTCTACCTCAATGAACTGTTGATCCGCCTACTGCCCGCCGAAGATCCGCACCCCGCGGTCTTCGAGCATTACGCCGCAACCTTGCTGGCCCTGGCCGAAGGCCGTCCCCTCGAACCGCTGCTGCGCTCCTTTGAGTGGCGGCTGCTGGACGACCTCGGTTATGGCTTTTCCCTCGACCTGGATATTCACGGTGAACCGCTGGCGGCGGATGGCTTGTACCGCCTGCAAGTCGATGCCGGCCTGGAGCGGGTCTATCTGTTGCAACCGGGCCTGTTCCAGGGCGCCGAGCTGCTGGCCATGGCCGAGGCCGACTGGACCGCGGTGGGCGCCTTGTCGGCGGCCAAACGCCTGATGCGCCAAGCCCTGGCGGTGCATCTGGGCGGCAAGCCGCTGGTCAGTCGCGAGTTGTTTCGCAAGCCCTGAGGGGCGGGTAGGGCCTAATGCTGTTGTAGGAGCAGCCGGTCGACGGCGTTAGGGCATGGCCTCCTGGCATCCACATTCGACACACAGAACTGGCCGTACAAGCCACGGCTGACGTGTATGCTGTGCAGCGAATCTTCCACTCTTCAGGAGTCTTTCCGTGAGCACCAGCACTCGTATCCTTCTCGGCGTGAACATCGACCACGTCGCCACCCTGCGCCAGGCCCGGGGCACGCGTTATCCCGATCCGGTCAAGGCTGCGCTGGATGCCGAAGAGGCGGGCGCCGACGGCATCACCGTGCACCTGCGTGAAGACCGCCGGCATATCCAGGAGCGCGATGTGTTGCTGCTCAAGGAGGTGTTGCAGACGCGGATGAACTTCGAGATGGGCGTGACCGACGAGATGATGGCTTTTGCCGAGCGCATTCGTCCGGCGCATATCTGCCTGGTACCGGAAACCCGTCAGGAGCTGACCACCGAGGGTGGCCTGGATGTGGCGGGGCAGGAGGAACGGATCAAGGCGGCGGTGCAGCGCCTGAGCAAGATTGGCAGCGAAGTGTCGCTGTTCATCGATGCTGATGAGCGTCAGATCGCCGCGGCCAAGCGTGTCGGGGCGCCGGCTATCGAGCTGCACACCGGGCGTTATGCCGATGCCCAGACGCCGGTGGAAGTGGCCGAAGAGCTGAAGCGGATCGCCGATGGCGTGGCATTCGGTGTGGCCCAGGGATTGATCGTCAATGCCGGGCATGGCCTGCATTACCACAACGTCGAGGCGGTGGCGGCGATCCCGGGGATCAACGAACTGAACATCGGTCACGCGCTGGTGGCGCATGCGCTGTTCGTCGGATTCAAGGCGGCGGTGGTGGAGATGAAAGCGCTGATCCTGGCGGCTGCGCCGAAGGCCTGACTGCCGGGTATGTCATCTTGAGGCGTAACCTGAAGTGCTGTTGCGCCTGTTCCGGTCTCTTCGCGGGCAAGCTCCGCTCCCACAGTTTGACCGCGTCCCCCCTGTGGGAGCGGAGCTTGCCCGCGAAGAGGTCCGAAAGAACACCACAAATAACTCAGGCCATACCCCCATCAGCTTAGAGCTGTGACGGCTGCTCGGTCGGCTTGGTCTTGTCCACGCCTGGCACATGCAGGTTGCTGTCCGCCACCTGGCTGCCTTCCAGCTGCGGCTGGGTCACCCAGGTCAGGATGTCGTAGTAACGGCGGATGTTGGCGACGAAATGCACCGGTTCGCCGCCCCGCGCATACCCGTAGCGGGTCTTGCTGTACCACTGCTTCTGCGCCAGACGCGGCAACATCTTCTTCACGTCCAGCCACTTGTTCGGGTTCAGGCCGTCCTTCTCGGCCAGCTTGCGCGCGTCGTCCAGATGGCCGCTGCCGACGTTGTACGCCGCCAGGGCAAACCAGGTGCGGTCCGGCTCTTCGATCTGCTCGTCCAGTTGATCCTTCATATACGCCAGGTACTTGGCCCCGCCGCTGATGCTCTGTCGCGCATCCAGGCGGTTGGACACGCCCATGGCCTGGGCCGTGCTCTGGGTCAGCATCATCAGGCCGCGCACGCCGGTCTTGGAAGTGACCCCCGGCTGCCACAGCGATTCCTGATAGCCGATGGCCGCCAGCAACCGCCAGTCGACTTTTTCTTCCTTGGCCGACGCGCGGAAATGTTTCTCGTACTTGGGCAGGCGTTGCTGCAAGTGCTGGGCAAAGGTATAGGCGCCGACGTAACCGAGGACATCGACATGCCCGTAATAGCGATCCTTCAGACGTTGCAAGGTGCCGTTCTGCTGCACCTTGTCGAGGTAGGCGTTGATCTCGTTGAGCAGGCTGTTGTCTTCGCCCGGGGCCACCGCCCAGCGCTGGTTGCGGGCATCGCCGAGGTCGAAGGCGACCCGCACATTGGGGAAGTAGACCTGGTTCATCGCCACTTCGTTGGAATCCACCAGGGTCAGGTCGATCTGACCTTCGTCGACCATGCGCAGCAGGTCGACCACTTCAACCGCGTCGGACTCTTCGTATTCGATCGCGGGATTCTGCTTTTTCAGCTCGGCGAGTTGTCCGGCATGGCTGCTGCCCTTGAGCACCGTGATGCGTTTGCCCACCAGGTCCGCCGGTGTCGTGGGGCGGGATTGGCCGTTGCGGTAGACAATCTGCGGGGTGACTTCCAGGTACGGATGGGAAAAGCGTGCCTGCAGCTTGCGTTCGTCGCTGCTCACCAGGCCGGCGGCCGCCAGCACCGGGCCGTTGGGTTTGCCCAGTTGATTGAACAGATCGTCAAGATTGTCGGCGGTTTCGATCTCGAGCTTGACCCCCAGGTCATCGGCAAAGCGCTTGACCAGCTCGTACTCGAAGCCGGTCTCGCCGTTGCGATCCTGGAAATAGGTGGCCGGACTGTTGCGGGTAATCACCCGCAGTACGCCGTCCTCCTTTACGCGCTCGAGTGTGCTGGGTTTATCAACACAGGCGCCGAGCATCAGGAAGAGTCCGGTTGCGATGAGCCACCTGGCACAGCGCGGGCGGAAAGCAGTTGGGGAGAACATCTGCGCAGTATACGCAAAGGACCCCGGCCGCCATATCTCGACAGAATCGCGCCGGTCTGCTAGCTATCCCTGGGAATGGCTGGAGGCTGTAGGAATGGGCTTTTGAGCGCGTATGAACTTTATAAAATAGTGCTGATGAATAATGGTAATGACCTGTATGAATGGGTAATTAGACCTTGAGAGGCATGTGCCGTGAGGCAAGCGTGCCGTTTCGGGTGCCGTCGCGGGCGGTTTAGGCTAGAATGCACGGCCTCAAAGCACACCCCTTCCCGAGGCTGTCCCGAAGATGTTGATCCTGCGCGGCGCTCCTGCCCTTTCCGCCTTTCGCCACAGCAAACTGCTTGAACAACTGAGCCAAAAAGTTCCGGCTGTCAGTGGTTTGTATGCCGAGTTCGCCCATTTCGCCGAAGTGACTGGCGTGCTGACTGGCGACGAACAGCAAGTGCTGGCCCGCCTGCTGAAATACGGCCCGAGCGTGCCGGTCCAGGAGCCGACCGGTCGTCTGTTTCTGGTGTTGCCGCGTTTCGGCACCATTTCGCCCTGGTCGAGCAAGGCCAGCGACATTGCCCGTAACTGCGGCCTGGGGAAAGTCCAGCGCCTGGAACGTGGTATCGCGTTCTACGTGGCCGGCCAGTTCAGCGACGCCGAAGCCGAGCTGATCGCTTCCGCCCTGCATGACCGCATGACCCAGATCGTGCTGGGCACCCTGGAGCAGGCCGCCGGTCTGTTCAGCCATGCCGAGCCGAAGCCGCTGACGGCCATCGACCTGCTGGGTGGCGGTCGCGCCGCGCTGGAAAAAGCCAACGTCGAGCTGGGCCTGGCCCTGGCGGAAGACGAGATCGACTACCTGGTCGACGCTTTCAACGGCCTCAAGCGCAATCCCCACGACATCGAACTGATGATGTTCGCCCAGGCGAACTCCGAGCACTGCCGGCACAAGATCTTCAACGCCAGTTGGGATATCGACGGCCAGAGCCAGGAAAAAAGCCTGTTCGGCATGATCAAGAACACCTACCAGATGCACAGCGAAGGCGTTCTGTCGGCTTACAAGGACAACGCCTCGGTGATCGTCGGTAACGTTGCCGGACGTTTCTTCCCGGACCCTGAAACCCGCCAGTACGGCGCGGTGCAGGAGCCGGTGCACATCCTGATGAAGGTCGAAACCCACAACCACCCGACCGCGATTGCCCCGTTCCCGGGCGCGGCCACCGGTTCCGGCGGCGAGATCCGCGACGAGGGTGCTACCGGCCGTGGCGCCAAGCCGAAAGCCGGCCTCACCGGTTTCACCGTGTCCAACCTGCAGATCCCGGGTTTCGTACAGCCGTGGGAAGTGCCATACGGCAAGCCCGAGCGCATCGTCACCGCGCTGGACATCATGATCGAAGGCCCACTGGGTGGCGCCGCGTTCAACAACGAATTCGGTCGTCCGGCCCTGACCGGCTACTTCCGTACTTTCGAGCAATCCATCACCACCCCGCGTGGCGACGAAGTGCGCGGTTACCACAAGCCGATCATGCTGGCCGGCGGTATGGGCAACATTCGCGCCGAGCACGTACAGAAAGGCGAAATCGTTGTCGGCTCCAAGCTGATCGTCCTTGGCGGCCCGGCAATGCTGATCGGTCTGGGTGGCGGTGCTGCCTCGTCCATGGCCACCGGCACCAGCTCGGCGGACCTGGATTTCGCTTCGGTACAGCGCGAAAACCCGGAAATGGAACGTCGCTGCCAGGAGGTCATCGACCGTTGCTGGCAGCTGGGCGACAAGAACCCCATCAGCTTTATCCATGACGTGGGTGCCGGCGGTCTGTCCAACGCCTTCCCGGAACTGGTCAATGACGGCGATCGCGGCGGTCGTTTCGAACTGCGCAATATTCCCAATGACGAGCCGGGCATGGCCCCGCACGAAATCTGGTCGAACGAATCCCAGGAACGTTATGTCCTGGCGGTCGGCGCGGCGGACTTCGAACGCTTCAAGGCGATCTGCGAGCGTGAGCGTTGCCCGTTCGCCGTGGTCGGCGAAGCCACTACCGAGCCGCAACTGACGGTCACCGACAGCCACTTCGGCAACAGCCCGGTGGATATGCCGCTGGAAGTGCTGCTGGGCAAGGCCCCGCGCATGCACCGTTCGGCGGTGCGCGAAAGCGAGCTGGGCGACGATTTCGATCCGAGCAGCCTGGCCCTGGCCGAGTGCGTCGAGCGCGTCCTGCATCACCCGGCCGTGGCGAGCAAAAGCTTCCTGATCACCATCGGCGACCGCACCATTACCGGCCTGGTCTCCCGCGACCAGATGGTCGGCCCGTGGCAGGTACCGGTGGCTGACGTCGCCGTGACCGCTACCAGCTTCGACGTCTACACCGGTGAGGCCATGGCCATGGGCGAGCGCACGCCGCTGGCCCTGTTGAACGCGCCGGCCTCCGGGCGCATGGCGATCGGCGAAACCCTGACCAACATCGCGGCTTCGCGGATCGGCAAGCTGTCCGATATCAAGCTGTCGGCCAACTGGATGTCCGCGGCCGGCCATCCGGGTGAAGATGCCCGTCTTTACGACACCGTCAAAGCGGTCGGTATGGAACTGTGCCCTGAACTGGGCCTGACCATTCCGGTGGGCAAGGACTCCATGTCCATGGCCACCCGCTGGAACGACGAAGGCACCGACAAGAGTGTGACTTCGCCGCTGTCGCTGATCGTTACCGGTTTCGCCCCGGTCACCGATATCCGCCAGACCCTGACCCCGCAACTGCGCATGGACAAGGGCACCACCGATCTGATCCTGGTCGACCTCGGTCGCGGTCAGAATCGCATGGGCGCTTCGATCCTCGCCCAGGTCTACGGCAAGCTCGGCAAGCAGGCTCCGGACGTCGACGACGCCGAGGACCTGAAGGCCTTCTTCGCGGTGATCCAGGGCCTCAACGCCGACGGTCACCTGCTGGCCTACCATGACCGTTCCGACGGTGGTCTGCTGACCTCCGTGCTGGAAATGGCCTTTGCCGGTCATTGCGGCCTGCATCTGAACCTCGACGGTTTGGCGGAAACCTCCGCCGACCTCGCGGCCATCCTGTTCAACGAAGAACTCGGCGCGGTGATCCAGGTTCGCCAGGATTCCACCCCGGACGTGCTGGCGCAGTTCAGCGCCGCCGGCCTGGGCGACTGTGTGTCGGTGATCGGCCAGCCGTTGAACAATGGCGAAGTCAGCATCACCTTCGACGGCGAGACGGTCTTCACCGGCGAGCGTCGCCTGTTGCAGCGCCAGTGGGCGGAAACCAGCTACCGTATCCAGCGCCTGCGTGACAACGCCGAGTGCGCCGACCAGGAATTCGATGTCCTGCTCGACGAAGGCAACCCCGGCCTGAGCTACAAGACCAGCTTCGATGTGAGCCAGGACATCGCCGCGCCGTACATCAAGAAGGGCATTCGCCCACAGGTGGCGGTGCTGCGTGAGCAGGGTGTCAACGGCCAGGTGGAAATGGCCGCGGCGTTCGACCGTGCCGGCTTCAACGCCATTGACGTGCACATGAGCGATATCCTCGCCGGTCGCGTCGACCTGAACGAGTTCAAGGGCCTGGTTGCCTGCGGCGGCTTCTCCTATGGCGACGTACTCGGTGCCGGTGAAGGCTGGGCCAAATCGGCGCTGTTCAACGCCCGTGCCCGCGATGCCTTCCAGGGCTTCTTCGAGCGCACCGACAGTTTCACCCTGGGCGTGTGCAACGGTTGCCAGATGATGTCCAACCTGCACGAGCTGATTCCGGGCAGCGAACTCTGGCCGCACTTCGTCCGTAACCGCTCCGAGCAGTTCGAAGCGCGGGTGGCGATGGTCCAGGTCCAGGAGTCGAATTCGATCTTCCTGCAGGGCATGGCCGGTTCGCGCATGCCGATTGCCATCGCCCACGGCGAAGGCCATGCCGAGTTCGAAAGCGAGGCCGCGCTGCTGCAAGCCGACCTGTCGGGTTGCGTGGCCATGCGTTTCGTCGACAACCACGGCAAGGTCACCCAGACCTACCCGGCCAACCCGAACGGCTCGCCGCGCGGGATCACCGGGCTGACCAGCCGCGACGGTCGCGTCACCATCATGATGCCGCACCCTGAGCGGGTATTCCGTGCCGTGCAGAACTCCTGGCGCTCGGAAGACTGGAACGAAGACGCGCCATGGATGCGCATGTTCCGCAACGCCCGCGTCTGGGTGAACTAAGCGCTCATGTACAAGCTCAGCTTTTTCGTTCCGCCGAGCCATGTGGAACAGGTCAAGCGTGCCGTATTCGCCGCCGGAGGCGGGCGGATCGGTACTTACGACCAGTGCGCATGGCAGGTGCTGGGCCAAGGCCAGTTTCGCCCGTTGGACGGCAGCCAGCCGTTTCTCGGGCAGACCGGTGTGGTCGAGCAGGTGGATGAGTGGAAGGTTGAGCTGGTGGTGGCGGACGCCTTGATCGAGGCGGTGGTGATGGCTCTGAAGCAGAGCCATCCCTACGAAACGCCGGCCTATGAAGTCTGGCGTCTAGCGGATTTCTGATGCACTCCTCTCCATCTAGAGCGGTACCGCACAGGTTTCCTTGCGGTTCAATAGCGTCCTTAGCGCTTCACTCATTGCGCTGGCCCGATTCCCCACCAACACATGCCAGGCGCCGCCTTCCACCTGGCTGATGCCCTGGCAGCCCAGGGTTTTCAGATCCGCTTCGGATAACCGCCGAACATCCTCGAGCTGCACCCGTAGCCGGGTCTGGGCGACGCATTGCAGTGCCAGCACATTGTCTTTCCCGCCCAGTGCGTCCAGCCATTGCTGGGCCTGTTGCGCGCTGATCGCCTTCGCCCCGAGGGGCACTGGCTCGCTCACCGCCCTGTCGATCGAGCCTGTCACTGGTAAGGCCAGGCGGATCTCATCGGCAATGCTGTCCGCCAATGGCCCGACCACCACCTGCAGGCTGCCGCCGTGTCCTGGTCGCACCACGGCCATTGCCCCGAGGCTTTTCAGCTCGGCGTCCACGGCCTTGTCCCGGTCCAGCAACTCCACTCGCAGGCGTGTGGTGCAGGCCCCCACTGTCAGCAAGTTGGCGGCCCCGCCGAGGGCCTGGATATAAGCGGCGGCCCGCTGGTTTTCGCTGAGTATCCGGGTGGCGGTGGCACTGGCGAGATTCTCGCGGCCCGGGGTCTTCAGGTCGAATCGGCGGATGCAGAAATCGAAAACGAAGTAGTACAGCAAGGCATAGCCCAGCCCCACCGGAAGCACCAACCAGCCGTTGGTGGATTTGCCCCAGCCCAGGGCCATGTCGATGGCACCGCCGGAGAAGGTAAAGCCCAGGTGGATGTTCAGCGCGTTGGTCACGGCCATCGACAGGCCCGTGAGCAAGGCGTGCAGCACATACAACATGGGCGCGAGGAACATGAAGGCGAATTCTATCGGTTCGGTCACCCCGGTCAGGAACGAGGTCAGGGCCATCGATAACAGCAGGCCGCCCATCAACTTGCGTCGTTCCGGCAGGGCATTGCGGTACATCGCCAGGCAGGCCGCCGGCAAGCCGAAGACCATCACCGGGAACATGCCGGTCATGAACTGCCCGGCCTTCGGGTCGCCGGCGAAGTAACGCGCCAGGTCCCCGGTGACCATCAGCCCGGTCTCGGGCGAGGTGTAGCTGCCGAACACGAACCACATCATATTGTTGAGGATATGGTGCAAGCCGGTGACGATCAGCAGTCGGTTGAAGACGCCGAAGACGAAGGCCCCGAGGCTGCCGCTCTCGACCATCAGCAGGCCGAGGCTGTTGATGCCGCTCTGGATCGGCGGCCAGATAAAGCCGAACACCACCCCCAGGCCTACCGCCGAGAACCCGGTGACAATCGGCACGAAGCGGCGCCCGCCGAAGAACGCCAGGTATTCCGGCAGCTTGATGTCCTTGAAGCGGTTGTACAACGCGCCGCCGAGCAGGCCGCTGATGATCCCGGCGAGCATGCCCATGTTGATGCTCGCGTCGAGCACCTTGAGGGTGGCGATCAGCACCAGGTAACCGATGGCCCCGGCCAGCCCGGCGGTGCCGTTGTTGTCGCGGGCGAACCCCACGGCGATGCCGATGGCGAAGATCAGCGCCAGGTTGGCGAAGATGGTGTTGCCGGCATCGTGGATGATCGCGATGTTCAGCAGGTCGGTATCGCCCAGGCGCAGCAGCAGGCCGGCTATCGGCAGGATGGCGATGGGGAGCATCAACGCCCGTCCCAGGCGTTGCAGACCTTCGATGAAGAACTGGTACATGACGTGTCTCCTTCTTGTTGTTGTGTGCAGGCCTAGGATCAATCAGCCCAGCGGCCAGTGTTGGTGACAGGCGTCACGGACTTGTGCGGCGCTGCCCAGTTGCAGCAGCGACGGCACGATCCGCCGACATTCGGCGGCATCCAGGCTGCGGACCCGCGCCTTGATTTCGCCAATTTGCGGGGTGCTCACGGACAGCTCGGTGATCCCCAGGCCGATCAGCACCGGGGTCGCCAACGGGTCGGAGGCCAGCGCGCCGCAGATCCCCACCCAACGCCGATGCATGCCGGCCCCGGCGCAGGTCTGGGCCATCAGCCGCAGCAGGGCCGGGTGCAGGGCATCGACCCGGGCGGCGAGGCCGGCGTGGTCGCGGTCCATGGCCAGGGTGTATTGCGACAGGTCGTTGCTACCGATGGACAGGAAGTCCGCATGCTCGGCCAGTTGTTCGGCCAGCAGGGCGGCCGAAGGCACTTCGATCATCACCCCCAGTTCCGGGCGCAGATTGAGTCCCAGCTCGCTGGCCAGCTCATCCAGGCGCTGACGTACCTGCAGCAGTTCGTCGACTTCGCTGATCATCGGCAGCAGGATCCGGCAGCGTTGCAGCGGGCTGACCTGCAGCAGGGCGCGCAGTTGCTGGTCGAGCAGTGCCGGTTGCGCCTGGCTCAGGCGGATACCGCGCAGGCCCAGCACCGGATTGGCTTCCACCGGCAGCGGCAGGTAGTCGAGTTGCTTGTCGCCACCGACATCGATGGTGCGGATGATTACCGGGCGTTCGCCCATGGCGTCGAGCACGCCCTGGTAGGCACTGCGTTGTTCCTCTTGGTCCGGCGCGTTGCGACGCCCGACGAAGAGGAACTCAGTGCGCAACAGGCCGACAGCGTCGGCGCCGTGCAGATGGGCTTCGCCGGCTTCGGCGGCCGAGGCGACATTGGCGGCCACCTCGATGTGCAGGCCATCGCGGGTCTCGGCCGGTAAGTGGGCCTGGGCCTGTTGTTGCTGGCGCCGCAGTTGCTGTTGCCAGTGGGCCAGGGCGACGCCTTCGCGGCGGGCGTCATCGGGTGTCAATTCGAGGCGGCCGTGATCGGCGTCGAGGACCACCACTTGGCCGGGAGCAATCTCCAATAGTCCGGCCCCCAGCGCCACCAGGCAGGGCAGACCTTTGCTCCGGGCGAGGATCGCGACGTGGGAGGTCGCACCGCCGGCGGCCATGCACAGCCCGGCGACCTGTTGCCGGCTGAGCAACAGCAGGTCCGAGGGGGTCAGTTCCTGCGCGGCGACGATAGCGCCGGGGGGCAGGTCGTAGTGCGCGGCTTCGCCCAGCAGGGCCCGCAGCACCTGTTGCCGGAGGTCGCTCAGGTCGTTGGTGCGCTCGGCCAGCAGCGGATTACCGAGATTGAGCAGAACCTGGCATTGCGTCTCGATCGAACGGTCCCAGGCGTGGGTAGCCGCCTGGCCGGCTTCGATGGCCTGGCTGGCGGCCTCCAGTAGCACGGGGTCTTCGAGCAAGGCGAGGTGGGCGTTGAAGATCGCCTCCTCTTCGGCGGCTTTGCGCTGGCGGGCCTGTAACAGCGTGCCGTGGATGTCCGCGCGAACCTTTTCCAGGGCAGTGTCCAGTGCTTGCAGCTGTTCATCGGCGGCGTGCTGACCGGCGTCCGGCGCCAGGGTGATGGCGGCCAGGCGGACCAGCGGACCACTGACCAGACCGGGCGAGGCGCATACGCCCGGCAGGACGCCGTCTTCGTTTGCTTGGCGTGGGGCCGTCCTGAGCGGCGCTGGCGCCGAATGGCCGGCATCGCCCAGGGGCGTACGCAATACGTTCAACAGGGCTTGCAACGCCGCTTCGCGGTCCGCTCCACGACAGCTGATCTGCACGTCCTGCTGTTCCCCGACGCTGAGTCCCATGATGCCGATCAGGCTGTCGAGGGGCGCCGATTTATCCCCCAGATGCAAACGGGCGCTGCAATTGAAACCTTGTGCGGTCTGGCGCAGCAACGCCGCCGGACGGGCATGCAGGCCGCCGTGATGGGCGACCCGGGCGCTGCCGCGGACTTCGTCGGAGTCCACCGTCGGAGAAGCGGCGGGTTGTTCGGTGTGCTGGCGCGGGACGATATGCAACAAGGGTTCGCCGACCTTGACGTGGGCCTGGGCCATGGGCTGCAGGTCGTAATGCTCGCCGTTGGTCAGGATCACCAGGCTCACCAGGCTCTTGCACTGGCGGGCGACCTTGTCCAGGTCGACGCGCAGCAATGCCTGGCCGTCCCGCACCCGGGTGCCCGTCTCGACCAGCAGGGCAAAGCCTTCACCTTGCAGCTCGACGGTGTCCAGGCCCAGGTGCAGCAGCAGTTCGGCGCCGTTATCGGTGCGCAGGGTCAGGGCGTGTCGCGTTCGGGCGATGTGAATGATCTCGCCGGCACAGGGCGCGTGCAGGCAATCGTTGAGCGGGTCGATGGCCAGCCCGGGGCCCATGGCGCCGCTGGCGAATACCGCATCGTCGACCTCGGCAAGCGGGAACACGGGCCCGCTCAGCGGGGCGCTGAGGGTGATGTTGTTCTTGTTATGCATGGCGCTGTACTCGTCAGTGGGTACGGGTGACTTTGCTCAGGTGGCGCGGTTGGTCGGGGTCCATGCCACGGGCCACGGCCAGGTGGGCGGCCATCACGTAGAAACTCTGGATTGCCAGGATCGGATCGAGGGCCGGGTGCTCGGCGCAGCACAGGTCCAGGTCGCGTTCGGCCACGTCCGGCGGCGCCGCCAGCAGCACCCGGGCGCCGCGCTGGCGCATCTCGGCGGCGAGCTTGAGCAGCCCGGCTTGTTCGGCACCGCGTGGGGCGAAGACCAGCAGCGGATAGCCCGCGTCGATCAGGGCCATGGGACCGTGGCGGACTTCCGCGCTGCTGAAGGCTTCGGCCTGGATCGCCGAGGTTTCCTTGAATTTCAGCGCGGCTTCCTGGGCGATGGCGAAACCGGCGCCCCGGCCGATCACCATCAGTCGTTCGCAATCGCGCAGGGTCTCGATGGCCTTGCTCCAATCGCGGGTTGCGGCCTGTCTCAGACCTTCCGGCAGGGCCGCTCCGGCCGCGAGCAAGGCCGGGTCCTGGCGCCAATGGCCGAGCAGGCGGGCACTGGCGCTGAGGGTGGCGATAAAACTCTTGGTCGCGGCCACGCTTTGTTCCGGCCCGGCCAGCAGTGGGATCGCATATTCGCAGGCGGCTTCCAGGGGTGAGTCCGCGGCGTTGACCAGGGCCACTGTCAAGGCGCCGCGCTCACGCAGCAGGCGCAGGCTGTCCACCAGGTCGGGGCTCTGGCCTGACTGGGAAAAGGCCAGTACCGCCTGGCCGCTGACCTGTAACGGTGAGTGTTGCAGGGTCACCACCGACATCGGCAAAGAAGCCACCGGGACCCCGGTCTGCTGCATGGCGATATAGGCGAAGTAGCTGGCGGCGTGGTCGGAGCTGCCGCGGGCGACGGTCATTATCACCTGCGGCGGTTGCTCGCGCAGCCGTGCGCCCAGGGTTATCAGCCGTGCATCGAGCTGTTGCAACTGGCGGCTGACCGCCTCGTGGGCCGACAGCGCCTCTTCAAGCATTCGGGAAGTCAACGGCTTCTCCTTCGACCATGATCGAGGTCAGTGTCAGTGAACGGTCCAGGCGCACACAGTCGGCCCAACTGCCGGCTTGCAGGCGTCCGCGTTCGGCCAGGCCGAGATAGTCGGCGGGGAACTGCGACAGGCGCTGCGAGGCTTCGGCCAGCGGCAGGCCGATCTTCACCAGGTTGCGCAGGGCCTGGTCCATGGTCAACGTGCTGCCGGCCAGGGTGCCGTCGGCCAGGCGCACGCCACCCAGGCATTTGGTCACGGTGTGGCTTCCGAGCTTGTACTCACCGTCCGGCATGCCGGCCGCCGCCGTGGAGTCGGTGACGCAATAGAGGCAGGGAATCGAGCGCAGGGCCACGCGGATGGCGCCGGGGTGCACATGCAGCAGGTCGGGGATCAGTTCGGCGTAGCGGGCGTGGGCCAGGGCGGCGCCGACGATGCCGGGCTCGCGGTGATGCAGCGGGCTCATGGCGTTATACAGGTGGGTGAAGCTGGTGGCCCCGGCCTCGAGGGCGGCCACGCCCTCTTCGTAGCTGCCCAGGGTATGGCCGATCTGCATGCGGATGCCACGTGAGCTGAGGTCACGGATCAACGGCGCATGGCCGGCGATTTCCGGGGCGATGGTGATGACCCGGATTGGCGCCAGGCGCAGGTAGTCTTCGACTTCGGCGCTGATCGCGGTGTGGGCGAAGTTCGGTTGTGCGCCCAGCTTGCCGGGGTTGATGAACGGACCTTCCAGGTGCACACCGAGGACCCGGGCGGTGCCGGGTTGGCGCTGTTCGCAATAGACCCCGAGTTGGCCGAGGATCAGGCTGATTTCCTCGGGCGGCGCGGTCATGGTGGTGGCCAGCAGCGAGGTGGTGCCGAAGCGCAGGTGGGTACGGGCGATGGTCTCGAAGGCATCAAAGCCCTGCATGATGTCCTTGCCGCCGCCGCCATGGACATGCAGGTCGATAAAGCCGGGCAACAGGTATGGCAGGTCGTTTTCGCGCGGATCGCAAGGTGTGCCCTCGATCTGCGTGACCTTGCCGTGCTGGTGCAGCAGGCGACCGCGAATCCAGCCTTGCGGGGTGAGGATGTTGTCTTCGGACATGGCAGGCTCTCTGAACAGGCTAACGCCGCAGTTCGGCGACGAAGTCGTAGTAATCGTTACGGCAGTAGGTGTCGGTCAGCTCGATCGGGGTGTTGTCCTCGAGGTAGCCGACGCGGGTCATCAGCAGCATCGCGGTGCCGGGCGCGATGCCCACCAGCGCGGCGAATTCGGCCGAGGCGTTGATCGCGCGAATATGTTGCAGGGCCCGCACCACCGGGCGGCCGATGCTGTCGAGGAAGGCGTAGAGCGAATCGCCGACGGCCTCCGGGTCCGGCAGCAGGGCGGCGGGCAGGGTGCTCATTTCGATGGCCATGACCGTGTCGTCGGCGGTGCGCAGGCGCTTGAGCCGGGTGACCTGGTCCCGTGGCGACAAGGCCAGGCGGATCAGTTCCTCGTGGCTCGGCAGGGCGATCTCGCGCTCCAGCCAGCGCGAGCCGGGGACAAAACCCTTGGCCCGCAGCCGTTCGCTGAAACTCGACAGGCGTGACAGTGGTTGTTCCAGGCGTGGGGTGATAAAGGTTCCGGAGCCCTGGCTGCGACGGATCAAGCCTTGTTCCAGGAGGACTTCCAGGGCCTTGCGCGCGGTCACCCGGGAAATGCTCAACAGCTCGCTCAGATTGCGCTCCGAGGGCAGTGCCTGTTCGGCTTTCCACTGGCCGGCATGGATCGCCGCTTCCAGGTTGCGCGCCAGCTGCAGGTACAGCGGGGTCGGCTGGGACTCGTCGGGTCGCAGAGCGAGGATGTCGTTCATGTAAGATTTTTCCTGTGCGTTTGTTAGAAGTTTTGCACTCGGACAGTGGTGATGAAAGTAATACCACTTGAATACCATGTCAATGCCAGTGGTTTCGTACGAGTGCAATAAAAACGCCCGTCATGGGGGACATGACGGGCGCTGGATGACGCAGTGGTATCAGGGTGGTTCGGCTCAGGGGCGGATTTCCACCATAGTGCCGTCCTTGACCAGTCCCCAGACCTCGCGCATATCGACATTGCGCATGGCCACGCAACCGTCGGTCCAGTCCAGGGTGTAGAACAGCTGTTCCGGGTAGTCCTCGGAGTCCGGGGTGCCGTGGATCATGATCATGTCGCCGGGGTCCACGCCTTCGCGGCGGGCGCGGACCGAATCGCTGATATTGGGGTAGGACAGGTGCAGCGACAGGTTGTATTTGTCACTGGTCTTGCGCCAGTCCACCCAATAGAAACCTTCGGGCGTGCGGCGGTCGCCGGCGATGAGTTTCTGGCCCTTGGGGTTTCTCCCCAGGGAAATGCGGTAGGTCTTCAGCGGTTTGCCGTCACTGATCAGTTGCAGTTGATGGGCGGACTTGAGGACAAGGACCTTGTCGATAATTTTGCCGCTCAGCGGGTCGGCGGCGGAGGCCTGGGACAGGGTGGCGAACGACAGGCAGAAGACAACTAACAACCAGCGCATTAAAACGGTATCCCTGAGGGTGAAGGGTTTCTGATTATCGGGTGGTATTACGTGGCGCCATGGGTGGCACGGCTTCGCTGCGAACCGGGTACTGCTCGGTCGAGCGGTCGGCGAAAAAGTATTCCAGGGTCCGTCCGACGGTCCTGAACGCCAGTTCGGACCAGGGGATCTCGTGTTCTTCGAACAGGCGCACTTCGAGGCTTTCTTCGCCGGCGGCAAAAGTCAGGTCCACCAGTTCGGCACGGTAGAACACGTGTACCTGGTTGATATGGGGCACGTCGATCAGCGTATAGATGTTCAGGTTGCGCACCTGCGCGCATGCTTCTTCCAGGGTTTCCCGGCGGGCGGCCTGTTCCACGGTTTCGCCGTTTTCCATAAAACCGGCGGGCAGGGTCCAGTAACCGCGGCGCGGCTCGATGGCGCGCCGGCAGAGCAGGACCTGGGTGCCCCAGACCGGCAGGCAGCCGGCGACGATATTGGGGTTTTGGTAATGAATGGTGTCGCAGTGGTCGCAGACGAAGCGCAGGCGCGTGTCGCCCTCGGGTATGCGTTGACTCACTGGTTTACCGCATTGGCTACAGAACTTCATGCTGGATTCTCTTGGCAATACGTCTATCTTCGCGTGGGCGCGGTCTGTCGGCAAGTTGTGCTTTCGCGACATGGCAACGTTCGGGACTTGGGCCAGCCACTTCTTTTGGTGCATGATGCCGGGTAAGCCGCAAATCGAGATCAGCCATGCTGGACGAGTTACTTCGACGTGTAAGCAGCCATACGCCCCGCCCCCTGGAAACGGATAGTCGTTTTCCCGAGGCGGCGGTACTGGTGCCCATCACCCGCAGTGACGAACCGGAACTGGTGCTGACCCTGCGCGCCAGCGGTCTGTCGACCCACGGCGGCGAGGTGGCCTTTCCCGGCGGGCGTCGCGACCCGGAAGATCCGGACCTGATCTTCACCGCCCTGCGCGAAGCCGAAGAGGAAATCGGCCTGGCCCCGGGGCTGGTGGAAATCATCGGCCCCCTCAGTCCGCTGATCTCGCTGCACGGAATCAAGGTCACGCCTTATGTCGGGGTAGTGCCGGATTTTGTCGACTATCGGGCCAACGACGCCGAGATCGCCGCGGTGTTCAATGTGCCGCTTGAGTTTTTCCGCCAGGATCCCCGCGAGCATACCCACCGCATCGACTATCAGGGCCGCAGTTGGTACGTGCCCAGCTACCGCTTTGGCGAATACAAGATCTGGGGGCTGACGGCGATCATGATCGTCGAGCTGGTCAACCTGTTGTATGACGCGCGGATCAGCCTGCACAATCCCCCCGAACGTTTTATCAATATCTAGAGCTACCGTTCAGGTGGCCGTGAGCCTTGAGGACAACCCTATGAAATACCGTCTGGGCGATGCCCGGGTCGAGACGCATCCGCACAGCTGGGTGGCGCCCAATGCGACCCTGGTCGGCAAGGTCCGGCTGGAGGAGGGGGCCAGTGTCTGGTTCAACGCGGTGTTGCGCGGCGACAACGAACTGATCCTGATCGGCCGTAACAGTAATGTGCAAGACGGCACGGTGATGCACACCGACATGGGCTTTGCGCTGACCATTGGTACCGGGGTGACCATCGGCCATAACGCCATGCTCCATGGCTGCACCGTGGACGACTACAGCCTGATCGGCATCAACGCGGTGATCCTCAACGGCGCGAAGATCGGCAAGCACTGCATCATCGGCGCCAATGCCCTGATCGGCGAGAACAAGGAAATTCCCGACGGTTCGCTGGTGATGGGCTCGCCGGGCAAGGTGGTCCGCGAGTTGACCGAGGCACAGAAGAAAATGCTCGAGGCCAGTGCCGCTCACTATGTGCACAACGCCCAGCGTTATGCCCGTGACCTGGCGGTCGACGAAGCATGAGCAGTGCCGAACGTCCGCTGGCCTCGCCTTGCGTGAGTGTCTGCGCGCTGGATGAGCAGGACATCTGCATCGGTTGCCAGCGCACGGTGGAGGAGATCACCCGCTGGAGTCGCATGGACAACAGCGAGCGCCGCGAGGTGCTCGGGCGTTGCCATGAGCGGGCCAGGGCCGGTGGCTTGCTGTGGATACCGAACGCCAAACCGAATTCATGAAATACACGCGGACCTTGTAGGCGCTGGCTTGCCAGCGATGGCGTCCTTGAAATTGATGCAAGACTCAAGGGCCTCATCGCTGGCAAGCCAGCTCCAAGGATTTTTGGTGTTTGTGAGGTCGTAGGTGTTTCCCGGCAGGCCTTTCGGTATTGGCCGACAAACGCTTGAGCTTGGCCGTGCGCGGTTGCTGAAGTACCCTGTGCGGCTACATAGACAAGGTAGTCTGCAACCCATGCTTTTTCTTCTCGCCTACATCGCCAGCGTCGTACTGATCAACTTCGCCTTCTCCGCCGCGCCGCACCTGGACATTATCTGGTCAGCCTGGGGCGGGTTGGTGTTTATCCTGCGCGACATGGTGCAGACCCGCTTCGGCCACGGCGCGATTGTCGCGATGATCGCAGCGCTGCTGTTGTCCTACTTCACTTCCGAACCGGCCATCGCCCTGGCGAGCGCCACCGCCTTTGCCGTCTCCGAATGCATCGACTGGCTGGTTTTCAGCATCACCAAGCGCCCGCTGCACGATCGCCTGTGGATAAGTTCGGCGCTAAGCATTCCGTTGGACACTTTTATCTTCTTCGGTCTGATCGGCGCGCTGACCCCGGGGGTGATCCTCACCGCCCTGGGTTCGAAATTCGCCGGGGTGACCTGCGTCTGGCTGGCCATGGCCTGGCGGATGCGCAAGGCGGCGCTTTCCAGCTGAAGCCACGCCCGTTCGGTTCATGTCCCGCTCAGTTCATGTAAAATGCCGGCCTTTCTTCCCGACAGGTGTCTGATTGTCCAGGCGCCGTCGTTGATCTGCTTCCTTGAGGACCTGAAATGACCCGTATCGGAACTCCACTGTCGTCGACCGCGACTCGCGTATTGCTCTGTGGCTGTGGTGAGCTGGGCAAGGAAGTGGTCATCGAGCTGCAACGCCTGGGCGTCGAAGTGATCGCCGTTGACCGCTACGCCAATGCGCCGGCGATGCAGGTGGCCCATCGCAGCCACGTGATCAATATGCTCGACGGCGCGGCCCTGCGGGCGGTGATCGAAGCCGAGAAACCGCATTTCATCGTCCCGGAAATCGAAGCCATCGCCACCGCCACCCTGGTGGAACTGGAAGCTGAAGGCTTCACCGTGGTGCCGACCGCCCGTGCCGCGCAACTGACCATGAACCGTGAAGGCATCCGTCGCCTGGCCGCCGAAGAGTTGCAGTTGCCGACCTCGCCGTACCACTTCGCCGATACCTTCGAGGCCTACAGCAAGGCCGTCTCGGACCTGGGCTTCCCGTGCGTGGTCAAGCCGGTGATGAGTTCCTCGGGCAAGGGCCAGAGCCTGCTGCGCAGCGATGACGACGTGCAGAAGGCCTGGGACTACGCCCAGGAAGGCGGGCGTGCCGGTAAAGGTCGGGTGATTGTCGAGGGCTTCATCGACTTCGACTACGAAATCACTCTGCTGACCGTTCGTCATATTGGTGGCACCACGTTCTGCGCGCCGGTCGGCCACCGTCAGGAGAAGGGCGACTACCAGGAATCCTGGCAGCCGCAGGTCATGAGCCCGTTGGCCCTGGCCGAGTCGGAGCGGGTTGCCAAGGCGGTGACCGAGGCCCTGGGTGGGCGCGGCATGTTTGGCGTCGAGTTGTTTATCAAGGGTGACCAGGTCTGGTTCAGCGAAGTCTCGCCGCGTCCCCATGACACCGGCATGGTGACCATGATTTCCCAGGACCTGTCGCAGTTCGCGCTGCATGCCCGGGCGATTCTCGGCTTGCCGATCCCGTTGATCCGCCAGTTTGGTCCGTCGGCGTCGGCGGTGATCCTGGTGGAAGGGCAGTCGACCCAGACCGCGTTCGCCAACCTGGGGGCGGCGTTGAGCGAGCCGGATACCGCCTTGCGCCTGTTCGGCAAGCCGGAAGTCAATGGCCAGCGCCGCATGGGTGTGGCGTTGGCGCGGGACGAGTCGATCGAAGCCGCGCGGGCCAAGGCCACGCGTGCTGCTCAGGCGGTTGTGGTCGAGCTGTAATCACGCCCGCGAGCGCGGATTTGTGCCATGCGTACAATTTGTGCTCGCCACCGAACTGTAGGAGCCAGCAAGCTGGCTCCTACAAAGCGGAGTCAGGTCACCTTGTTCAAATCGTTGTAGCGCGTCTCCTTCAAGCAGAAAATCGCAATCAGGCTCAACGCCGCCGCTCCCGATATATACCCGCCGACCCAGCTCAAACCACCCAGCGCCACCAGTTTCTGGGCAAAGAACGGTGCCGCCGAGGCGCCAACGATGCCGCCCAGGTTATAGGCCGCCGATGCGCCGGTATAACGTACGTGGGTCGGAAACAGCTCCGGCAGCAACGCCCCCATCGGTGCGAAAGTAATCCCCATCAGAAACAGCTCCAGGCACAGGAACAGCGCGACGCCCGTGGTCGTGCCATGGCCCAGTAACGGCTCCATGGTAAAACCGGACAGCAAGGCCAGTACGCCGCCGAAAATCAACACCGGCTTGCGCCCGAAGCGGTCGCTGGCCCAGGCCGCCAGTGGCGTGGCCGCGGCCATGAACAACACGGCAAAACACAGCAGCTCGAGGAAGGTCTCGCGACTGTAACCGAGGTTGGCCACGCCATAGCTCAGGGAAAACACCGCCGAGATATAGAACAGCGCGTAACACACCACCATCGCCAGCGAGCCGAGCAGTACCGGCGCCCAATAGCGGCTGAACAGCTCGACCAGAGGCATTTTTACCCGTTCCTGGCGGGCCACGGCATTGGCGAAGATCGGCGTTTCCTCAAGCTTTAGGCGCACATACAGGCCGACCATCACCAGCGCGGCGCTGAGCAGGAACGGAATGCGCCAGCCCCAGGAGCGGAACTGTTCGTCGCTCAGGGTCATGGCCAGGATCAGGAACAGGCCGTTGGCGGCGAGAAAGCCGATGGAGGGGCCCAGTTGCGGAAACATGCCGAACCAGGCGCGTTTGCCCGCGGGGGCGTTTTCGGTCGCCAGCAGCGCGGCCCCGCCCCATTCGCCGCCGAGCCCCAGGCCCTGGCCGAAGCGCAGCAGGCACAAAAGGATCGGCGCCCAGGCGCCAATGGTCGCGTAGCCGGGTAGCACGCCGATCAGTGTGGTGCACACGCCCATCAACAGCAGCGAAGCGACCAGCGTCGATTTACGCCCGATACGGTCACCGAAGTGGCCGAACAGGATCGAGCCCAGCGGGCGGGCGAGGAAGGCGATGCCGAAGGTCAGGAAGGCCGAGAGCATCTGCGCGGTGCTGTCGGTCTGCGGGAAAAATACCGGCCCGATCACCAGGGCGGCGGCGGTGGCATAGACGTAGAAGTCGTAGAACTCGATGGCCGTGCCGATAAAGCTGGCGGTCGCCACTCGTGCGGTCGAGTTCAGCGGTTTGCTTGGCGTGGCAGTGTCAAAGGTGCTGCTGGAAGTCATTGCGGGCGTCCCTGAAAGTCTTGCGCGTGCGAATTATTAGTATTGAACGCCCAGGGATAAGGGCAGGTTCCGCGCGGTTCAAGGTTCGAACCAGCGTCGGATTGTGACAATGTGTGGGGCCGGAGGGGAGGATTGCGGGTAAGCAAGCGTTCCGACTAGGCTGGGTAAGCCGGGTCGATTATAGGAAGGCACTGACGGATCAAACAAGAGCGAAGGCCGGCGCTGGTGTGGGTTCGGCGAGATATTGTAGGAGCCAGCTTGCTGGCGATGGCGTCCTCGAAAGCGACGCAAGGCTCAAGGGCCTCATCGCCGGCAAGCCGGCTCCCACAGGGTTATGCGGCGCTTTCGTTAGAGGGGCGGAGTCGTCGCTGGGGTAGTGCTGGTGTGCCAGGCCAGCACCCGGCTGACCCGATTGTCCTCGGTCTCGAGGATTTCCAGGCGGTAACGGCCGATCTTCAGGCACACCGCGCTTTCCGGGATGGTTTCCAGGGCTTCGGTGACCAGGCCGTTGAGGGTTTTCGGACCGTCGCAAGGCAGGTGCCAGCCCAGGCTCTTGTTCAGTTCGCGAATTGACGCGGCACCTTCGATCACCAGCCGGCCATCGGCCTGCGGATGGATATGCGGGTTGTCGAGGCTGTGCTCGCTTTCGAATTCGCCGACGATTTCTTCCAGGATATCTTCCAGGGTGACGATGCCCAGCACTTCGCCGTATTCGTCCACGACCATGCCCAGGCGCCGCTGCTGCTTGTGGAAATTCAGCAGTTGCAGTTGCAGCGGCGTGCTTTCCGGGACGAAGTACGGCTCGTGGCAGGCCGCGAGCAGGGCGGCTTTGGTCAGGCTGGCATCGAACAGCAGATTGAGGATCTGGCGGGTATTGATCACCGCCTCGACCTGGTTGATATCGCTGTGGAACACCGGCAGGCGGGTACGGCGGTTCTTCAGCAACTGTGCGGTGATTTCCTCGATGGAATCGTCGAGATTGATCCCATCCACTTCGCTGCGCGGCACCAGGATGTCGTTGACCGTGATGTTGTCCAGCGCCTTGATGCTCGACAGCGAATGGCTGCGCGGTGGGTGTTCCGGTTCGTCTTGCGGATCGAGGGGTGGCTGGTCCTCATCGCTCTGCTTGACTGCGTTGACCTTGCTGATAAAGGGCCGCAGCAACAGTTGGGCGATACCGTGCAGCAACCAGGCCGCGGGGTAGATGATTTTCAGCGGAATCCCCAGCAAGGCGTTGCCGGTGGCCAGGATCGGCTCGGGATAACGGACGGCGAGCAGGCGCGGCAGGTAGTCGGCAAAGACCAGTAGCAGCACCGTGGCTCCCAGGCAGGCCCGCCAGGGCCCGTGCTGGCCCCACAGCAGGATCGACAACAGGGTGCCGAGAATGACGACGACGACCCGGCACAGGGTATTGCACAGGATCAGGCTGTCGCGGGGGAATTTCAGCCGGGCTGCTGGTTTTTCACCCGAGCGCGAGGCCGGGCGCAGGGCGGCGAGCTGGTGCTGGGCGACTTCAACGGCGGTAAACAGCGCCGACCAGAGAATCAGCAGGGCCAATACGGCGAGCATTGGCCCGGCGGGCAGGTTGTCCATGGTCTTGTCGGCCCGTCAGATGTGCAGGATGTATTCGCGGACCAGCTTGCTGCCGAAATAGGCCAGCATCAGCAGGCAGAAACCGGCCAGGGTCCAGCGGATCGCCTTGTGCCCGCGCCAGCCGAGACGATTGCGCCCCCACAGCAGCACGCTGAACACCACCCAGGCCAGGAAGGCCAGCAGAGTCTTGTGCACCAGGTGCTGGGCGAACAGGTTCTCGACGAACAGCCAGCCGGAGATCAACGACAGCGACAGCAGGCTCCAGCCGGCCCAGAGAAAGCCGAACAACAGGCTTTCCATGGTTTGCAGCGGCGGAAAATTGCGGATCAGCCCGGAGGGGTGCTTGTTTTTCAGCTGGTGGTCTTGCAATAACAGGAGCAGGGCCTGGAACACCGCGATGGTGAACATGCCGTAGGCCAGGATCGACAGCAGGATATGCGCCAGGATCCCTGGCTCCTCGTCGATGATCTGCACCGTGCCCGAGGGCGCGAACTGTGCCAGCAGCACCGTCAGCAAGCCCAGCGGAAACAGCAGGAGCAGCAGGTTTTCCACCGGAATGCGCGAGCAGGCCGCCAGGGTCAGGGCGATCACGGCGACGGCGATCAGGCTGGCGGCGTTGAAAAAGTCCAGGCCCAGGCCGATCGGGGTCATCAGGTGGGTGAGCAGGCT
Organism: Pseudomonas sp. GW821-FHT03C07; assembly: GCF_059420925.1. Classification (NCBI taxonomy): domain Bacteria; kingdom Pseudomonadati; phylum Pseudomonadota; class Gammaproteobacteria; order Pseudomonadales; family Pseudomonadaceae; genus Pseudomonas; species Pseudomonas sp. GW821-FHT03C07. Next base: position 144,584 of record NZ_JBWKUQ010000009.1, read on the forward strand.
CACCGCGTGGGCGATCACGGCGATTACGCCGAGCCCGACCAGCAGGCGTTTGTTCGCCTTGGCGCCTTGGCGCAGGCGGGTGCCCTGATAGAGGGTCGCAGCGGCGTAGATGAAGGCGGCGGCGAGGCTGGTCAGTAAACTGGGTGACAAAGGGAGCATAAGTCCTGTTAGGCAAGCCCGAAAGACGCTGAGTTTGGCATAGAACCCCCGGTCCACGAAAGACCGTGGCGCTAGTGGCCGCTTGCAGTCTCCGCTATAATCCGCGACCTGCCCACGCCGCAGGCTCGCCAGGCGCTGTTTTTCCTTGTTCCGGCAGCCATCACTTCGGTCTCCATAAGGGCCTCAAAGGATCGCGCATGTTTGAAAACCTGACCGACCGTCTCTCGCAGACGCTGCGCCATGTCACCGGCAAGGCCAAGCTGACCGAGGACAATATCAAAGACACCCTGCGTGAAGTGCGCATGGCGTTGCTCGAAGCTGACGTCGCCCTGCCGGTGGTGAAGGACTTCGTCAATTCGGTCAAGGAGCGCGCGGTCGGCACCGAAGTGTCGCGCAGCCTGACCCCGGGCCAGGCGTTCGTGAAGATCGTCCAGGCCGAGCTCGAAAGCCTGATGGGCGCCGCCAACGAAGACCTGAACCTCAGCGCCGTGCCGCCTGCGGTGGTGCTGATGGCCGGTCTGCAGGGGGCGGGTAAAACCACCACGGTCGGCAAGCTGGCGCGCTTCCTCAAGGAGCGCAAGAAGAAAACCGTGATGGTGGTGTCGGCCGACGTCTACCGTCCGGCGGCGATCAAGCAGTTGGAAACCCTCGCCGGCGACATCGGCGTGACCTTCTTCCCGTCCGATCTCAGCCAGAAGCCGGTGGACATCGCCGAAGCGGCGATCAAGGAAGCGCGCCTCAAATTCATCGACGTGGTCATCGTCGACACCGCTGGTCGTCTGCACATCGACGACGAGATGATGGCCGAGATCAAGCAACTGCACGCGGCGATCAAGCCGGTGGAGACGCTGTTCGTGGTCGACGCCATGACCGGCCAGGACGCCGCCAACACCGCCAAGGCCTTTGGCGATGCGCTGCCGCTGACCGGGGTGATCCTGACCAAGGTCGACGGCGACGCCCGTGGCGGTGCCGCACTGTCGGTACGGGCCATCACCGGCAAGCCGATCAAGTTCATCGGTATGGGCGAGAAGAGCGAAGCGCTCGAGCCCTTCCACCCGGAACGGATCGCCTCGCGCATCCTCGGCATGGGCGACGTGCTCAGCCTGATCGAGAAGGCCGAACAGACCCTCGACAAGGAAAAAGCCGACAAACTGGCTAAAAAGCTGAAGAAAGGCAAAGGCTTCGATCTCGAAGACTTCCGCGACCAGCTGCAACAGATGAAGAACATGGGCGGTCTCGGTGGCCTGATGGACAAACTGCCGAACATCGGCGGGGTCAACCTGGCGCAGATGGGCAACGCCCAGGGCGCGGCCGAGAAGCAGTTCAAGCAGATGGAAGCGATCATCAACTCCATGACCCCGGCCGAGCGCCGCGACCCTGAGCTGATCAGCGGTTCGCGCAAACGCCGGATCGCCATGGGCTCCGGCACCCAGGTGCAGGACATCGGACGCTTGATCAAGCAGCACAAGCAGATGCAGAAGATGATGAAGAAATTCTCCGCCAAAGGCGGTATGGCCAAGATGATGCGCGGCATGGGCGGTATGTTGCCCGGCGGCGGCATGCCGAAAATGTAAAAGATTCGCGTCGGCCTGACGGCCGGCGCTACCCCCGCAGGGATGCGGGGGATCGCCAGTAAACCCGCGTTTAGCGGGAGCTGACCTGCCGTCTTGACGACGGCTCTATGGCAAATCCAGATTGCACGGCGCCGGGCGCCGGAAAAAGTCATTTGCAAAAGTCCGTATATTCCTTAGAATATGCGGCCTTTCGGGCACCCATGCCCGCTGTGCATTTAGATTTGCAGCACCGACTACAGGAACGATGTTCACATGCTAACAATCCGTCTTGCCCTTGGCGGCTCCAAAAAGCGCCCGTTTTACCACCTGACCGTAACCGACAGCCGCAACGCTCGTGACGGTTCGCACAAAGAACAAGTGGGTTTCTTCAACCCAGTTGCTCGTGGTCAGGAAGTTCGTCTGTCCGTGAACCAAGAGCGCGTAGCCTACTGGCTGAGCGTTGGTGCACAACCTTCTGAGCGTGTTGCTCAGTTGCTGAAGGAAAACGCTAAGGTTGCGGCCTGAGCAATATGAACGCGACGCCGGCTTCTACCGATGATTTGATCGTTATCGGCAAGATCTATTCTGTTCATGGCGTTCGCGGCGAAGTGAAGGTTTATTCCTTTACTGATCCGATTAAAAACCTGTTGGAGTACAAAACCTGGACGCTTCGGCGCGAAGGTAGCGTGAAACAGGTGGAGCTGGTCAGTGGACGCGGGAACGACAAGTTCCTGGTCGCAAAGCTCAAGGATCTCGATGATCGTGAAGAAGCGCGTCTTCTGGCCGGTTATGAGATCTGCGTGCCGCGCAACCTGTTCCCAGACCTGACCGACGGCGAGTACTACTGGTACCAGCTGGAAGGTCTCAAGGTTATCGACACCCTCGGACAACTGTTCGGGAAAATCGATCACCTGCTGGAGACTGGCTCGAATGATGTCATGGTGGTCAAGCCTTGCCCGGGCAGCCTGGATGATCGCGAACGCCTGTTGCCCTATACCGAGCAATGCGTGTTGGCTGTCGACCTTGCCGCTGGCGAGATGAAGGTGGAATGGGATGCGGACTTCTAAGCTGGCTGGCCTGCGCGTAGAAGTGATCAGTTTGTTTCCCGAAATGTTTTCCGCCATCAGCGATTACGGCATCACCAGTCGTGCGGTGAAACAGGGGCTCTTGCAGCTGACCTGTTGGAACCCGCGGGACTACACGACGGATCGTCATCACACTGTGGATGATCGCCCATTTGGCGGTGGTCCGGGCATGGTGATGAAGATCAAGCCCCTTGAGGACGCCCTGGTTCAGGCCAAGGCAGCAGCAGGGGAGGCGGCGAAGGTGATTTACCTGTCGCCCCAAGGCCGGCAACTGAATCAGTTGGCGGTACGCGACCTGGCGAACGAGGAAGCCTTAATCCTCATTGCAGGTCGTTATGAAGGCATTGACGAGCGCTTTATAGAGGCTCATGTCGATGAAGAGTGGTCGATTGGGGACTATGTTCTTTCCGGTGGCGAGCTGCCGGCGATGGTCCTGATAGATGCGGTTACACGGCTGCTGCCCGGAGCTTTAGGGCATGCGGACTCCGCGGAGGAAGATTCCTTCACGGATGGTTTGCTGGATTGCCCGCACTACACCCGTCCGGAGGTGTATGTGGATCAGCGTGTTCCCGACGTGTTGCTCAGTGGCAACCACGCACATATCCGGCGTTGGCGTCTGAAGCAGTCCCTTGGCAGGACCTCGGAACGACGCGCCGATCTTCTGGAAAGCCGCTCGCTTTCTGGAGAAGAGAAGAAGCTGCTCGAGGAATACATCCGCGAGCGGGACGATAGTTAACAACGTATCGATGGTAGATCGAACGATTTACCTTAGGAGCACAGCATGACTAACAAAATCATTCTGCAACTCGAAGCCGAGCAGATGACCAAAGAGATCCCTACCTTTGCCCCGGGCGACACCATTGTCGTTCAGGTGAAAGTGAAGGAAGGCGACCGTTCGCGTCTGCAAGCGTTCGAAGGCGTGGTAATTGCCAAGCGTAACCGCGGTGTGAACAGCGCGTTCACCGTACGTAAAATCTCCAACGGTGTTGGCGTAGAGCGTACTTTCCAGACCTACAGCCCGCAAATCGACAGCATGGCTGTCAAGCGTCGCGGTGATGTACGTAAGGCCAAGCTGTACTACCTGCGCGACCTGTCGGGTAAAGCCGCTCGCATCAAGGAAAAACTGGTTTAAGTCCAGCTTCCGATGCAGAAAAAAGCAGCCTCCGGGCTGCTTTTTTGCATTCCGGGTTTTGAAAAAGCCGTTTGCCGCTGTCACAGTCGGGTTGCAATGAACACCCTGTAGGAGCTGGCTTGCCAGCGAGAGGCCCTTGAGCCTTGCAGCGCTTGCCCGGACGCCATCGCCGGCGAGCTAGCTCCTACAATGTTCATCTGCTTATCGCCTTTTGTTTTTCGAGCCCTTATGCCCGCCATCGATCACCCGCTTATCGACCAGTTTCTCGACGCCCTGTGGCTGGAAAAAGGTCTGTCCGACAATACCCGGGACGCTTATCGCAGCGACCTGGCGCTGTTCAACGGCTGGTTGCAGGAAAAAGGCCTGGAGCTGGACAAGGCTGGCCGCGAGCTGATCCTCGATCACCTGGCCTGGCGTCTGGAACAGGCCTACAAGCCGCGCTCCACCGCGCGCTTTCTCTCTGGCGTGCGAGGCTTCTATCGTTACCTGTTGCGGGAAAGGCTGATTGCCGTCGACCCGACCTTGCAGGTCGAGATGCCGCAGTTGGGTCGGCCGTTGCCCAAGTCCCTGTCGGAAGCCGATGTGGAAGCGCTGCTGGCCGCCCCGGACCTGAGCGAAGCCATCGGCCAGCGCGACCGTGCCATGCTCGAAGTGCTCTACGCCTGCGGGCTGCGGGTCACCGAACTGATCAGCCTGACCCTGGAACAGGTCAATCTGCGCCAGGGCGTGTTGCGGGTCATGGGCAAGGGCAGCAAGGAGCGCTTGGTGCCCATGGGCGAAGAGGCGATTGTCTGGGTCGAGCGTTATCTGCGTGACGCCCGTGTCGAACTGCTCGGTGGGCGGCCCAGCGACGTGCTGTTTCCCAGCCAGCGCGGCGAACAGATGACCCGCCAGACCTTCTGGCACCGGATCAAGCACCAGGCCAAGGTCGCCGGGATCGGCAAATCGCTGTCGCCGCACACCTTGCGCCATGCCTTCGCCACGCACCTGCTCAACCACGGCGCCGACCTGCGGGTGGTGCAAATGTTGCTCGGTCACAGCGACCTGTCGACCACGCAGATCTACACCCATGTGGCCCGCGCGCGCTTGCAGGAAATGCACGCCAAACACCACCCGCGCGGCTAAGCCACACAGGGGTTCGGCCCCGCCGGGCTTATGTGATAGGCTCTATTGGTTTGCAAAGCGGGCGCTTGAAACCGATCTGTTTCCCAGAGGTCGTATCCGCTTCGACCCCTTTGCCCGCCTTCAGGAGTTCCCATGCGTTTGACCCAGATTTTCGCCGCCGCTGCCCTCGCTCTGGTCAGCTCCCTGGCCTTGGCCGATGACACCGCCGAGCAGGCGATTCGCAAGAGCCTCGAAAGCCTCCAGCTGGAAACCCCGGTGGAGAGCATCAGCGCCAGCCCCCTGGCCGGCCTCTATGAAGTCAAGCTCAAGGGCAGCCGCGTGCTCTACGCCAGCGCCGACGGCCAGTTCGTCATGCAGGGCTACCTGTTCCAGCTCAAGGACGGCAAGCCGGTCAACCTCACCGAGAAAACCGAACGCCTGGGCGTCTCCAAGCTGATCAACGGTATTCCGGTGGCGGAGACCGTGGTCTACCCGGCCATTGGCGAAACCAAGTCGCATATCACCGTGTTCACCGACACCACCTGCCCGTATTGCCACAAGCTGCATGCCGAAGTGCCGGCGCTGAACAAGATGGGCATCGAGGTGCGTTACGTCGCGTTCCCGCGCCAGGGCCTTGGCTCGCCGGGCGATGAGCAGTTGCAGGCGGTCTGGTGCTCGACCGACAAGAAAGCGGCGATGGACAAGATGGTCGAGGGCGATGAAATCAAGGCCGCCAAGTGCGCCAACCCGGTTTCCAAGCAGTTCGCCCTCGGTCAATCAATTGGGGTCAATGGTACGCCGGCCATTGTTTTGGCCGATGGTCAGGTCATTCCGGGCTACCAGCCGGCGGCACAAGTTGCCAAACTGGCACTGTCCGCCAAGTAATTCAGCCTCGTCATGCGCAACCTTTGACGAGCACTGCCCGCGGAACGGGTTCCCGGGTCATCAATAGCGAGCCGCTGGCAGTCCAGCGGCTGTTTTCCACGGCCGACCTCGTGTCGGCCGTTTCATGGGGAGTTCAGAGTGAAACCGGTCAAAGTAGGCATCTGTGGGTTAGGTACCGTCGGTGGCGGCACCTTCAACGTACTTCAGCGTAACGCCGAGGAGATTGCCCGCCGTGCCGGGCGTGGAATCGAAGTGGCGCAAATTGCCATGCGTACGCCAAAGCCTCAGTTCCAGACCACCGGTATTGCGATTACCCACGATGTTTTCGAAGTGGCGAGCAACCCTGAAATCGATATCGTCGTCGAGCTGATGGGCGGCTACACCGTCGCCCGCGAGCTGGTGCTCAAGGCCATCGAAAACGGCAAGCATGTGGTCACCGCGAACAAGGCGCTGATCGCCGTGCACGGTAACGAAATCTTCGCCAAGGCTCGCGAGAAGGGCGTGATCGTCGCGTTCGAAGCCGCGGTGGCCGGTGGTATCCCGGTGATCAAGGCGATTCGCGAAGGCCTCTCGGCCAACCGCATCAACTGGGTCGCCGGTATCATCAACGGCACCGGTAACTTCATCCTCACCGAAATGCGCGAGAAGGGCCGTACCTTCGAAGACGTGCTGGCCGAGGCCCAGGCGCTGGGTTACGCCGAAGCCGATCCAACCTTCGACGTCGAAGGCATCGATGCCGCGCACAAGCTGACGATCCTGGCTTCCATTGCTTTCGGTATCCCGCTGCAATTCGACAAGGCCTACACCGAAGGCATCACCAAGCTGACCACTGCCGACGTCAACTACGCCGAGGCCCTGGGCTATCGCATCAAGCACCTGGGCGTGGCTCGTAGCACCGCCGCCGGTATCGAATTGCGGGTACATCCGACGCTGATCCCGGCCGATCGTCTGATCGCCAACGTCAACGGTGTGATGAACGCGGTCATGGTCAACGGCGACGCCTCCGGTTCGACCCTGTTCTACGGTGCCGGTGCCGGCATGGAGCCAACGGCTTCGTCGGTCATCGCCGACCTGGTGGATGTGGTTCGCGCCATGACCAGCGATCCGGAAAACCGTGTCCCGCACCTGGCCTTCCAGCCGGACTCGCTGTCGGCCCACCCGATCCTGCCGATCGAAGACTGTGAAAGCGCCTACTACCTGCGCATCCAGGCCAAGGACCATCCGGGCGTGCTGGCCCAGGTCGCGAGCATCCTGTCGGAACGCGGCATCAATATCGAATCGATCATGCAGAAGGAAGTCGAAGAACACGACGGCCTGGTGCCGATGATCCTGCTGACCCACCGCGTGCGGGAACAGCATATCAACGACGCCATCGCGGCGCTGGAGGCCCTGCAAGGCGTGGTTGGCCCTGTCGTGCGGATTCGCGTCGAGCACTTGAACTAAGCCGGCGCTGCCGATTAGAGAGGAATTCTTCATGCGTTACATCAGTACCCGCGGCCAGGCACCGGCCCTGAACTTCGAAGACGTGCTGCTGGCCGGCCTGGCCAGCGACGGCGGCCTGTACGTGCCGGAAAACCTGCCACGCTTCACCCAGGAAGAGATCGCTTCCTGGGCCGGCCTGCCGTATCACGAGCTGGCGTTCCGGGTCATGCGCCCGTTCGTCACCGGCAGCATTCCGGACGCCGATTTCAAGAAGATTCTCGAGGAAACCTACGGTGCCTTCTCCCACGGCGCCGTGGCCCCGTTGCGTCAGCTGAATGGTAACGAATGGGTGCTGGAGCTGTTCCACGGCCCGACCCTGGCGTTCAAGGACTTTGCCCTGCAACTGCTCGGTCGCCTGCTTGACTACGTGCTGGCCAAACGTGGCGAGCGCGTGGTGATCGTCGGCGCCACCTCCGGCGACACCGGCTCGGCCGCCATCGAAGGTTGCAAGCACTGCGAGAACGTCGACATCTTTATCCTTCACCCGCACAACCGGGTGTCCGAGGTGCAACGTCGGCAGATGACCACCCTGTTCGGCGATAACATCCACAACATCGCCGTCGAAGGCAACTTCGACGACTGCCAGGAAATGGTCAAGAACAGCTTCGCCGACCAGAGCTTCCTCAAAGGCACGCGCCTGGTCGCGGTGAACTCGATCAACTGGGCGCGGATCATGGCCCAGATCGTCTACTACTTCCACGCGGCCCTGCAGTTGGGCGGCCCGGCCCGTTCGGTGGCGTTCTCGGTGCCGACCGGCAACTTCGGCGATATCTTCGCCGGCTACCTGGCGCGCAACATGGGCCTGCCGATCAGCCAGTTGATCGTCGCGACCAATCGCAACGACATCCTGCACCGCTTCATGAGCGGCAACCAGTACGTCAAGGACACCCTGCACGCGACCCTGTCGCCGTCCATGGACATCATGGTCTCGTCGAACTTCGAACGCCTGCTGTTCGACCTGCACGGGCGCAACGGTGCGGCCATCGCCGGCTTGATGGACACCTTCAAGCAAGGTGGCGGTTTCAGTGTCGACCAGGACCGCTGGAGCGAAGCGCGCAAGCTGTTCGACTCCCTGGCCGTGGACGATGCACAGACCTGCGCAACCATCGCCGAAGTCTTCGCCCAGAGCGGTGAAGTCCTCGATCCGCACACCGCCATCGGCGTGCGCGCGGCCCGCGAGTGCCGACGCAGCCTGGACACCCCGATGGTGATCCTCGGAACCGCGCATCCGGTCAAATTCCCTGAGGCAGTGGAGAAGGCGGGCGTAGGAAAAGCGCTCGAACTACCTGCGCACCTTTCCGATTTGTTTGAGCGAGATGAGCGTTGCACCGTCTTGGCCAATGACTTGAAAGTCGTGCAAGCCTTTGTCAGCCAGCATGGCAACCGTGGTAAGCCGCTCTGACAGACTAGAAAGGTCACACATTAAAGCCCGCCGCTTGGCGGGCTTTATCGTTTTCGCATGTCAAACTTGCCCTGTTTTTTTGCCATTTCCTGAAATGGACCGAAGGGGGCAGGTAGTTCGTCATGGCGTTTTTGGCTCGATCCATACAATCCGTTCTGGCCAGGCTGTGCTGGTGGCTGCTGCTGTGCCTGCCCGTCAGCGCGATGGCGGCCCAGGGCCTGCCGTTCAGCCTGCCGCCCTCGTTCGTCGAGGTCGGCCGCCTGCCCCTGAGCCCGGAGGAGGAGCAATGGCTGGGGCCCGAACGGACCTTGCGGGTGGGGATCTCGGTCGCCGACTATGAACCCGTCGATATCACCAACGACCGCAACCGCTACCAGGGCATCAGTGCCGATTACGTCGGGCTGATCCGCGATCGCCTGGGGGTGCAGGTCCAGGTGCTCGGCTTCGGCGAGCGCGACCAGGCGGTCGAGGCCCTGCGCAGCGGGCAGATCGATATTCTCACCAGTGCCAACGGCTACGAGCGCGGTGTGCCCGGGCTGAGCTTCTCCAGCGACTACATGCCGGACCGTTCGGTGATCGTCGGCCGCGCCGGCGCTCACGGTCTTCACGATCTCAACGGCAAGAAGGTGGTACTGCTCGATGGCTACGCCGATGCCCAGGTGGTGCATGCCACTTACCCGCAGAGCGAGATCATCCTTGCCCCGACCCTCTACAGTGCCCTGGAGGCGTTGTCCCAGGGCGAGGTCGAGGCCTTTATCGGCAATGAGGTGATTGTCCGCGCCTACAAGAGCCTGCGGCCTTACATGGGCGTGCATATCAAGGACAAGAGCGACTTGCCGCCGATTGGCTTCGCCTTTGCCACGCGCCAGTCCGATCACGTGCTCAGCGGCCTGGTGGAGCGGGTCCTGGAGCACACCGACAACGCCACCCGACGGGAGATCCTCGCCCGCTGGACCACCGGCTTCGGCTCGGACATCGCCCAGCAACGCATCAGCCTCACCACCGCGGAACTGGCCTGGATCGACCGCAACCCAAAGGTCACGGTGGTGGCCCAGCCGTATCCGCCGCATATCTACAAGGATGGCCACAACCGTTGGGTCGGTCTCAATCCGGACCTGCTGTCACGTATTTCGCGCATGACCGGCCTGCAGTTCGAGTACAAGGAGACTGCCTCCACCGCCGAGAGTGTCAACCTGCTTCACGACGGCAAGGCGCTGATGAGCACCACGCTGGCCGAGAGTGTCGAGCGCAAGGCCTTCCTGAATTTCACCTATGCCTTTGGTGGCAGCGCCTGGGTGTTTGTGGTGCGTGTGCACGACTCGCCCCTCGGCTCGTTCTCGCAGCTGTCCGGGCGGGTGCTGGTGCTGCCGGAGAAACACGCCTTGGAACCGATGATCCGCAGGGGGTATCCGGAGATTGACCTGCGCACGGTCAAGACCCCCGAGGAGGCCCGGGCGATGGTCGAGCGCGGTGAAGCGACCGCGACCATCCAGAGCGATACGCGGGCCTATCTGTATCCGCCCGGGCGGCTGAAGGTCGGGCGCAGTGTCGAGGGCCTCTGGTCGGCTGACAGTTTCTCGGTGGTCAAGACCGACCCGGAGCTGCTCAGTATCCTGAACAAGGCGCTGGAGGCGTTCCCCGTGGCCGAACTGCGGGCGTTGCGCATCAAATGGCACGGCGCGATCGGCCTGGCGCCGATGCGCCCGGTCTGGGAGCGGGTGCCGCGCTGGGTCTACGGTTTGGCGGCGGTGATGATCCTGCTGGGCGGCGTGTCCCTGGCCTGGAACCGCCGGTTGAATATCCAGATTCGCCAGCGCCGTCGAGCCGAACAGGAACTCAGCGATCAGCTTGCTTTCCAGAGGGCCTTGCTGGACGGTATCCCCAATCCGATTTTCGTGCGCGACCTGGACGGTCGCCTGATGACCTGCAATCGCAGCTACGAGGAGCGCTTTTCTACCACGCTGGAGCAAGTCCAGGGCCGGCGGATTACCGAAGTGGACATCTTGCCCCTGGCCACCGCCGAGCAACTGCACGGCGAGTTCATCCAGTTGTTCGAAACCCAGCAACCGCTGTTCCAGGACCGCCAGCTCGACTTTGCCAGTGGTCGGATCGACATCTACCAGTGGATGGTGCCGTTCTACTCGGCGGAAGCGCAGTTGCAAGGGCTGCTCGGCGGCTGGATCGACATTACCGAACGCAAGCAGCTCGAGGCCCAGTTGATGGAGGCGCGCCAGCAGGCGGAGCAGGCCAACCAGGCCAAGAGTGCGTTCCTGGCGACCATGAGTCACGAGATTCGCACCCCGATGGTGGCCATCATCGGCCTGCTCGAACTCGAACGCGAGCAAGCCCGCATCAATGGGCGGGAACTCTCCCAGGCGCTGCAGGTGGCGTATCAATCGGCGCAGGAACTGACCGCCTTGATCGGCGATAGCCTCGATCTGGCCAAGATCGAGGCCGGTGGCATGCACCTGGCGTTGCGCGCCGGCTCCCTGGTCGCGCTGCTGGAAAGCGTGCGGCAACTGTTCGAGGCCGCGGCGCGGGGCAAGGGTGTCGAACTGAGCCTGGAGATGGAGCCGGGGCTGGCGGGTGATTACTGGTTCGATCCGCTGCGTTTGCGTCAAGTGTTGAACAACCTGATCGGTAATGCGCTGAAGTTCACCGCCGAAGGCTTTGTCCGTATTCAGGTGCGCCGCCTGTTGTGCACCGCGGACCTGGAAACCCTGTGCGTCAGCATCGAAGACAGCGGCAAGGGGATTGGCCTCGAACAGCAACAGACGCTCTTCGCCCCCTTTGTCCAGATCCGCGGTCAGGCCGATGAAGAATATGGCGGCACCGGCCTGGGCTTGAGTATCTGCAAGCAACTGGTGGAGTTGATGGGCGGCAGTATCGCCTTGCTGAGCCAGCCGGGAGAAGGTACCCGGGTGCGTATCGAGCTGGCGCTCAAGCCGGTGGCATCGGTCCCGGCCCAGGCCATACCGGCCGCCGCGGAGGATCGCAGGCCTCGGCTGGCGTCGCTCAAGGTGTTGATTGTCGACGACCTGTCCGCCAACTGCCTGGTGCTCAACCAGCAGTTGCGCTTTCTCGGTCAGCAGGTGGTCGCCTGCCAGAGTGGCGAGGCGGCGTTGCAAGCCTTGGCGCGGGAGCCGTTCGACCTGGTGATTACCGATTGCAATATGCCGGACATGAGTGGTTATGCGCTGGCCGAGGCGATACGCCGGGTCGAGGCCGAGGAACAGCGTCCGCCGTGCCCGGTGGTCGGTTGCACGGCCAATGCCATGAGTGATGAACGCCAGCGCTGCCGGCAGGCGGGCATGACCGAACTGCTGGTCAAGCCGGTCTCGCTGGACGAGCTGGCGCAACTGCTGGCGCGCATCGGGCCCGAGCGCTCCTTCGATATTCAGGCCCTGAGCGCCATGACCTGTGCCAATGCCGAGGTCATGCGGCGTATGTTGCTGGAGTTGCGCAAGAACCTCGAACAGGAGCGTGGGGCGCTGGAAGTCGCGGTCGGCTTGGGCCACTGGGAAGGTTTGGCGGTGGCGGTCCATCGGCTCAAGGGGATCGCCTGCCTGATCGATGCCATTGCCCTGGCGCGTGCCTGCGCCGACCTGGACAGCTGCGTGCGGCTCAAGTCCGAGGAACGGGTGGCGGCGGACTGGCAGGCCCTCAAGCAGGTCATCGAACGGGTGCTGGAGGATATCGAAGCGCATCTGCAGGTGGATATTCCGACATTTTAGGACTTGTCCTATGGGGCCCGGCTGGGGCGGTTGATTAAAGTCGAGGGTCATTGCGGACCCTGGCCGCCTCATTTTGCGGAGACCCTCGATGCGTGCACTCAAAGTCCTGATTCTTGAAGACAACTCCTTTCAACTGATGGCCTTGCACCAGATGCTCAATGCCACTGGCGTGTTTGATGTGCTGACTGCGGAAAATGTCGAGAGCGCCCGGCAGTCGCTGGCCAACCGTGGCCCTATCGACGTGGCCATCTGCGACCTGCAGCTGGAGGAGGGCGATGGTCTGGAGCTGATTCGCTCCCTGGCCGAGGGGCAGGAGGCTCAGGCCCTGATCATTCTCAGCAGTGCCGAGCAGGAGGTGCTCGAGGGCGCCGCGCACATGGCGCGCCAGCAGGGGCTGCATGTCCTCGGCTGTCTGCGCAAGCCGACGTCGGCCGCGGCGCTGGCGGATTTGCTGGCGAGCTACCAGCAACGTTTCGCCCGGCAGCGCCCTGGCCTGCCGCTGGCCCAGGTCTGCGAGCTGTTGTCGCTGCACGAACTGCAGGCTTGTGCCGGGGGCTCGGCCATCGAAAAATACTGTACCGCGCACTTTCAACCGAGGCTGAGCCATGACGGTCGAGTCGTCGGGGTCGAGGTGCTGGTGCGTTGGCAGCACCCGCAACAGGGCTTGTTGCTGCCCAGCAGTTTCATGCCGGTGCTCGAATACGCCGGGCTGGCGCAGACGCTGATCTGGCAGGTGCTGGAACAGGCGGTGAGCCTGTCGGCCGAGGTGCGCTTTGCCACCGATGAAGCCTTGCCGGTTGCCGTGAGCATTCCGGGGAGTCTGTTGGAACAAGCGGACTTCGGCGATCGGCTCAGAGCCTTGCTGGAGCGCTTCGAGTTGCCGCCCGAGCGACTGACCCTCGACCTGCTGGAAAGCGCCGAAGCCAACAGTGCCAGCGCGTTGACCGAAGGCTTGTTGAGAGTGCGCATGCTCGGTTGCCAATTGTCCGTCGGTGATTTCGGCATGGGCGGCGGCGGCCTTCAGCGCCTGCTCGAATTACCCTTCACCGAGCTGAAGATCGGTTCGCCCTTCGTCGTCGGCATGGCGGCGGATCCGCGCAAGTCGGCGATCGTCGCCGGCGTCTTGCGCATGGCGCGGGGCATGCATTTGCAGGTGGTCCTCAGCGGGGTTGCAAGCGAAAACGACTACCAGGCGGCCATGGCCCTGGGCGACTCGTTGATCCAGGGGGACTTCGTCGCACCGGTCATGAGTCGCGCCGAACTGTTGTCCTGGCTGGAAGTGGCGGGGTTCGGCCCGGTTCACCCGTTGTCCGGGACTTTGCAATACGCGGCCATGAATGCCGTGAACCTTTAACGCTGCGCGCTCAAGCCAGGCCATGTTCCTGGAGGTAGAGAAACAGCGCCGCATCGTTGGACAGGCCGAGCTTGCGCATGGCACTGACCTTCTGCGCACTGACCGTCTGCTTGCTGCGGCACAGCTGGGTGGCAATTTCACCGACGCTGCGCCCGGCCGCCAGCAGGCGTGTCACCTCCAGTTCTCGGGGCGAAAGTTGCTCCTGGTTACCCAGGCGGTGCTCACCGACCTCACCGGCCAGTGCCAGGGTCTGGCGAATCGAGTTGGCCACATAGGGGCGCCGGCGGCGTACCTGGGCGATGGCGTCCGGCAGCTCGGCGGCCAGGCTGGCCTTGCTCAGCAGCCCCATGACCCCGAGATCGAGGATGGAGCGGAACAGCCCGGCGTTGTTGAGCATGGTCACCACCACGATTGGCAACTGTGGGTGCTGCCGGGTCACGCTTTCGAGCATGCGCAACCCATCACTCTGTTGTTCGACCGGCATCATGAAGTCGCTGACCAGGACCTCGCAGGCACAGCCTTGCAGAAGCGCCAGAAGCTCCTGTGGCGAGCTGGCCTCGCCGACGACGCTCAGTCCGGGATCGCGCTCGAGGAGGACGCGCAGGCCGATCAGGAAAATCGGGTGATCATCCGCCAGGATGATGCGCAAGGGCGCTGGGGACGCTGAGCCAGGTTGTTTTCTCTCTGTCATCTTTCTCGTTCATGCTCGCAATGGAACGGTAGGCGCCGCTGCTTGATGCTCGGCCTCTACCGATATCAGGTTAGCTGGCTTGACGAACTTTCTTCTCCGACTGGCGGTCTTTGACTCCAGCCCCTTTGTTTTTGACCTGTCGGGTTTCGACTATTGAGTGGTGATCGAGATGGAAAGTATCAGTCTGTTGCTGAATGAAGCCTTGAGTCCCTATCCCGTCACCCTGACGCCATCGGGAAGTCAGGGTGAATGCCTGTTGACCGTGAGCAGCCGTGTGGGCCTGGTCCTGCTGAGCCGTGAAATCAGCCATGCGCAATTGAGCGACAAGCGTTTGTTGACCGATGTGGTCGATGGGCTGCACCGTGACCTGCGCATCGCCGAAGGGCGTCTGGAACCCAGCGTCATCGCGGCCTTGCGTCACGCCGCCCAGGACAAGGTGTTCCGCTCGACTGCCGTGTAAAGTTTCTCGGGAACCTTTTTTTCGCAGTGGGTGTCAGATTTATAACGGCAGGATCAAGCATTGTGCTCCGGTGCTTGTAGCTTGTTGTACTGGTCTTTGTAGGCCACGTTTAACCCCGAGTTGTTTCCCCACTTCTCGGGGTTTCTTTTGCCTGGCGTTTGTCACGGGGCCTCAGGCGTCAGGAAAAACTGCTTGGCATCCTCTCGATAGGCGTCGCGCTGTTGTGGGTCGAGCCATTGCACATAGAAGTCGAGCAACTGGTGCTGACGCAGTTCACGCAGGATCTGATTGATGTGCACGATGGCCGCGCGTCCCTGTTCCGTGTCGGAGCAACCGACGCGGATGAACTGGTATTTATCGACGCCTTTGATCGGATAGAACGCCAGGTCCTCGGTCACGATGCCTTGTTGCTGGGCCTGGTAGCGGATTTCCGGCCAGTAGCCGAGTAGTGCGGTCAGGCGTCCCAAACGCTGCATTTGCAATAGGCTGCCCAAGGCATCGTTGCCGTAATGGGCGGCCAATCGTCCAGCGGGTGTCTGTTTCAACAGGTTATCGATCAGTTGGCCATAGCTGCGTTCGGCGACAATCCCCAGTTTGAGAGGGTCGCTGGCCAGCAAGGCGGCGAGGTCAACCTGACCCTCCTGCACAAATGGCGCGACCAGTGGACGGTCCGCCTGGCGCACCACCAGGCCGTTGCTGACCTGGCCGAGGCTGGGAATGGAGAAGACGATCGTCTTCGCCCGCTCGGCCGTCCAGAGCAGCATCGGGTCGCAGGTAAACGAAGGCTCGGCAAGCATTTGCATGCCGCGCGCGCGGTTGACCCGCAGGCTCGTGTGCTCGTACTCCGGCATGGCGGCCTCCAACAGCGGCCACAACTGGTCGATGGCCCCCTGGCCTTTTTGCGGGCCATCGAAAATGCTCAGTGGCGGCAAGTCCCGCAGCAGCCAGATCAGCGTGTCCTTGGCCTGGGCAACGCTGGGCAGGGCGCAGGCCAGCACTGCCAGCAGGGCGATGAAGGGGTTTCGACAGAGCATGTGTTGCCAGAGAAATCGAGGGCTCATGACGTCCATACCTTCTGCGCAGTCAGGTCAAAGTCTTGCCACCAGGGCATGCTAGATAGCGCCACTTTCATGTAAACGTGCAATCTGTGCGGCGTCATAACCGAGGCCACCCAGTACGACGTCGTTATGCTCGCCCAGTTCAGGCCCGACCCATTCGCTGGAACCTGGTGTCTCGGACAATTTCGGCACAATCCCCGGCATCTTGAAGTCCTTGCCGTCGGGCAACTTGGCCTGGATAAACATTTCCCGAGCGAGAAACTGCGGGTCACTGAACATGTCTTCGGCGCTGTAGATCCGGCTGGCCGGCACCTCGGCCTGGTTCAGGGTGGCGAGTACCGCGTCCAGCGGCTGGCTGTTCACCCAGCGATCGATCACGCCATAGAGTTCATCGCGCCGGCTGTCGCGACCATCATTGCTGGTCAGCAGCGGGTCGTTCGCCAGGTCGTCACGGCCGATGGCTTGCATGAAACGCTTGAAGATCGCGTCGCCATTGGCGCCGATCTGCACATGCTTGCCATCGGCGCTGGTGTGGATCGAAGAGGGGGTGATCCCCGGCATGATGTTGCCGCTGCGCTCGCGGATAAAACCGAACACGTCGAACTCCGGGACCATGCTTTCCATCATGGCGAAGATCGCCTCGTACAGGGCCACGTCCACCACCTGGCCGTTGCCGCCGTTGACTTCGCGATGACGCAGGGCCATGAGCGCGCCGATCACGCCCCAGAGCGCGGCGATCGAGTCTCCGATGGAAATCCCGGTGCGCACCGGGGGGCGGTCTTCGAAACCGGTGATGTAGCGCAACCCACCCATGGACTCACCGACCGCGCCAAAGCCTGGCTGATCCTTCATCGGCCCGGTCTGGCCGAAGCCCGACAGGCGCACCATCACCAGTTTCGGGTTCAGCGCGTGCAGGGTTTCCCAGCCCAGGCCAAGTTTTTCCAGCACGCCGGGGCGGAAGTTCTCGATCAGGATGTCCGCATCGCTCAGCAATTGCTTGAGGATGGCCAGGCCGTCCGGGTGTTTCAGGTTCAGGGTCAGCGATTGCTTGTTGCGCGCCTGGACAAACCACCACAGCGAGGTGCCCTCGTACAGCTTGCGCCATTTACGCAGCGGGTCGCCGCCATCCGGCGATTCGACCTTGATCACCTGCGCGCCGAATTCGGCGCAGATGCGCGAGGCGAAAGGACCGGCGATCAGGGTGCCGAGCTCAATGACCTTCAGGCCGGAAAGGGGTTTGGCGGTGAGCGGCATGGCAGATCCTGTAGGACAACACGGGGGCAATAGAGCCTTTTATCATGGCTGGCGCCATCAGCATAACTTCGAGCAGTCGTTGCTTGCCTTGCGTATCGGTTAGACTGGCCGCCTTTCCTCGTCTTTAGAAGCCCTGTTCATGGCCCAGCCGTCCACGACCTACAAATTCAACCTGAACCTCACCGACCTGGATCGTGGGGTCTACGAGAGCGTCAACCAGACCATCGCCCGCCACCCGTCGGAAACCGAGGAGCGCATGACCGTGCGTCTGCTGGCCTACGCCTTCTGGTACAACGAGCAGCTGTCGTTTGGTCGGGGTCTGTCGGAAGTGGATGAGCCGGCACTGTGGGAAAAGAGCCTGGATGATCGTGTATTGCACTGGATCGAAGTCGGCCAGCCGGACGCCGATCGCCTGACCTGGTGCTCGCGCCGTACCGAGCGCACCAGTCTGCTGGCCTACGGCAGCCTGCGGGTCTGGCAGACCAAGGTGGTCGACGCGGTGAAGAACCTGAAGAACGTGCATATCGCCGCCGTGCCGCAAGACATCCTCGAGACCCTGGCCAAGGACATGCCACGGGTGATCAAGTGGGACGTGATGATCAGCGAAGGCACCATCTTCGTCACCGACGATCGTGGTCAGCATGAAGTCCAGCTGGAATGGCTGATGGGCGAGCGCGGTTAATTATTCCCATGCGTATCGAACCCCGCCCGCTGCCCGCCACACTGCCTTTTCTCGGTGATTTGCCGCCATTGTTGACCCGCCTCTACGCCGCCCGCGGCGTGGTGTCCGAGGACGAGTTGGACAAGAGCCTGGCGCGGCTGATTCCCTTCCAGCAACTCAAGGGCATCGACGCGGCGGTGGACCTGCTGGTGACGGCGTTGGAGCAGCGCCAGCGGATCCTGATCGTCGGCGACTTCGATGCCGACGGCGCCACCGCCAGCACTGTCGGGGTATTGGGTTTGCGCTTGCTGGGGGCGGCGCATGTCGACTACCTGGTGCCAAACCGCTTTGAATACGGCTATGGCCTGACCCCGGAAATCGTTGCCGTGGCCTTGCAGCGCGAGCCGCAATTGCTGATCACCGTGGACAATGGTATTTCCAGCATCGAGGGGGTTCAGGCCGCCAAGGCGGCCGGGCTCAAGGTGCTGGTCACCGACCACCACTTGCCCGGTAGCGAATTGCCGGCGGCCGATGCCATCGTCAACCCGAACCAGCCGGGCTGCGAGTTTCCGAGCAAGGCCCTGGCCGGTGTCGGGGTGATTTTCTATGTGCTGATGGCCTTGCGCGCGCGTTTGCGCAGCCTGGGTTGGTACGCCAATACGCCGCAGCCGAATATCGGTGAGCTGCTCGACCTGGTGGCACTTGGCAGCGTCGCCGACGTGGTACCGCTGGATGCCAACAACCGCATCCTGGTGCACCAGGGCCTCGAGCGGATTCGCGCAGGGCGTGCGCGGCCGGGGCTCAAGGCGATCCTGGAGGTAGCCAAGCGCGAGCATTCGCGGCTGACCTCCACCGACCTCGGTTTTATCCTCGGTCCGCGTCTGAATGCCGCGGGGCGCCTGGATGATATGAGCCTGGGCATCGAATGCCTGCTCTGCGAAGACCCGGCCCAGGCCCTGGAAATGGCCAGCCAGCTTGATGACATGAACAAGGACCGCAAGTCCATCGAGCAGGGCATGCAGCGCGAGGCGCTGGCCCAGCTCAAGGACCTGCCGCTGGAGTCGATGCCGTTTGGCCTGTGCCTGTTCGAGCCGGACTGGCACCAGGGGGTGATCGGGATTCTCGCCTCGCGGATGAAAGAACGTTATCACCGCCCGACCATCGCCTTTGCCGATGCTGGCGACGGCATGCTCAAGGGCTCCGGCCGTTCCGTGCCGGGCTTCCATATCCGCGATGCCTTGAGTGTGGTGGCGGCGCAGCACCCGGAGTTGATAGGCAAGTACGGCGGTCACGCCATGGCCGCCGGCCTGAGCCTGCCGCAGGAGAACTTCCCGCTGTTTGCCGCAGCCTTTGATGCTGAAGTGCGTCGTCAGCTGTCCGCGGACGACCTGACCGGACGCCTGCAGACCGATGGCTCGTTGGCTATCGAGGAGTTCAACCTGGAGTTGGCCCGGGCGTTGCGTAATGCCGGTCCCTGGGGCCAGCATTTCCCTGAGCCGTTGTTCCATGGCGTGTTCCAACTGGTGGAAAAACGCATCGTCGGCGAGCGTCACCTGAAGGTGGTGCTGAAAAGCGAGTGCGGTTCGCTGAAGCTCGATGGCATTGCCTTCGGCATCGACCCGGAGTTGTGGACCCATGCGCGGGTCGATTGGGTGGAGTTGGCTTACAAGCTCGACCTCAACGAGTTTCGCGGCAAGGAAAGCGTGCAACTGATGATTGCCCATATCGAGCCGCGCTGAGGTATTTCGAGGGCGCTTTGTGGATACCGACTTGACCGTTGACTCGCAACCACGGTCAACGCGGTCCCCTGTAGGAGCTGGCTTGCCGGCGATGAGGCCAAAAAGTCTTGCATCGCCTGTTCGACCGCCATCGCCGGCAAGCCAGCGCCTACAAGGGACCGTGTTGGCTGGTTTTGTCGGGTCAGGCTCCAGAGGCGAGTTACAGGCGATGGTGCCGGTTTAAATCCGCTGATCCCTCCCGCCCGTGCCATTGTCGACTAGTCTGTAAGCACTGTCTGAATGGTCTTGTGACGTCGTCTTGTTTTCTACCCGCCGGGGGGCGGTTATCCACCACTCTTGTCACTTGCCGACGTTCTAACAGAACCCTGGAGCCAGCCCACTTGATTTGAGAGGTGCCCCATGAGTCTGCTGCTCGAACCCTATACCCTTCGTCAATTGACCCTGCTCAACCGCATCGCGGTCTCTCCTATGTGCCAGTACTCCAGCGTCGACGGCCTGGCCAATGACTGGCACCTCGTCCATCTGGGCTGTCGGGCAGTGGGCGGGGCCGGGCTGATTTTCACCGAGGCCACCGCGGTGACCGCCGAAGGCCGGATCACCGCCCAGGACCTGGGCCTGTGGAACGACGAACAGATCGAACCGCTGCAACGCATCACCCGCTTTATCACGGCCCAGGGGGCGGTGGCGGGCATCCAGCTGGCGCATGCCGGGCGTAAGGCCAGCACCCATCGGCCCTGGCTGGGCAAGCATGGCAGCGTCAAACCGGAGGAGGGCGGTTGGACCCCGGTTGGCCCGTCGTCGATTGCCTTCGATCCGCAGCACACGTCGCCCACGCCGCTGGATCAGAGGCAGATCGCCGAAGTGATCCAGGCCTTTGTCGCGGCCGCCCAGCGGGCCTTGATCGCCGGTTTCAAGGTGGTCGAAGTGCATGCGGCGCATGGTTACCTGTTGCACCAGTTTCTTTCGCCATTGAGCAACCAGCGCCGCGACCAATACGGTGGCTCCTTTGAAAATCGTATCCGCCTGGTGTTGCAGGTGACCGAAGCGGTGCGCGCGGTTTGGCCCGACGAACTGCCGCTGTTTGTCCGTGTTTCGGCCACCGACTGGGTGGAAGACGGCTGGAATCCGGACGAAACGGTGGAGTTGGCGCGCCGTCTGAAAGCCTTGGGTGTCGACCTGATCGACGTGTCTTCGGGCGGTACCGCCGCCAATGCGGAAATTCCCACAGGGCCTGGTTATCAGACCCGTTTCGCCGAGCGTGTACGCAAGGAGTCCGATATCGCCACGGGTACCGTCGGCCTGATTACCGAGCCAGCCCAGGCCGAGCACATCCTGCGCACCGGTCAGGCAGATGTGATCCTGCTGGCCCGCGAGTTGTTGCGTGACCCTTACTGGCCGTTGCATGCCGATGATGACCTGGGCGGGCACAAGGCGATCTGGCCGGCGCAGTATCAGCGTGCGACCCATCGCGACCAGCCGATTCATGAATCGGACTTGCGTGATTGAGGGCTTGATGCTTGCCGTAAGGCCTTTGAACGAATAAGGTCGGTTTTATGAACTCACACCTGAACATCTCGATTATTCCCACCCTCAATCCGAGGGTGGGCTGACGCGTGTTCTGAAAACACCCGAAACCCGCCCACCGAGGCGGGTTTTTTCTGGCCGCTTCGTGGGTATTGGACGTCAAAAGGAGATTGAAATGTCGCAACCTGAAGCTTTTGCTACTCGTGATTGCGTTCCGACCCTGCACCTGGTCTGTGGAAAGATCGGCTCGGGGAAATCAACGCTGGCACAACGCCTGGCGGCGACAGCCTCGACGGTGTTGATCAGCGAGGACGTCTGGCTCGCGCGCCTGTATCCGGGCGAGATCAGCGAGATCACCGACTACGTGCGCTGCGCCACCCGCTTGCGCGGGGCCTTGGCCGAGCATCTCGTTGCGCTATTGAAAGCGGGGGTCTCGGTGGTCCTCGATTTTCCATCCAATACCGTGGCCAGCCGGCTTTGGGCCCGGTCGGTCTTCGAAAACGCGGAGGCTGCTCATCGGTTGCATTTCCTCGCTGTGGGCGATGATGTGTGCAAGGCGCGCCTGAAGATCCGTAACGAAGCGGGTGATCACCCGTTCAAGACCAGCGAGGCCGAGTTCGAGGTGATTTCCCGCTATTTCGAAGCCCCGACACTGGAGGAGGGGTTTGAGCTGGTGCGGTATGAATAGGCGCGCCTTGGGTGCTCATCACGGACTCTTGCCAGGATAACCTGAGTTTTCTTGCTGGAAATTTCGAAATGTTCTTAGCCTGATTCGGACTGTTCCTACGCTTAGGGTAGGTTTGAGCGGTTCGTTCAGACGGGGCAGGTTTATCCAGCGAGGGCAGCGGTCATGGCAAAGGCGCGGAGCATTTTCGGTTTCATACTGTTCCTCTGGACGTTCAGGGCACCATCCCGGCCCAGGGTGCGCAAGCTCAGCGCTGAAGAGCGACAACTGTTGGAACGCTATCGTGCGTTGTCGGAAGAGGACCGCAACGCGATGTGCTGCCTGTTGAATGTGATGGAGGGTGTTTCGCGGTTTTGAGCCGCACAGGTTGTCATGCCCGCCAGGGACGCGCTGAGGAATGCTGGCAGGTAGGAACCGTCGACGCGGATATCGAAGGTGTTGAACAGCACGCTGAGCGGTTGATGGCGCTCGAACACCCGCTGTCGGCCGCTGCGCCGAGGTGGGGTTGTGCACTCATGACGGTATTGCTCCGGAAAATCGGCAGATTTCAGGGGGCCGAAACCGTGGCCGGGCCATGACGGCCCGTCCCGGTTCGGTATTGGTATTGTTGTGGTGGATCTGGATTGCAGGTAGAGATCTTGAATGGTGGTGCTTGTTCTGGCCTCTTCGCGGCGGTGCGGCGTCCCGACAAGCTCCGCTCCCACAATGACTGCGTCGAATTTACTTTTCGCAGGCGACCGATAACCTGTGGGAGCGGAGCTTGCCCGCGAAGAGGCCCTCAAGACGAACGCCAGCTTCGCGGACAACCCTGGTATTGATGTGTCAGTGCTTGAACATCACATGCCGCACGGTGGTGTAGTCTTCCAGCCCGTACATGGACATGTCCTTGCCATACCCGGACAGCTTCTGCCCGCCGTGGGGCATTTCGCTGACCAGCATGAAGTGGGTGTTGACCCAGGTGCAGCCGTACTGCAAGCGCGCCGCCAGGCGATGGGCGCGACCGACATCGGCGGTCCACACCGACGAGGCCAGGCCGTAGTCCGAATCGTTGGCCCAACCCAGCACCTGGGCTTCATCGTCGAACCGGGTCACCGAGACCACCGGCCCGAACACCTCGCGCCGGACGATTTCGTCGTCCTGCCGGGCATCGGCCAGGACCGTCGGTTCAAAGAAGAAGCCATTGCCGGGCACCGCCTTGCCGCCCGTCACCAGGCGGATATGCGACTGTGCCAACGCGCGTTCAACGAAACCGGCCACACGATCACGATGCTGGGCGGTGATCAGCGGGCCCAGCTCGGTTTGCGGATCATCCTGCAAGCCATACTTGATGGTGCTGACCGCCGCGCCGAGTTTCTCGACGAACTTTTCGTAGATCCCGGCCTGGGCGTAGACCCGGCAGGCGGCGGTGCAGTCCTGGCCGGCATTGTAGAAACCGAAGGTGCGGATGCCGTCCACCGCGGCGTCGATGTCGGCGTCGTCGAAGATGATCACCGGGGCCTTGCCGCCCAGTTCCATGTGCATGCGCTTCACGCTGTCGGCGGTGCTGGCAATGATGTGCGAGCCGGTGGCGATGGAACCGGTCAGCGACACCATGCGCACTTTCGGGTGGGTCACCAGCGGATTGCCCACGCTCGGGCCACGGCCAAAGACCAGGTTGAGCACGCCGGCCGGGAAGATCTGCGCCGCCAGTTCGGCCAGGCGCAAGGCGGTCAGCGGGGTCTGTTCCGAGGGTTTGAGCACCACGGTATTGCCGGCGGCTAGGGCCGGGGCGATTTTCCAGGCGACCATCATCAGCGGGTAGTTCCATGGCGCGATGGAGGCGATCACGCCCACCGGGTCACGACGGATCATCGAGGTGTGGCCGGGCAGGTATTCGCCACCCGCCGAACCGCTCATGCAGCGACTGGCGCCGGCGAAGAAACGGAACACATCGGCGATGGCCGGGATCTCGTCGTTGAGGGCGGCGCTCAGGGGCTTGCCGCAGTTGTCCGACTCCAGTTTCGCCAGCTCCGGGCCATGGGCTTCGATGGCGTCGGCGAGTTTCAGCAACAGCCGCGAACGGTCTTTCGGTGCGGTCTGTGACCAGCTTTCGAAGGCGTCATCGGCGGCGCGCACGGCGGCGTCGACCTGGGCCTCGCTGGCTTCGTTGATATCCACCAGGACCCGACCCAGGGCCGGGTTGAATACCGATTGGGCCGGGCCTTCGCCGTTGACGAGTTGGCCATTGATCAGCAGTTTGGTTTGCATGGTTATGTCCTCATCAGTGCTTTTTTGTAGGAGCCAGCTTGCTGGCGATGGAGGCAGTGGCACCGCGGTTTTTCAGGTTCTCCGCGTTTTCGTTGACGCCTATCGCCAGCAAGCTGGCTCCTACAAGGAAATGTGTGCGCTTGTCCGGGGTTATTTGCCACCACTGCCAGCCACGCTTTCGCCGCCGCGGGTCAGGTAGTAGGCGCCGAGAATCGGCAGCATCGTGACCATCATCACCAGCATGGCGACCACGTTGGTCACGGGCACGTCCCGTGGCCGGCTGAGCTGGTTGAGCAGCCAGATCGGCAAGGTGCGTTCATGCCCGGCGGTAAAGGTGGTGACGATGATCTCGTCGAACGACAGGGCAAACGCCAGCATGCCGCCGGCCAGCAACGCCGAGCCGAGGTTCGGCAGGACGATGTAGCGGAAGGTCTGCCAGCCGTCGGCCCCCAGGTCCATCGAGGCTTCGATCAGGCTGTGGGAGGTACGGCGCAAGCGGGCGATAACGTTGTTGTAGACGATCACCACACAGAAAGTCGCATGGCCGACGATGATGGTGAACATTCCCGGCTCGATCCCCAACGTCTTGAAGGTCGCCAGCAAGGCGATCCCGGTGATGATCCCCGGCAGGGCGATCGGCAGGATCAGCATCAGCGAGATGCCCTGCTTGCCGAAGAAATCCCGGCGATACAGGGCGGCCGAGGCCAGGGTGCCGAGCAGCATGGCGATCAGCGTGGCAATCGCGGCGATCTGCAAGGACAGCTTGATGGCTTCCAGTACGTCGGGCCGGGCGAAGGCCACGCTGAACCACCTCAGGGTGAAGCCCTGGGGTGGGAAGCTGAACGCCGCGTCTTCGGTGTTGAAGGCGTAGAGGAAGATGATCAGGATCGGGAAGTGCAGGAACAGCAGCCCGCCCCAGGCGGCCAGACGCAGGCCCAGCGAGGCCTTGTCGCCGTGTTGTGGTGTATTAGAGCGCATCGAAGGCCCCCAGGCGTTTGACGATGGACAGGTACACGGCGATCAGCACGATCGGCACCAGGGTGAAGGCCGCCGCCATCGGCATGTTGCCGATGGCGCCCTGCTGGGCGTAGACCATGCTGCCGACGAAATAGCCGGGCGGGCCGATCAGTTGCGGCACGATAAAGTCGCCCAGGGTCAGCGAGAAGGTGAAGATCGACCCTGCCGCGATGCCCGGAATCGATAGCGGCAGGACCACCTGCATAAAGGTCTGGCGCGGCCTGGCGCCGAGGTCCGCAGAGGCTTGCAGCAGCGACGGCGGCAGGCGTTCCAGGGAAGCCTGGATCGGCAGGATCATGAACGGCAACCAGATATAGACGAACACCAGGCAGCGTCCCAGGTGCGAGGTCGACAGGGTACTGCCGCCGACCCCGGGAATCCCCAGCACGAACTGCAACAGTGGCTCCAGCCCGAGGTGCTGGACGAACCATTGGGCGACACCGCCCTTGGCCAGCAGCAGGGTCCAGGCGTAGGCCTTGACGATATAGCTGGCCCACATCGGCATCATCACCGCGATGTAGAAGAACGCCTTGGTCTTGCCCGTGGTGTAGCGCGCCATGTAGTAGGCGATGGGGAAGGCGATGCAGCCGGCGACGATGGACACCACCAGCGCCATGCCCAGGGTGCGCAGGATGATGTCGAAGTTCGACGGTGCGAACAGGGCGGCGAAGTTGGCCAGGGTCAGGTCCGGGGTGACCGCCATGGTGAAGTCGTCGAAGGTGTAGAAACCCTGCCAGAGCAAGGTCAGCAGCGAGCCGAGGTAGATCGCGCCGAACCAGATCAGCGGCGGTACCAGCAGCAGTGCCAGGTAGACGTTGGGGCGGCGGTACAAGAGGTTGGCGAAGCGCCGCATCGGCGAGTCGGCGGCAGTCGCTTGGGGGAGGGCCAGGGTGTTCATCTCAGGCCTCGCTCGCCAGCACGGTCATGGCTTCCCGCGCCCAGCGCGCGGTGATGCGCTGGCCGGCCTGATGCCCACTATGGGTGTCCTGCCATTGGCTGTTGGGCTGGCTGATGTTCAGGGTCTGGCCGTTGTCCAGTTTCAGTTCGTAGCGGGTGGCGCTGCCCTGGTACTGGATATCGTGGAGCAGGCCGCTGATCTCGACCTCATGGCCTTGCACCGCCCCGTCGGCGAAGCGCACGTGTTCCGGGCGGATCGACAGCGGCAGGTCGCTGCCACAGAGCTGTTTCGCCAGTTCGCCGCGAATCACGTTGGAGGTGCCGACGAATTCGGCGACAAACACGGTGGCCGGTTTCATGTAGAGGTTGCGTGGGCTGTCGACCTGTTCGATGCGGCCTTTGTTGAACACGGCCACGCGGTCGGACATGGACAGGGCTTCGGTCTGGTCGTGGGTGACGAAGATGAAGGTGATGCCCAGTTGCCGCTGGAGCTTTTTCAGCTCGCCTTGCATCTGCTCGCGCAGCTTCAGGTCGAGCGCGCCGAGGGGTTCGTCGAGCAGCAGCACGCGGGGCCGGTTGACCAGGGCGCGGGCCAGGGCCACACGCTGGCGCTGGCCACCGGAGAGCTGCACCGGCTTGCGTTCGCCGTAGCCGGCCAGGGCGACCATGCCCAGGGCTTCTTCGGCGCGGTTCAGGCGTTCGGTCTTGCCGACACCTTTGACTTTCAGGCCGTAGGCGACGTTGTCGCGTACGTTCATATGGGGGAACAGCGCGTAGTCCTGGAACACTGTGTTCACGTCGCGCTGATAGGGTGGAAGGCCGGCGGCTTCTTCGCCATGGATGCGGATCGAGCCGGCGCTGGGTTGTTCGAAACCGGCGATCAGGCGCAGGCAGGTGGTCTTGCCCGAGCCGGAAGGGCCGAGCATGGAAAAGAACTCGCCGTCCTGGATATCAATGGAAACCCGGTCAACGGCTTTCACTTCGCCGAACTGACGGGAAACGTGGGTGAACTGGACTGCAAGCGTCATGATACGGTGCTCCGAGAAGGCATGGGTTGTGGCAGCGGCCCGGCCTGGACTTCTGAAAAAGCTGAAGCGGTGGATGCTGATCTGACTAACACCGCGAACCCTTGCAGGCGCTGGCTTGCCGGCTATGGCGTGCGGATAGGCGATGCAAGGCTCAAGGGCCTTATCGCCGGCAAGCCAGCTCCTACAGGGTCTATGTCGTACGCAAGTTGGGTGTTCGACACAGATCTCTTGTGGGAGCGGAGCTAGCCCGCGAAGAGGCCTGCGAGGCCGCTAAAAGCTTCGCGGGCAAGCACCGCTCCCACAGGTTCGTCATTGCCCCTCAATCCGGGCTGTTACCTGCCGCCCATGATCGCGATGTAATCCTGGGTCCAGCGGCTGTACGGCACGAACTTGCCACCTGCCGCCTGCGGAGTGGTCCAGAAGGCGATCTTGTCGAAGTGGTCGAAGCCATTGGTCTTGCAACCTTCGGCCCCGAGCAGCTCGCTTTCCTTGCACGCCGCCGGTACCGCCGGCAACGAGCCGAACCAGGCCGCGACATCACCCTGGACCTTCGGCTGCAACGACCAGTCCATCCATTTGTAGGCGCAATTCGGGTGCTTGGCATCGGCGTGCAGCATGGTGGTGTCGGCCCAGCCGGTGACGCCTTCCTTCGGAATGGTCGAGGCCACCGGCTGCTTGTCCGCCTGCAGGCCATTGACCATATAGCCCCAGGAGCTGGACGCGGCAACGCCTTCGTTCTTGAAGTCGCTCATCTGTACTGTGGCGTCATGCCAGTAGCGATGGATCAACGGCTGCTGCGCCCGCAGCAGGTCGAGCACGGCCTTGTACTGGGTTTCGGTCAGTTCGTAAGGGTTCTGGATGCCCAATTCCGGTTTGGCCGATTTCAGGTACAGCGCCGCGTCGGCGATATAGATCGGGCCGTCATAGGCCTGCACGCGGCCCTTGTTCGACTTGCCGTCCGGCAGGTTCTGCGTATCGAAGAGCACGCCCCAACTGGTCGGTGCCTGCTTGAACACGTTGGTGTTGTACATCAGCACGTTCGGGCCCCACTGATAAGGGGTGCCGTAGGTCTGCTTGTTGACCACGTACCACGGCGCATCCTTGAGCCGCGGGTCGAGGTTCTTCCAGTTCGGGATCAACGCGGTGTTGATCGGTTGCACACGCTTGCCGACGATCAGCCGCAGGGACGCATCGCCGGAGGCGGTGACCAGGTCATAACCGCCCTTGGCCATCAGACTGACCATTTCGTCGGAGGTGGCCGCGGTTTTCACGCTGACCTTGCAACCGGTTTCCTTCTCGAAACCCGTCACCCAGTCGTAGGCCTTGTCGCTTTCGCCGCGCTCGATGTAGCCGGGCCAGGCGACGATATCCAGTTGGCCTTCGCCCGCACCGACGGCTTTCAGCGGCTCGGCGGCCTGGATCGAGACGCTGGCCAGCAGCGCGGTGGTCATTGCACTGAGCAATGCGGTCTTGTGCACGAACATGGGGATTCCCTCTTCTTTAATTATGGTCGGGGCAGTTGAACGTGATGCAGCGTGCCGTTTGCGGGCTGGTTATTAGCGTAGAGCGTGTTACAGATGCTGGCCGTGGCGCGCCATGATGTGGCGCACCACGCTGTAGTCCTGGAGCGAATCACTGGACAGGTCCTTGCCGTAACCGGAGCGCTTCAGGCCGCCGTGGGGCATTTCGCTGACCAGCATGAAATGGCTGTTGATCCAGGTGCAGCCATATTGCAGGCGCGAAGCCACCTGCATGGCCTTGTCCAGGTTCTGGGTCCAGACCGACGAGGCCAGGCCGTATTCCGAGTCGTTGGCCCAATCCACCGCCTGGCTCAATTCGTCGAAGCGGGTCACGGTGACCACCGGGCCGAACACTTCGCGCTGGACGATTTCGTCGCTCTGCCTGCAACCGGCAAGCAGGGTCGGCTGGTAATAGAAGCCGGGCCCGGAATGCACGGCGGCACCGGTGACCCGTTCGATATGCGGTTGTCCCAGGGCGCGTTCGACGAAGCTGGCGACGCGGTCGCGCTGGCGGGTACTGATCAGCGGGCCGATTTCATTGTCGGCGTCGCGTTTGCCGGCAAACCGCAGGCTGCTGACCGCCGCGCCGAGTTCGGCGACCAATTTGTCGTGAATCCCGGCCTGGGCGTAGATCCGGCAGGCGGCGGTGCAGTCCTGCCCGGCGTTGTAGTAGCCGTAGCTGCGCACACCTTCGACCACGGCTTGCAGGTCGGCGTCGTTGCAGACGATCACCGGTGCCTTGCCGCCCAGTTCCAGATGGGTGCGCTTGACGCTCTTGGCGGCGGCCTGGAGGATTTTCTGGCCGGTGACGATATCGCCGGTCAGCGACACCATGCGCACCTTCGGGTGGCTGACCAGATGGCTGCCGACCCCCTCGCCACCGCCGCAGACAATATTGATCACCCCCGGCGGCAGCAGCTCGGCGAGGACCGGCGCCAGGGCCAGGATCGACAGCGGCGTGTGTTCCGATGGCTTGAACACCAGGGTGTTGCCGGCGGCCAGGGCCGGGGCGATCTTCCAGGCGGCCATCATGATCGGGTAGTTCCACGGCGCGATGGAGGCCACCACGCCAATCGGGTCGCGGCGGACCATGCTGGTGTAGCCCGGCAGGTACTCGCCGGACAACTGGCCGGTCTGGCAACGCACGGCGCCGGCGAAGAAGCGGAAGACGTCGACGGTGGCGCTCAGGTCGTCCTGGCGGGCCAGGTGCAGGGGCTTGCCGCAGTTCAGCGATTCCAGGCGGGCGAGCAGGTCGGCGTTTTTTTCTACCGCGTCGGCGATGGCCAGGAGGAGAGTGGCGCGTTGCTGCGGGGTCGTCCGCGACCAGCCGGGAAAGGCCCGGTGGGCGGCGAGGATGGCGCTTTCGACCTGTTCGCTGCTGGCTTCGGCGATATGGGTGAGCACCTCGCCGGTGGCCGGGTTGAGGATTGGCTCGACAAAACCCTGGCCGGCAACGAGTTCACCGTCGATCAGTAAAGCGGTGAACAGTGGGGTCGGGTGCGCGCCAGCCATTTTGCGAGTTCTCTTTTCTTGTGTGGCCATGGAGCTTCCCCTATCGCTGGAGTCCGGCCTTTCTCTAGATGGATGGCAAGAGACTAGTGGGCGGACGGGAGGTCGACAAATACTAAATACTGAATGCAGCGTTCGATTAAATAGATGGCTTGCGCCCGCCGTGAGGTGGCTCACGGGCCACGGTCAGGAACGGGTCCACCAACGGCGGCCGGGCGGTGCCTCGGCGCCAAGCCAGGCCGACGTCGAGGGTCTGGCTCAGGTCGGCCAGTGGCCGGGCTTCGATGATGTCGCCCTCCAGTGACCAGGGTCGGTAGGTCATGTCCGGCTGGATCGATACCCCCAGCCCGGCGGCCACCAAACTCCGCACTGCCTCGGTCGACGCGGTACGCAGGGTGATCCGCGGTTGCAGGCCGGCGCCGCGCCACATGCGCTGGGCATTGCGGTCCATTTCATCGACATTGAGCTGGATCAGCGGCTCGCGGGCGACATCGGCCAGGTTGATGCTGTCGTGTTCCAGCAGCGGGTGCTGGGCCGGCAGCCACAGGCGATGCGGCGAATGGGTCAGGACTTCGGTCTGCAGGGCGTGACGGTCTTCGAGGTTGGAGAGGATCAGCACCCCGACATCGATCTCGCCGCTGACCAGCAAGTGTTCGATATAAGGTCGCTCGTCTTCCATCACGCGGATTTCCACGTTGGGATAGGCGCGTTGGAAACGAGTCAGCAGGTCGGCGAGGTAGTAACCGGCCACCAGGCTGGTCACGCCGATGGTCAGTTGCCCGGCGACCTGGTCGGTGCTCTGTTGCAGGCTGCGCTTGGCATTGTCGACGGTGGCCAGGATCAGGTGGGCCTGGCGCAGAAACTGATGGCCCTGGTGGGTCAGGGTCATGCCCTTGGCATGGCGGTTGAACAGGCTGACGCCGATCTCCTGCTCCAGTTGCTGGATCGCCAGGGTCAGGGTCGACTGGGAAATAAACACCGCCTGGGCGGCGGCGGAGATCGAGCCGGTCTCCGCCACGGCGATAAAATGACGGATCTGACGCAGGGTCATCATGGGGCGGGCACCGATGCCGGTTAACCGGCAGGTTGTTTTTATGGATGCGAGCCAGTGTATATCTTTTTAATCGATGGCCTTGCCGGTGGCGGGCGTCAGCACAAACCGCCTTCCTTGGCCATCCCATGAAAATGCGCCTGGCCCTTGCCCGCATGCTTGGCGCGGTACAAGGCCTGGTCCGCCAGGCCGAGCACGTCACTCAGGTCCGCGGCATCCAGGGGCCACAGTGCGCCGCCGATGCTGCAACCGATCCAGGCGGGCACATCGTGCACCTGGAACGATTGCCCCAGGCTGGCCAGGACCCGTTCGGCAATGCTGCGCGCCTGGTCGATGGCATCGTGGCGGGGCACCTGCAGGACCATCAGGAATTCGTCGCCGCCCAGGCGCGCCACCAGGTCGCCTTCACGCAGGCAGAGGCGCAAGCGGCTCGCTACTTCCCTGAGCAGTTCATCGCCGCCGGCATGGCCGAACTGGTCGTTGATCGGCTTGAAACCGTCCAGGTCCAGGTAGAGCAAGGCCAGGTAGTGGTTCTGCGCCTGGCTGCGCTGTTGGGCGCGCGGCAGGTATTTTTCCAGGGCGGCACGGTTCGGCAGGCCGGTCAGGGCATCATGGTGGGCCAGGCTTTCCATCATCCCCAGGGCGGTCTGGTGATTGCTCAGGCTGTCCACCAGATGGCGGATCGACTGGCTCAACTGGGCGATTTCCCGGGTACCCTTGACCTCGGGAATCTCCATGGATTCACCCAGGCTCAAACGGTCGGCGGCCCTGGCGATGTCATGCAGCGGCCGGGTAAACCAGGTGGCCAGCAGCCAGCCGATAAAGGCGATGACCACCGCCAGGGCGATGCCCCAGGCCAGGATATCGCGCTGCAACTCCTTGGCCGGGGCGTAGGCTTCATCGAGGGTCTGGCGCGACACTACGGCCCAGCCCAGCCCGGCATAACTGCCATAACCGCGGCTCATGGCAATTCCCGTCAGGTAGTCGTTGCCGTCCGGCCAGCGCTGGACGCCCCAGCGGGCCTGCTGGGGGTCGAGGTGGTCGAGCAAGGGCAGGGGCAATGACTGGCCGATCGACTCGCGGGGACCGAGAATGACCTGATGGTTGGCCGCGAGGACGAAAAACTCCACCTTGCGCCGGTCTTTCAGGGGTTCGAACAAGGATTGGCGCAGCTCCTCGGCCCAAGCCCAGGACAGGTGCGTCGCGAGTACCCCGACTTTATTTGGTGATGGTATGTTGCCAAGTTCGTCGCTGAACACCGGCAGGCTGATATCGACGAACTTCATCGCCTCGCCATTGGGGTTGGGTAGCAGTCTGGACAGCAGCTTGGCGTCATGCACATCACCGACGAACAAGTGTTCCCGGCCCTGGGTGAACACTGGCCGCGCGCCGATATCGACCTGTTCGAGAACACCCTGGGTCGCGGCCTTGACCACGCCGTCGGGGGCGACGAAACCGACCCAGGCGAAGCTCGGGAACTCTTCCTGCAAATGGTTGAGCAGGTGACGGATCTGCGGGGTATCCGAGGCTTGTTGCATCACCTGCAGCCGGCTGATGACGCTCAGCAGGTGAATCCGGCTGGCCATGTCGCGGTCCAGCCGATCGGCCATCTGGTAGGCATTTTCGGCGAGATCCTGGCCGATTTCGTTGATCATTCGCGAATTGGAGTCGTGGCTGATGAACGAACCCAACAACCAGCTCAGCAGGCTGACCAACACGGCGATCATCAACGCAAAACGGCTGCGCAAGCTGGGCAGGGCGGGCATGGCCTGGGTTCCTGGAATGGATGGATCAAGGATGACACACGCTCGGCTATACTGCCCTTCATTTGAACGGCTCTAGAGGACTGCGAGTGAAGAACTGGACGTTGCGCCAACGAATACTGGCAAGCTTTGCCGTCATCATCGCGATCATGTTGCTGATGGTCGTCGCTTCGTATTCCCGACTGCTGTCGATCGAGTCCAGCGAGGAGAGTGTGCGCACCGACACCCTTCCCGGGGTTTACTACAGCACCATGATCCGCGGCGCCTGGGTCGACAGTTACGTGCTGACCCAACAATTGCTGGGGTTCAACGCGGACGGTGCTATCAGTGCCGCCGACCAGGCGCAGTTCAAGGCGTTCGAAAACCTTCTGGCGGAGCAGATAAGCAATTACCAGACAACGGTCTTCAGGCCTGAGGACGCGGCCGCCTTCGATCTTTTCAAGCGGGATCACGAGGCCTACAACAAGCTGCTGGTCAACGTGCTGGATCTCTATCAGCACAAACAGAACGACCAGGCCGTCCGTCTGTTCAACGAGCAACTGGCGCCCGCCTGGGCCGCCGGTCGCCAGCACCTCAACGCGATTATCAACGAGAACAAGGGGGCGGCCGACCAGGACACCAACTCGATTTCCGCGGCGGTATCCGCGGCGAAAATCAGCATGGGGATTTCGTTGCTGATCGCGGTGGTCGCCGCCGGCCTCTGCGGCCTGCTGCTGATGCGGGCGATCATGGCGCCGATGCAGCGGATTGTCGACATACTCGAAATCATGCGCACCGGTGACTTGAGCAGCCGCCTGAACCTGGAGCGCAAGGACGAGTTCGGCGCGGTGGAAACCGGCTTCAACGACATGATGACCGAGTTGACGGCCCTGGTCTCCCAGGCCCAGCGCTCCTCGGTACAGGTCACCACCTCGGTCACGGAAATCGCCGCGACCTCCAAGCAGCAGCAGGCCACGGCCACCGAAACCGCCGCGACCACCACCGAGATCGGCGCGACCTCGCGGGAAATCGCCGCCACCTCGCGGGACCTGGTGCGAACCATGACCGAGGTGTCCACCGCCGCCGACCAGGCCTCGGTGCTGGCCGGCTCCGGCCAGCAAGGGCTGGCCCGCATGGAAGAAACCATGCATTCGGTGATGGGCGCCGCCGACCTGGTCAACTCCAAACTGGCGATCCTCAACGAGAAGGCCGGCAATATCAACCAGGTGGTGGTGACCATCGTCAAGGTCGCCGACCAGACCAACCTGTTGTCCCTCAATGCCGCCATCGAAGCGGAAAAGGCCGGCGAGTACGGTCGCGGTTTTGCCGTGGTCGCCACCGAAGTGCGGCGCCTGGCGGATCAGACCGCCGTCGCCACCTACGACATCGAGCAGATGGTGCGTGAGATCCAGTCGGCGGTGTCCGCCGGGGTCATGGGCATGGACAAGTTCTCCGAGGAAGTGCGCCGCGGCATGTCCGAAGTGCAGCAGGTCGGTGAGCAGCTGTCGCAGATCATCCATCAGGTCCAGGCCCTGGCCCCACGGGTGCTGATGGTCAACGAAGGCATGCAGGCCCAGGCCACCGGGGCTGAACAGATCAACCACGCCCTGGTGCAACTGGGCGACGCGAGCAGCCAGACCGTCGAGTCCCTGCGCCAGGCCAGTTTCGCCATCGACGAGCTGAGCCAGGTCGCGGTGGGCCTGCGCAGCGGCGTCTCGCGTTTCAAAGTCTGATGAGCGAGTGGGTGGCTAAACGCGTCGCCAGCGCGCAGCCCAGGAACAGCCTGTTCCTGGTCTTTCGGATCCAGGGTGAACGTTATGCCCTGGAGGCCGTCGAGGTGGCCGAGGTACTGCCGTGCCTGCAACTCAAGCCGATTGCCCAGGCACCCGCCTGGGTGGCGGGGGTGTTGGCTCATCGGGGGACGATGGTGCCGGTGATCGACGTCAGCGCCATGACCTTCGGTGAGCCAGCGGCGGCGCGCACCAGCACGCGGCTGGTGTTGGTACATTATCGTCCCGCCGGCGAGGTGCCCGGGCGCTTGCTCGGGCTGATTCTCGAACAGGCCACCGATACCCTGCGCTGCAACCCGGCGGACTTCCAGCCCTATGGCCTGGACAACCGCGCGGCGCCCTACCTGGGACCGGTGCGTGAAGATGCCCAAGGCCTGCTGCAACGTATCCGGGTCAACGACCTGCTCAGCGCCGAGGTGCGCGCGCTGCTGTTTCCGGCTGCGGATGAGGCGCCTGCATGAGTGACGACCAGCGGTTTTTCGACTTTCTCAAGCAGCGCATCGGCCTCGACGTGGCCTCGGTCGGCCCGGC
Organism: Pseudomonas sp. GW821-FHT03C07; assembly: GCF_059420925.1. NCBI lineage: Bacteria > Pseudomonadati > Pseudomonadota > Gammaproteobacteria > Pseudomonadales > Pseudomonadaceae > Pseudomonas > Pseudomonas sp. GW821-FHT03C07. Next base: position 179,878 of record NZ_JBWKUQ010000009.1, read on the forward strand.
GATTATCGAGCGTGCCGTGCGGCAACGCTGCATGCAGTTGCAGATGCCCTCGGCGGATCACTACTGGACCCGCTTGCAGACCCGCGACGACGAACAGCAAGCGTTGATCGAGGCGGTGATCGTTCCGGAAACCTGGTTCTTCCGCTACCCGGAATCCTTTTCCACCCTGACGCGCCTCGCCACTGAGCGGTTGGCGCAGCTCAAGGGCCTGCGCACCCTGAAGATCCTCAGCCTGCCCTGTTCCACCGGCGAAGAGCCCTATTCGATCGCCATGGCCTTGCTCGATACGGGCTTGGCGCCGCACCAGTTCAAGGTCGACGGCATCGACGTCAGCCCGCTGTCGCTGGAGCGGGCCAAGTGCGCGGTGTACGGCAAGAACTCCTTTCGTGGCCAGGGCCTCGAGTTTCGCGAGCGGCATTTCACCCAGGTGGCGGACGCTTACCGGCTCAGCGAGCGGGTTCGCGAACAGGTGCGTTTGCAGAGCGGCAACCTGCTCGATCCCGAGTTGCGGGTCGGCGAGGTCTATGACTTCGTGTTCTGCCGCAACCTGCTGATCTATTTCGACCTGGCGACGCAACGCCAGGTCTTCGACATCCTCAAGCGCCTCACCCATGTCGACGGGGTACTGTTTATTGGCCCGGCCGAGGGCAACCTGCTGGGGCGGATGGGCATGCGCTCCATTGGCGCGGCGCAGTCCTTTGCCTTCCGCCGCCAGACGCAAGCCGAGCTCGAACCCTTACCAGTGCTCGTACCGCCATCCTTGCCGGTGCGGGTGTTGCAGCCGGTCAGCGCGCCGGTGCCGCCGCGTCGACCGTTCAGCAGCGGCGCGGCTTTCGCGCCGCCGGTGCCAGCGCCGGTGGTGACGGCCAAGACGTCGGACGACGCGGCTGGCTTGCTGGCGCGGATCGCCACCCTGGCCAACGAAGGCAAGGGCGCTCAAGCCCGCCAGGCCTGCGAAACCTATCTGCGTCAACACCCGCCGTTGGCCCAGGTGTTCTACTGGCTGGGCCTGCTGAGCGACGTGGCCGGCAGTGCGCTGGAGGCCCAGGGTTTTTATCGCAAGGCTTTATACCTGGAACCGCAGCATCCCGAGGCTCTTGTCCACCTGGCGGCCTTGCTGGCCTCCCAGGGCGACGTGGCAGGCGCCCGACGATTGCAGGAACGCGCCGCCCGTAGCGAGCGCACCGCTGACAGTGAGCGTAAACGATGAGCGGTTTGACAGCCTTGAACCTGACCCACCACGACGCCGAGAAAATCGACGATTGCTGGAACCGCATCGGTATCCACGGCGACAAGTCCTGCCCGCTGCTGGGCGAGCATATCCACTGCCGCAACTGCGCGGTGTACTCCGCCGCCGCCACGCGCCTGCTGGACCGTTACTCGTTGCAACAGGAGCGTCCCGAGCAGGCCGCGACAGTGGCGGTCGACAGCGATGTCATCACCCGTTCGCTGCTGATGTTCCGGCTCGGCGAGGAATGGCTGGGCCTGGTCACCCGCTGCCTGGTGGAAGTCGCGCCGTTGCGACCGATTCATTCCCTGCCGCACCAGCGCTCGCGGGCCTTGCTCGGTGTGGCCAATGTGCGCGGGGCGCTGGTGGCTTGTCTGTCGTTGGTGGAGTTGTTGGGGCTGGATGCCTCGCTCACGGTCGCACCGACCGGGCGGGTCATGCCGCGCATGCTGATCGTCAGTGCCCAGGGCGGTCCGGTGGTGCTGCCGGTGGACGAGGTGGACGGTATCCATGCCATCGACCAGCGTCTGCTCGACAACGCCAGCGCCGCGGGCCCCCAGGCCAGTGCGCGGTTCACCCGTGGCGTATTGCCGTTCAAGGGGCGCAGTCTGCGTTGGCTGGATGAAGAGCAATTGTTGTTGGCCGTGACCCGGAGCCTCACATGACCCCTGATCAAATGCGCGACTCGTCGCTGCTGGAACTGTTCAGCCTGGAGGCCGAGGCCCAGACTCAGGTACTCAGCGCCGGCTTGTTGGCCCTGGAGCGCAACCCGACCCAGGCCGACCAGCTCGAAGCCTGCATGCGCGCCGCCCATTCGCTCAAGGGCGCGGCGCGGATCGTCGGCGTCGATGCCGGGGTCAGCGTGGCCCATGTGATGGAGGATTGCCTGGTCAGCGCCCAGGAAGGTCGCTTATACCTGCAAGCGGAACATATCGACGCCTTGCTGCACGGCACCGACCTGTTGATGCGCATCGCCACGCCGAGCGCCAATGTCGGACCGGTGGAGATCGAGGCCTATGTCCTGCGGTTGCAGGCGTTGCTCGATCCTGCAGCCGCCGTTGCCCGGACGGTGCCTGAGCGGGCGGGTGTGGCCGTGTTGCCGGAACCTGAATTCGTGCCGCCAGCCGCGTCCCTTGACGTTGAAAGCGTGCTTGTTGAAACGGCCTCACCTGAACCGACGAGCCCCGGCCGCCGGGTCGCCGAAGGTGGCGAACGGGTGTTGCGGGTCACCGCTGAACGCTTGAACAGCTTGCTCGATCTGTCGAGCAAGTCCCTGGTGGAAACCCAGCGTATCAAACCTTACCTGGCGAGCATGCAGCGGGCGCGGCGGATACAGAACAAAGGCCTGCGCGCCCTGGACCAGCTTAGCGAGCAATTGAAAAACATCGGCCTGAGCCTTGAGGCCGAGGAGGCCCTGGTCGATGCCCGGCGCCTGTTGGCCGAGTCCCAGCAGATGCTGGCGGCGCAAACGCTGGAGCTGGACGAGTTCGGTTGGCAGGCCAGCCAGCGTGCCCAGGTGCTCTATGACACGGCCCTGGCCTGTCGCATGCGACCCTTTGCCGATGTCCTCAATGGTCAGGTGCGAATGGTTCGCGACCTGGGCCGTAGCCTGGGTAAGCAGGTTCGTCTGGAAATCGAAGGGGAGAAAACCCAGGTCGACCGCGACGTGCTGGAAAAGCTCGAAGCGCCGCTGACCCACCTGCTGCGCAATGCGGTCGACCATGGCATCGAGAGCCCGGAGCTGCGGGTACTGGCCGGTAAACCCGCGGAAGGCCTGATTCGCCTGCGCGCCTCGCACCAGGCCGGGCTGTTGGTGTTGCAATTGAGCGACGACGGCACTGGCGTCGACCTGGAACGGGTTCGGCGCAACATTATCGAGCGCCAGTTGTCACCGGCCGAAACCGCCGCGCAACTGAGCGAAGAGGAACTGCTGAGCTTTCTCTTCCTGCCGGGTTTCAGCCTGCGGGACACAGTCACCGAAGTCTCCGGGCGCGGGGTCGGTCTTGATGCGGTGCAGCATATGGTCCGCCAGTTGCACGGCGCGGTGGTGCTGGAGCAGGCAGCGGGGCAGGGCAGCCGCTTCCACCTCGAAGTGCCGCTGACCTTGTCGGTGGTGCGCAGCCTGGTGGTGGAAGTTGGCGGCGAGGCCTATGCCTTTCCTCTGGCCCATATCGAGCGTATGTGTGATCTGGCCCCCGAGGACATCGTTCAGCTCGAGGGGCGTCAGCACTTCTGGCATGAAGGTCGGCATGTCGGGCTGGTGGCGGCCAGCCAGTTGCTGCAGCGTCCGGCCAGCGGACACCAGGATGGTAGCCTCAAGGTCGTGGTGATCCGCGAGCGCGAGGCGGTCTACGGGGTTGAGGTGGAACGGTTTATCGGCGAGCGCACCCTGGTGGTATTGCCGCTGGACCCACGGCTGGGCAAGGTCCAGGATATTTCCGCCGGGGCCTTGCTCGACGACGGTTCGGCGGTGTTGATCGTCGACGTCGAGGACATGCTGCGGTCGGTGGAAAAACTGCTCAATACCGGTCGCCTGGAACGTATCGACCGGCGCAAGCGCCAGGTCAGCGAGGCTGTGCGCAAGCGCGTGCTGGTGGTCGACGACTCCCTGACCGTGCGCGAACTGCAACGCAAACTGCTGCTCAACCGGGGTTACGAGGTGGCGGTCGCGGTGGATGGCATGGACGGCTGGAACGCCCTGCGCGGCGAAGACTTTGACCTGTTGATCACCGATATCGACATGCCACGAATGGACGGGATTGAATTGGTCACCCTCTTGCGTAAAGACACACGCTTGCAGTCGCTGCCGGTCATGGTGGTGTCCTACAAGGACCGTGAAGAAGATCGTCGCCGTGGGTTGGACGCCGGGGCCGACTATTATCTGGCCAAGGCCAGTTTTCATGACGACGCCCTGCTCGACGCGGTGGTGGAACTGATTGGGGGTGCTCAGGGATGAGGATTGCTATCGTCAACGATATGCCCATGGCGGTAGAAGCGTTGCGCCGTGCCCTGGCGTTGGAGCCGGCGCACGAAGTGATCTGGGTCGCGGGCAACGGTGCCGAAGCGGTGAAACAATGCGCCGAGGACACCCCGGACTTGATCCTGATGGACCTGATCATGCCGGTGATGGATGGCGTCGAAGCTACCCGGCGGATCATGGCCGAGTCGCCGTGTGCCATTGTGATCGTCACCGTTGACCGGCAGCAGAATGTGCACCGGGTTTTCGAAGCCATGGGCCACGGAGCCCTGGACGTGGTCGACACCCCGGCCATCGGCGCCGGCAATCCGAAGGAAGCCGCGGCGCCGTTGTTGCGCAAGATCCTCAATATCGGCTGGCTGATCGGCCAGCGCGGCAGCCGGGTGTGCAGCGTGACCGCGCCGGCCCGGGACCACAGTCCACGGCAGAAACTGGTGGTCATTGGCTCTTCGGCCGGGGGGCCGGCGGCCCTGGAAACCTTGCTGAAAGGTTTGCCTGCCAATTTCCCCGCCGCCATTGTCCTGGTCCAGCATGTCGACCAGGTGTTTGCCGCCGGCATGGCCGAGTGGTTGGGCAGCGCCTGTGGTTTGCCGGTGCGCCTGGCCCGCGATGGCGAGGCGCCGCAGCGCGGTACCGTGTTGCTGGCCGGGACGAACCACCACATCCGCTTGTTGAAAAACGGGACCTTGGCCTACACCGCCGAGCCCGTGAACGAAATCTACCGGCCCTCCATCGATGTGTTTTTCGAGAGTGTCGCCAGTTACTGGAATAGCGATGCGGTGGGCGTGTTGTTGACGGGCATGGGGCGCGACGGTGCCCACGGGTTGAAGCTGATGCGCGAGCGCGGCTACCTGACCATCGCCCAGGACCAACAGAGCAGCGCCGTGTACGGCATGCCCAAGGCGGCGGCGGCTATCGATGCCGCCGTTGAAATTCGCCCACTGAACAAGATCGCACCACGTTTGCTGGAGATATTTCCGACATGAGTTCTATAGTCAGCAATCCTGGTTTGAAAGCAGTACTTCAGGTGACCGCGTATGAATGAATTACAGCTGTATGATTTCAAGACCTCCGACGAAAATGCCGCGATGGTGTTGCTGGTCGATGATCAGGCCATGATCGGCGAGGCGGTTCGGCGCGGGCTGGCCACTGAGGCCAATATCGATTTTCACTTTTGTGCCGATCCGCACCAGGCGATTGCCCAGGCGATTCGCATCAAGCCGACGGTGATCCTGCAGGACCTGGTGATGCCCGGGCTCGATGGTCTGAGCCTGGTGCGCGAGTACCGTAATCACCCGGCGACCAAGGACATTCCGATCATCGTGCTCTCGACCAAGGAAGAACCGCTGATCAAGAGCGCGGCGTTTGCCGCCGGGGCCAATGATTACCTGGTCAAGTTGCCGGACAACATCGAGTTGGTGGCGCGGATTCGCTATCACTCGCGGTCCTACATGACCTTGTTGCAGCGTGACGCGGCGTATCGGGCATTGCGGGTCAGCCAGCAGCAATTGCTCGACACCAACCTGGTGTTGCAGCGCCTGATGAACTCCGATGGCCTGACCGGCTTGTCCAACCGTCGGCACTTCGACGAGTACCTGGAGCTGGAGTGGCGACGGGCGCAGCGCGAGCAGATGCAGATGTCGCTGTTGATGATCGACGTTGACTATTTCAAAGCCTTCAATGACAGCTTTGGTCATCTGGAGGGTGATGAAGCCCTGCGCAAGGTGGCGGAGACGATCCGCGAGGCCGGCAACCGGCCTTCGGACTTGCCGGCGCGTTATGGCGGTGAGGAGTTTGCGTTGGTCCTGCCGAACACCTCGCAGGGGGGCGCGCGGCTGGTGGCGGAAAAACTACGGCAGACCGTGGCGGGGTTGAAGATTCCGCACAATACGCCGAGCGAGGGTTCGGTGCTGACCATCAGCATCGGCTTGTCCACCGTGATCCCGCAGCAGGGCAGCAACTGCCGCGAGCTGATTTCGGCGGCGGACAAGGGGCTGTATTTGGCGAAGAACAGTGGGCGTAATCAGGTGGGGATTGGTTGAGGCGGATAAATCGCCATTACTGGCATCCGCAGTGGCTCGTATTTCAAGGTGTAAAAGCGGCGACTATTGGGTGACTGGCTGGACTATAGTTCGGTCGTCGCCGATGTGTCGGTGATCGATCTTAGCCGGTCGAAATTCCTAACGGAGCTTGAGCGCCGCCATTACAATGCTGGCGCTTCCTACTGCCTGACGTTTGCGTTATGGCGGTTGTGCGCGGGACACCTTCGGGTGTGCCGGGTGTAGCTCCATAGGACCCGGTCGGCTAACCCGCGTACAGCTGCCACCCTAGTTTTGCTTAGCCGCAAAAGGTGGTGGCTCCTAATGGAGCTTTAGCAATGACTCAATATCGCCCGCTACAAAGCAACCTCACCGAAGTCCCCGTTCTCTACCTCAATCTCGATGCCCCGGTACGTGACCTGTATGAGTGCGCCATCCAGCGCATCAAGGCCGCCCGCGACCTGAGCCACAGCCTGACCTGCATGAGCATCGGCAACACCTGCGACCGTGATCTTCAGCATTTCGCCAGTGCCTCTTACCTGCTGTTGCAGGATGGCTGCGACGCGCTGGATGCGATGCAGGGCCGCTTCACCGACCGAGCCCGCAGCGCCCCGGTTTCCTGATCGAACACTCCCTGTGTGGGAGCCGGCTTGCCGGCGATGACGTCCGCAAGATCGGCACATGGCTCAAGGGCCTCTTCGCGGCGGTGCGGCGTCCCGACAAGCTCAGTTCCCACAGGTTTTGTGTCGTACACAATATCCGGGGTCGACTCAAAACCTGTGGGAGCGGAGCTTGCCCGCGAAGGCGTCAGTTCTGGCGATGCAAAATTTTAGGGTTTTATCACCCGTAAAGCCGGCTCCGACACGAGCCGGCATTGGCCTGAAAGGTTGCGTGAATTAAATGTTCAGCCCGCTCAATGAGGGTTTTTAAATTCATGCCAATTCCTCGGTTTCAACCGGAAGAGGGCGAAGGTTCTCCAGCGGGGAATGGCTATAAGCTAAGCGCCTTAATTAGCGGGTCTTGATACGATTCATCAATTTCTATGCCGGCTGCTCGGGCTTTGGTTTCCTGATCTTCGCGTTGTTTTTTAGCGGTCGCTAGCACGTCTGGTAGTAGCTCTTTCCAACGAAGCTTGTCTTTGCCTTGGAAGGGAGTTCGCCAAAATTCCGCCTCTGTCGAGAACTCCAGGCTTATTAGATAGGTTCCTCTTTCGTTAGGGTATTTTTTTGAAAGTCGACGCCACGCTCTAAGGTGCAGATATGAGCCGTTGTTGTAAAAAAACCAATTATAAAATGAGCCTACTTTAAGCCAGCGATCTATGTCGACTCTATAGTTTGGGTCTAGCCAAGGATGGCTGGATGTGAATTTTCCAAGTACTTCCCGCGGTGTGTCAATTTTGTCCATCTCTTTGCCCGAAACTCTAGGGTCGCTCCTACGGTAGTAGTGAGTCCAACCAGCACGTTGGATACCGTCGATTAGGTGGTATATGGAATTTTGATGGTCCGTGTGTAGGCTGTTGTCGGGAAGGCCTCTCAAAACGATTTCTATGTTTTCGATTTGGCTGCCGAATCTGTCAAAGATGGCAGTGCTTATTCTTGATGCATTCTTTAATAGTAGTGTGTGAGCCCCCGTCTTTATACTGGCGATAGGGAACTCTTTGCTATTGGGCGAACGAGATATTTCATGCCAGCATACACCCGCTGCCGCTAAGCAGTCAGGTTTGAATGGTATTGGGCTGCGCGCGATGACATCATTGATATCTTCGTGAAGGTTGATTTTGATGATAGGGGGACTGTCTTTCATTTTTTGCTTCTCTGGATTACTCGAGGTGTCGCAAGCAGTGAGTCCAAGTATTAGTGTCGCCACCAGGATTTTTTTCATGCGGCATCAGACCAGTTGGATATAGAGGTAATGCACTCCTCCATGTATTCGGTATTGTATTGCATGAGTAAATGGTATGTGTTTGCAATTTTTGTAATGAAATTCATTCTGTGCGTTTCGTTGTACAGATCCCCTTCCGTCATGTGCTCTCGAAGATTTTCTTCTTCTACATCACATGTCGTACTGAAAGCTGCAACCCTTAAGGGGAAACCGGGAAACCCTTCTGTCAATGCTTGGAGGTCCAACACTTTTTGGAAGATTTGATTCTCGTAGATAAGTGGCTGCAGGATTTCTAGCTGTTCATGGTTGGCTATGGCTAAAAGGGAGTCGAGCTGCAGGTCTGGCTTGTTTTCCGTGGTGGCCTGCTCGCACTTCTTGATGGTTTCAAAAGCTTCAAGAATATAAGAATTTACCCTGAAGTTATTCAAAGTCGCCAACGCCTCCTCCGCCCATGGCAAATTCTTTAGTCCCGCCAGTGCCAACTCAGGGCAGTTCAGCGCATTACGCTCCAACGCACATTCTTCGAATTGTTCGGGAAATTGGCTGTAAAACCAGTGCCAGACAAAAATGTCTTGGAACAACCAAAAGTTACCCTTACCCAGCCCGTCCTTGCCGATAGCCATTGGATTGGGCAGATAATCCCCTACTGAGACAGCCAGAGCGTCCGGTATGAAGTCCAATCCGCACTTGACTTGTTTACTGGCAAAGGCCGCCAGACCCATCCAGTAGAAACGTCCCTTCAGTTCGGGCTTTCCACCGTCTTCCAACTCCAGATAGAACCGCGCATAGGTCGCCGCGATACGCGCGGCACGGGCACTGAAACTGGCGACCAATTCGCTGCGTACGTGTTGCGAATAGGGATCGCGCCTCTCTACTGTCAGCCGACGTATCGCTTCCTGCTGACCCCAGGCCCAGAGTATTGCGCAGTCAAAAGTCTGCTGAGAGACCGAGCCGGGTCGAGTATTGGTGGTGCATGTGAGGATCGGATCTGCGCTCATTGCTTGCGACTCCTTTCGTAACTATCAGCGCCTTCCGGGACATGGAATTTGTCCCAGTTCAGAAATGCCTTGAGGTCCTGGGCGGTTTGGGTCTTGATACGGGGGAGAAGTCCGTCGACGTCGCTGGTGACAACCAGAGGGGCGCTTTCTCCAGGCACTGCAACGGTGACCTTGATCCCTTTCAGCGGCGTGCCGGAGCGGCTGAGCAGTTGCATCTGCTCGTCGTGGGCTTCTTGGGGTGAACTGCCGGGTATACGATGTGTGGTTCCGGCCTGTCCTACGGCGGCTGGTTTGAGAGCCGTCAACACGGCAATACCTGCTCCTGTACCTGCGATTCCATCGGTATCGGGGCCTACACGACTGATGCCGTTGCCGTCGAGCTTGATGAAGTGACCACCCACCTTGATCGTCAATTCAGCACCGGCCTCGATAACGATTTTTTTGCCTGCATAGAAATGAATTTCCTGGCCCGCTTCGACGAGGTAACCCACTCCTGCTTTCACCTGCTGGCTTCGACCCACCGTCAGATGATCATCCCCCTTCACCTCGCAACGCCGATCCTGATGAACCGTGTGATGCTCTTCGGCCCTGAACTCGGCATAGCTGTTGGCGTCGACCCTTTCATGCCGTTCATGGCCGACCTGTACGTGCTGGTCATGTTCGATGTGCTGCTCGAAATCCCGTTGGGCATGCACATAGATCTGTTCCTGGCCCTTGAGGTCTTCGATACGGATTTCATTACTGCCGCCACCCCCCGGGCTGCTCTGGCTTTTGAACACGCTGCGGGTCTTGTGCGCTGGCAGAGGGTAGGGCGCTTGCTGCACCGCGTTGTTCAGGCAACCGACGATCAGTGGCTGGTCCGGGTCGCCTTCCAGAAAGGTCACCAGCACTTCCATGCCGACACGGGGCAGGGTGACGGCGCCATGACTCGGCCCGGCCCAGCCGGACGCCACCCGCAACCAGCAACTGCTGTGGGTGCCGGTTTCGTCGGAACGGTCCCAGTGAAACTTCACCTTCACCCGGCCATATTCGTCGCAGTGGATTTCTTCGCCGGGCGGGCCGGTGACGATAGCGGTCTGGGCATTCAGACGACGGGATTCGCGCACCTGTAGCGGCGGCCGAAAGAACACATCCCACGGCGTGGCGAGAAAGCTGTTGCGGTAGCCCTGACGGAAACCGTCGTTGGCACTGTTCGGGCCAGGTGCCGACTCCTCCAGCACCTGCGGCTGTTTGCCTTCGTGGGTCAGGTGGGTCAGCAGCCAGAGATCATTCCAGTCCGGCTGTGGATGGTCGCTCAGGGTCAGGAGGTGACCGCTGACCAGTTGTGGCGCGTTGCTTTTGCCCGAGGCCTGTCGATAGTCGGCGCGATGGCGTTCCAGTTGGCGGCGATTGAGCTGTTTGCCGGCGTCGTCATGCTTGAAACGGCCGGGATAGCGATAGTCCTCCAACACAGGTTTCGGTAGTGAATCCGAGCAGTGGGTCGTCCGCTCCAGCAAGGTATGCGGCGTCTCGAAGTCGTAATCACGCAAGGCCGCATGACTGCTGCGGGTCTCCAGGCGCAGGTCAAAGGACTTGATGCTCGCGGTCGTAGCCACGGTGCCGCCGTCCGGCACATAGGGCACGGCATTGGACAGCCGGCGAAAGAAGGTCTGGTCATCGCCGAAGGCCAGGTGATGGTCGGCCGGGCTGTGCTGGAAGTGGTAGTGCAGGCCATCTTCCTCACACAGCCGATGGATGAAATCCAGGTCGGATTCGTTGTACTGCACGCAATACTCGCGGGCGGGCAGGGGGGTGGCGAGGTTGAAGCTGAAGGCATTGCCGAGGATGCCGTGGTCCTTGAGCACTCGGGCGATGATCTGCGGTACGGTCTGGTTCTGGAAAATGCGCTGGTTGAAGCGATGGCCCAGGTAAGTCAGTTGCGGCACAAGGGTGAGGTGATAGTGGCTCCAGCGCTGGCCGGTATCGCTTTGGCCGATGCTGTAGACCTGGCCGTGAATACCCGCGCCACCATCGTTGAAGGCGAGAAAGCCCTGCTGGTGCAGCAGCGCGTCGAGGTTCAGGTCCGGGCGGCGGCTGACCAGTTCCAGCTCGAAACGATAGGGCTGGCTGATGGCTTCACTGCCTTTGAAGGCCAGCACCTGGAGTTCAGGGGCAAGGCCCGGGAGGGTCAGGGTAAAGCGGTTTAACGGCGCTGAAATGAACATTCGTAGTCCCTTACTCAAGCGGTAAGGGGGGAGTCTGCTTGTCCTCGGCGGTGTGTTGAATAGGTCTGTTAAAAAACAGAAATGCCTTACATTTTAAGGTTAAAAGGACTGACGCAATAGCGGAATGTTTTGCCAAAAGAGGTGAAAGTGCCACTGCTGGGGGGCTTAAGCAGGTGGAGGGTTGCTGAAATATCACGATACGGTGTGCGGCTGTACAATAATTGCACACCAAAATACTTTTGAGCAGACCGCTCCTTGAACGGGTATTTCAACATGAAGCCTGAATCACCGCCCAGCATCCCCACAGCGTCGCTGCTATTGGCCGCGCTCGCTTTGATTGGTGGGTACGGTGCGGCGGTATCGGTTCAGGCTGCTGCGGATCATGATAGCGGCTTCAGAAATGAGGCCAGCCAGAAGTCTAGCCAGCTTGCCATTGAGATTCATAGGCTGATAAAAAAGGCGAAACAGGTAGAAAACGGGTTCGCAAGCCTCATCAAAGACATGCTTGCCAGAGACCCAGCTCGTACTCCTGAAGGACTGGATGCTCAAGCAAAACTTGAAGATCTAGGGCGGAATCTGGACAGCTTTCGCGGCATGGAACTGACGCTACGCAGTGCGATTGTTCCGGAGGGGTTGACCGAGGTCCATATGGATCTTCGTCGGTCCATGGCTCGTGCAAGGGAGAAAATGGCGATTACCCATAGCCTGCTTTCTCAGATGCTGACAGTGACGGAATCCTTTGAAGGTACTGCTGATGGAGAAGGGCTACGTGCATTGGCCGAGCATTCCACCCAGAGGCTGATTGAGTTGGCTAACGCCTGATGTCCAGGGCGTCAGCCAACTTTCATCCGGAATCCTGCCGCGAGTTTTTTCTGGATGTCCTGAAGGATTATCCTGGGTTGGACGCCGCTCTACTGAATGATTTCGCCCTCTATAAAGCAGACAGGTATCCCTTCAGATCGGTTTGGGCGTGACGCTCCCTACGTCTGGCCGGCGGCAGCGTTTAATGCAAACCTCATGCATATCCACTTAAAGCTTCCGCCGGAAAAATTCCCCAGGCACCTTCCGCAGATTGATCGAGTATGTCGTAGAGGCGCTCCGGAAAAGGACGCCGCTCTAGTTTATGTGCGCGGGGAGTTGGAGGAGCATCGTTACTGTCTCCTCGCGGTCCTGTATCCCGATGGGCATGCAAGGGCACGTGAAGAGAAGCTAATGCGATACCTGGCCAGATTGGCGCAGAAGTTTCGCGGCGAAAACTGAAATCACCCCGCCAAGCGGGCTGCCGGGACGCGCGCAATTCGGTTATACTCGCCGGCTTTCAAAAGTTCACCGACGAGTGCTGCCCGCCATGGAAATCAACCCGATCCTTAACAGTATCAAGGACCTGTCCGAGCGCTCCGAAACCATTCGGGGGTATCTTTGACTACGATCAAAAGCATGAGCGTCTGACCGAAGTCAATCGCGAGCTTGAAGATCCGGCTGTCTGGAACAACCCCGAATACGCGCAGAACCTCGGCCGCGAGCGCTCCGCGCTGGCGCTGATCGTTGAGACCCTGGATGACATGTCCAGTGGCCTGAGCGACGCCCGCGACCTGCTGGAAATGGCCGCCGCCGAAGAAGACCAGGGTGCCGTCGACGACGTCGCCGCTGAAGTCGAACGCTTGCGCGCCGCCCTCGAGAAACTCGAATTCCGGCGGATGTTCAGCGGCGAAATGGACGCGAACAACGCCTACCTGGATATCCAGGCCGGTTCCGGCGGCACCGAAGCCCAGGACTGGGCCAATATCCTGCTGCGCATGTATTTGCGCTGGGCCGACAAACGCGGTTTCGACGCCACCATCATGGAACTGTCCGCCGGTGAAGTCGCCGGGATCAAGGGCGCCACCGTGCATATCAAGGGCGAGTACGCCTTCGGTTGGCTGCGCACCGAGATCGGCGTGCACCGCCTGGTGCGCAAGAGCCCGTTCGACTCCGGCAACCGTCGTCACACCTCGTTCTCGGCGGTTTTCGTCTCGCCGGAAATCGACGACAACATCGAAATCGAAATCAACCCGGCCGACCTGCGGATCGATACCTATCGCTCCTCCGGTGCCGGTGGCCAGCACGTTAACACCACCGACTCGGCCGTACGGATCACCCACGTACCGACCAACACCGTGGTCAGCTGCCAGAACGAACGTTCCCAGCACGCGAACAAAGACACCGCGATGAAAATGTTGCGGGCGCGCTTGTACGAACAGGAAGTGCAGAAGCGCAACGCCGCTTCCCAGGCCCTGGAAGACACCAAGTCGGATATCGGCTGGGGTCACCAGATCCGCTCCTACGTACTCGACGCCTCGCGGATCAAGGATCTGCGCACCAACATCGAACGCAGCGACTGCGACAAGGTGCTGGACGGCGATATCGACGAATACCTGGAAGCCAGCCTCAAGCAAGGGCTGTAAGACACTACTGTGGGAGCCGGCTTGCTGGCGATCCCCGGCCGTAGGCCGGGGGCAACGAACCTGTGATGGAAAATCTAAAGACATGAGCGACCTACAACTCGACCCGCAAGCCCTGCAACAGGAAGAAAACACTCTGATCGCCCTGCGCAAGGAAAAGCTGGCTGCCGAGCGCGCCAAGGGTCAGGCCTTCCCCAACGACTTCCGTCGCGACGCCTACTGTGAAGACTTGCAGAAACAGTACGCCGACAAGACCAAGGAAGAGCTGGCAGAGGCAGCGATCCCGGTCAAGGTTGCCGGTCGCATCATGCTCAACCGTGGCTCCTTCATGGTGATCCAGGACATGTCCGGGCGCATCCAGGTCTACGTCAACCGCAAGACCCTGGCCGAAGACACCCTGGCCGCGGTGAAAACCTGGGACCTCGGTGACATCATCGCCGCTGAAGGCACCCTGGCCCGTTCCGGCAAGGGCGACCTGTACGTCGAAATGACCCAGGTGCGCCTGCTGACCAAGTCGCTGCGCCCGCTGCCGGACAAGCATCACGGCCTGACCGACACCGAAACCCGCTATCGCCAGCGCTACGTCGACCTGATCGTCAACGAAGAAGTACGCCAGACCTTCCGCGTGCGTTCGCAGGTCATCGCCCATATCCGCAACTTCATGATGCAGCGCGATTTCATGGAAGTGGAAACGCCGATGCTGCAGACCATTCCCGGCGGTGCCGCGGCCAAGCCGTTCGAAACCCACCACAATGCGCTGGACATGGGCATGTACCTGCGCATCGCGCCGGAGCTGTACCTCAAGCGCCTGGTGGTCGGTGGCTTCGAGCGGGTGTTCGAGATCAACCGCAACTTCCGCAACGAAGGCGTGTCGACCCGGCACAACCCTGAATTCACCATGTTGGAGTTCTACCAGGCCTACGCCGACTATGAAGACAACATGGACCTGACCGAAGAGCTGTTCCGTGAACTGGCCCAGGCCGTTCTCGGCAGCACCGACGTGCCATACGGTGACAAGGTCTTCCACTTCGGCGAACCTTTCGTGCGCCTGTCGGTGTTCGACTCGATCCTCAAGTACAACCCGGAGCTGAGCGCCGCCGACCTGCAGGACGTCGACAAGGCCCGCGCCATCGCCAAGAAGGCCGGCGCCAAGGTCCTCGGCTTCGAAGGCCTGGGCAAGCTGCAGGTGATGATTTTCGAAGAACTGGTCGAGCACAAGCTGGAACAGCCGCACTTCATTACCGAGTACCCGTTCGAAGTCTCGCCGCTGGCCCGCCGCAATGACGAGAACCCGAACGTCACCGACCGTTTCGAGCTGTTTATCGGCGGTCGTGAAATCGCCAACGCCTATTCCGAGTTGAACGACGCGGAAGACCAGGCCGAGCGCTTCCAGGCCCAGGTGGCCGAGAAGGACGCCGGTGACGACGAGGCCATGCACTACGACGCCGACTTCGTGCGGGCGCTGGAGTACGGCATGCCGCCCACTGCGGGCGAGGGCATCGGTATCGACCGCCTGGTGATGTTGCTCACCAACGCACCGTCGATCCGCGATGTGATCCTGTTCCCGCACATGCGGCCGCAAGCGTAAACCTGTTGTTGAAAAAGCCGCCCTTGCAAGGCGGCTTTTTTATTGTCTGTTGGTACTGATGTTTCAAATCATTACAAGAGAGGAAGACCGGTAGTGGAGCGTGCAAAGGCGCAAAAGGGAGCAGCTGGCGTCGCCACGGCGGTGGCTGAAAGCGTTCAGTATCAAGGGCGCAAGGCCAGCCGGCAGGGCAGCGAGCAGCGGCGACAGGAGATTCTCGACGCGGCCATGCGCATTGTCGTGCGCGACGGCGTACGCGGGGTGCGGCACCGCGCGGTGGCCGCCGAGGCCGGTGTGCCGCTGTCGGCCACCACCTATTACTTCAAGGATATCGATGACCTGCTTACCGATACCTTCGCCCAGTATGTCGAGCGCAGTGCGGCCTTTATGGCCAAGCTGTGGGGAAACACCGAAGGCATCTTGCGGGAAATGGTCGCCTACGGTGACGGCAGTACGGCCTCACGGGCGCAACTGGCCGACGACATCGCCCACATGATCGCCGACTACATCCAGCGGCAACTGCACAACCGTCGCGAGCACCTGATGGCTGAGCAGGCGTTTCGCCAGGAAGCGCTGCTCAATCCACGCCTGGCGGTGTTGGTGCGCTCGCACCAGCAGATTCTCCTGGAGGGCGCCTACCAGTTTGTCCAGGTGCTGGGAACCAAAGAGCCACAGCAGGATGCCAAAGTGTTGACGGCGATTATCGGACGGATGGAATATCAGGGCCTGCTCAACGACACCGAGGCCCAGACCGAGCAAGACATGCTGGGGATCCTCTCGCGTTACATGCATCTGGTGCTGGCCTCGGTCTAGGCTGCGTGCATGGCTATTCACCGCCGTCACTTTCAGGAGTCACCCTTGGACGATTACCAGCAGACGATACGCAGCCTCTCCGATCGCATTGTGCTGGCGCAGACACCGATTCGCGTGCTCGATGCGGTGAAGTGGGACGACAATATCCGCAAGGGGTTTCTCAAGGCCAAGGGCAAGGAAATGCCGGCGGTGGATCGCGACTATTACACCTCGCGGCCGCTGTCGTTCGATTCCAGCGCGGTGAAGCTGGAGTTCCAGAATATCGAGCGCGACATCACCCGGCGGCTCGGCCAGTTCAATCCGGTCGGGCAGATCATGCGCCGTATGTGCCGTGAGTACCGTCAGGTGGTGCGGATGCTTGAAGCCCGTGGCACCGCGGATTTCGGGCTGATTTCCCAGGAACTGTACGGCGCCGCGTCGGATGCCTTCCACGCCGGTGATCCGACCCTGGCGGACCTGGGCTTGATGCTGTCCGATTACCTGAACAATATCGACGTGCGCGGGGACCTCAAGGACGAACCCAAGACCCTCACTGCCAAGGACGCGGTCGAGCTGTTGCAAAGCCGCT
Source organism: Pseudomonas sp. GW821-FHT03C07 (assembly GCF_059420925.1). Classification (NCBI taxonomy): domain Bacteria; kingdom Pseudomonadati; phylum Pseudomonadota; class Gammaproteobacteria; order Pseudomonadales; family Pseudomonadaceae; genus Pseudomonas; species Pseudomonas sp. GW821-FHT03C07. The sequence goes on from NZ_JBWKUQ010000009.1 coordinate 196,612, forward strand.
TGAACAAGGTGTTCGGCGAGGCCGAGGGCACCATCCGGGTGTTCGAGTCTGACGGTATCGTCGCCGACGCGGCGGCGGGTGCCGATTACATCAAGATCCGTGCCGATGCGATGTTCAACTCGCGGGATGTACGGGCGCTGGAGGTGCATGAAGGTCTGGTGCATGTCGGCACCACCCTCAACGGCTTGAACCAGCCGATCTGCACCTTCCTGTCCAAGGGGCCACCCTCGTCGACCGTGACCCAGGAGGGCCTGGCGATCCTGATGGAGGTGATTGCCTTCGCCTCCTATCCGACCCGCCTGCGCAAGCTGACCAACCGTACCCGGGCCATCGACATGGTGGAGCAGGGCGCGGATTTCCTCCAGGTGTTCGAATTCTTTCGCGAACAGGGTTTCGAGATGGCGGAAAGCTATGGCAACGCCAGTCGGATCTTCCGTGGCTCGACCCCCACGGGCCTGCCGTTTACCAAAGACTTGTCCTACCTCAAGGGCTTCATCATGGTTTACAACTATATTCAGTTGGCCGTGCGCAAGGGCAAGCTCGAACAGGTGCCGTTGCTGTTTTGCGGCAAGACCACGTTGGAGGACATGCGCACGCTGCGCCAACTGGTGGATGAAGGCCTGGTGGTAGCCCCCAAGTACCTGCCGGAACAGTTCCGCGACATGAATGCACTGTCGGCCTGGATGTGTTTCAGCAACTTCCTGAACCACTTGAGCCTGGATCGGATCGAAGCGGATTACTCTAATATCCTCTGACCGCTGACCGCTGACCGCTGACCGCGCCCTGTAGGAGCGAGCTTGCTCGCGATGGACGTCAACGATAACGCGGGGCAACTGCTGCCCCGCGGTGCCTGTGCCGCCATCGCGAGCAAGCGCGCTCCTACAGGGGATGGCGGGGGGCTCTACATATCTAGCGAGGCTTCAAACGGATGAGAATCCTCGGCGTGCTGTGCTTGTTGCTGACCCTGGGCGGTTGCAGTTCCCTGCTGTTCTATCCCGATCCCGGCCTGCCATTCACCCCGGACAAGGCTCACCTCGAATACCGCGATGTCACCCTGACCACCGCCGACGGCTTGCGCCTGCGCGCCTGGTGGCTGCCGGTCAAGGCCGGCGTGGCGGTCAAGGGCACGGTGCTGCATCTACATGGCAACGGCGGCAACCTGTCCGGGCATCTGGGCGGCAGTTGGTGGTTGCCGGAGCAGGGTTACCAGGTGCTGATGCTCGACTATCGCGGTTATGGACTGTCCGAAGGCGAGCCGAGCCTGCCGGCGGTTTACCAGGATATCGATGCCGCGTTCGACTGGCTGCAAAAGGCCCCGGAAGTCCAGGGCAAACCCCTGGTGGTCCTGGGGCAGAGCCTGGGCGGAGCGCTGGTGGTGCATTACCTGGTGGAACGCCATCCCGAGTATCAGTCGCGGCTCAAGGCCCTGGTGCTTGATGGCGCGCCGGCCGGCTACCGGTCGGTGGGGCGTGATGCCCTCGCTTCGTCCTGGTTGACCTGGCTCCTGCAAATCCCGCTGTCCTGGTTGGTGCCCGACGGTGACAGCGCGATCAAGGCCATGCCGCGCCTGACCGGGGTGCCGAAACTGATTTTCCACAGCCTCGACGACCCGATCGTGCCGCTGAGCAATGGCATCCAGCTGTATCAGGCGGCGCCACCGCCACGGGTGCTGCAACTGACCCGTGGCGGTCATGTGCAGACCTTCGGCGACCCGACCTGGCGCCAGGTGATGCTGCGTTATCTCGACGACCCGCAACACTTCAACGGCCTGCGCCGCCTGGGCGAGATCCCGAATTATCCGCCTGTCCCGAATTCGAATAGTGAACCAGAGAGTCCGCAATGACTGAAGAACGTAACGCCATTCCCCTGATCATCACCGGTATCTGCAGCATCCTCGGTACGGTGGCGTGCTTGTGGTACTACGGCTACCTGCATTTCGCCAAGCCGGAGGATGCGCTGCTGTTGAACGAGTTCACCATGCTCAAGACGGTGCCCGGGGAGGATTACAAGCTGTCGCTGGAGCCGGCGGCGCAAACCGCGCAGTGCGTCGATGGCGTGCTGGTGCTGTTCGACACCGAACAGAAGGGCCTGACCGGCGTGCTGGTGAACAGCCAGAAGCAGGCGGTGCGCTGCATGGGGCAGGAAACGCCGAAGTTGGAGCAGTAACCTGCCTTATCTGTAGGAGCGAGCTTGCTCGCGATGGGCGTCAACGATAACGCGATTCTTCAAGGGTATCGCGGTGTCCTTGCGTTTATCGCGAGCAAGCTCGCTCCTACAGTGACCGCATGACCGCATGACCGCAGTGACTGTCGTTGCGCGTCAAGGGGCAAGACGGTATCCATAAGGGACGCGCGCTGCGCTTTAATGTTTCGGTTTGTCCTGGGACGCCAGGTCATGCAGATGACGTCGCGACAACGTCAGGAAACGCGGTGTCGGCCCGACGTCCTCATACAGCGGATCGCCTTCTTCGTCGGTGGCCACCACCTGTGCGCCCTGGATATAGGGGAAACTGGCTTCCAGTTCCTCCAGCGCCGCGCCGATCAGCTCGCCGAGCAGCTCTTCCGGGCGCCGTTTGGGGTACATGTCGATCACCGCCGCCAGTCGCGCCGCAGCTTCCACATCCAGATGAATGGCATAGCCGGTGTCGGTCAACCGACCCTTGGCGTTTTCTTCCCAGTGCTGGGCAAGCTCGCGGATTTTCATATCGACCTCAATTCGCACCCGTTGATGGTGGGTATTGATGAGTGACCGGCCTGTACCGGCGATAAGGCCCTCATGGGACCTATCTATCAGACTAGCTTCAGGTCACGAGGTTCATTGCGGATTTTTGCCGGGCAGCAATTATCCGCTCGACTTGTAAGCATTCGCCGCCGTGGTGCACTCTTGCGCTTGTGAGCCATCTCAGCGTCCCCCGGAGAGTCTGTCGATGTCCGATATTGATGTACGTTTGCGTGAAGACGTCCACCTGTTAGGTGAACTGCTGGGTAATACCATCCGTGCCCAGCACGGTGACGAATTCCTCGACAAGATCGAGCGTATCCGCAAAGGCGCCAAGGCCGACCGCAGCGGTTCGGTCAATGCCGAGCTCAGTGCCAGCCTGGACAGCCTGGGCGACGACGAGCTGCTGCCGGTGGCCCGGGCCTTCAACCAGTTCCTCAACCTGGCCAATATTGCCGAGCAGTATCAGTTGATTCACCGCCGCGACGAGTCGCAGCCAGCGCCCTTCGAGTCGCGGGTGCTGCCGGAGTTGCTGGCGCGGCTGCTCGCCGAAGGCCATGGCGCCGAATCCCTGGCGCGGCAATTGGGCCGCCTGGAGATCGAACTGGTGCTCACCGCGCATCCCACCGAAGTGGCGCGGCGGACTCTGATCCAGAAATACGATGCGATTGCCGCGCAATTGGCGCAGCAGGACCACCGTGATCTCACCGGCGCCGAGCGCGAGCAGATCCACCAGCGCTTGCAGCGTCTGATCGCCGAAGCCTGGCACACCGAGGAAATCCGCCGTACCCGACCGACGCCGGTAGACGAGGCCAAATGGGGCTTCGCGGTGATCGAGCATTCCCTCTGGCAAGCCATCCCCAATTACCTGCGCCGTGCCGACCAGGCGCTGTTTGCCGCCACTGGCCTGCACCTGCCCCTGGAAGGTGCGCCGATTCGTTTCGCCTCCTGGATGGGCGGCGACCGCGACGGCAACCCGAATGTCACGGCCAAGGTCACCCGTGAGGTCCTGTTGCTGGCCCGCTGGATGGCGGCGGACCTCTATCTGCGCGATATCGATCAGTTGGCCGCCGAGTTGTCGATGCAACAGGCCAGCGCGGCCTTGTGCGCCCGCGCCGGCGAGAGCGCTGAACCTTACCGCGCCGTGCTCAAGCAATTGCGTGAGCGGCTGCGGGCCACCCGCAACTGGGCCCAGGCCTCCCTCGCCACGACGCAACCGGCGTCGGACGAGGTGCTGCAGCACAACCGTGAACTGCTGGAGCCGCTGCAACTGTGCTACCAGTCCCTGCACGACTGCGGCATGGGCGTGATTGCCGATGGCCCGCTGCTCGATTGCCTGCGCCGGGCGGTGACCTTCGGTCTGTTCCTGGTGCGCCTGGATGTGCGCCAGGACGCCTCCCGTCACGCCGCCGCGATGACCGAGATCACCGACTACCTGGGCCTGGGGCGTTACGAAGACTGGAAGGAAGAAGACCGCCTGACGTTCCTGATGCGCGAGCTGGCCAATCGTCGCCCGCTGCTGCCGGCCTATTTCAAGCCTTCCGCGGACACCGCCGAAGTGCTGGCAACCTGCCGGGAAATCGCCGCGGCGCCGGCGGCGTCCCTCGGTTCCTATGTGATCTCCATGGCCGCTGCCGCCTCCGATGTGCTGGCGGTGCAGTTGCTTCTCAAGGAGTCCGGGGTGCTGCGGCCGATGCGTGTGGTGCCATTGTTCGAAACCTTGGCTGACCTGGACAACGCCGGGCCGGTGATGGCGCGACTGTTGCTGCTGCCCGGTTATCGCGCCCGCCTGCAAGGTCCGCAGGAGGTGATGATCGGCTACTCCGATTCGGCCAAGGACGCCGGCACCACGGCGGCGGCCTGGGCGCAGTATCGGGCCCAGGAACGCCTGGTGGAGATCTGCCGCGAGCAGCAGGTCGAACTGCTGCTGTTCCATGGTCGCGGTGGCACCGTCGGCCGTGGCGGCGGTCCGGCCCACGCGGCCATCCTGTCGCAGCCGCCGGGTTCGGTGGCGGGGCGTTTCCGCACCACCGAGCAGGGCGAAATGATTCGCTTCAAGTTCGGCCTGCCGGATATTGCCGAGCAGAACCTCAACCTCTACCTGGCCGCCGTACTCGAAGCCACCTTGCTGCCGCCACCGCCGCCGCAGCCGGCCTGGCGCACGTTAATGGACGAACTGGCCGCGGACGGCGTCAATGCGTACCGCGCCGAGGTGCGGGATAATCCGCAGTTCGTCGAGTACTTCCGTCAGTCGACCCCGGAACAGGAACTCGGGCGCCTGCCGCTGGGCAGCCGTCCGGCCAAGCGCCGCGCCGGCGGTATCGAAAGCCTGCGGGCGATCCCGTGGATTTTCGGCTGGACCCAGACGCGCTTGATGCTGCCGGCCTGGCTTGGCTGGGAAGCCGCGTTGCGCAAGGCCCTGGCCCGGGGTGAAGGCGAGCTGTTGGCGCAGATGCGTGAGCAATGGCCGTTCTTCCGCACCCGTATCGACATGCTGGAAATGGTCCTGGCCAAGGCCGACAGCGATATCGCCCGCTCCTATGACGAGCGCTTGGTGGATGCCGAATTGCGGCCATTGGGGGCGCACTTACGCGACCTATTGTCGCAGGCGTGCGCGGTGGTTCTGGGTTTGACCGGCCAGTCGCAACTGCTTGCCCACAGCCCCGAGACCCTGGAATTCATTCGCCTGCGCAACACCTATCTGGATCCGCTGCATCGCTTGCAGGCCGAGTTGCTGGCCCGTTCGCGGCGCCAGGAAACCACCCAGGACAGCCCTCTGGAACAGGCTTTGCTGGTGTCTGTGGCGGGAATTGCCGCCGGACTGCGCAATACTGGCTAAGGTGTGTAGGAAGCGTCTCTGTGTACGGCAAGGCAAAAGCGACTGCCCAGTCAGGGGCGGTCGTTTTTGTGTGGCGACACTTTATTGTCGGGGGGCGACCCGGCGTAGCAGGTTTCAGCGCTTGTGCAGGCATGAGTGACTGCGACTTTCGGCGGCTTGTGTGGGTACGGTCGGCTGTGTATCTTGATCAGCCTTTGGCCGTTTTGCGGCCATGACCCTATTTTTGAGATTGGCCCCACGAGGCGAATCCGAGCGTTTCTAAATAAAAAATTGAGGAGCACATCGATGCGCGTCATTCTGCTGGGAGCTCCCGGGGCCGGTAAAGGTACTCAGGCTAAGTTCATCACCGAAAAATTCGGCATCCCGCAAATCTCCACTGGCGACATGCTGCGCGCCGCGGTCAAGGCCGGCACCGAGCTGGGCCTCAAGGCCAAGGGCATCATGGACGCCGGCGGTCTGGTCTCCGACGACCTGATCATCGCACTGGTCAAGGACCGTATCGCCCAGGCCGATTGCGCCAAGGGTTTCCTGTTCGACGGTTTCCCGCGGACCATTCCCCAGGCTGAAGCCCTGGTGGACGCCGGCGTCGAGCTGGACTACGTGGTCGAGATCGCCGTCGATGACGAAGAAATCGTCCAGCGCATTGCCGGCCGTCGTGTGCACGAGGCTTCCGGGCGCGTCTACCACACCGTCTACAATCCGCCGAAAGTCGAAGGCAAGGACGATCTGACCGGGGATGACCTGGTCCAGCGCAAGGACGACACCGAAGAAACCGTGCGTCATCGCCTGTCGGTCTACCATTCCCAGACCAAGCCGCTGGTGGATTTCTACCAGAAGCTCTCGGCCGCCCAGGGCAAGCCGAAGTACAGCCATATCGCCGGTGTCGGTTCGGTGGAATCGATCACCAGCAAGGTGCTTGAAGCCTTGAGCTGATCGTTGTAGTTGCCGCGTCTACAACAGCCCGCTTGCGGGCTGTTGTTGTTTATACTGTTGCACTTTTTTCCTTTCGACCTGACGGATACATCGATGAGCACCTTGCTGGCCCTGGACACCGCGACTGAAGCCTGCTCCGTCGCCTTGCTGCACGACGGCAAGGTGACGAGCCACTACGAGGTGATTCCGCGCCTGCACGCGCAAAAGCTCTTGCCGATGATCCAGCAGTTGCTGGCGGACGCCGGTATCAGCCTGTCGGCCGTGGAGGCGATTGCCTTCGGCCGTGGTCCAGGGGCCTTTACCGGGGTGCGGATTGCCATTGGTGTGGTTCAGGGGCTGGCGTTTGCCCTGGAGCGTCCGGTGTTGCCGGTGTCGAACCTGGCGGTCCTCGCGCAACGGGCCTTTCGTGAGCGCGGTGTGCGTCAGGTGGCCGCGGCCATCGATGCGCGGATGGACGAGGTGTATTGGGGCTGCTACCGCGAGGAAGCGGGGGAGATGCGCCTGGCCGGGGTTGAGGCCGTGCTGGCACCGCAACTGGCGGCGTTGCCGGACGACGCCACGGGCGAGTGGTTTGGTGCGGGCACGGGCTGGGGTTATGGCGAACGGATCCAGGTTGCGTTGAGCGGTCAGGATGCCAGCCTGCTGCCTCACGCCGAAGACCTGTTGAGCCTGGCGCGCTTTGCCTGGGCGCGCGGCGAGGCGATCCCGGCCGACGATGCCCAGCCCGTCTACTTGCGCGATAAAGTGGCAACGCCCAAGGCGCGTTGAGCCCGCAAGGCTGCATACGGTCCTTGTAGGAAGTCTGGCTTGCCAGCGATGACGGCCGAAAGGGCAATACAAGGCTTACTGGCCTCATCGCCGGCAAGCCGGCTCCCACAAGGTTGGGCGGCAACTGATAAAATTCAGGCTAAACTGAACGTTAACTCGATCAGCCGAAAAAACGCCTGAATCAGTCAAAAATGTGCCGTTCATCATGTTTTTCCCACCCAGGCGTCAGGGTGTGAAAACCTTTTCCAGGTTCTGTGGTCCAGTTATCACTCGGGCAATAGCTAAGTGCGGTGCGTGCTGCTAAATTGCCATCATCGACACCGAGCATGCCCCAATGCGTATAGACGGCGTTTCCTCACAGTCCTACCCCATCAAGCGCAAGCCGCGCAAAGGCAGCGTCGTGCTCGACGACGATGCCGATGTCTCGAATGGTGATAGCGATGAGGACCTCTCCGAGGTCGCCGCCCGCGCCGAAGCGGCCGGTAGTCGTCTGGCCAATCTGCCGGCCCGCCCGCAGGACATGATCTTCCATCGCGCCATGAGCAAAAGCGTCGCCAATGCCCTGGCCAGCTACCTGACCACCGCCGGTTTCGTCGAGTGGGACATGGAAGTGCTGGGGCTCGACCTGCATATCTGATTTAATCGGGTCGATGACTGATCCTGTCCTGCTGCCTTACTACCTCGGTTGCCCCTCCTGGAGCGAAAACGCCTGGCGCGAGTCTCTGTACCCGCCCACCGCGCGCGCCAGCGACTTTCTCGATCTCTACGCTCAGCTGTTCAATGCCGTCGAAGGCAACACCACCTTCTACGCACGGCCCGCGCCCGCCACGGTAGAACGCTGGGCGCAGCTTATGCCCGAACACTTTCGCTTCACCGCCAAGTTTCCCCGGGATATCAGCCACGGCGGTGACCTGCGCGAGCAGGTCCAGGCCGCTGAAGACTTCCTGCAACTGCTCAAGCCGCTGGGCCCGCGGGTGGCGCCACTGTGGCTGCAATTGCCGGCCAGTTTTGCGCCGCAGCGCCTGGCCGAGCTGGCCGGGTTTATCGACGCATTGGAGCGCCCGTTGGCGATTGAAGTCCGTCATCGCGACTTCTTCGCCAAGGGCGACGCGGAGCGGATGCTCAATCGCATGCTGCTGGACCGGGGTGTCGAACGGATCTGCCTCGATCCGCGGGCACTGTTCAGTTGCACCTCCACTGAAGCCTCGGTGCTCCACGCCCAGTCGAAAAAGCCCAAGGTGCCACCACGGCCGGCGGCGTTCACGCTGTTCCCGCAAGTGCGTTTTATCGGTCACCCGGAACTGCAGGCGAATGAGCCTTTCCTGACCCCCTGGGTCGAAAAGGTCGCCGGCTGGATCGAGGAGGGACGCACGCCCTATGTGTTTCTGCATACCTCTGACAACCGTCTCGCACCGGCGCTGGCGCAACGGTTCCATGCCCGGCTGATGGCGCGAATGCCTGGCTTGCCGGCGCTGCCTGAGCTATACAGAGGACCCGCCACGGAGCAACTTGGTTTGCTCTGATGGCACTCCACTCTCTTCGCCAGGAGTCGACCCATGGATGCGCAAACCCTTAGAGCCCAAGCCTTCAAGGCCCTGCACGAACGTGCGGGGGCCTTCGTGATTCCCAATCCCTGGGATGCCGGCTCGGCGAAAATGCTCGCCGCGCTGGGCTTCGAGGCGCTGGCCACCACCAGCGCGGGCCTGGCGTTTTCCCTTGGACGTCCGGATGCGGAGGGGGCCAACTCGCTGAGCGATACGCTGGAAAACGCGCGCAGCATTGTCCTGGCCACGGCGCTGCCGGTGGCGGCGGATCTGGAAAATGGCTTCGGCCACAGCTCCGTCGGTTGCGCCGAGGCGATTCTGCGCGCGGCTGACGCCGGATTGGTCGGCGGCTCGATCGAGGACGCCAGCGGCCATGCCGAAGACCCTATCTATGCATTCAACCATGCAGTCGAGCGGGTCGAAGCCGCGGTTGCCTCAGCCCGCAGCCTGGCGTTCCCGTTCATGCTCACGGCGCGGGCGGAGAATCTGCTGCATGGCCGCCTGGATCTGGCGGATACGATTCGCCGATTGCAGGCGTTCGCCGAGGCCGGTGCCGACGTGTTGTATGCACCGGGCCTGCGCACACGTGAGGATATCCAGGCGGTGGTCAAGGCCGTGGCGCCCAAGCCGGTGAATGTGTTGATGTCGGGTGGGGTGTCGCTGTCGGTAGCCGAGTTGAGCGAGTTGGGGGTCAAGCGCATCAGCGTCGGTTCGGCGCTGGCCCGGGCGGCGTACGGCGCGTTCTATCGGGCGGCCGAGGAGATTCGTGGGCAGGGGACGTTTGGCGCGCTGGATCAGGCGATACCTTTTGCGCGGATCAATCAGATGTTCAAGGGCTAGGTAGACACATTCTTGCAGGCGCTGGCGACTCAGGCCGCCAGGCGCAGATTCTGTGCCACCAGCGGACGGGCCCAGTGCAGGTCGTAATCCATGGCTTTCTGCTGCTTGGCCAGGGTTTCTTCGTCGAATGGCACGTGGGGTTGCAGCAGGTCCAGTTCGAATTCGGCAATCGGCAGGTGCAGCGGACGCGGTTGCGGTGCCGGGCCGGGCACGGGCAGTGGCTGACCGGCGGTAAGAACGATAGGACGGACCCAACCGCTTTCGAAATCCTGCTGCTTCTGCTGGGCGACGATTTCTTCCGGCGGATAGGGCACGGGACGCTTCAGCAGGTCCAGATCGAATTCGGCAATCGGCAGGAACAGCGGCTCCGGTGGACGCACCGGTGTGTCCTGCACATCACACTGGCGCTGGTCGACGATCTGCGCGAGCAGCTCGGCGCCGGCGGTGGGTTCCACCGGGCCATCGACAGGCAGCTGTGCCTGGACATTCTTGCCATCCGGCGTATCCCCCACCTGTTCGGCCAGCGCCCGGGCAAAAAAATCTTGCCACAGGTGACTGACACCGCTCAGTGCCTGGGAATTGCGCAGGCCATAATCGCCGGTGGGCGACAGATAACCTATGGATGTATTGCGAATGTCTGACATGGCTCTCGAGTGGCGCTCAGGTCTGGCAAAATGCTGGATAATGTTTTTATCGGCAGCTTTTGCCGATCATTAAATTTTTGAGCGTGTTTTTCATGAGTGAGCAGCAAGCGCCGGTGCGTATCAGAGTCGAGGCCCTGGCCGAAGGGTTGCAATCCCGGGCCGAAGAGTGGGCCGAGCGCCTCGGTTTGCCGTTGCAGGAGCCCGAAGCGGAGTTCGCTCTGCAGCTGTCCGAGCAGGGCTTGCAATTGCAACAACTGGGCCCCGAGGCGCCCGGGCCGGTCCGCGTGGACTTTGTCGAAGGCGGCGCGGCACATCGACGTCTGTACGGCGGCGGCAGCGGGCAGATGATCGCCAAGGCGGTCGGGATTCAGCCAGGCGTGCGTCCGCGGGTGCTGGATGCCACGGCGGGCCTGGGCAAGGATGCGTTCGTGCTGGCCAGCCTGGGCTGCGAGATGAGCCTGATCGAGCGCCAGCCGTTGATTGGCGCCTTGCTCGAAGACGGTCTGTCCCGCGGGCTGGAGGATTTCGAGGTGGCGCCGATTGTCTCGCGCATGCGCCTGCTCAAGGGCAACTCGATCGAGGTGATGCGCAATTGGGAGGGTGAGGCGCCGCAGGTGATCTATCTGGATCCGATGTTTCCCCACCGCGAGAAAACCGCCCTGGTGAAGAAGGAAATGCGCCTGTTCCGGCCGTTGGTGGGCGATGACCCGGACGCGCCGGCCTTGCTCGAGGCGGCACTGGCTCTGGCGACCCATCGGGTGGTGGTCAAGCGCCCACGCAAGGCACCGTGCATCGACGGGCCGAAACCGAGCCATGGCCTGGACGGCAAGTCGAGTCGCTACGATATCTATCCGAAGAAAGCCCTGAAACCGTGAAAGCCTGCTTGGCGTGACGGCTTGGGCGGTCTTGAGGGCCTCATCGCGAGCAAGCTTGCTCCTACAAGTTTTGCGTCGTGCATAGACTTTGCTTACGACACAAATCTTGTAGGAGCAAGCTTGCTCGCGATAGCGGTTTGACAGGCACCCGAGTGCTCAAGGCCGGTAGGCGCGCATGAACAACCCCACCACTTCGCGCACATGCGCCTCGCCCTCGATTTCGCTCAACGGCTCGCCGCAGCCGTAGAGCAGGCGGAAGTTCCCCGCACCCTTGAGCAGGCAGAAAAAATGCTCGGCGGCGTTATGCGGCTTGTCGATCACCAGGGCGCCGCTCTGGTGAATCTGGCTGAGCAGTTGCTCCATCTCCGTGAGCATGCGTTGGGGCCCGGCCTCGAAGAAGATCTGCGAGAGCTTCGGGTCCTGGCTACCCAGGGCCATGATCAGCCGATGCAGGTTCACCGACTCGTCACTGTTGATCAGGTGATGAAAGCCCCGGGCGATGTTCAGCAATACGCTTTCCACCGGTACGCCTTGGGGCAGCACGAAGAACAACTCGGGCAGCTGTTCTGTGCATTTGGCCACCACGGCAGCGGAGAACAGCGTCTCCTTGTCGTTGAAATGGCTATACACCGTCAGCTTTGAAACACCTGCTGCTGCAGCGACTGCGTCCATGCTGGTGCTGGCGTATCCATGACTCAGGAACAGATCTTTCGCCGCGTTCAGAATGGCCTGGCGTTTTGCCAGGTCCTTGGGGCGGCCGGGACCGCTGGGCACTGAAAGATTGTCGGACATTTTTTTACTTAATACTGGACTGGTCGGTTTGGTATTAATACCATACTGATCAGTATAAATATTCTGAGCACCACTAGCGAAAGGTCCTACACCATGTTCCGCTATGTCATGCCCCTTGCGTTGCCCGTCAGTCTAGCCCTTTTCCTAGTCGGTTGTGGTCATGAAGAGCCGGCCCAGGTCAGCGTGCGTCCCGCGATGGTGGTGCAGCCACAGCCTTCGGCCCAGGCCATGGACAGTTATCCCGGCGAAGTGCGCGCGCGTTTCGAGCCTGATCTGGCCTTCCGCATCGGTGGCAAGGTGAGCAAGCGATTGGTGGAGGAGGGCGAGCGGGTCAAGGCCAACCAGCCCCTGGCGGAGCTCGACCCACAGGACGTGCGCCTGCAACTGGAAGCGACCCGCGCCCAGGTCGCGGCCGCCGAGGCCAACCTCAACCTGGTGCGCTCCGAGCGTGATCGCTACAAGACCTTGCTCGACCGGCAGATGGTCAGCCGCTCACAGTACGACAATGCGGAGAACCTCTACCGTTCCGGTGAGGCGCGCCTCAAGCAGATCAAGGCCGAGTTCGACGTGTCCAGCAACCAGGCTGGGTATGCTGTGTTGCGCGCGCCCCAGGACGGTGTGGTTGCCAAGCGCCTGGTGGAAGTCGGCCAGGTGGTTGCCGCCGGCCAGACGGTCTTCACCCTGGCCGCCGATGGCGAACGTGAAGTGCTGATCAGTTTCCCGGAGCAGGCCTTTGGACGATTCAAGATCGGCCAGGATGTCTCGGTGGAGCTTTGGTCGCAGCCGGATCAACGCTTCAACGGGCGGATCCGCGAGTTGTCGCCGGCCGCCGATCCCAAGTCGCGGACCTTCGCCGCGCGGATTGCCTTCAGTGCCGGCAAGGTTCCGGCCGAGCTGGGCCAGAGCGCCCGGGTGTTTATCCAGGCCGCCGGCGTGGTGCCGTTGTCGGTGCCGCTGTCGGCGCTGACCGCGGAAAACGGTGCGACCTATGTCTGGCGAGTTCAGGCCGACAATACCCTCAAGCTGACCCCGGTGCGGGTCGGCGCCTTTGGCGAAAAGACCGTGCCGGTGTTCGAAGGCCTGACGGCCAGCGACTGGGTGGTGGCGGCCGGCGTGCATGTGCTCCATGACGGCGAGTTGGTTCGCCCGGTGGATCGCTCCAACCGCGTGGTCAATCTGGCGGCCAAGGAGTAGTCCTCGATGGGTTTCAATCTTTCCGAATGGGCGTTGCGTAATCGCCAGATCGTGCTGTTCCTGATGATCCTGCTGGCGGTAGTCGGCGCGTTGTCCTACACCAAGCTGGGGCAGAGCGAAGACCCGCCGTTCACCTTCAAGGCCATGGTCATCAAGACCAACTGGCCGGGAGCCACGGCCCAGGAAGTTTCGCGGCAGGTCACTGAACGCATCGAAAAGAAGCTGATGGAGACCGGCGAGTACGAGCGGATTGTGTCCTTTTCCCGGCCGGGCGAATCCCAGGTGACGTTCATGGCCCGGGATTCGATGCACTCTTCACAGATTCCCGACCTCTGGTACCAGGTCCGGAAGAAAATCGGCGATATCCGCCAGACCTTGCCGCCGGACATCCAGGGGCCATTCTTCAACGATGAGTTCGGCACCACCTTCGGCAATATCTACGCCCTGACCGGCGAAGGTTTCGATTATGCGGTGCTCAAGGACTACGCCGACCGTGTCCAGATCCAGTTGCAGCGGGTCAAGGACGTGGGCAAGGTCGACCTGCTCGGTTTGCAGGACGAAAAGGTCTGGATCGAGCTGTCCAACGTCAAGCTGGCCACCCTCGGCCTGCCGCTGACCGCCGTGCAACAGGCCCTGCAAGAGCAGAATGCGGTGTCCACCGCCGGCTTCTTCGAGACCCCGACCGAGCGCGTGCAACTGCGGGTCAGCGGTAACTTCAAAACGGTCGACGAGATCAGGAGCTTCCCGATTCGCGTGGGCGATCGCACCTTCCGGATCAGCGATGTCGCCGATGTCCATCGCGGCTTCAACGATCCCCCGGCACCGCGCATGCGTTTCATGGGGGAAGACGCGATCGGCCTGGCGGTGGCGATGAACGAGGGCGGCGATATCCTGGTGCTGGGCAAGGCCCTGGAGACCGAGTTCGCGCGTATCCAGAAAAGCCTGCCGGCGGGGATGAAACTGAGCAAGGTCTCCGACCAGCCCGCCGCGGTGAAGAGTGGCGTCGGCGAGTTCGTCCAGGTGCTGGTGGAGGCCCTGGTCATCGTGCTGCTGGTGAGTTTCTTCTCCCTCGGCGTGCGCACCGGGATGGTGGTGGCCCTGGCGATTCCGCTGGTGCTGGCGATGACCTTTGCCGCCATGTATTACCTGGGCATCGGCCTGCACAAGATTTCCCTCGGTGCACTGGTGCTGGCCCTCGGCTTGCTGGTGGACGATGCGATCATTGCCGTGGAGATGATGGCGATCAAGATGGAGCAGGGCTTCGACCGCCTCAAGGCGGCGAGCTTTGCCTGGACCAGCACCGCATTCCCGATGCTCACCGGTACCCTGATCACCGCCGCCGGCTTCTTGCCGATTGCTACCGCGCAGTCGGGCACGGGCGAGTACACCCGTTCGATTTTCCAGGTGGTGACCCTGGCGCTGCTGGCGTCATGGATCGCGGCGGTGGTGTTCGTACCTTATCTGGGGGAAAAACTGCTGCCGGATTTGGCCAGGATCCATGCCGCCAAACACGGCGGCGAGCAACCGGACCCTTATGGCACGCCGTTTTACCAGCGGGTCAGACGCACGGTGGAGTGGTGCGTGCGTCGGCGTAAAACCGTGATTGTGCTGACTATCGCGCTGTTTATCGGCTCGGTGTTGCTGTTCCGCTTTGTGCCGCAACAATTCTTCCCGGCCTCCGGGCGACTGGAGCTGATGGTCGATCTGAAGCTGGCCGAAGGTGCGTCCCTGAACAACACCACCGAACAGGTTTCGCGGCTGGAGGCCCTGCTCAAGGATCACCCCGGTATTGATAACTATGTGGCCTATGTCGGCACTGGTTCGCCGCGTTTCTACCTGCCGCTGGACCAGCAATTGCCGGCCACCAGCTTTGCCCAGTTCGTCGTGCTGGCCAAGAGCATCGAGGAGCGGGAAGCACTGCGTACCTGGCTGATCAAGGTGCTCGATGAGCAGTTCGCCGATATACGGGCCCGGGTGACACGTCTGGAGAACGGGCCGCCGGTGGGCTATCCGGTACAGTTCCGGGTGACCGGCGAGCATGTCGAGGTGGTCCGTGCCCTGGCGCGCAAGGTCGCGGCCAAGGTCCGTGAGAACCCGCATGTGACCAACGTGCATCTGGACTGGGAAGAGCCGAGCAAGGTGGTCTACCTGAACGTCGATCAGGACCGTGCCCGGGCGTTGGGGGTCAGCACCGCGAACTTGTCGCGCTTCCTGCAGTTGTCGCTGACCGGTTCGACCGTCAGCCAGTACCGCGAGGACAACGAGTTGATCGAAATCCTGATGCGCGGCACTGTCCAGGAACGCAACCAGTTGTCGGCACTGCCGAGCCTGGCGATACCGACGGACAACGGCACCAGCGTGGCGCTGTCGCAGATCGCGACCTTGGAGTACGGTTTCGAGGAAGGCATTATCTGGCACCGCAACCGCTTGCCGAACGTGACGATCCGCGCCGATATCTACGGCCAGGAGCAGCCGCTGAGCCTGGTCAAGCAGATCATGCCGACCCTGGACCCGATTCGCGCCGAGTTGCCGGATGGCTACCTGCTGGACGTCGGCGGCACCGTGGAGGATTCGGAGCGCGGCCAGGCTTCGGTGAATGCCGGCGTGCCGCTGTTTATCGTGGTGGTGCTGACCTTGTTGATGCTGCAACTGCGCAGCTTCTCGCGGGTGGCGCTGGTGTTCCTCACCGCGCCGTTGGGCCTGATCGGGGTGACCTTGTTCCTGCTGGTGTTCCACCAGCCGTTCGGGTTTGTCGCGATGCTCGGGACTATCGCCTTGTCGGGGATGATCATGCGCAACTCGGTGATCCTGGTCGACCAGATCGAGCAGGATATCCGGGCGGGCATGTCGCAATGGCAGGCGATCATCGAGGCGACCGTGCGGCGTTTCCGACCCATCGTGCTGACCGCCCTGGCGGCGGTGCTGGCGATGATTCCGTTGTCACGCAGCGTATTCTACGGGCCGATGGCGGTGGCGATCATGGGGGGCCTGATCGTGGCGACGGCCTTGACCCTGCTGTTCCTGCCGGCGTTGTATGCGGGGTGGTTCAGGGTGAAGAAGACGGTCCATCAAGAGCAGCCGCTCGGAGCCGGCCTAGTAAGCGCCCCGGACCTGTAGGAGCCAGCTTGCTGGCGATGAGGCCAGTAAGCCTTGCATCGCCTGATCGGCCGTTATCGCCAGCAAGCTGGCTCCTACAGGGGAATTGTAGGGCGCCAGCAAGCCGGCGCGCCACAGGTGACATCACAGCGCGCCAAACACCTTCTTCGCCAGGCTGGTAGCCGCCGCCGCCGGGTTGGCGCGGATGTCTTCTTCCTTCTGGGCGATCATCTTGAACAGGCCGTCCAGGGCCTTTTCCGTTACGTAGCTTTCAACGTTGGCACTCTTGGCGTCGAGTACGCCGAGGGTCGCCGCCTGCCCGGCGAACGAGTTGTACTGCTTGGCCAGGCCCACCTGGTCGGTGGCCTGCTTGACGATCGGCAGGAACTTGGCGCGGATCTGTTCGCGGCTGGTCTTGTCCAGGTACTGGGTCGCCGAATCCTTGCCACCGGTGAGGATGCCCTTGGCATCGGTCACGGTCATCTTCTTCACCGCATCCACCAGCAGCGCCTGGGCCTGTGGCATGGCGGCTTCCGCGGCCTTGTTCATGCTGGCTTCCAACTGGTCAACCTGGGCGCCCATGCCGAACTGCTTCATCTTGCTGGCGACCTTGCCGAGGTTGCCCGGCAGTTCGATCTTCACGGCCGGGTTGTTGCTGAAACCACCCGGTTTGCCGAGGTTGGTCACGGCGGCGACGGCGCCCTGGGCCAGGGCATCCTTGAGGCCGCCGGACGCTTCGCCCTGGGTAAGACTGCCGAGGGACAAGGCCAGGGCGTTGACGGAAATCAGCAGGCCCGCGCAGAAGCCGGCCAGACGAAGGGAGGGACGGAGCATGGAAGCTTCCTTGTTGGGGTCAGTGGGGAAATCCGTGGCGCCAGAAGAAACCTGGCGCCAGCCAGTAAGAATCTAACGAATTTATCGACAAACGTCAGTTTTTGAAAGGCGCCGCATGCGACTCAGGCACTGAGGATCAGGCTTTGCGGTTTCTCTTTCAGTAGCACGACGGTGCGCGGAATGGGCTTCATGGTGAACTTGCGCCGACTGCCGAAGGTGCCCTGGGTCTCGTAGGTCTGGCCCGGCTTGACCTTGTTCACGTCGTAGCGCAGGTAGCGTGGGATGGAGCCCTTGAAGAAGGTGATTTCCTCGCTGAGCACATGCACTGGAATACCCGGTTCGGTCTGGGCGACCAGCCTCAGGGTGGCCAGGGTATTGTCCTGCGTGCCGATCATCGGCACCAGCGCCGCGCTGAGGTACAGGTACCCCGGTGGGCTCAGGTGAAAGGTTTCTTCCTGGTTGTCCCGACGCCAGCGGAAGCTGTACTTGATGTCCGGCAGCAGGGAGGTGCCGGCGACACTCAGGTCGATGTCGATCTCGACCTTGCAGTTACGCTTGAGATCCGCCGGCAGTTCGAAGGTGAAGCGCCAGGGCGACTGGTCGGGAAGTTGCGCGCTGGTCCAGGTCCCCAGCAGGGTGTCGCTGCAGCGGTTGCGCAAGGTGATACGGGTTTCGGCCTTGGCCGGGATCCTGTAGTCCGGTGGGAAGTGGAACACAGCGGTCACGACGTTTTTTGCGGTCATCTCGATGTCCTTATCGAACGCGTCAAAGGCAACGCAAGATTGAGTCTACACGGGCCTTTGCGCTTGAAAACCGGCCGAGAAGCATCCTTGCTGCTTTACCGAATAGCCTGACAAGGGTGGTTCGCCTTATCCCACCTCTGGAGCCGAATTGGGGCTTTGTTCGGCGGCATCTTCGCTGCGATGCACGGCCACTTGACGGATCGACAGGCGAATTTCCGCCGGCAGTACCCGTTTGGCGGCGCCCTCGGCCAACTCGCCGAGCAGTTCGTGATAACCCAGTTTGCCGGCGGCGTCGCGGCGCAGCACATCGAGGTCGAGCAGGGTCTGGATAAAGTGGCGGAACAGGCTCTTGTCGAAAAACTCCGGGGCGTTCAGGCCATGCAGAATCGACAGGCGCTGGGCCATGACCGTGCACAGGTCTTCCAGCTCCTCGGCGCTGATGCTGTGCTGGCCGCTGTTGAGCAGTAGCGAGATGGCCATGTAGAAACGTTGCAGGGTCTGGGCGATGCTCCGCGACAGCAGGGTCAAGAGTACGAAGTGCCGCGAGCTCGGCGCCGGGCGCAGGTAGACGTCGTTCTCCAGGCGCAACAGGCCCTGTTCGACAAAGGCTTGCAGCCATTGGTCGATCACCGCGTCGAGTTCCTCCAATGACCAGCGGATAAACAGTTCCGCCTGCAGGTAGGGATAGAGCGCGCGGCTGTAGCGCAGGATCTGCTCGCGGCTCATGCGCGTGGCGCTCTGGAAGAAGCTCGCCAGCAATGAAGGCAGGGCGAAGATATGCAGCACGTTGTTGCGGTAATAGGTCATCAGGACGGCGTTCTGCTCGTCCAGGTAGAGGATCTTGCCCAGGGCGTCGCTTTGCTCGGCCAGCAGGTCCATGTCCTTGACGTGCTGGATCAGCGCGCGACCATCGCCTTCCGGCAGGGTGGTGTGCGGCGAGTAAGGCACGCGGCGCAACAGCGCCAGGTAAAGGTCGAGCACCCGGGCCATGGCGCGGTCGTCGAGGGCCAGGCGCGTGGTCGAGAGCAACGCCAGGGCCACCAGGTTCACCGGGTTGATCGCCGCCGCTTCGTTCAGGTGCCGGGCCACACGCTCGCCGAGACGGTTGGTGGTTTCGTTGAGCCAGGCCGGGCGGAATTGCGGGCCCAGTTCCTGGGCACGCCAGTCCGGTTGTTCCTGGTCGAGGAACTCGGCCAGCTTGATCGGCTCGCCGAAGTTGACCGCGACCTGGCCGAAGCGCTGCTTGAGTGCGCCGATGACCTTGAAAATGTCGAAGATCGATTCTTTCTTCTTGCTCGCGCCGCGCAGTTCGCCCAGGTAGGTGCGACCCTCCAGCACGCGCTCGTAGCCGATATACACCGGGATGAAGACGATCGGCATGCGCGAGGAACGCAGGAAGCTGCGCAGGGTGATGGCCAGCATGCCGGTCTTCGGCCGCAGCATGCGCCCGGTGCGCGAGCGGCCGCCCTCAACGAAGTACTCCACCGGGAAGCCCTTGGTGAACAGGGTGTGCAGGTATTCGTTGAACACCGCGGTGTAGAGCGGGTTGCCCTTGAAGGTGCGGCGCATGAAGAACGCCCCGCCGCGCCGTAGCAGGCTGCCGATCACCGGCATGTTGAGGTTGATCCCGGCGGCGATGTGCGGTGGGGTCAGGCCGTTGCGAAACAGCAGGTAGGACAGCAGCAGGTAATCGATATGGCTGCGGTGGCAGGGCACGTAGATGACTTCATGGCCCTGGGCCACGGCCTGCACGCCCTCGATATGGTTGACCTTGATGCCGTCGTAGATCTTGTTCCAGAACCAGCTCAGCACCACTTCGAGGAAGCGGATCGCGGTATAGGTGTAGTCCGAGGCGATCTCGTTGCCGTAGCGCAGGGCCTGGGCCTGGGCTTTGTCCACGGAGATGTTCTCGCGCTGGGCTTCTTCGAGGATGGCCTGGCGCACCATCGGTTCGTTGACCAGGCCCTTGACCAGGTTGCGCCGGTGCGAGATGTCCGGGCCGATCACCGCGGCCTTGAGGTTGCGCAGGTGCACCCGCAGGATCCGCTGGGCCATGCGCACGGTGCGTTCATGGCCCTTGTTGTGTTCGATCAGGCCGCGCAGGTGGATCGGCGCGGAGAACTGCACGCGGGTCTTGCGCCCGAGAATCAGGATGCTCAGCAGGCGGCGCAGGCGCCCGGTGACCGCCCAGCTGTCGGCGAACAGCAGTTTCCAGGGGCTCGACTCACTGTCCGGCGACTGCCCCCAGAACACGCTGACCGGGATGATCAGCGCATCTTCGGCGGGGTTCTCGCTCAAGGCGCTGACCAGACGGGTCAGGGTCGGTGGCGCGCCGCGCTTGTCCTGGCGGCCGAGCCAGTCAGGCTCGGGGGTCAGGTAGAAGAACGCCGCCGGTTCCAGCAGCGAGCCGACGGACACCGGCAGTACCGGACGCGGCAGGCCGGCCTTGGTGCATTCGCGGTCGACCACGGCGAGGTCGGTCAGCGACGGCGATTGCAGGACGTAGAACACCGGCCGGCTGCGGTCGAGGTCGAGGGTCAGCGACGACTGGTTGATCGTCTCCGAGCGCACCCACAGGTACAAGAGGCGGCGCAAGGTACCAAACACGAGGCGGCGGAACGGGGAACGGGTCATACGGCTTCTGCAGGCTAGTGGATTGAACCGAGCGTTTGCTCGGTATGGCTAGTGTGCCGTATTCGTCAAAGATCGGCAAAAACGCGGCGAACTAATATTGATTGAGAGTTTTTTGACCTGTCTTATACTCGGTCGTTCGCCGTGGACGGTAGGATTTATCCGCGCAGCATGATGTTCTGGCGACGCAGCAGGCAGGGCCCGTCGAGCCGGGCCTCTCCCCACAATAACAAGACGGAGTACGGATTCATGGCAACTCGCGAGACAGGCAATGTGAAGTGGTTCAACGATGCCAAGGGCTACGGCTTTATTCAGCGCGAAGACGGGGCGGATGTGTTTGTGCACTACCGCGCGATTCGTGGCGAAGGTCACCGCTCCCTGGCGGAAGGGCAGCAGGTGGAATACGCGGTGGTGGAAGGCCAGAAAGGCCTGCAGGCCGAGGATGTGGTGGGGCTGTAAGACCAGTCTTCAATCGACGCCGACCGTGGATTGGCCGTTACGGTCAACGCGGTCATTGTGGGAGCCGGCTTGCCGGCGATGAGGCCAGTGAGTCTTGCATTGATCTTGCGGACGCCATCGCTGGCAAGCCAGCTCCTACAGGTTCGGTGTTTCACCGCAGAATACCGCCAAGCCCCGGGTTTGCCTGCCAGTGCTATGCCGTACGCCAGGTGATTTCTTCTTCGCCATCGGCGCTGATGCGGATCCAGCGATCGGCCGTCTCCTCGCCTTCTTCCTCGACCCAACTGCCCGGGGCGCAACGCACTTCCACGTTCAGCGCGGCAAAGGCGGCGCGGGCGCAGGCGATGTCGTCGTCCCACGGCGTCTGGTCGCTTTCCAGGTACAGGCTGTTCCATTTGCCCACGGCCTTGGGCAGCCAGGTCACCGGCACATTGCCGGCCTGGCACTTCCAGGTCTGGCCTTTCTGGACCCAGTCGCTGCAAGGGCCCAGCGCGGCGCCGAGCCAGGCGGCAACGGCCTTGTGATCGACGTCGTCGTCCTTGAGGTAAATCTCGATATCGGGCTGGCGCATGGAAATCCTCGCTGCGGTTGTTCGAAAAATCCATTCGCGGATTTTGTCGGCCTTGAACCGGTGTCCAAGGCCATGAAGAGTGGGGTTATTGCAAAACGAAGTAATCGTAGCGCATCGACACGCTGACCTCGAACGGCTCCGGCTGTTCGATGACCTGTGCCCGGCGCTCGGCGCTGGCCCGCCAGCCGTGAGGGG
Source organism: Pseudomonas sp. GW821-FHT03C07 (assembly GCF_059420925.1). NCBI lineage: Bacteria > Pseudomonadati > Pseudomonadota > Gammaproteobacteria > Pseudomonadales > Pseudomonadaceae > Pseudomonas > Pseudomonas sp. GW821-FHT03C07. The sequence continues at coordinate 218,288 of NZ_JBWKUQ010000009.1, forward strand.
TCATGGCCAGCAGGTTCGCGCGGTCCTGGGCGCTGGCCAGGCTCAGCTTGAACTCCAGCACTTCGCTGTGTTGCAGCGCCATGCCCGCCGGCACCAGGGCCAGGTGCTTGTCGTCGGTGTACTCGCGCACTTCATCGTACAGACGCTCGCGCAGTTCCATCAGATGGCCGCTGGTCGGTCCGACTTTCATCAGGCCGCCACCGGGGCTCAGCAGGCGTTTGGCTTCCTGCCAGTCCAGCGGGCTGAACACGCTGGCGATGAACTGGCAGCTGGCGTCGGCCAATGGCACCCGCGCCATGCTGGCGATCAACCAGGTCAGTTGCGGGTTGCGCCGACAGGCGCGCTTGACCGCCTCGCGGGAGATATCCAGCGCATAGCCGTCAGCCGTGGGCATGGCCTCGGCCAACTGCGCCGTGTAGTAGCCCTCGCCGCAGCCGATATCGACCCAGCGTCCCGGCGCGCGTTCGGCGGCCAGCTCCGCCAGGCGGCGGGCCACCGGCGCGTAGTGGCCGGCGTTGAGGAAATCCCGTCGGGCTTCGACCATGGCCAGGTTGTCGCCCGGGTCGCGGCTGTTCTTGTGCTGCACTGGCAACAGGTTCAGGTAACCCTGGCGTGCCCGGTCGAAACGATGTCCGAGCGGGCACGCCACGCCGTTGTCGACCGCGCCCAGGGGCGCGCTGCAGAGAGGGCAGGTGAGCATCAGGCAAGCAACTTGATCAGGGTCTGGTAGTAGATTTCGGTCAGCACGTCGAGGTCGCTGGCCAGGACCCGCTCGTTGACCTGGTGGATGGTCGCGTTGACCGGGCCCAGCTCGACCACCTGGGTGCCGAGGGTGGCGATAAAGCGCCCGTCGGAGGTGCCGCCACTGGTGGAGGCCTGGGTCTCGCGTCCGGTGATGCTCTTGATGCTCGCCGACACCGCATCGAGCAGCGCGCCCGGCTCGGTCAGGAACGGCAGGCCGGACAGCGCCCATTCCACATGCCAGTCCAGGCCGTGCTTGTCGAGGATCGCCGCGACCCGCTGTTGCAGGCCTTCGACCGTGGACTCGGTGGAGAAACGGAAGTTGAACAGCGCCACCAGTTCGCCAGCGATCACGTTGGTCGCGCCGGTCCCCGAGTTGAGGTTGGAAATCTGGAAGCTGGTGGGCGGGAAGAAGGCGTTGCCGTCGTCCCAGTGCTCGGCGGCCAGTTCGGCCAGGGCCGGGGCGGCCAGGTGGATCGGGTTCTTCGCCAGGTGTGGGTAGGCCACATGGCCTTGTACGCCACGCACGGTGAGCCGGGCGCCGAGGGAACCGCGACGGCCGTTTTTCACCACGTCACCGACCAGGGTGGTGCTCGACGGTTCGCCGACGATGCACCAGTCCAGGCGCTCTTTACGCGCGGCCAGGCGCTCGACCACGGCCTTGGTGCCGTGGTGGGCCGGGCCTTCTTCGTCGCTGGTGATCAGGAAGGCGACCGAACCGCGATGATCCGGGTAGTCGGCGACAAAACGCTCGGCGGCCACCAGCATCGCTGCCAGGCTGCCTTTCATGTCGGCCGCGCCGCGCCCACAGAGCATGCCGTGCCCGTCGATCAAGGCATCGAACGGATCGTTCTGCCAGGCCTGCACGGGACCGGTGGGGACCACGTCGGTGTGACCGGCGAAACACAGCACCGGGCCTTCATGCCGGCCATGGCTGGCCCAGAAGTTATCGACGTCTTCGATACGCATCGGCTCGAGCTTGAAACCGGCGTCGCCCAGGCGCTGCATCATCAGTTTCTGGCAGTCGGCATCGACCGGGGTCACGGAAGGGCGGCGGATCAGCTCGCAAGCGAGTTGCAAGGTCGGCGAAAGGTCGGCGTGGGCCGTCATGGGAAAGCTCCGGTGCTTTTTTTGTAGGAGCCAGCTTGCTGGCGATTTGAGCGACGCGGTTAACCAGGATCACCGCGTCGCCTGGATCGCCGGCAAGCCGGCTCCTACACGGGTAGGGGCGCGCAAAGGGGAGATATCTTAAAGCAAAACGGCGGCCCGCAGGCCGCCGTTTCGTGTTGTACATCGCGTTTATGCGACTGCGGCCGGCTCCGGCTCGCCGGCCGGTTTCGGCAGCGACGAGACGAAGGCCATGATCAGCGCCGCCAGGTACGGCAGCGACTGTACCAGCAACATCACCACCCAGAAGCGCATGTCGTTGCTCGGCAAGCCCTGCACCAGGAAGATCCCCAGCGCCGCGGCCCACAACAGCAGCATGATGAACATCTCTTCCCGGGCCTCCGAAATCGCCACCCAGAAGCCGTGGTTGTCGGCGTTTTTCGGTGTGCGGAAGAACGGGATGCTGCTGGTGAAGAAACCGTACAGCACCGCCTTGGCGATGGTGTGGGACAAGGCCAGCCCAGCCAGTGCCGCGGCGAAGGCATCCTTCATGTTCACCCCGACCGCGCGACGGTAGAGGAACAGGATCTTGCCGACCTTGAACACGAACAGCGCCAAGGGCGGGATTGCGAAGATCAACAGCGGCGGATCGACCCGTTGCGGCACGATGATCATCGCCGCCGACCAGAGCAGGGCACCAACGGTGAAGAAGATGTTCATGCCATCGGCGACCCACGGCAGCCAGCCCGCGAGGAAGTGATAGCGCTGACCACGGGTCAGTTCGGTGTCCTTGCCGCGCAGCAGGCTGGCGGTGTGCCGCTTGATGATCTGGATCGCGCCGTAGGCCCAGCGGAAACGCTGTTTCTTGAAGTCGATAAAGGTATCGGGCATCAGGCCCTTGCCGTAACTGTTGTGGTGATAAGCCGCCGACAGACCTTTTTCGAAGACCCGCAGGCCCAGTTCGGCGTCTTCGCAGATGCACCAGTCGGCCCAGCCCAGTTCTTCCAGGACCGAACGCCGGGTCATGGTCATGGTGCCGTGCTGGATGATCGCGTCGCGGTCGTTGCGGGTGACCATGCCGATATGGAAGAAACCCTTGTATTCCGAGTAGCAGAGCTTCTTGAAGGTGCTTTCGTTCTGGTCGCGGTAGTCCTGTGGCGACTGCACGATGGCGATCTTCGGATTGGCGAAGTGCGGCACCATGTGCTTGAGCCAGTTGCGATCGACGCAGTAGTCCGAGTCGATCACCGCGATGACTTCGGCGTCCTTGGCGGTGTGCGGGATCAGGTAGTTCAGTGCCCCGCCCTTGAAACCGGCCAGTGGCGCGACGTGGAAGAAGCGGAAGCGCGGACCGAGGGTTTCGCAGTAGGCCTGCACCGGTTCCCAGACCGCCGGGTCCTTGGTGTTGTTGTCGATGATCAGGACTTCGTAGTCCGGGTAATCGAGGGCCGCGAGGGCGTCGAGGGTCTGTTTGACCATCTCTGGCGGCTCGTTGTAGCACGGCACGTGGATCGAGACCTTCGGCCGGTAGTCCGAGTCGCCTTCCACCGGCAGGAATTCACGCCGGCGCTTGTGGGTCCAGACCGCCTCGGCCAGTTCGTGGGCCTCGGTCAGCAGGACGATAAACACGCCCAAGGCACCGATGGCCAGCAGGAAACCCACCGTCAGGCTGAACCAGGTGCTGTATTGCTGGCTGTAGTCGTAGCCGATCCACACCAGCACCGAACCGCAGAGGAACGCGGTAAAGGTCAGGAAGGTCCGCCCGCGCTGGCGCAGGGCCGAGCCGTCGATCATCAGCAGGGTCAGCGAGAGCAGCGCCAGGACCACCGAACCGATGGCCAGTACGCGCCATTGCGGGATTGCCACCACCGGGCCTTCGAAGTTGAACTTCTGCTGGCGCGCGGCGTTGAACACGCCCCAGTAGGCGCCCACGGAACCCTCGTCGCTGGCTTTCCACGGCTGGTCGAAGGCTTCGATCACGAAGTAGTTGAAGCCCTGGCGGTTAAGCTTGTTGACCAGGGTGCGCAGGTAAATGGCCTGGTCGGCCTGGGTTGCATCGGCACCGCCCCGCATGCGGCCATTGCTCGGCCAGCCGACTTCCGAGAGCAGCAGGGGTTTTTTCGGGAACATGCGCTTGAGTTCGCGGGCGCGGTCCAGCACGTACTGGCCGGCCTTGTCCATCGGGATAGATTCCCAATAGGGCAGGATGTGCGCGGCGATCAGGTCGACGTGCTTGACCAGTTCCGGGTTGCGTTCCCAGATATGCCACTGTTCCGAGGTGGTCACCGGCACCTTGACGGCGGCGCGCACGCGGTCGAGCAGCACGGCCAGTTCCTTGGCGGTGATTTCCTTGCGGAAGATCGCCTCGTTACCGACCACCACGCGCACGACACTGCGGCTGGTGTTGGCCAGTTCAATGGCGCGGGTGATTTCGCGCTCGTTGCGTTCCTGGTCCGGGCTGATCCAGATCCCCAGGGTGACCCGCAGGCCGAACTCTTCGGCGAGCTTGGGAATATCCTGGAGGGTGCCGTCGACCGAGTAGATACGGATGTTATCCGTCAGCTTACTCATGATCTCCAGGTCGCGACGCATATCATCGTCGGTCGGATACTGCTCTTTCTGTGGGAATTGTCCCTGCTGGAAAGGCGAGTAGGAGAAGCCGGCGATCTGCTCGGGCCAGTCAGGCGCCGAAACCGGGCGGTTGATCAGCGCCCAGAAACCGGTGAATAGTGCGGCAATTGCCAGCACCACGACCAGGTTGAGTCCAAATTTACGCGATGACATAGGTATTTCGGGTTCCGAAAAGGGCTAGAACAGGGAACAGAGCGGCGCGCATCCTACACTTGCTATCCGTCGACCGTACAGTACCGTGGAGTGTGCGCGGACATTGGGCAATAACGCATGACTTAAGTTCTTTCCGGATTCTTTGTAGCTCTATTCTCGTCAAAGCGTTGTGATTTAACGCTCGTCGGCAGCCATTCATAGGCTAAAGCTGCCCTCGGCCCGCGCCCGGCCCTATAATGCGCGCCGGTTTTTGGGGTAATGGTCATGAGTGCAGAAGATCCGCGGTTTGCCGGCGTCGCCCGGTTGTATGGCATTGAAGGCCTGGAACGGCTGAAGGCCGCCCATGTGGCGATCGTCGGCGTCGGCGGTGTCGGTTCCTGGGCGGCCGAAGCCATTGCCCGTTGCGGTGTCGGCGAGATCTCGCTGTTCGACCTGGATGATGTCTGCGTCAGCAACAGCAACCGTCAGTTGCATGCCCTGGACAGCACCGTGGGTCGGGCCAAGGTCGAGGTGATGGCCGAGCGCCTGAAGGGCATCAACCCGGACTGTCGAGTTCACGCGGTGACCGATTTCGTCACCCGCGAGACCATGGCCGAATACATCACCCCGGATATCGACTGCGTGATCGACTGCATCGACAGCGTCAATGCCAAGGCGGCGCTGATCGCCTGGTGCAAGCGGCGCAAGATCCAGATCATCACCACGGGCGGTGCCGGTGGGCAGATCGATCCGACGTTGATCCAGGTGTGCGATCTGAACCGTACCTTCAATGATCCCCTGGCCTCGAAAGTGCGTTCGACCCTGCGTCGTGACTACGGTTTTTCCCGCACGGTGACCCGCCATTACAGCGTGCCGTGTGTGTTTTCCACCGAGCAACTGCGTTATCCCAAGCCGGATGGCAGCATCTGCCTGCAGAAGAGTTTTGTCGGCGATGGGGTGAAACTGGACTGCGCCGGTGGTTTCGGCGCGGTGATGATGGTCACGGCGACCTTCGGCATGGTCGCGGCGACCAAGGCGGTGGACAAGATCGTCGCCGGTATGCGCCGTCCGGCGGATCGGCTCAAGCCGCAATAAGGAAGGTCGTCTGGGTATTTGTGTCGTTCCCGGAACTGATGGGCGACGTCGTACTGTGTAGGCGCAAGCTTGCTCGCGATCGGCTGCGCAGCAGTCGTAAAACCTCAGAACGCAGTTTTTCTGACACGCCGAGTCAAGCGAATTGCGGCCGCTACGCGCCCGATCGCGAGCAAGCTTGCTCCTACAGGTTTGTGGGGTTTTCAGGATTGGGTTAATTCACGCATCCGCTGCAGCACGGCATTCAGGCCGTTGCTGCGCGACGGCGACAATTGCCGGGACAGGCCAAGCTGGTTGAACCAGTCCGGCAGGTCGACCTGCTGCAACTCGCCGGCGCTCAGACCATTGACCCGCACCAGCAACAGCGCTACCAGCCCGCGAATCATTCGCGCATCGCTGCTCGCGGCAAACTGCCACTGACCGTCTTGCAAGTGCCCGGTCAACCACACCTGGCTTTCGCAACCGTGCACGCGGTTGGCCTCGGTCTTGTCGGCGTCGCTCAAGGGCGGCAAGCGCTCGCCCCATTGCATCAGCAGACGCGCCCGTTGTTCCCAGCCCGCCAGATGCCGGAAGTTTTCCAGCACCAGCAGCGCCTCATCGGGCAAGCTCATCGCAACAACTCCAGCGCCTGATCCAGCGCCTCGAAAAAACGCTCCAGATCTTCCGAGTCGTTGTACAACCCCAGCGATACGCGGATCGCGCCCGCCAGCCCAAGCTGTTTCATCAGTGGCATCGCGCAATGATGTCCGGCGCGCACGGCAATCCCCTGTTCTGTCAGCAGGTGCGCCAGATCGGCGTTGTGCACACCGTCGACGACGAAACTGGCCAGCGCCAACTGCGGCTCGCCCAGCAGACGGATGCCCTTGCGAACTTTCAAACCTTGCAACAGGTGGGCATGCAGCGCCGCTTCATGGGCCGAGACGGCCGTCTGGTCGAGGCCGGCCAAATAGTCGAGGGTCGCGCCGAGGCCGATGACGCTGGCAATCGCTGGTGTTCCGGCTTCGAAGCCCAATGGGGCAGGGCGGAAGCTGGCCTGTTGATAGTCCGCGTCCAGCACCATCTCGCCGCCGAATTGCCAGTGGCGCAGCTGGCTCAGGGCTTCGTGTCGGCCATAGAGCACGCCGACGCCATCCGGGCCGTAGAGCTTGTGACTGGAAAATACATAAAAATCGCAGCCCAGTGCCTGGACGTCGTGACGACCGTGGACCACGCCCTGGGCGCCGTCGACCACGCTCAGCGCGTTGAACGAGCGGGCCAGTGCCAGCAACGGCGCCAACGGTTGCCAGGCGCCGAGCACATTGGACAACTGGCTGACCGCCAGCAGACGGGTCCGCGGGCCGATCAACGGGCGGGCGGCCTCCAGGTCGATCAGGCCGCTGTCGCTGATCGGCAGGACCACCAGTCGCAGTCCCCGGCGCTGGGCCAGTTGCTGCCAGGGCAGCAGATTGGCGTGATGCTCCAGGGCGCTGATAACGATCTCGTCGCCGGGTTGGAAAAGCGCTTCCAGGCCGTAGGCCAGGAGATTCAGCGCCGAGGTGGCGCCGTGGGTGAAGACGATCTGTCCGCTATTGCCGACGTTGAGCCACTGGCCCGTCTTGCTCCGACTGTCCTCGAAGGCCTGGGTGGCGTGGGCGCCGGGCAGGTGTTGGGCACGGTGCACATTGGCCGCACCGTTGCTGTAATAGTGCGCCAGGGCATCGATCAATGCCTGGGGCTTCTGGGTGGTGGCGGCGCTGTCCAGGTAGACCTGGTCTTGCCGTTGCAGGGCGGCGATGGCCGGGAAATCGGCGCGCCAGGGGGAAGGTATCAACATGGTGTTCGGCCCTGGTTAGCATGGGCGGGGTACGCAAAACCTGTAGGTATCGGTCTGGTTCGCGAAGTTCTTTTGCGACCTTGAGGGCCTCTTCGCGGGCAAGCTCCGCTCCCACAGTTCGGCGCCGGGCACAATCTTTGTGCATGGCACAAATCTCTTGTGGGAGCGGAGCTTGCCCGCGAAGGCGGCCTTACAGACGCCATCGCCAGCAAGCCGGCTCCTACAATTGATCCTGTCGCACGGCCTACAGCAATCCTGCTTAGTTATGCGCGTGCAGGGCTTCGTTCAGTGCAATGGCCGACTTATGGCTCTTGCATTCCACCGCACCGGTTTCCGAGTTGCGACGGAACAGCAGGTCCGGCAGGCCGGCCAGGTCGCGGGCCTTGAGCACCTTGACCAACTGGTTGTTTTCGTCGAGCAGCGCGACCTTGGTCCCGGCAGTCACGTACAGGCCCGATTCCACGGTATTGCGGTCGCCCAACGGAATGCCGATACCGGCGTTGGCACCGATCAGGCAACCTTCGCCGACCTTGATGACGATATTGCCGCCACCGGACAGGGTGCCCATGGTCGAGCAACCGCCGCCCAGGTCCGAACCCTTGCCGACAAAGACACCCGCCGAAACGCGGCCTTCGATCATGCCCGGGCCTTCGGTGCCAGCGTTGAAGTTGACGAAGCCTTCGTGCATCACGGTGGTGCCTTCGCCGATGTAGGCGCCCAGGCGGATCCGCGCGCTGTCAGCGATACGCACGCCGCTCGGGACCACGTAGTCGGTCATTTTCGGGAACTTGTCCACCGAGAACACTTCCAGCAGCTCGCCACGCAGGCGCGCTTCCAGTTGATGCGCGGCCAGTTCCGACAGGTCGATGGCGCCCTGGCTGGTCCAGGCCACGTTCGGCAGCAGCGGGAACACGCCCGCCAGGCTCAGGCCGTGGGGCTTGACCAGGCGGTGGGAGAGCAGGTGCAGCTTGAGGTAGGCCTCGGGGGTGGAAGTCAGCTGGGCATCTTCAGCCAGCAGGGTCGCGACCAACGGCTTGTGGCTTTCGGCCAGACGGGTCAGCAGGGCAGCCTGGGCGGCGTCGACACTTTTCAGGGCCTCGGCCAGTTGCGAGGCCTGGGCGGTGCTGAAGGTGATCGCCTGGTTGCCGCCGGTGTAACCGAGGATCGGCGCGATGGCGGCGACCAGCTCGGCCGAAGGCTGAAGCAGGGGTTGGGCGTAGAAAACTTCCAGCCAGGCACCTTGACGATTCTGGGTGCCAACGCCGAAGCCCAGGCTGAACGGAGTAGTGGACATGCAGTTACCTCTTGCAAAATGAGTGGGGGCCTTGAGCGCTCTGGCTCAGTTGAGGGCCGCCGCATAGCTATCTGGCTTGAAGCCAATCAGGGTTCGGTCACCGAGATCAAGCACCGGGCGCTTGATCATCGAGGGTTGTGCCAGCATCAGTTCAATCGCTTTCGCCTGGTCGAGATCGGCTTTACGTTCGTCGTCGAGTTTGCGAAAGGTGGTTCCGGCGCGGTTCAGCACCACTTGCCAGCCGTGCTCGTTGCACCACTGGGTCAGGTGTTCGCGGTCGATACCGGCGGTCTTGTAGTCATGGAACGTGTAGGGCACGGCTTGCTCGTCGAGCCAGGTACGGGCCTTTTTCATGGTGTCGCACGCCTTGATTCCGAAAAGGTGCAACGTTTTGCTCGGAGCAGTCACAGCAATTGCCTCCCCTTTGGAGATGCGAGGGATGAAAGGTTGAAGATTATGCCATGACCGGGCCGCTTAGGCGTCTTAGTCGTGTGCGGTTACATCTTCCCCTGCCGACTGCGACTTTGGTGCAGCGTCCGGGTGGCAGCTTAAGCGGCTAATATGGCACTTCGACGGCAAGCTGTTGCCAGCGATCTGTTTTAAACGATTGGGAATGCTTTTTATGCAGACGGCCTACACCGTCCTGATTTTGCTGATGCTGGTCGGCGTCTCGCGTTTGCTCTGGCGGGTGATTCCGCTGCCGCTGCCCTTGGTGCAGATTGCCGCGGGGGCCTTGCTGGCCTGGCCGACCCTGGGTCTGCATGTGGCGCTGGACCCGGAGCTGTTTCTGTTCCTGTTTCTGCCGCCGTTGCTGTTTTCTGACGGTTGGCGCATGCCCAAGCGCGAGTTGTGGCGCCTGCGCGGGCCGATCCTGACCCTGGCCGTGGGGCTGGTGTTGTTCACGGTGGTCGGCGCTGGCTATTTCATTCACTGGCTGCTGCCGGCCATCCCCTTGCCCGTGGCGTTCGCCTTGGCGGCGGTGTTGTCGCCGACCGACGCGGTGGCGGTGTCCGCCATTGCCCAAAACCGTCTACCGACACCGCTGATGCATATGCTCCAGGGCGAGGCGCTGATGAACGATGCGTCGGGCCTGGTGACCTTCAAGTTCGCCCTGGCGGCGGCCGTGACCGGTGCCTTTTCCCTGGCCAATGCGAGCCTGACCTTTGTTCTGGTGGCGGTCGGTGGCTTGGCCGTCGGCGTGGCGCTGAGCTGGCTGGTGGGGCGCTTTCGGGTCTGGATGATCGCTCGCGGTTGGGACGATCCGGCGACCCACGTGGTGTTCATGTTGCTGTTGCCGTTCGCCGCCTATGTGTTGGCCGAGCGTCTCGAGGTCTCGGGGATTCTGTCGGCGGTGGCGGCGGGGATGATGCAGAGCTGGCTCGACCTGCTGCCGCGCCAGACCAGCACGCGGTTGCTCAACCGCAGTGTCTGGTCGCTGCTGGAGTTCGCCTTCAACGGGCTGATCTTCCTGCTGCTGGGCTTGCAGTTGCCGGACATCGTCAAGGCGGTCGTCAGTCATCAGCCTTCGTTGTGGCCGACCTTGCTCTATCGCTGCCTGGAGGTGCTGGCGATCTTTCTGGCGCTGGTGGCGTTGCGGTTTATCTGGGTGCACAGCATTTGGCGTTTGTCCGAGCTGCTGCGGGGCTGGCGTGGCAAAAGCCCATTGTCGGGCATGGCCAAGGGGCGTTCCTGCTGGTTGCTGACGGTGGGCGGCGTGCGCGGGGCGGTGACGCTGGCGGGCGTGATGTCGGTGCCGCTGCTGATTGCGCCTGGGGTGGATTTTCCCGAGCGTGATTTGCTGATTTTCATTGCCGCGGGGGTGATTCTGTTGTCTTTGGCGGCCGCCAGCATTGCCTTGCCGCTGCTGTTGCGCGACTTGCCGAAGAGTCAGGATGACAAACATCGCGGCGAAGTGCGCGAAGCCTGGAAGAAAACCGCCGAAGCGGCGATCCATGCGCTGGAGACCGAGGAACTGGCTGCGCCGCAGGACATGACTCAGGACGCTACTCAGGATGCGACCCAGGCAGCGTTGGCGACCGAGTTGAAAGCGCAGTTGATGGCCGAATACCGGCATCAGTTGGAGGTGTTCAACGACTCCGCCGAAGCTCAGGCGTTGGCATTCCAGATGGACCAGTTGGACCGCCGCTTGCGGCTGAGGGCACTGCGGGCGCAGCGCCTGGAGTTGTACCGGCTCAGTCGCCAGCATCAGATCGGCGACGATGTGTTGCGCGAGGTGCTGGCGGAGCTGGATCTGAGCGAGGCGAACCTCGGCTCGGTGAAATAGCCCGGGGTGTCACGGTGCCGTGGGAGCGGAGCTTGTCGGGATGTCCTTAGCGGCATCGCGGGCCTCTTCGCGGGCAAGCTCCGCTCCCACAAGGGCCCAACGGCTTCATCGCCGGCAAGCCTGCTGCTACAGGTTATTTGCGGCGCTGGATGAACGCGCGAATCCGCTCGGCGGCTTCGACGCATTCGGCCAGTGGCGCAACCAGGGCCATGCGCACGCGACCAGCCCCCGGATTGACGCCGTCGACTTCGCGGGACAGATAGGAGCCCGGCACCACGGTCACATGCTCCTCGGCAAACAGATCGCGGCAGAACGCCGCATCATCGCCCTGCACATTCGGCCACAGGTAGAAGCTGCCATCCGGCCGCCGCACATCCAGCACCGGCGCCAGGATCTCCAGCACCGCATCAAACTTCTCCCGGTACAGCGCACGATTGGCCCGCACATGCACTTCGTCGTTCCAGGCCGCCACGCTGGCCAGTTGCGTTTGCACCGGCATCGCGCAGCCGTGGTAGGTGCGATACAGCAGGAAGGCTTTGAGAATATCCGCGTCACCGGCGACAAAACCCGAACGCAGCCCCGGCAGGTTGGAGCGCTTGGACAGGCTGTGGAACACCACGCAACGCTTGAAGTCCTTGCGGCCCAGCGCCACGCAGGCGCTGAGCAGGCCCGGCGGCGGGGTCCGCTCATCGAAGTAGAGCTCGCTGTAGCACTCATCGGCGGCGATCACGAAGTCGTGCTCGTCGGCCAGAGCGATCAGCTTTTTCAAGGTCTCCAGCGGAATCAGCGCACCGGTCGGGTTGCCTGGCGAGCACAGGAAGAGGATCTGGCAACGCTGCCAGATCTCCGTCGGCACGGCCTCGAAGTCCGGGTTGAAGCCGTTCTCGTCCAGGCAGGGCAGATAGTGCGGCTTGGCCCCGGCGAGGAACGCCGCGCCTTCGTAGATCTGATAGAACGGGTTGGGGCTGACCACCAGGGCGTCGTCGCCACGGTTGACCACGGTCTGGGTAAAGGCGAACAGTGCCTCGCGGGTGCCGTTGACCGGCAGCACGTTGCGCGCCGGGTCGATCCAGCCGCTCGGCACGCCGAAACGCCGCTCGCACCAGCCGGCGATGGCTTCACGCAGGGCCGGCACCCCGAGGGTGGTCGGGTACACGGCCATCTGTTCCAGGTTGGCGCTCAGGGCCTCGGCGACAAATGCTGGCGAGCGGTGCTTCGGTTCGCCGATGGACAGGGCGATCGGCCGCTTGTCCGCGTTCGGCGTCACGCTGCCAAGCAGGGCGCGGAGTTTCTCGAACGGGTAGGGCTGCAACTGGTTCAGGGCGTTGTTCATGGACAGTCTCGTTCAATTCAGTTGTAGGCATGCGGCCTGCCGGGCGCGGCAGATCAAGTGTGGCAGCGGGCTTGCCGGCGATGACGGTGTGTCAGTCGCCGGCGATGTGTTTGGACTGACGCATCGCGGGCAAGCCCGCTCCCACAGGAAAGCATTTATTCAGATACTCAGGCGCATCGTTTCAGGGGGCGGTTCGGCGTTGACGCTCAGTTGTTCGACGATGGCGTCCTGCAATCGGCTGCACAGCTGCGGGTCGGACAGCGGTTGGTTGTCGGCGTCGGTGATGAAGAACACGTCTTCGACCCGCTCGCCGAGGGTGGCGATCTTGGCGTTCTGCAGCGACAGGTCGAACTCCAGGAAGATCTTGCCGATCCGCGCCAGCAGCCCGGGGCGGTCCGGCGCACTCAGCTCCAGCACCGTGACCGGGCGCTGGGCGTCGTTGTGGATGGTGACCTGGGGCGCAAAGGCGAAGTGCTTGAGCTGGCGCGGGACCCGGCGCTGGATAATGGTTGGGTAGTCGTCCGGGTTGCGCAGGGCCTCGGTCAGGCCGTCGCGGATCTGCTTGATGCGCTTCGGGTTGTCGCCGATGGAGCCGCCGTCGTTGTCCAGCACGATGTAGGTATCGAGGGTGAATTGGCTGCTGGAGGTGATGACCCGGGCGTCATGGATGTTCAGATTGAGCTGGTCCATCGCGGCCACGGTCACGGCGAAGAAGTCGTGCTGGTCCGGGGCGTAGATAAAGATCTGCGTGCCGCCTTCGAATTCGCGCTGGGTGGTTTCCTTGATCAGTACCAGCGGGCCGCCATCGGCCGGCTGCTGCAGGATCGCGTCGCTGTGCCAGGCGACATCGCCGGCGGTGTGACGCAGGAAGTAGTCATCGCCCAGTTGCGACCAGAGCTGTTCGACATCGTCCGGGTCGGTGCCGGCACGCACCAGGATATCCAGGGCGGCGCTCTGGGTCTGGCGAATCTGCTCTTCGCGGTCCACCGGGTTTTCCAGACCGCGGCGCAGGGCGCGCTTGGTCTCGGTGTAGAGCTGGCGCAACAGGCTGGCGCGCCAGGAGTTCCACAGGCTCGGGTTGGTCGCGTTGATGTCGGCGACGGTCAGGACATAAAGGTAGTCCAGGTAGACGTGGTCGCCGACGATCTGCGCGAAGTCATGGATGACCTGCGGGTCGGAGAGGTCCTTGCGCTGGGCGGTGGTGGACATCATCAGGTGGTTCTGCACCAGCCAGACGATCAGGCGGCTGTCCCACTGCGGCAGTTGGTGACGCGCGCAGAAGGCCGCGGCATCCACAGCGCCGAGTTCCGAATGGTCGCCGTGCCGGCCCTTGCCGATATCGTGGTAGAGCCCGGCCATGTAGATCAGCTCGGGCTTGGGCAGCTTGGCCATGAGCTTGGCGGCCAGCGGGAATTTCTCCGAGACCTGGGTGTACTGCAGTTTGCGCAGGTGCTTGATCAGGTTCAGGGTGTGTGCGTCGACCGTATAGATATGGAACAGGTCGTGTTGCATCTGCCCGACGATATCGCCGAACTCCGGCAGGTAGCGCCCGAGGAGGCCGTAGCGGTTCATCCGGCGCAGGTTGCGGTGGATGCCGATCTTGCACTTGAACAGCTCGATAAACAGGCTGGTGTTGCGGATATCGTTGCGGAAGTCGTCGTCGATCAGGTGGCGGTTTTCCCGCAGCAGACGGATGGTGTCGGCGCGCACCCCCTTGATTTCCGGCTGCTGGGCCATCAGCACGAAGATTTCCAGCATGGCGAACGGCGTGCGGCGGAAGACGTTCGGGTTGCACGCCTCGATGTAGCCGTCGTGCAACTGGAAGCGCGAGTTCAACGGCTGCGGCGGCGTTTCGTCTTCCGGGGCGAGGATGATTTCCTCGAAGTGCTGGATGATCAGGTCGCTGAGCTGGGCAATGCTCATGACCACCCGGTAGTACTGCTGCATGAAGTTTTCGATGGCCTGTTTCGCATCGTCACCCTTGAAGCCCAGCAGCCCGGCGATGCTGCGCTGGTGGTCGAACAGCAGGCGGTCCTCGGCGCGACCGGCGAGCATGTGCAGGGCGTAGCGGACTTTCCAGAGGAACTCCTGGGACGAGGCCAGCACGGCGTTTTCGCTTTCCACCAGGAAACCTTCGCCGGCCAGGGCCCGCAGGTTCAGGGTGCCGTACTGGCGGCGGGCGACCCAGAGGATCGTCTGGATATCCCGCAGGCCGCCGGGCGAGCCCTTGACGTTGGGTTCCAGGTTGTATTCGGTGTCGTTGTACTTGTGGTGGCGGGCCTTCTGTTCGGCGCGCTTGGCCAGGAAGAAGTCCTTGCTCGGCCACATGTGTGCCGTGCTGGTGACGTCGAGCATGCGCTGGCGCAGGCGCTCGGGGCCGGCGACGGTGCGGCTTTCCATCAGGTTGGTGATGACCGTCAGGTCGGCTCGGGCTTCCTCGGCGCATTCGTCAATCGAGCGCACGCTCTGGCCGACTTCCAGGCCGATGTCCCAGAGCAAGGTCAGGAAACGCTCGATGGAGTCGCGAAAGATCTCGTGGTCGGCGTCGTCGAGCAGGATCAGCAGATCGATGTCCGAGTAGGGGTGCAGTTCGCCACGACCGTAGCCGCCGACCGCCACCAGGGCGATGTCGGCGTCTTCGCTCCAACAGAACTGGTCCCAGGCCTGTTGCAGGATGTTATCGACGAACCAGGCGCGGTCTTCGATCAGCCGGCGGATATCGCGCCCGATACGAAAGCGTTCGTCGAGCACCTCGTGGGCATGGCGGATGGCCTTCTTGAAGGCAGCGATGGGGCTGGCCTTCAGTGCCAGTTCCGCCTGGAACTGGCCGCGGTCGAAGAGTTCGGGGTCCACCTGCGGCATCGATTGGCTTTCCTTGGGTTCTATAGGCGTTCTATATAAAGCGGCT
Source organism: Pseudomonas sp. GW821-FHT03C07 (assembly GCF_059420925.1). Classification (NCBI taxonomy): domain Bacteria; kingdom Pseudomonadati; phylum Pseudomonadota; class Gammaproteobacteria; order Pseudomonadales; family Pseudomonadaceae; genus Pseudomonas; species Pseudomonas sp. GW821-FHT03C07. The sequence continues at coordinate 233,623 of NZ_JBWKUQ010000009.1, forward strand.
GGCGAGCGATCAGGCCGAGACGCGCGGGATGGTCTCATCGCTACGCAGGGTGAAGATCTCATAGCCGCTGTCGGTGACCAGCAGGGTGTGCTCCCACTGGGCCGACAGCTTGCGGTCCTTGGTGATCGCGGTCCAGCCGTCGCCCAGCACCTTGGTGTCGGCCTTGCCCTGGTTGATCATCGGCTCGATGGTGAAGGTCATGCCGGCCTTGAGTTCCATGCCGGTGCCGGCGCGGCCGTAGTGCAGGATCTGCGGCTCTTCGTGGAACACCTTGCCGATGCCGTGGCCACAGAACTCACGCACCACCGAGAAACCGTTCTTTTCCGCGTGCTTCTGGATGATTTCGCCGATGTCGCCCAGGCGGCAGCCGGGTTTGACGATCTCGATGGCCTTGTACATGCATTCCTGGGTGATCTGCGACAGCCGTTCGGCCCAGACCGGCACCGCACCGACGTGGAACATCTTGCTGGTGTCGCCGTGGTAACCGTCCTTGATCACGGTGACGTCGATGTTCAGCGTGTCGCCATCCTTGAGTGCCTTGTCGCCGGGAATGCCGTGGCAGACCACGTGGTTGACCGAGGTGCAGATCGACTTCGGGAAACCCTTGTAGTTGAGCGGGGCGGGAATGGCCTGCTGCACATTGACGATGTAGTCGTGGCAGATACGGTCGAGTTCCTCGGTGGTGACGCCGGGCTTGACGTATTCACCGATCATTTCCAGTACATCGGCAGCCAGGCGGCCAGCGACACGCATTTTTGCGATGTCCTCGGGGGTTTTGAGGGTGACGGTCATACAGGCTCTCTTCTACGCGCCGGGCGCGGATAAACACGGAATGGGGTGTAAACGCCGGGGCCATGATGGCTGGCCCGGGGGGTCGCTACCCTTATAAAGCGCGATTCTACCAGACGGACGGGGTGAACCATGAGCATCCGGCCATCGCTTCTCTCTATCAAGCTGGGGTCATTCTGGCCTGAATCCTGGGCGGGCGCAAAAGCCCGGGGCAGGAAATGCGAATGCGGGTTCCGTTTTTGTCGTTGCTGTGGTATAAAATGCGCCGCTTTCCGGGGATAGCCCCGTGAAGCTTAAATCCACACACGTGTCGACACGATGACCTGGGTGCCTCAGCTAAAGCTGCGGGTTGGTCATTGGGATACGTGGAGGCCAAACCCGACTTATCAAGGAACTATCATGTCCCAAGTCAACATGCGCGATATGCTGAAGGCCGGTGTGCACTTCGGTCACCAGACCCGTTACTGGAACCCGAAAATGGGTAAGTACATTTTCGGCGCACGTAACAAGATCCACATCATCAACCTTGAAAAAACCCTGCCAATGTTCAACGAAGCTCTGACTTTCGTAGAGCGTCTGGCCCAGGGCAAAAACAAGATTCTGTTCGTCGGCACCAAGCGTTCCGCTGGCAAGATCGTTGCTGAAGAAGCAGCACGTTGCGGTTCGCCGTACGTCGATCACCGCTGGTTGGGCGGCATGCTGACCAACTTCAAAACCATCCGTGCTTCGATCAAGCGTCTGCGTGACCTTGAAATCCAAGCCGAAGACGGTACTTTCGCCAAGCTGACCAAGAAAGAGGCGCTGATGCGCACTCGCGACCTGGAAAAGCTCGATCGTTCCCTGGGTGGTATCAAGGACATGGGCGGTCTGCCTGACGCACTGTTCGTGATCGACGTTGACCACGAGCGCATCGCGATCACTGAAGCCAACAAGCTGGGCATCCCGGTTATCGGCGTAGTCGATACCAACAGCAGCCCGGAAGGCGTTGACTACATCATCCCAGGCAACGATGACGCCATTCGCGCCATCCAGCTGTACATGGGTTCGATGGCTGACGCTGTGATCCGCGGTCGCAACAATGTCAACGGTGGCACCGTCGAGTTCGCTGCTGAAGAAGCTCCGGTCGCCGCAGCTGAGTAATTGACGCCCTGGCGTTGACTCAGTAAGCAAAAAGGGGGCTTGGCCCCCTTTTTGCCACCTCGAAAACCGTTGGTTGCTGGTGCCGCTACAGCCTTTGTAATGTGTAGCCGCTACAACGGGATCGGGAAGAATTGAACGCCCGTTCGATCGGGTGGAATGGTTGATAACCTATCCAAGAGGAATTTTGAAATGGCAGAGATTACTGCAGCGTTGGTCAAAGAACTGCGCGAGCGTACCGGCGAAGGCATGATGGACTGCAAGAAGGCCTTGACCAAGGCTGACGGCGACATCGAAAAAGCCATTGATGACATGCGCGCTTCGGGCGCCATCAAGGCCGCCAAGAAAGCCGGCAACATTGCCGCTGAAGGCGCCATCGCAATCAAGGGCGACGGCACCGCTGCCGTGATCCTGGAAGTGAACTCGCAGACCGACTTCCTGGCTCTGCAAGACGACTTCAAGGGCTTCGTCGCTGCCAGCGTTGAAAAAGCCTTCGCTGACAAACTGACCGACGTAGCTCCGCTGATCGCCGCTCAGGAATCGGCGCGTGAAGCACTGGTTGCCAAAGTTGGCGAAAACGTCAACATCCGTCGCCTGGCTCGTATCGAAGGTGATGTGGTCGGCGCTTACCTGCACGGTAACAAGATCGGTGTGGTTGTTGCCCTCAAAGGCGGCAACGAAGACCTGGCCAAAGACGTTGCCATGCACGTTGCGGCGACCAACCCTGAATTCCTGCTGCCATCGCAGGTTTCCGCTGAAGCCATCGAACGCGAAAAAGGCGTTTTCCTGAGCCTCAACGAAGACAAGATCAAAGGCAAGCCAGCTGAAATCGTTGAAAAAATGGTCGGCGGCCGTATCAACAAGTTCCTGGCCGAAGCCAGCCTGGTTGAGCAAGCTTTCGTCAAGAACCCAGAAGTCACCGTGGGTGCTCTGGTCAAGAAAGCCGGCGCTGAAATCGTTTCCTTCACTTACTTCAAAGTAGGTGATGGCATCGAGAAGCCAGTGGACAACTTCGCTGAAGAAGTTGCTGCTCAACTGGCTGCCAACAAGCAGTAAGACGGTTTTCAACTGTCGACCCAAGAGGCTGCCCGCTTACGCGCGCAGCCTCTTTTCAAATGGGAGGAGGGATTTTCTCTTTTTCCATTCGGAACCGTCTTACAGAGATGTGTTCTGATGGCGCTGTAGCAGCGCCAAGCTAGAGTAAGCGCAGGCTGCAAACAGCTCGCAAGATTTTTTAAACGCCGCAGGAGAGATTCGCAATGGCTCAGCAGGGCAGTGGCTATCAAGCTCGCTATAAACGCATTCTACTCAAACTTAGCGGCGAGGCCCTGATGGGCTCGGAAGAGTTCGGGATCGACCCGAAAGTCCTGGATCGCATGGCGCTGGAAGTCGGCCAACTGGTTGGCATCGGCGTTCAGGTCGGACTGGTGATCGGCGGTGGCAACCTGTTCCGCGGCGCCGCCTTGAGTGCTGCCGGGATGGACCGTGTCACCGGCGACCACATGGGCATGCTGGCCACGGTGATGAACGCGCTGGCGATGCGCGACGCGCTGGAACGTGCGAATATCTCGGCCATCGTGATGTCAGCTATTTCCATGGTCGGTGTGACCGATCACTATGATCGCCGCAAGGCCATGCGTCATCTCAACGCCAAGGAAGTGGTGATCTTCGCGGCCGGTACCGGTAATCCGTTCTTTACCACGGACTCGGCGGCTTGCCTGCGGGCAATTGAAATCGACGCCGATGTGGTGCTCAAGGCGACCAAGGTCGATGGCGTCTATACCGCGGACCCATTCAAAGACCCGCATGCCGAGAAGTTCGATCATCTGACCTACGATGAAGTGCTGGATCGCAAGCTGGGGGTCATGGATCTCACTGCTATCTGCCTGTGCCGCGATCACAAGATGCCGCTGCGCGTATTTAACATGAACAAGCCCGGCGCCCTGCTGAACATCGTGCATGGCGGCGCTGAAGGAACCCTGATCGAGGAAGGCCAACAATGATCAACGAAATCAAGAAAGACGCTCAAGAGCGCATGAAGAAGTCCCTGGAATCCCTGGCCCATGCGTTTGGCCGGATTCGTACCGGGCAGGCTCACCCGAGCATCCTGGAAGGTGTGATGGTGCCTTACTACGGCACCGACACCCCGATCAAACAGGTCGCCAACATCACCGTCAAGGACGCGCGCACCCTGCAGGTCGTGGCGTTCGAGCGCAATATGCTCGGTGCCGTGGACAAGGCGATCGGCAGTGCCGGTCTGAACCTCAATCCGACCAACCTGGGCGAGTTGCTGCTGATCTCCATGCCGGCGCTGACCGAAGAAACCCGTCGTGGTTTCACCAAGCAGGCCCGTGAAGAAGCGGAAAACGCTCGCGTTGCCGTGCGCAATATCCGTCGCGACGTGCTGGGCGACTTGAAGGACCTGGTCAAGGAAAAAGAAATCAGCGAAGACGAAGAGCGTCGTGCGGCTGACGATATCCAGAAACTGACTGACAAGTTCGTGGCGGAAATCGAAGTCGCCGTGAAGCAAAAAGAAGCGGACCTGATGGCCGTATAAGGGTCAGGACGTTTTCATGGAAAAGACCAAGCAGTCTGTGCCGTCCTCGGTGCCGCGCCATGTTGCAATCATCATGGACGGCAATAACCGCTGGGCGAAGAAACGCTTTTTGCCCGGGGTTGCCGGGCACAAGGCTGGCGTCGACGCGGTGCGCGCCGTTATTGAAGTGTGTGCCGAGGCTGGGGTCGAGGTATTGACCCTGTTCGCGTTCTCCAGCGAGAACTGGCAGCGCCCCGCCGACGAAGTCAGTGCCTTGATGGACCTGTTCTTCAAGGCGTTGCGCCGCGAGGCCAAGCGTCTCAACGAGAACAATATCAGCCTGCGGATCATTGGCGACCGCTCGCGCTTTCACCCCGAGTTGCAGGCCGCCATGCGCGAGGCGGAAGCGGCGACGGTCGGCAGCAATCGTTTCATTCTGCAGATCGCCGCCAACTATGGCGGGCAATGGGACATCGCCCAGGCGGCCCAGCGCCTGGCCCGTGAAGTGCAGGCTGGGCATTTGCGTCCGGACGATATTACTCCGGAGCTGTTGCAGACCTGTCTGGCCACCGGCGACCTGCCGTTGCCGGACCTGTGTATCCGGACCGGTGGCGAGCATCGCATCAGCAATTTCCTGCTGTGGCAGCTGGCGTATGCCGAGCTGTATTTCTCCGACCTGTTCTGGCCGGACTTCAAACACGAGGCCATGCGCACCGCGCTGGCTGATTTTGCTTCCCGCCAGCGTCGTTTCGGTAAAACGAGCGAGCAGGTCGAAGCAGGAGCCCGGGTTTAATGCTCAAGCAACGCATCATCACGGCACTCATTCTCCTGCCTATTGCCTTATGTGGGTTCTTCCTGCTCGAAGGCGCCGGCTTTGCGCTGTTCATCGGCCTGGTCGTCACCCTTGGCGCCTGGGAATGGGCACGCCTGGCGGGGTTTGAAGCGCAGCCGGCCCGTGTGGCCTATGCGGCGCTGGTCGCGGTGCTGTTGTTCTTTATGTACATCCTGCCCAACCTGGCACCCTGGGTGCTCGGGGCGGCGGTGTTGTGGTGGGGCCTGGCGACTTTCCTGGTGCTGACCTACCCGCGCACCAGCGCGCACTGGTCGACGACCGCCAGCAAACTGGTGATCGGCTTCCTGATCCTGTTGCCGGCCTGGCAGGGCCTGATCCTGATCAAGCAGGAACCGTTGGGCAACTGGTTGATCATGGCGGTGATGATCCTGGTCTGGTGTGCCGATATCGGTGCCTACTTTTCCGGCAAGGCCTTCGGCAAGCGCAAGCTGGCACCTTCGGTCAGTCCGGGCAAGAGCTGGGAAGGTGTCTACGGCGGCCTGGCCTTGAGTCTGGTGATTACCGCGGTGGTCGGGGTCGTACGCGGCTGGGGTGCCGGGCAAATGATCGCCAGTCTGCTGGGGGCGGCGCTGATCGTGGTGATCTCGGTGGTCGGTGACTTGACCGAAAGCATGTTCAAGCGCCAGTCGGGGATCAAGGACAGCAGCAACCTGTTGCCCGGGCATGGCGGCATCCTCGATCGAATCGATAGCCTGACGGCGGCGATTCCGACCTTCGCCGTACTGCTCTGGATCGCTGCATCGTGAGCCGCCCACAGCAAATTACCGTGCTGGGTGCCACCGGTTCCATCGGCCTGAGTACCCTGGATGTCATCGCTCGCCACCCGCAGCGTTACCAGGTCTTTGCCCTGAGCGGTTTCAGCCGCTTGGCCGAGCTGTTCGCCCTGTGCGTGCGGCATCGACCGCGTTATGCGGTAGTGCCCGAGGCGGCCGCGGCGCGTGGTCTGCAGGAGCAGCTGCGCGATGCCGGCCTGGCGACCGAAGTGCGGGTGGGGGAGGCCGGCCTGTGCCAGGTCGCGGCCGATCCCGAGGTCGATGCGGTGATGGCGGCCATCGTCGGCGCGGCGGGCTTGCGTCCGACGCTGGCGGCGGTCGAGGCGGGCAAGAAGATCCTCCTGGCCAACAAGGAGGCGCTGGTGATGAGCGGCGCGCTCTTTATGCAGGCGGTACGCAAGAGCGGTTCGGTATTGCTGCCGATCGACAGTGAACACAATGCGATTTTCCAGTGTTTGCCCCAGGATCACGCCCGTGGCCTGGCGGCGGTCGGTGTGCGGCGGATCCTGCTGACCGCCTCGGGTGGCCCGTTCCGGCAAACGCCGTTGGCCGAACTGGCCGATGTCACTCCCGAGCAGGCGTGCGCCCATCCGACCTGGTCGATGGGGCGCAAGATCTCGGTCGACTCTGCGAGTATGATGAACAAAGGCCTGGAGCTGATCGAGGCGTGCTGGTTGTTCGACGCCAAGCCGTCCCAGGTCGAAGTGGTGATCCACCCACAGAGTGTGATTCACTCGTTGGTCGATTACGTTGACGGTTCGGTGCTGGCACAGTTGGGCAACCCGGATATGCGCACACCAATCGCCAACGCCCTGGCCTGGCCTGAGCGGATTGACTCCGGCGCGACGCCGCTGGACCTGTTTGCCGTGGCGCGGCTGGACTTCCAGGCACCGGACGAGCAGCGCTTTCCGTGCCTGCGCCTGGCCCGCGAAGCGGCTGAGGCCGGAGGCAGTGCGCCGGCGATGTTGAATGCGGCGAATGAAGTGGCGGTGGCGGCATTTCTCGAACGGCGCATCCGCTACCTCGAGATCGCGGGTATCATCGAGGACGTTTTGAACCTGGAGCCGGTGGTCGCGGTCAACCAGCTCGACGCGGTATTCGCGGCGGACGCTAAGGCCCGGGCGCTGGCCGGGCAGTGGCTGAGTCGCCACGGGCGATGAATCTGGCGTAGCCTTCGGGGCTGTCGGCACCTGGGATTGCGGAGAAAGTACATGAGCGCGCTCTATATGATAGTCGGCACCCTGGTGGCCCTGGGTGTGCTGGTGACCTTCCACGAATTCGGCCACTTCTGGGTGGCCCGTCGTTGCGGCGTCAAGGTCCTGCGTTTTTCCGTGGGCTTCGGCATGCCGCTGCTGCGTTGGCAGGATCGCCAGGGCACCGAGTTCGTGGTCGCCGCCATTCCGTTGGGCGGCTACGTGAAAATGCTCGACGAGCGCGAGGCTGAAGTTCCGCCGCATCTGCTCGACCAGGCTTTCAATCGCAAGTCGGTGCGCCAGCGTATCGCGATCGTGTCGGCCGGCCCGATTGCCAACTTTCTCCTGGCCATCGTGTTTTTCTGGGGCCTGGCGATGCTCGGCAGCCAACAGGTGCGTCCGGTCATTGGCACTGTGGAGAGCGGCAGCCTGGCCGAGAAGGCCGGACTGAGCAGCGGCCAGGAAATTGTTGCCGTCGACGGCGAGCCGACCACCGGTTGGGGTGCGGTCAATCTTCAGTTGGTGCGGCGCCTGGGAGAGAGCGGCACCTTGCAACTGCGGGTCCGTGAGTCCGGTTCGACCAGCGACTCGCCACGCGAACTGGCGCTGGACCATTGGTTGAAGGGCGCCGATGAGCCCGATCCGATCAAGGCCCTGGGGATTCGCCCATGGCGCCCGGCGTTGGCGCCGGTGCTGGCCGAACTCGATCCGAAAGGCCCGGCCCAGGCTGCCGGTCTCAAGACTGGCGACCGCCTGCTGGCGGTGAATGACCAGCCCCTGAGCGACTGGCAGCAGGTGGTGGATTGGGTCCGTGTACGTCCTGATACCAAAATTGTGCTGCACGTCGAGCGTGATGGTGCTCAAATCGACGTCCCGCTGACCCTGGCCAGCCGTGGCGAAGGCAAGGCGGCGAGCGGTTATCTGGGGGCGGGGGTCAAGGCCGTGGACTGGCCGCCGGAGATGGTTCGCGAGGTGAGTTACGGTCCGCTGGCGGCGATTGGCGAGGGTGCCCGGCGCACTTGGACCATGAGTGTTCTGACCCTGGACTCGCTGAAGAAAATGTTGTTCGGTGAGCTCTCGGTAAAAAACTTGAGTGGACCGATAACCATTGCTAAAGTGGCGGGCGCTTCGGCCCAGTCGGGCGTCGCTGATTTCCTGAATTTCCTGGCTTATCTGAGTATCAGCCTCGGGGTTCTGAATTTGTTGCCCATCCCGGTACTGGATGGGGGGCATTTGCTGTTTTATCTGATCGAGTGGGCGCGTGGTCGTCCCTTGTCGGATCGGGTGCAAGGTTGGGGGATTCAGATCGGTATCAGTTTGGTGGTCGGGGTGATGTTGCTTGCCTTGGTCAACGATCTGAGTCGACTGTAACGCTTCGCGAAAATTGCGAATCTGCCGCATTGTGCGGCAGTTTGTTTATTGCCAGTTGGAATAAGAAAGGACTTCATGAAACGTCTGCTGCTAACTGCGGTTCTCACCGTATTGATGATCGCCGAAGTTCACGCCGAGTCCTTCACTATCTCCGATATTCGTGTCAATGGCCTCCAGCGGGTATCCGCTGGTAGCGTCTTTGGCGCGTTACCGTTGAATGTCGGGGAGCAAGCGGATGACCGTCGCCTGGTGGAATCCACTCGCGCGCTGTTCAAAACCGGTTTCTTCCAGGATATCCAACTGGGGCGCGAAGGTAACGTCCTGGTCATCACGGTCGTTGAACGGCCCTCGGTGGCCAGTATCGATATCGAAGGCAACAAGGCGATCTCGACTGACGATCTGATGAAGGGTCTGAAACAGTCCGGCCTGGCCGAGGGTGAAATTTTCCAGCGCGCGACCCTTGAAGGCGTGCGTAACGAACTTCAACGTCAGTATGTGGCCCAGGGCCGTTACTCGGCCGAGGTCGAGACCGAAGTCGTTCCCCAACCGCGTAACCGCGTTGGCTTGAAGATCAAGATCAATGAAGGCACCGTCGCCGCGATCCAGCACATCAACGTGGTGGGTAACTCGGTATTCAAGGACGAAGACCTGATCGACCTGTTCGAACTCAAGACCACCAACTGGTTGTCGTTCTTCAAGAACGATGACAAGTACGCCCGTGAAAAGCTCTCCGGTGACCTGGAGCGCCTGCGTTCCTACTACCTGGACCGTGGCTATATCAACATGGATATCGCCTCGACCCAGGTCTCCATCACCCCGGACAAGAAAAGCGTCTATATCACGGTCAACGTCACCGAAGGCCAGAAGTACAAGGTCCGTGACGTGAAGCTCAGTGGTGACCTGAAGGTGCCTGAAGACCAGGTCAAATCCCTGCTGCTGGTGGAGAAGGGTCAGGTGTTCTCGCGCAAGCTGATGACCACCACCTCGGAACTGATCACCCGCCGCCTGGGTAACGACGGCTACACCTTCGCCAACGTCAACGGCGTCCCGACGCCGCACGATGACGATCACACCGTCGATATCACCTTCGTGGTCGACCCGGGCAAACGGGCCTACGTCAACCGCATCAACTTCCGTGGCAACACCAAGTCCGCGGACGAAGTGCTGCGTCGTGAAATGCGTCAGATGGAAGGCGGTTGGGCTTCCACCTACCTGATCGACCAGTCCAAGACCCGTCTTGAACGTTTGGGCTTCTTTAAAGAAGTCAACGTCGAAACCCCGGCGGTTCCGGGTGTCGACGACCAGGTTGACGTGAACTACGCCGTGGAAGAGCAGGCCTCGGGTTCGATTACCGCCAGCGTCGGTTTTGCCCAGAGTGCCGGTCTGATCCTGGGCGGCTCGATCACCCAGAACAACTTCCTCGGTACCGGTAACAAGGTCAGCATCGGCCTGACCCGCAGCCAGTACCAGAGCCGCTATAACTTCGGTTATGTCGACCCCTACTGGACGCCGGACGGTGTCAGCCTGGGCTACAACGTGTTCTATCGCACCACTGACTACGCTCAGCTCGATGTCAGCGTCGCCAGCTATGCCGTGGACAGCCTGGGTGCCGGTGTCAGCGTCGGCTACCCGATCAACGAAACCTCGCGCCTGACCTTCGGCCTGACGGCCCAGCAGGACAAGATCCAGACCGGCCTGTACACCGTCGACGAAATCTTCAACTTCGTTAACAATCAGGGCGATGAGTTCCTGAACTACAAGGCTTCGGCCGGCTGGTCGGAATCGACCCTGAACAAAGGTGTCCTGGCGACCCGTGGTCATTCCCAGAGCCTGACCCTGGAAAGTACCATCCCAGGCAGTGACCTGTTGTTCTTCAAACTCGACTACCGCGGCCAGGTATTCCAGCCGTTGAGCGACACCTACACCATGCGTTTCCATACCGAACTGGGTTATGGCGACGGCTACGGTTCGACCAACGGTCTGCCGTTCTATGAGAACTACTACGCCGGTGGTTTCAACTCGGTACGTGGCTTCAAGGACAGCACCCTGGGTCCGCGCGGCACGCCAAGTCGTGGCGTCGATGTGACCGGCAACGTCGGTACGGTTGCCGATACCAGCACGAGTGCCTTGCCGTTCGGTGGTAACGTGTTGATTCAAGGTGGTGCGGAGCTGTTGTTCCCGCTGCCATTCGTGAAAGACCAGCGTTCGCTGCGTACCTCGCTGTTCTGGGACGTGGGTAACGTGTTCGACTCCAAGTGCGAACAGGTCAGGAACACCAATGGCACGCTGTCGCAGACGCAGTGCAACGACATCAGTTTCAGCAATATGGCCAGTTCCGTGGGTGTTGGCGTGACCTGGGTGACCGCTCTGGGGCCATTGAGTTTCGCCCTGGCAATGCCGATCAAAGAACCGAATAACGCTGAAACCCAGGTTTTCCAATTCTCCCTCGGTCAGACCTTCTAACGGCCTGACCCTAGATAACGACAATGGATTTTGTAGGAGTTTATCGTGCGTAAGTTGACTCAACTGGTTCTGCTGGCCACTGTTCTGGTAGCGACCCCGGCCTTTGCCGAAATGAAAATCGCGGTCCTGAACTATCAGATGGCCCTGCTGGAATCCGACGCAGCCAAGAAATACGCGGTCGATGCCGAGAAGAAGTTCGGTCCGCAACTGACCAAGCTCAAGGCTCTGGAAAGCAGCGCCAAGGGGATCCAGGATCGTCTGGTGGCGGGCGGCGACAAGATGCAGCAAGGCGAGCGCGAGCGTCTTGAGCTGGAATTCAAGCAAAAGGCCCGTGACTTCCAGTTCCAGTCCAAGGAGCTGAACGAGCAAAAAGCCGTTGCTGACCGTGAAATGCTCAAGCAGCTCAAGCCCAAGCTTGATAGCGCCGTGGAAGAAGTCATCAAGAAAGGTGCCTTTGACCTGGTGTTCGAGCGTGGCGCCGTGATCGATGTCAAACCGCAGTACGACATCACCCGCCAGGTGATCGAGCGCATGAACCAGCTGAAGTAATCCATGACAGCGACCATCAAGCTCGGCCAATTGGCCGAGATCCTCGGTGCCACCTTGCGTGGCAACGAGGAGAAACAAATCACTGGGCTAGCCACCTTGCAGGAGGCTGGCCCAGCTCAGTTGAGCTTTCTGGCAAATCCCCAGTACCGCAAATATCTTGCTGACAGCCAGGCCGGTGCCGTGTTGCTCAAGGCCGCCGATGCCGAAGGTTATGCTGGCGATGCGCTGGTGGTGGCTGATCCTTACCTGGCCTATGCGCGTATTTCGCACCTGTTCGATCCCAAGCCCAAGGCGCCTGCCGGGATTCACCCGAGCGCGCTGGTAGCCGCCGATGCGCAGGTCGATCCGAGCGCCAGTATCGGTGCCTTTGCGGTGATCGAGAGCGGTGCGCGGATTGCTGCCGGGGTTAGCGTCGGGGCCCAGTGTTTTGTCGGTGCCCGCTGTGAAATCGGCGAAGGCGGCTGGCTGGCGCCACGGGTCACGCTTTACCACGACGTGCGCATTGGCAAGCGCGTGGTGATCCAGTCCGGTGCCGTGCTCGGTGGCGAAGGCTTCGGCTTTGCCAACGAAAAGGGTGTTTGGCAGAAGATTGCCCAGATTGGCGGCGTGACCATCGGTGACGACGTGGAGATCGGCGTCAATACCGCTATCGACCGTGGGGCCCTGGCCGACACGATCATCGGCAATGGCGTCAAGCTCGACAACCAGATTCAGATCGCCCACAACGTTCAGGTCGGCGATCACACGGCCATGGCTGCCTGCTGCGGGATTTCCGGCAGCACCAAGATCGGCAAGCATTGCATGCTCGCCGGTGGTGTCGGCCTGGTGGGGCATATCGAGATTTGCGACAACGTCTTCCTCACCGGGATGACCATGGTGACCCACTCGATTACCGAGCCGGGTGCCTATTCTTCCGGCACGGCGATGCAGCCGGCCGCCGAGTGGCGCAAGAGCGCGGCGCGTATTCGCCAGCTCGACGACATCGCCCGGCGCTTGCGGCAGCTGGAAAAGCGGGTAGGCGACGTGACCCCGGACGGTAATGCTTCATCAGATGGCTGATACCATTTTCCATATCAAGTAGCTGCCCGAGTCTGTACGAAAGCTGCCTTCTTGATTTGCTAGAGGAGCCGCGCGTGGCGCGCTCCCACTCTTTACTACAGGCTTCCCCACGAAATGATGGACATCAAAGAGATTCGCGAATACCTGCCTCACCGTTACCCGTTCCTGCTGGTGGACCGGGTGGTGGAACTGGATGTCGAGGCCCAGCGCATTCGTGCCTACAAGAATGTCAGCATCAACGAGCCTTTCTTCAATGGCCATTTCCCGGCGCATCCGATCATGCCGGGCGTGCTGATCATTGAAGCCATGGCTCAGGCTGCCGGCATCCTCGGTTTCAAGATGCTCGACGTGAAGCCTTCCGATGGCACCCTGTACTACTTCGTCGGCTCCGACAAGCTGCGCTTCCGCCAGCCTGTGCTGCCGGGTGACCAGTTGATCCTCGAAGCCAAGTTCATCAGCTGCAAGCGCAAGATCTGGAAGTTCGAATGCCAGGCCTCGGTTGACGGCAAGCCGGTCTGCTCGGCCGAGATCATCTGTGCGGAACAGAAAGTATGAGTTTGATTGACCCTCGTGCAATCATCGATCCGACGGCCATATTGGCCGAGGGCGTTGAGGTCGGCCCCTGGTCGATCGTCGGCGCAGGTGTGGAAATCGGCGAGGGGACAGTGATCGGGCCGCATGTGATTCTCAAGGGCCCGACCCGGATCGGCAGACACAACCGCATCTACCAGTTTTCCTCGGTAGGCGAAGACACGCCCGATCTCAAGTACAAAGGCGAAGAGACACGCCTGGTCATGGGTGACCACAACGTTATCCGCGAAGGGGTGACCATCCACCGTGGCACGGTGCAGGATCGCGCGGAAACCACCCTGGGCGACCATAACCTGATCATGGCCTACGCGCATATCGGTCACGACAGCGTGATCGGCAACCACTGCATCCTGGTCAACAACACGGCGTTGGCCGGGCATGTGCACATGGGTGATTGGGCGATCCTCTCGGGCTTCACCCTGGTCCATCAGTTCTGCCATATCGGCGCCCATAGCTTTTCCGGTATGGGCACCGCCATCGGCAAGGATGTTCCAGCCTACGTCACGGTATTCGGCAACCCCGCCGAAGCCCGTAGCATGAACTTCGAAGGTATGCGCCGTCGCGGCTTCAGCGAGGATGTGATCCACGCCCTGCGCCGGGCCTACAAGGTGGTGTACCGCCAGGGGCTGACGGTGGAGCAAGCTATTGCCGAATTGGTCGAACCCGCCGCGCAGTACCCGGAAGTAGCGGTGTTCCTCCAGTCGATCCAGTCCTCGACCCGCGGCATTACCCGCTGATCATGGCGACTTTGCGGATTGCGCTGGTCGCTGGGGAAGCCTCCGGTGATATTCTCGGCTCTGGTCTGATGCGGGCACTCAAGGCCCAGCATCCCGAAGTCGAGTTCATTGGGGTTGGTGGCCCGTTGATGCAGGCCGAAGGCCTGGTCTCCTATTTCCCCATGGAACGGCTGTCGGTAATGGGCCTGGTGGAAGTGCTGGGTCGTCTGCCAGAGCTGCTCAAGCGCCGCAAGCTGCTGATCCAGACGCTGATTGCCGAACGGCCCGATGTGTTCATTGGCATCGATGCGCCGGATTTCACCCTGAATATCGAACTGAAGCTGCGCCGTGCCGGGATCAAGACCGTGCATTACGTCAGTCCGTCGGTCTGGGCCTGGCGGCAGAAGCGGGTGCTGAAGATCCGCGAAGGTTGCGACCTGATGCTGACGCTGTTCCCGTTCGAAGCGCGTTTCTATGAAGAGAAGGGCGTGCCGGTGCGGTTTGTCGGGCATTCCCTGGCCGACGCCATCCCCTTGCAGGCCGATCGTGCTGCCGCCCGGGCTGAACTCGGTTTGCCGAGCGGTCCCGTGGTGGCGCTGATGCCAGGCAGTCGCGGTGGCGAAGTCGGGCGCCTGGGGGGCTTGTTCCTCGATACTGCGCAACGCCTGCGTGAGATGCACCCCGGCATTCGTTTTGTCATGCCCTGCGCCAGTCCGCAGCGGCGTAGCCAGATCGAGGCCTTGCTGGTGGGGCGCGATTTGCCGCTGACCCTGCTCGACGGCCAGTCCCACAAGGCCCTGGCCGCCTGCGACGCGGTGTTGATCGCCTCGGGTACGGCGACGCTGGAGGCCTTGCTGTACAAGCGGCCGATGGTGGTTGCCTACCGCCTGGCGCCGCTGACCTTCTGGATTCTCAAGCGGCTGGTGAAAAGCCCTTATATCTCGCTGCCGAACCTGCTGGCCCAGCGTCTGCTGGTACCCGAGTTGCTGCAGGACGACGCAACCCCCGAAACCCTGGCGCGGACCTTGTCACCGCTGCTCGAAGGTGGCGAAGAGCAGACCCGGGGCTTCGACGAAATCCATCGCACCTTGCGCCTGGATGCCTCGAACCAGGCCGCCGACGCGGTGTTGAAGCTGATCGGCAAAACCCTATGAGTAACCTGAAAATGCAGATGGGCTTGGACTTCACCCTGGTGGCGGATGCCGAAGACCTGGTCGCCGGTGTCGATGAAGTCGGTCGTGGCCCGCTCTGCGGCGCGGTGGTGACGGCGGCGGTTATCCTCGATCCCAAGCGCCCGATCCTCGGCCTGAACGACTCGAAGAAGCTCACTGAAGCCCGGCGCGAAAAGCTCTATGACGAAATTCGCGAAAAGGCCCTGAGCTGGTGTATCGCTCGCGCTGAAGTCGAGGAAATCGACGAGCTGAATATTTTGCATGCCACCATGCTGGCGATGCGGCGGGCGGTCGAAGGCCTGCACATCCAGCCCAAGCTGGCGATGATCGACGGCAACCGCTGCCCGAAGCTGTCGATGGCGGCCGAAGCCGTGGTCAAGGGCGATAGTAAGGTGCCTGCCATCGCGGCGGCGTCGATCCTGGCCAAGGTCAGCCGTGATCGTGAAATGGCGGCTGTCGAATTGATCTACCCGGGTTACGGCATTGGCGGGCATAAAGGCTATCCGACGCCGGTGCACCTGGAAGCCTTGCAGCGGCTGGGGCCGACCCCGATTCATCGGCGTTCGTTCGCACCGGTACGTTTGGCTTATGAGCGTCATGGGCGGTCCAGCGAACTTTGACGCTGCTGATGTTTTAGGCCAGGCCCGGTACAATCCGGGCCTTGTTGTTTTTACAGATATAGACAGGATCACTATGCCGGCTTCATTCGTTCATCTACGCCTGCACACTGAGTACTCCCTGGTCGATGGCCTGGTCCGGATCAAGCCGCTGGTCAAAACCCTGGTCGGCATGAACATGCCCGCCGTGGCGGTGACCGACCAGAACAACATGTGCTCCCTGGTCAAATTCTACAAGGCCGCCATGGGCACCGGGATCAAACCGATCTGCGGCGTCGACCTGTGGCTGTCGAACAAGGATCCCGATGCGCCGCTGAGCCGCATCAGCCTGCTGGCGATGAACGCGGTCGGCTACCGTAACCTCACCGAGCTGATTTCCCGTGGCTTTATCGATGGCCAGCGCAACGGCATGGTGATCATCGAGCGCGAGTGGGTGGCCGAGGCCAGCGAAGGCGTGATCATGCTCTCGGCGGCCAAGGAGGGCGAGATCGGCATGGCCCTGCTCGGCGACAACGCCGCCGAAGCCGAAGCCCTGGCCCGCGACTGGATGGCGGTGTTTCCGGACCGTTTCTACCTGGAAATCCAGCGCACCAACCGCCCCAACGACGAAGAGCAGTTGCACGGTGCGGTGGCCCTGGCCGACAAGCTCGGCGCGCCGCTGGTGGCGACCAACGATGTGCGCTTCATCAAGCAGGAAGATTTCGAGGCCCACGAAACCCGCGTCTGCATCGGTGAGGGCCGGGCCCTCGACGATCCGCGGCGCTCGAAGAACTACAGCGATCAGCAATACCTCAAAAGCGCCGAGGAAATGGCCGAGCTGTTCAGCGACCTGCCCGACGCCCTGGAAAACAGCGTCGAGATCGCCAAGCGCTGCAATATCGAAGTAAAGCTGGGCAAGCACTTCCTGCCCAACTTCCCGATTCCCGATGGCATGACCATCGACGAGTATTTCCGCAAGGTATCCTTTGACGGCCTTGAAGAGCGCCTGTCGGTACTGCTGCCCAAGGACACCACCGAAGACTACGAAGCCAAGCGCCAGGTCTATGTCGACCGGCTGAATTTCGAGCTGGATATCATTATCCAGATGGGCTTCCCCGGTTATTTCCTGATCGTGATGGACTTTATCCAGTGGGCCAAGAGCAACGGCGTGCCCGTCGGCCCCGGCCGGGGGTCGGGTGCCGGTTCGCTGGTGGCCTACGTGCAGAAGATCACCGACCTCGACCCGCTAGAATACGACCTGCTGTTCGAACGTTTCCTCAACCCGGAACGGGTTTCCATGCCCGACTTCGACGTCGACTTCTGTATGGACGGTCGCGACCGGGTGATCGAGTACGTGGCCGAGAAGTACGGCCGCAACGCCGTGAGCCAGATCATCACCTTCGGTTCCATGGCCGCCAAGGCGGTGGTGCGGGACGTCGCGCGGGTCCAGGGCAAGTCCTACGGCCTGGCCGATCGCCTGTCGAAGATGATCCCCTTCGAAGTCGGCATGACCCTGGAAAAAGCCTACGAGCAGGAAGAGATCCTGCGGGACTTCATCAAGGTCGATGAAGAGGCGGCGGAAATCTGGGAGATGGCGCGCAAGCTTGAGGGCGTAGTGCGTAACGTCGGTAAACACGCCGGTGGCGTGGTGATCGCGCCGACCAAGCTGACCGACTTCTCGCCGATCTATTGCGATGAAGAGGGCGACGGCCTGGTCACTCAGTTCGACAAGGACGATGTGGAGGCGGCCGGCCTGGTGAAGTTCGACTTTCTCGGCCTGCGGACCCTGACGATCATCGACTGGGCGTTGAAGACCATCAACCGTGAGCGCGCCAAGGTCGACGAGGCGCCGCTGGATATCGCCTTTATCCCGCTGGATGACAAGCCGACCTACAGCCTGCTGCAGAAAGCCGAGACCACGGCGGTGTTCCAGCTGGAATCGCGCGGCATGAAGGAGCTGATCAAGAAGCTCAAGCCCGACTGCCTGGAAGACTTGATCGCACTGGTGGCCCTGTTCCGTCCGGGTCCGCTGCAGTCCGGCATGGTGGACGACTTCATCAACCGCAAGCACGGCCGCGCCGAGCTGGCGTACCCGCACTCCGACTACCAGTACGAAGGCCTCAAGCCGGTGCTGGCGCCGACCTACGGCATCATCCTGTATCAGGAACAGGTGATGCAGATCGCCCAGGTCATGGCCGGCTACACCCTGGGTGGCGCGGACATGCTGCGTCGTGCCATGGGTAAGAAAAAGCCCGAGGAAATGGCCAAGCAGCGCGGCGGTTTCATCGAAGGTTGCGCGAACAACAATATCGATCCGGATCTGGCCGGTAACATCTTCGACCTGGTGGAGAAATTCGCCGGTTATGGCTTCAACAAATCCCACTCCGCCGCCTACGGCCTGGTCTCCTACCAGACCGCCTGGCTGAAGGCCCACTATCCGGCGCCGTTCATGGCCGCGGTGCTGTCCGCGGATATGCACAACACCGACAAGGTCGTGACCTTGATCGAGGAAGTGCGCACCATGAAGCTGCGCCTCGACGCACCGGACGTGAACGCCTCGGAGTTCAAGTTCACGGTGAACGACGAGGGCCGGATCATCTATGGTCTCGGCGCGATCAAGGGCGTCGGCGAAGGCCCGGTGGAAGCGATCACCGAAGCGCGCCAGGACGGTCCGTTCAAGGACCTGTTCGATTTCTGCGCCCGGGTCGACCTCAAGCGCATCAACAAGCGCACCCTCGACGGCCTGATCCGCAGCGGCGCGCTGGATCGCCTCGGTCCCTATTTTCACGACGAAACCAAGGCCTACCAGGCCAATATCGACCGTAACCGCGCGGTATTGCTGGCGGCGATGGAAGAGGCGATCAAGGCTGCCGAGCAGACCGCGCGTACCCATGACAGCGGTCACGCCGATCTGTTTGGCGGGTTGTTCGTCGAAGCGGACGCCGATGTCTACGCCAATCACCGCAAGGCCAAGGAGCTGACCCTCAAGGAACGGCTGAAGGGCGAGAAGGACACCCTCGGCCTGTACCTCACCGGTCACCCGATCGACGAATACGAAGGCGAGATCCGCCGCTTCGCCCGACAGCGCATCATCGACCTGAAGCCGGCCCGAGATACCCAGACAGTGGCCGGGATGATCATCAACCTGCGGGTGATGAAAAACAAAAAAGGCGACAAGATGGGCTTTATCACCCTCGACGACCGTTCGGCGCGGATCGAGGCCTCGTTGTTCGCCGATGCCTTCATGTCGGCCCAGTCGCTGTTGCAGACCGACGCCATGGTGGTGGTCGAGGGCGAGGTCAGTAACGACGACTTCTCCGGCGGCCTGCGTCTGCGGGTCAAGCGGGTGATGAGCATGGAAGATGCCCGCACCAACCTGGCCGAGAGCCTGCGCCTGAAGCTGCAAAGCGACGCGCTCAAGGGCGATCAACTGCGCTGGCTGGGGGCGTTGCTCGGCAAGCACCGGGGGGCTTGCCCGATCACCCTGGAGTACACCGGCAGCGACGCCAAGGCCTTGCTGCAGTTCGGCGAGAGCTGGCGGATCGACCCGGCGGACAGTCTGATTCAGGCATTGCGTGACCAGTTCGGGCGAGACAACGTCTTCCTCCAATACCGTTAGGACGGTGGCGCACTCGGTGCGCGCCGACCTTGACCCTATTTTTAATCTCGACCTGAGCGCGCCATATCCCGTAAGGTAGGGCGCGATACAGATCAATCGGCCGGCCAGGCTGTGTAAAAACTACTGTGCTCGACCCAAGACGGATGCTTATGAACCCGAATTTTCTTGATTTCGAACAGCCGATCGCTGACCTGCAAGCCAAGATCGAAGAGCTGCGCTTGGTCGGTAACGACAATTCGCTGAACATCGGCGATGAGATTTCCCGCCTGCAGGACAAGAGCAACACGCTGACCGAAGATATTTTTGGCAAGCTGACCAGCTGGCAGATCGCGCGTCTGGCGCGTCACCCGCGTCGTCCTTATACCCTGGACTACATCGGGCATATCTTCACCGAGTTCGATGAACTGCACGGCGATCGGCATTTCTCCGACGACGCGGCGATTGTCGGCGGTATTGCCCGTCTGGACGACCAGCCGGTGATGGTTATCGGTCACCAGAAGGGCCGCGAAGTGCGCGAGAAGGTTCGCCGCAACTTCGGCATGCCGCGTCCGGAAGGCTACCGCAAGGCTTGCCGCCTGATGGAAATGGCCGAACGCTTCAAGATGCCGATCCTGACCTTCATCGATACGCCGGGCGCCTACCCGGGTATCGATGCCGAAGAGCGCAACCAGAGCGAAGCGATTGCCTGGAACCTGCGGGTGATGGCGCGGCTGAAAACGCCGATCATCGCCACCGTGATTGGCGAGGGCGGTTCCGGCGGTGCGCTGGCCATTGGCGTGTGCGACCAGTTGAACATGCTGCAGTACTCGACCTACGCGGTGATTTCCCCGGAAGGTTGTGCCTCGATCCTCTGGAAAACCGCCGAGAAGGCCCCGGATGCCGCCGAAGCCATGGGCATCACCGCCGAGCGCCTCAAGGGCCTGGGGATTGTCGACAAGGTGATTTCCGAGCCCCTGGGCGGTGCGCACCGCGACCCGGCCACGGCGGCAGCATCGATTCGTGCCGAACTCAGCGCGCAGTTGGCTATGCTGAAGAAGTTCGACAACGATGCGCTGCTGGCTCGTCGTTACGAGCGTCTGATGAGCTACGGTCTCTGATAGCGCGCGTTATCGTTCGTGAGCCAGCGCGGGGGGCAACCCATGCGTCAGCCTGATATCGATCTGCCTTGCAGGCTGCTCGAAGCCCTTTCGCCCTGGCGCAATGCCCAGACCTGGCGGATCGGCTTCTCCGGCGGCCTGGACTCCACTGTGCTGCTGCACCTGCTCGCCACCCAGGCGAGAACCCGGCCCCTGCCCAGGATTGCCGCCTTGCATGTCCATCACGGACTGCAGGCGGTGGCCGACGGCTGGCCGGCCCATTGCCAGGCGGTCTGCGATGAGCTGGGGGTGCCGTTGCAGGTGATTCGGGTCAGCGTCCAGCTGGGCGCCAGCCTTGAGCGCGCCGCCCGCGACGCGCGCTACCTGGCCTTTGCCGGCGTCACCCAGTTGCATGATGTGCTGCTGACCGCCCAGCATCGCGAAGACCAGGCCGAAACCCTGCTCTTTCGCCTGCTGCGTGGGGCCGGAGTGCGCGGCCTGGCCGCCATGCCGGCGCAGCGCGAGGTCGGTGGCGGCTATCTGGTGCGGCCGCTGCTGGACGTTTCCCGGGCTGAACTCGAACGTTATGCCCGCGCGCACGACCTGCGCTGGATCGAGGACCCGTCCAACAGTGACCAGCAATTCTCGCGCAACTTCCTGCGCCAGCGGGTTTTCCCCGGGCTGACCGGGCGCTGGCCGCAAGCGGTGAGCAGCATGGTGCGTAGCGCCGCGCACCTGCGCGAAGCCCAGGAACTGCTCGACGAACTGGCCGAAGTCGACCTCGACGATGCCTTGGCGCATTCCCGGCACGTCTGGCTGGGCATGCCCTCGCTGGCCCTCGACGCCTTGATCGACCTGTCCCCGGCGCGTCAGCGCAACGCCCTGCGGCATTGGCTGGCACCGCTGACCCGGCTGCCGGACAGCGACCATTGGGCCGGTTGGGACGATCTGCGTGATGCCGCCCATGATGCCCGGCCGAAATGGCGCCTGGCGGAGGGCGAATTGCACCGGGCCGACGAGCATCTGTGGTGGTTGAGCGGTTCCTGGTTACGCCAGCCGCTGGCGGATATCGCCTGGAAATCTCCGAATCGCCCACTGGAACTGCCGGACAACGGCGAACTGCTGGTGGTCGGCGAGGCGCCGCCCGGTCCCTTGCAGGTTCGTTATCGCCAGGGCGGCGAGGTGCTGCACCTGCCGGACCGCGGACACCGCGATCTGAAGCGCCTGCTTAACGAAAGTGGCGTGCCCTGGTTTATCCGCGGCCGATTGCCGCTGCTCTATCGGGGCGACGAATTGCTGGCCGTGGCGAACCTGCCGGGCTTGGACGGTGGGGCTTTGGGCGACTGGCATTTGCATTGGCAACCACCTTCGAGCGATCAAGGTTTGAGCTGAAAGGCGCTTTCCGGTAGACTACGCTCCCTTCTTGATACAACTTCTGTGGATTGCCAGCAATTGCAGGAGTTGCCGATTACCAGGCTGTCTTTGCCGGGCGATTCCAAAAAATGTGTAGCGCGCACCGTACCGCGGGTTTGTCCCCGTGGCCCGTCTCAACGCAGCAGTTTTTCGAAAGGTGCACTGTGATGATCGCAGGTAATTGGGGGCTTCGGCCTTCCTTCGCTTTCCCCGGCGGCTCGGACCGCTTTAACGCAGACTTCTAGGGTTTTTCATGACGCGCTACATATTCGTCACGGGCGGTGTTGTTTCTTCATTGGGGAAAGGCATTGCCTCGGCTTCATTGGCGGCCATCCTGGAGGCGCGGGGGCTGAAAGTCACCATGCTCAAACTGGACCCGTACATCAACGTCGATCCGGGCACCATGAGCCCGTTCCAGCACGGTGAAGTCTTCGTCACCCACGACGGTGCCGAGACCGACCTGGACCTGGGTCACTACGAGCGGTTCATCCGCACGACCATGACCCAGAACAACAACTTCACCACCGGCCGTGTCTACGAGCACGTGCTGCGCAAGGAACGGCGTGGTGATTACCTGGGCGCGACCATCCAGGTGATCCCGCACATCACCGACGAGATCAAGCGCCGCATCATCAAGGGCGCCGGCGATGCCGACGTGGCCCTGGTGGAAATCGGCGGGACGGTCGGCGACATCGAGTCGCAACCGTTCCTCGAAGCCATCCGTCAGTTGCGTTTCGAGGTCGGTGCCAAGCGCGCGATGCTGATGCACCTGACCCTGGTGCCGTACATCGCCACGGCCGGCGAAACCAAGACCAAGCCGACCCAGCATTCGGTCAAGGAACTGCGTTCCATCGGCCTGCAGCCGGACGTGCTGGTCTGCCGCTCGGACCATCCGATCGATATTTCGTCGCGGCGCAAGATCGCCCAGTTCACCAACGTTGAAGAACGTGCGGTGATCGCGCTGGAAGACGCCGACACCATCTACAAGATCCCGGGCATCCTGCACTCCCAGGGCCTGGATGATTTCGTCGTCGAGCGTTTCGGCCTGCAATGCGGCGGTGCCGATCTGTCCGAGTGGGAAGCGGTGGTTGACGCCAAGCTGAACCCGGAACACGAAGTCACCATCGCCATGGTCGGCAAGTACATGGAGCTGCTGGACGCCTACAAGTCGCTGATCGAAGCGATGAGTCACGCCGGTATCACCAACCGAACCAAGGTCAACCTGCGTTACATCGACTCCGAAGACATCGAGAACCAGGGCACCGCGCTGCTGGAAGGCGTCGACGCCATTCTGGTTCCCGGCGGCTTCGGTCTGCGTGGGGTGGAAGGCAAGATCACCGCCGTGCAGTACGCCCGGGAAAACAAGGTGCCGTATCTGGGGATCTGCCTGGGCATGCAAGTGGCGGTCATTGAGTTCGCCCGTAACGTGATGGGTTGGAAAGATGCCAACTCCACCGAGTTCGATCGCACCAGCGGTCATCCGGTGGTGGGGCTGATCACCGAGTGGGAAGACGCCACCGGCGCGGTCGAGACCCGTACCGAAAGCTCCGACCTGGGCGGCACCATGCGCCTCGGCGCCCAGGACTGCCTGCTCGAAGCCGGTTCCCTGGTACACGACTGCTATGCCAAGGACGTGATCGTCGAACGTCACCGTCACCGCTACGAAGTGAACAACAATCTGCTGCCGCAGATCATTGAGGCCGGCCTGAAGATTTCCGGTCGTTCCGGTGACGGTGCACTGGTGGAAGTGATCGAGGCCCCGGATCATCCATGGTTCGTTGCTTGCCAGTTCCACCCTGAGTTCACCTCGACCCCGCGTGACGGCCATCCGCTGTTCAGCGGTTTCGTCAAGGCGGCCTTGGTTCAACACCAGAAGAACGCATGATCTCGGAGAGATAGAAGCATGGCCCAAAAGATCATCCGCGTAGGCGACATCGAGATTGCCAACGACAAACCGATGGTGCTGTTCGGTGGCATGAACGTACTGGAAAGCCGGGACATGGCGATGCAGGTCTGTGAGGAATACGTGAAGGTTACCGAGAAGTTGGGTATTCCTTACGTGTTCAAGGCCAGCTTCGACAAGGCTAACCGTTCTTCCGTCACCTCCTACCGTGGCCCCGGCCTGGAAGAAGGGATGCGGATTTTCCAGGACATCAAGCAGGCGTTCGGCGTGCCGATCATTACCGACGTCCACGAGCCGGCCCAGGCCGCCGTGGTCGCCGAGGTCTGCGACATCATCCAGTTGCCGGCCTTCCTGTCGCGGCAGACTGATCTGGTGGTGGCCATGGCCAAGACCGGCGCGGTGATCAACATCAAGAAGGCCCAGTTCCTCGCGCCCCAGGAAATGAAACACATCCTGAGCAAGTGCGTGGAAGCGGGCAACGACCAGTTGATCCTCTGCGAGCGCGGTTCGAGCTTCGGTTACAACAACCTGGTGGTGGACATGCTCGGCTTCGGCATCATGAAGCAGTTCGAATACCCGGTGTTCTTCGACGTGACCCACGCCCTGCAGATGCCGGGCGGTCGCTCGGATTCCGCCGGTGGTCGTCGGGCCCAGGTCACCGACCTGGCCAAGGCCGGCATGAGCCAGGGTCTGGCCGGGCTGTTCCTGGAAGCGCATCCGGATCCGGACAACGCCAAATGCGACGGCCCTTGTGCCCTGCGCCTGGACAAGCTGGAACCGTTCCTGGCCCAACTCAAGGCCTTGGACACGCTGGTGAAGAGTTTTCCGACGGTAGAAACCGCGTAATCCTCGTTTCTTCGGTAAACTGCCACACAAATTTTCGCTCTGGCCTGCCGGCCGTATAGCTTTTGTAGGCGCCGGCTTGCCAGCGATGGTGTCCGTAAGATCGCTATCGCCAGCAAGCTGGTTCCTACAGGGTTTTCGTCAACTTTGGAGTGTTTACAACAATGGCAAAAATCGTCGACATCAAAGGTCGTGAAGTTCTCGACTCCCGTGGCAACCCCACCGTGGAAGCGGACGTGCTTCTGGACAACGGCATCATCGGCAGCGCCTGCGCGCCGTCCGGTGCTTCCACCGGTTCGCGTGAAGCGCTGGAACTGCGTGATGGCGACAAGAGCCGTTACCTGGGCAAGGGCGTGCTGAAGGCTGTCGGCAATATCAACGGCCCGATCCGTGAGCTGTTGCTGGGCAAGGATCCTGCCGACCAGAAGGGTCTGGACCACGCGATGATCGCGCTGGACGCTACCGAGAACAAGGCAACCCTGGGCGCCAACGCCATCCTCGCCGTGTCCCTGGCCGCCGCCAAGGCCGCTGCCCAGGACCAGGACCTGCCGCTGTACGCGCACATCGCCAACCTCAACGGCACGCCGGGTGTCTACTCCATGCCGGTACCGATGATGAACATCATCAACGGTGGCGAGCATGCCGACAACAACGTCGACATCCAGGAATTCATGGTTCAGCCGGTGGGCGCCAAGACCTTCTCCGAAGGCCTGCGCATGGGCACCGAGATTTTCCATCACCTCAAAGCCGTGCTGAAGGCCCGTGGCCTGAGCACTGCCGTGGGTGACGAAGGTGGTTTCGCACCGAACCTGGCGTCCAACGAAGATGCTTTGAAAGTGATCTCCGAAGCCGTGGCCAATGCCGGTTACAAGCTGGGCACCGACGTGACCCTGGCCCTGGACTGCGCCGCCAGCGAATTCTACGAAGACGGCAAGTACAACCTGTCCGGCGAAGGCCAGGTGTTCAACGCCGAAGGTTTCGCCGACTACCTCAAAGGCCTGACCGAGCGTTACCCGATCATCTCCATTGAAGATGGCCTGGACGAGTCCGACTGGGATGGCTGGAAAATCCTCACTGACAAGATCGGCGAGAAGACCCAATTGGTAGGCGACGACCTGTTTGTTACCAACACCAAGATCCTGAAAGAAGGCATCGATAAAAAGATCGCCAACTCGATCCTGATCAAGTTCAACCAGATCGGCACCCTGACCGAAACCCTGGAAGCCATCCAGATGGCCAAGGCCGCCGGCTACACCGCGGTGATCTCGCACCGCTCCGGTGAAACCGAAGATTCGACCATTGCCGACCTGGCCGTGGGCACCGCCGCGGGCCAGATCAAGACCGGTTCGCTGTGCCGTTCCGACCGCGTTTCCAAGTACAACCAACTGCTGCGTATCGAAGAGCAACTGGGCGCCAAGGCCAAGTACAACGGTCGCTCCGAGTTTCGCGGTTAAGCCGTAGATGGTAAAAAGACACCGGATTGTGTCGAAAAAGTCGCTATCGCGAGTTTTTTAGCACTAATCTGATGCTTTGAGAGCACAAGCCTGGGTCTTCCAGGCTTCGTGCTATCAGTCGGTTCGAAATGGTTGGCATGGCTGTCTTTTCCACTGGATAACTGAAATTCGATGCGCAGTCCCAATTGGTTGTTCCTCGTTCTGCTCTTGCTGCTGGCTGGCCTGCAGTACCGCCTTTGGGTGGGCAATGGGAGCCTGGCGCAGGTAGCCGACCTGACACAGCAAATTGCCGAACAGCACGCCGAAAACGAGCGTCTGCTGGAGCGCAATCGTGTGCTTGACGCGGAAGTTCTTGAACTGAAGAAAGGCATGGAGACCGTTGAAGAACGCGCTCGCCATGAGCTGGGCATGGTCAAGGACGGTGAAACCCTTTATCAGCTGGCGCAATGACTGAATTCTCTCTACCGGCCTTCTGGGCCGTGATTCCTGCCGCGGGCGTCGGTGCCCGTATGGCCGCGGACCGTCCCAAGCAGTATCTGTCACTGGGCGGGCGCACTATTCTTGAACACAGCCTCGGCTGTTTCCTCGATCATCCGGGCTTGAAGGGCCTGGTGATTGCCCTTGCTCCGCACGATCCCTACTGGCCTGGCCTGGCCTGTGCCGCGGATTCGCGTATCCAGCGGGTCGAGGGTGGCAGCGAGCGGGCCGACTCGGTACTCAACGCCTTGCTGCACCTGCATACCCTGGGGGCGGCGGAGGACGATTGGGTGCTGGTACACGATGCGGCGCGGCCCAACCTGTCGCGTCATGACCTCGACACTCTGCTCGCTGAGTTGGCGAATGACCCGGTGGGCGGCCTGCTGGCCGTGCCGGCCCGGGACACGCTCAAGCGTGTCGACCAGCACGGGCGGGTGCTGGAAACCATCGACCGGAGCTTGATCTGGCAGGCCTATACGCCGCAGATGTTCCGCCTCGGCGCCTTGCACCGGGCCCTGGCCGACAGCCTGGTGGCGGATGCGACCATCACCGATGAAGCCTCGGCGATGGAGTGGGCAGGCCAGGCGCCGCGGCTGATCGAAGGGCGCTCGGACAATATCAAGGTCACCCGGCCTGAAGACCTGGAATGGCTGCGGCTGCGTTGGGCCAACCGTCGCTGAAGTTTGGGGCCCGACGCTATTTCTCGATGGAACGCGGACTCGTGTAGGAGCTGGCTTGCCGGCGATGGCGTCCGCAAGAACGATGCACGGCTTGCTGGCCTCATCGCCGGCAAGCCGGCTCCCACAGTAGTTACGGAGTTTAAACGCTGTACTCGGGCCGTTTGGCCAACCCTTCCTTGAGATGATCCACCAGCTTGCGCACCTTCGGCGACAGGTGCCGCTGTTGCGGATACAGCGCCCACACCGCCGTATTCGGTGGCTGATGGGCTTCGAGCAAGGAGATCAGCGTGCCGTTGTGCAAATGCTCCAGCACGTAATAGTCCGGCAACTGACACAACCCAACTCCCTGCAACGCCGCATCCAACACCGCCTGGCCACTGTTGCAGCGCCAATTGCCCTGCACCCGTTGGGAAAACTCCCGCCTGTCCTGCTCCAGTTGCCAGATATCCGAGCTGCCGATCAAACAGTTATGCCGGCTCAATTCCGACAGGCTATGAGGGCGACCGTAACGTTCCAGGTAGGACGGTGACGCACACAGATACATCCGCCGCGGCGCCAGCCGGGTCGCCACCAGTCGCGAATCCTGCAAGCGCCCCAGCCGGATCGCCAGGTCCAGCCCTTCATGCACCAGATCCAACGTGCGATTGCTCAACTCGATATCCACCCGCAACTGCGGATGCAGCCCCATAAAGCTGGTCACCAGCGGCACGATAAAACGTTCGCCATAAGCCACGGCGCAGGTCATGCGCAACATGCCCTTGGGCTCGCTGGTCAGGTCGCCCACCGCGCGCAAGGCTTCTTCGCGTCCGTCCTGCAGACGCTGGCAGTGTTGCAGGAAAGTCTGCCCGGCCTCGGTCAGGGTCACCCGCCGGGTGCTGCGATAAAGCAGGCGGGTTTGCAGTCGTTCCTCCAACCGGGCGATCTGCCGGCTGATATGCGAGGACGACACCCCCAGGCGCTCCGCCGCCGCCGTGAACTGGCTGCATTCGGCCACCGCGACGAACTCGTCGATGCCTTCCCAGCGGTTGTCATTCATTGGATTGTCCCTGCACAGCAATAATGTTTTGCTTTTGGCTGGATTATTAATCAACCAAGGCTGATTTACACTCGGGTTTTCGTTATTCACTTTTCAGGAGTTGCTGGATGATCAAGTCACGTGCTGCCGTTGCCTTCGAGGCCAAGAAACCCCTCGAGATCGTCGAAGTCGATGTCGCCATGCCCAAGGCCGGCGAAGTGCTGTTGCGTGTCGTGGCCTCCGGCGTTTGCCATACCGACGCCTACACCCTGTCCGGCGCGGACCCCGAAGGTATCTTCCCGTCGATCCTCGGCCACGAAGGCGGTGCGATTGTCGAGGCGATCGGCGAAGGCGTGACCTCGGTGGCGGTGGGCGACCACGTAATCCCGCTCTACACCCCGGAATGTGGCAAGTGCAAATTCTGCCTGTCGGGCAAGACCAACCTCTGCCAGGCCATTCGCGCCACCCAGGGCAAAGGCCTGATGCCGGACGGTACTTCGCGTTTCTCCTACAAGGGCGAGACGATTTTCCACTACATGGGCACTTCGACGTTCTCCGAGTACACCGTGCTGCCGGAAATTTCCGTGGCGAAGATCTCAAAAGACGCGCCGCTGGAGAAGGTCTGCCTGCTGGGCTGTGGCGTCACCACCGGGATCGGTGCGGTGATCAACACGGCCAAGGTCAAGCCGGGCGACACCGTGGCGATCTTCGGCCTCGGCGGCATCGGCCTGTCGGCGGTGATCGGTGCGGTCAAGGCCAAGGCGGCGCGGATCATTGCCATCGACATCAACCCGGCCAAGTTCGAAATCGCCCGACAACTGGGGGCCACCGATTGCGTCAATCCGAAGGATTTCGATCGTCCGATCCAGGAAGTGATTGTCGACATGACCGATGGCGGCGTGGATTTCTCCTTCGAGTGCATCGGCAATGTGCAATTGATGCGCGCGGCGCTGGAGTGCTGCCACAAGGGCTGGGGCGAGTCGGTGATCATCGGCGTCGCCGGGGCCGGCCAGGAAATTTCCACCCGTCCGTTCCAGTTGGTCACCGGGCGCGTCTGGCGCGGTTCTGCCTTCGGTGGCGTGCGTGGGCGCAGCGAGTTGCCGAGCTACGTGGAGATGGCGCAGAAGGGCGAGATTCCGCTGGATACCTTCATCACCCACACCATGGGCCTGGAAGATATCAACAAGGCGTTCGACCTGATGCATGAAGGCAAGAGCATTCGCACCGTCATCCATTTCTGAGGTCGCTCATGAGCCTGGAAAACCTGTCCTGCCAGAAAAGCTTCGGCGGCTGGCACAAACGCTACAAGCATCATTCCGAAGTCCTCGGCTGCGACATGGTGTTCGCCGTTTATCTGCCACCACAGGCCGAACAGGGTGGCAAGTTGCCGGTGCTGTACTGGCTGTCCGGCCTGACCTGCACGGACGAGAACTTCATGCACAAGGCCGGCGCTCAGCGCCTGGCCGCCGAGCTGGGATTGATCATCGTCGCGCCGGACACCAGTCCGCGTGGCACCGATGTGCCGGGGGATCCGGACAAGGCCTGGGACTTCGGCCTGGGTGCCGGTTTTTATCTCAATGCCACCCAGCAACCTTGGGCCGAGCATTACCGGATGCACGACTACGTGGTGCATGAGCTGCCGGCCCTGGTCGAGGCGCATTTCCCGGCTTCGGACAAGCGTGGTATCAGCGGTCATTCCATGGGCGGGCATGGCGCGCTGGTCTGCGCCTTGCGCAATCCCGGGCGTTATCAGTCGCTGTCGGCCTTCGCGCCGATCAGCAACCCGATGGATTGCCCCTGGGGACAGAAGGCCTTTTCCCGCTATCTGGGCGAGGAACGCTCGCGCTGGCGGGAATGGGATGCCTGTGTGCTGATCGCCGAGGCCACTGAAAAGCTGCCGATCCTGGTGGATCAGGGCGATCGTGACGATTTCCTGGCCAACCAGCTCAAGCCTGAGGCGCTGCAACAGGCGGCGAAACTGGCACAACATCCGCTGACATTGCGCCTGCAGCCGGGCTACGACCACAGCTATTTCTTCATCGCCAGTTTCATTGACGACCACTTGCGTCATCACAGCGCGGCTCTTGGCGGTTAAACAGCGCAGCTCTTAGCGGTTAATCTGCCGCAAAATAGGTAGAATCACGCCCTGACTTACATCGGGGCGTTTTTTTTATGCGTATTGGCCACGGCTATGATGTGCACCGTTTCGCCGAAGGCGACTTCATCACCCTGGGCGGCGTGCGTGTTGCGCACCACCACGGGTTGCTCGCCCATTCCGACGGCGACGTGCTGCTGCATGCCTTGAGCGATGCGCTGCTGGGGGCGGCTGCCCTGGGCGATATCGGCAAGCATTTCCCTGACACCGATCCGACCTATAAGGGCGCTGACAGCCGGGTGCTGCTGCGTCACGTGGTGTCGTTGATCAAGGCCAAGGGCTGGAAAGTCGGCAATGTCGATAACACCATCGTTGCCCAGGCGCCGAAAATGGCGCCGCATATCGAATCGATGCGCGCACTGATTGCCGCGGATCTTGAAGTTGAGTTGGATCAAGTGAACGTCAAAGCCACCACCACCGAAAAGCTCGGTTTCACCGGCCGTGAAGAAGGTATCGCTGTGCATAGCGTCGCCTTGTTGTTACGCGCATGACCGAACTGGAACTGTTGGGCCCACGTGCCTACGGCGATGTCCTGGGCAGCGCGGTGCTCAAGGCCACGGCTGAAGATTTCCAGGTCGACGAGGTCCTCGATATCCCGCTGAGCGGCGAGGGCGAGCACCTGTGGTTGTGGGTGGAGAAGCGCGGCCTGAATACCGAGGAGGCCGCCCGGCGCATCGCCAAGGCCGCCGGTGTGCCGTTGCGCACGGTCAGTTATGCCGGTCTCAAGGATCGCCAGGCTCTGACCCGTCAGTGGTTCAGCGTGCAACTGCCGGGCAAGGCCGATCCGGACCTGTCGGCGGCGCAGAACGACAGCCTGCTGATCCTCAAGAGCGCCCGGCACAAGCGCAAGCTGCAACGCGGTGCCCATGCCGCCAACGGCTTCACTCTGCGCCTGACCCAATTGAACGCGGACAAGGACGGTTTGCAGCAACGCCTCGAGCAGATCGCCGCGCAGGGTATTCCGAATTATTTCGGCGCCCAGCGCTTCGGCCACCTCGGCGGTAATCTGGGCGAGGCTCGTGCCTATGCGGCGCGCCAGGCTTTGCCCGAGCAGCGCAATGTCCGTTCGCGGCTGCTGTCCACGGCGCGCAGCTACCTGTTCAACCAGGTGTTGGCGGCGCGTGTCGCCGACGGCAGTTGGAATCGGGCCCAGGTCGGCGACCTGCTGGCGTTCACCGACAGCCGTAGTTTCTTCCCGGCCGGCGAGGCCGAGTGCAGCGACCCGCGCCTGGACATTCTCGATCTGCATCCCACTGGCCCGCAGTGGGGCGAAGGCCCGTCACCGGCGGCGGGGGCGACCTTCGCGCTGGAGCAAGCGGTTGCCGAGCGCGAGGCCGAACTCTGCCAATGGCTGGTCAAGGCGAGCATGGAGCACGAACGTCGCATCCTGCGGCTGCCCATTGGTCGGTTGTCGTGGCATTATCCTTCGTTGGACATTCTGCAACTGGAATTCGTCCTGCCGGCCGGTTGCTTCGCCACTGCTTTGGTGCGCGAACTCGTCGATCTGGTGCCGGTAGGACAGACGGACAGCTCATGCGTATTCTGATTTCGAACGATGATGGGGTTTTCGCACCCGGTCTCGCCGCGCTTCATGCTGCGTTGGCGGATTATGCCGAGTGCAAGGTGATTGCCCCGGACCAGGACAAAAGTGGTGCCAGCAGTTCGCTGACCCTGGACCGTCCGCTGCACCCGCATACATTGCCCAACGGCTTTATCAGCCTCAACGGCACACCTACCGACTGCGTGCACCTGGGGCTCAATGCCCTGCTATCGCATCCGCAGGACATGGTGGTGTCTGGTATCAACCTGGGGGCCAACCTGGGGGATGACGTGCTGTATTCCGGCACGGTGGCGGCGGCCCTGGAGGGGCGCTTCCTCGGGAAGCCTTCGTTCGCCTTCTCGCTGGCCTCACGCCAGGTCGACAACCTGGCCACCGCCGCGCATTTCGCCCGCCTGCTGGTGCAGGCCCATGAAGGCCTGGCACTGCCCACGCGCACGGTGCTCAACGTGAATATTCCCAACCTGCCCCTGGAGCACATTCGCGGTATCCAGCTCACGCGCCTGGGCCATCGTGCCCGGGCCGCGGCGCCGACGCGGGTGGTCGATCCGCGGGGCAAGGCCGGTTACTGGATCGCCGCCGCCGGCGATGCCGAAGACGGCGGCCCGGGTACCGACTTCCATGCCGTGATGCAA
The DNA here is from genome assembly GCF_059420925.1 of Pseudomonas sp. GW821-FHT03C07. NCBI lineage: Bacteria > Pseudomonadati > Pseudomonadota > Gammaproteobacteria > Pseudomonadales > Pseudomonadaceae > Pseudomonas > Pseudomonas sp. GW821-FHT03C07. Next base: position 266,249 of record NZ_JBWKUQ010000009.1, read on the forward strand.
GGGTTTGTCTCGGTGACGCCGCTGCAACTGGATCGCACGTTCAATGATGCCTTCCAGTCGCTGGGTGGTTGGTTGGAGGGGCTTGCCTGATGGCCCGTGAGCAGGACGACCTGATGCGCCGCGGCATCGGCATGACCTCCCAACGAACCCGCGAACGCTTGATTCAGCGGCTCTATGAAGAGGGGGTGTCCAACGCCCAGGTGCTGGAAGTGATCCGCCGTACCCCGCGTCATCTGTTTGTCGACGAGGCGTTGGCCCATCGTGCCTATGAAGATACGGCGCTGCCGATCGGCCACAACCAGACCATTTCCCAGCCTTATATGGTCGCGCGCATGAGCGAGCTGCTGCTGGAGGCCGGGCCGCTGGACAAGGTGATGGAGATCGGGACCGGCTCCGGCTACCAGACGGCGGTACTCTCGCAGTTGGTGGAGCGGGTGTTTTCGGTGGAGCGGATCAAGGTCCTGCAGGACCGCGCCAAGGAGCGTCTGGTCGAGCTCAACCTGCGTAACGTGGTGTTCCGCTGGGGCGACGGTTGGGAAGGCTGGCCGGCACTGGCGCCGTACAACGGCATTATTGTCACTGCCGTGGCCACCGATGTACCGCAAGCGCTGCTGGACCAGTTGGCCCCGGGCGGGCGCCTGGTGATTCCGGTGGGTGCCGGTGAAGTCCAGCAGTTGATGCTGATCGTGCGCGAAGAACAGGGTTTTTCCCGTCATGTATTAGGCGCAGTACGTTTCGTTCCGCTGCTTAACGGACCCTTGGCCTGAACATTTGTTGAACGGCAATGAATTCTGTTTAAGGTCGTAGGTCTTAGAGCGGGACCAGGTACGGCAGCCATGTTTAAAATGTGTCGAGTTTTTCGACTTGGCTGGGTTGTCAGTGAAATTCCAACAGCCAGTTATACTTACGTCACATTACCGCCTGTACAGGCACTCTTATTTCAGCCACCACAAAGGGAGCGGCGGGTGAGTCTCACAGTCATTCGGCAGCGTATGGGTAAAGCAAGCGTTCAGCGCCTGATGATCGGCCTTGCCCTCAGTGCTTTACTGGCTGGTTGCTCCAGTGCTCCAAAAGGCGGCGTACGCGTCGTCGATCGTAACGGCAACACGACAACGACAACCGCCAACGCGGCGCCACAGAAGCCGATGACCACCACCGGCCAGCATGTGGTCGCCCGTGGCGATACCTTGTTTTCGATCGCCTTTCGCTACGGTTGGGATTGGAAAGCCCTGGCCGCGCGCAACAATATTCCCGAGCCTTACACGATTCACGTGGGTCAGGCGATTCGCTTCGACAGCCGTTCAAATTCAACACCGACCGCCGTTGCCTCGAGCACGTCGACGGCCTCGCCTTCGGGAAAATTCACCATCACCCGGCGCCCGGCCAACTCGACGTCTGGTCCGGCAACCAGCTCACAAGCCGCCGCCCAGACACCTGTGGCCGCCGCTCCGACGCCGCCGGCCGGTCCCGCGCCCAAGGGCTGGGCATGGCCTTCAAACGGGATTCTGATTGGAAAATTCTCTTCAAACGGTAGTTTGAATAAAGGTATTGATATCGCCGGGGATTTGGGACAGCCTGTTTTAGCTGCGTCTGATGGGTCAGTTGTTTACGCCGGGAGTGGGTTGCGGGGCTACGGCGAACTAGTCATCATCAAACACAGCGATACCTACGTCAGTGCTTACGGTCACAACCGTAGGCTGTTGGTTCGGGAGGGGCAGCAGGTCAAGGTCGGACAGACAATTGCCGAAATGGGGTCAACTGGTACAGACCGGGTGAAACTGCATTTTGAGATTCGCCGCCAGGGGAAACCCGTAGACCCACTGCAATTCCTGCCGCGTCGTTGATCCGTTTTCCAGCCTGTTCTCCTGATGTAGCGGGAACAGGTTCCAGCGTTGCCAAGGATAAAGGCGTCGCTTGAGCTTGAGGTCGAACTCACCAAAGGACTATAACAATGGCTCTCAGTAAAGAAGCGCCGGGGTTTGACATCGATGATGAGGTGCTCCTTATGGACTCCGACATCGTCATGGATATGATGCCGGAGGACGACAGTTCTCCACCCCCAGTTCGTGCCAAGGCCAAAAGTGCTGCTTCGCTCAAGCAGCACAAGTACATTGACTACACCCGGGCGCTGGATGCGACCCAGTTGTATCTCAATGAAATCGGTTTTTCCCCCTTGTTGTCCCCGGAAGAAGAAGTTCATTTTGCACGCTTGTCGCAAAGTGGCGATCCCGCGGGCCGCAAGCGCATGATCGAAAGCAACCTGCGCCTGGTGGTGAAAATCGCCCGACGTTATGTCAACCGTGGTCTTTCCCTGCTGGACCTGATCGAAGAGGGCAACCTCGGCTTGATCCGGGCCGTCGAGAAGTTCGACCCGGAACGTGGCTTTCGCTTCTCAACCTATGCCACCTGGTGGATCCGCCAGACGATTGAACGGGCGATCATGAATCAGACCCGAACCATTCGCCTGCCGATTCACGTGGTCAAGGAGTTGAACGTCTATCTGCGGGCGGCGCGGGAGCTGACCCAGAAGCTCGATCATGAACCTTCCCCGGAAGAAATCGCCAACCTGCTGGAGAAACCAGTGGGTGAGGTCAAGCGCATGCTGGGCCTGAATGAGCGGGTGTCTTCGGTGGACGTGTCCCTGGGACCGGACTCCGACAAGACGCTGCTCGATACCCTGACGGATGATCGGCCTACCGATCCCTGCGAGCTGCTTCAGGACGACGACCTGTCCCAGAGCATCGACCAGTGGTTATCGGAATTGACCGACAAGCAGCGTGAGGTGGTCGTACGGCGCTTCGGCCTGCGCGGGCATGAGAGCAGTACCCTGGAGGATGTCGGTCTGGAGATCGGCCTGACCCGCGAGCGCGTCCGCCAGATCCAGGTCGAGGGGCTCAAGCGCCTGCGCGAGATCCTTGAAAAGAACGGCCTGTCCAGCGAAGCACTGTTCCAGTAGCACGGCCCTGCACCTGGCCAAATAAAAATCCCCGATCTGGTCGGGGATTTTTTGTATCCGGGCCTCAGGCCCCGTGGCACTTCTTGAATTTTTTGCTGCTGCCGCACGGGCAAGGATCGTTGCGACCCACATCCTTCAGCGCGTTGCGTACCGGCTCCTGGTGAGCGTGGCCGCAGTTCGGGCCGTGGACATGACCATGGTCGTGATCGTGATCGTGGTGGTCATGGTCATGATCGTGGTTGCAATCAGGGCCGTGAACATGGGGTTGCTGGGTCATGCTGGTGTCACTCCGGAGTAATTTCGGCGGGAATTATCTCGCCTTTGCGCTCCAGGTGCACGTCATGGCTGAGGAATAGTCCGGTTTCCAGTTCGCCCTCCAGTCGGTAGGGGATCGGATCATGGGGGTGTTTCAGGCGTTTGGTCAGGTCGCGCAGGTGCTCCCAGAGATTGGTCCTGACTGGAATCACCAGGAAGGCGTGGCTGTTGGCTTCGACGGTGAACCAGCCATTGGCGGACTCGCCTTCGCTTAGCAGCCAGCCATCGAGGTAGAGACGATAATGCAGGCCACGCACGGTCAGGCTATCGTCGTTGGGGTTGTCGACGCGAAAGTGCAGGCGAAACTTCTGTTGCACCAGCCGGGCCTTGACCAGTTCGACCCGCACCAGGCGCACCTCGGGCTCGCGGGTACTGCTGTCGAACCAGGACGCGCAGCCGGAAAGTGTCAACAGCATAAGCAGGCCGAGCGTGCCAAGTGTCCGTGAGTGCATGGGTTTCCTCCCGCCGAGGCCCCAGCATAGCAAGCCTGTGACAGAAAAAGCTCATGGTTGTGGCGGTAAATCCACTGGGGGATACTGCCTACCATTCGCGCAATGGATCAGGCTGGCGCACAGGAGTGTGATCATGACGCTTTACGAGATTGTCTTCAGTGGCGAGTCGCTGCCCGGCGCGGCGCCCGATCAGGTCAAAAGCAACCTGACCCGGCTGTTCCAGGCCGATTCCCAGCGTGTCGAGCTGCTGTTTTCCGGGCGTCGCCTGGTGCTCAAGAGCAATCTCGATGCTGTGGCCGCGGAAAAGTATCGGCTCACCCTCGAGCGTGCCGGCGCTTTGGTCACGGTGGTCGAGATGGCCGTCGAGGAGATCGAAATGACGGCGCTCGCGCCGATGCCCGGCCGCGCCCAGGTGGCGCCGCGGGATGCCTATATGGCGGCGTTCAGTGCGGTCGATGCGCCGGACTTTGGCATCGCCGAGGTCGGCAGCGACATGCAGGACGCCAAGCCTGAACCGGTCGTGGCGGTGTTGGATCTGTCAGCGTTCAGCGTGGCGCCGGTGGGTGCCGACATGGGCCAACTGCCGACGACAACCGTCGCCACGCTGCCGGATATCTCACACCTGAGTCTCAGTTGAGCAGGTAACCTGCGCAGCATTTTTTGTATTTCTGCCCGCTGCCGCAAGGACAGGCGTCATTGCGCCCGGCCTTGAGGGGCACGGTGGGGTCGATGAAATACCAGCGCCCGTCGGTTTGCACGAAGGACGACTTTTCCCGGTGGCTGTGTTCGCCGTTGCTGTCGTGCCAGCGCGCGGTAAAGGTCACGAAGGCATGTTCGGGCTGGCCGCCGAAGACTTCCGAGCTTTCCACCTGCAAGCCCAGCCAGGTGCTTTGCGCGCTCCATTCGCCGATGGCCTGGCGGTCCAGTCCGGGTTGTTGAGCCGGCAGCGTGGTGTCCACCAGATAGTCGACCAGTCCCAGCACATAGGCGCAGTAGCGCGAGCGCATCAGGGCTTCGGCGCAGGGGGGCGGATGGCCGGAGTGATAGTGGCCACAGCAGGCATCCAGCAGGTTGCCGCTACCACAGGGACAGATGGATGTACTCACGGGAATCACCACCAGTACTTGCCGAAATTTTCCGGATTGGCCCAGAACTGAGAGCAGGAGAGGAAACCCCTTGGTTTATATAGGTTTCCTTCAAATGATCGCTTCAAATCAGACCACCAATGTTAGAGATTTGTTAGACATCAAGCTGGCTAAGCCTTGGTACTACCGCAGGAATGGTCGTTACTACATGCGACTACGGCCTACAGGGGCCAAGGCTGCCGTAACGGTTTCCCTAAGAACCTCGGAGCGCTCCAGGGCTATGGACCTCTCGACGGATATCCTCAAGGGACTTGCCGGATTCCACTTGGCGAACCAATCGGCTACGTGGGAGGACCTACGGGTCTACACACTGACCATAGCTGATCAGGTCACGGCGGAAAGCTCGCTAACTGCATACGACCGAATCTTACAGGGGATCGCTGGGGAACTCGACGGTCAGCAGGCGGGTACGGCAAACGCCCATGTCAACCTGTCTCTATCTGTAAGTACCCAACCAGACCTCGAACCGATCACCTTCAGCTTCCTTGCCGACCTCTACATGTCTGAACTCAGGGCGAACGTTCAGCCCAGTACGATGCATGAGGTCACTACGTCTTGTAAGGTCATCGCTATGGCACTTGGCGAACTGGACCTGCGGACGCATACACGCGCCGATATGGTGGCTCTCAAAGAGCAGCTACTCGAAACCCGCAAGGGCTCAACCGTGAACAAGCTACTGACTCGGTTATCGACGGTCATGACTTGGGCCGTGAACACGGGACATCTCGATAAGACATACGACAAGGGGCTCAAGCTGACCAAAGGTGCCGACAGCACCCGAGAGGCGTTCTCGCAAGATCAGATAGCTACCCTCATGACCTACGCCAATGGCCTCCCTGATGATTCATGGAAGCGTTGGGCGCTATCGCTGGGCGTCCTTACTGGGGCTCGTATCGGCGAGGTCTACCAGCTTGCCAAAGACGATGTGAAACAGATTGGCGATGCCTGGATTATCGATATCAACGCAGACAACGGGAAGACCCTCAAGAACAAGCATTCTGCCCGTGTCGTTCCGTTGGTCGATGGGGCATTTGGGTTCAACCTTGAAGCGTTCCTTGAGTTCGTCAAACGGTGCAGCTCTGACCGGCTGTTCACTGCCAAAGCTCATTATTTTAACAAGCCACTGAACGAGATGATTCGAGAGGTGCTCAAGCTGGAGGCAGGGGGCGACCTGTCGTTCCACTCGTTGAGGCACTTCGTTGCGGGGGCCCTGAAAGCCGCTGAGGTTCCCCTGGGGATCGCTCAGGAAATCCTGGGGCACAGCTCGGGTTCTATTACATTCGATCTATACGGGGCGGGTAGGACGGTGCAGGTTGTCCGATTGGCTGAGGCTCTGGGGGGCGCTCTGCGGTAATGGCACCGCTCTACAGAAAGTGAACATCTGCCGTTTTGGATTTGCCCTGCATTGTTTGTCGTATTTTCTGGCGGAAATCCAAGACGGACCTTCGGTGCCCCTTCTGCTCATCATGAGGCAAGCTCTCCGTTCCGCTTTTCTAAATGGTGCATTGCGCTTGTCTCTGATTCCTTCGCCGAGTCTCGGCAGCCCCACTCATGACGACTACCAGCGGCTCGAAACTGGCTGGCGCACTGAGTCATGATGATCAAGAAAGAATTCCATTTTACCCCGGTTGGTATTGCCGACGATTACTGCTCGATCCAGAAGCCAGACTATGGCAACCCTGAGAAGGGTTTCGGTAACCCTCGCGGGGTCTACAAGGTCGACCTGACCGTTCCAAACCGTGAGGCCCAACCGCTGATCGACAAGATCAACAATCTGCACGAAGCGAACTACGCGACTATCTGCGAAGAGTTCGAAGCGGCCCGTCCGGCCCTCATGGCGAAACTGGGTCGCGGTAAGAAACTGCAAGAACCCTATGAGGGCAACATGCCGTACTTCGAAAACGAAGACGGGACGGTCACCTTCAAGTTCGCCTCTTATGCGTCCTACGTGGACAAGAAGACCGAAGAGCTGAAGCCCCTGGTCCTGAAAGTGGTGGATTCCAAGGGCAAGCGCATCGACAACGTTCCGGCCATCTCCGGTGGTTCGGAGCTGAAGGCCCGTTTCTCCATGTTCCCCTATGGTTTCTCGGCTGTCGCTGGTGCTTCCGTCAAGCTGCAATTGGACTCTGTGATGCTGCTGAAATTGGTCGAGTACGGTGATGGTGACGAATGGAGTGGTGAGACAGTAGAAGGTGGCTACGAGGTTTCAGACTCAACGGGATAGGCTTTGGCGGTCCGAAATAGGCGCTGCGTAAAACCCCTCACTTTAGCGAAGAAAGACATTCCGTCGACTTGCTGATGAGGAGCCACACGATGCTTGCAACTGCCGAACTGGACCGCCAACGTGCCACCCATGCCCAACTGACCACGATCATATGCCGAGAGCCTTGGACGCTGCCTGACCCAAACCGCAAACCACCAGAGCCACGGGCAACCGAGCTGCTCAAAACCATGAGCCAACGCGCTGCCGCTGCTGAGTTAGGCATTTCTCGTCGCCAACTGTCCAAGATGGTCGAGGCTGAAGCTCAAGCTATTGAGGATGAGAACCCGTTCATTGTTGATGCGCTCGGACATCTGCCCCGTGTGTCTGCCATTGATTTGGTCGCTGAGAAAGCCTGCCGCCCTCAAGGGGCCAAGTGGGCCGACTACAAGGAAATCATTGCGGACCTTTACGGCTTCACAGAGGACGGGAAACTGGCCGCAACGAGCCAACAGCTCAAGGACTTGCGCAAGGCGGTCAAGAAAAGGCACCCGACTGCATTGTTTGTTGCCGATTGGATCGACCCTGATCGGGCAGTAAGTCAACGGAATGCTGTTCTTGCAGAGGTTGTTGAGCTGACCGACAGAATCACGGAGGCTACTACGCGCCTTGCTCAAGCGTTCCCCGGTGGCAGCTCCAGGGCTGTCCAGGTTCAAGTATTGAATCTAATCGACTATCGGACCTCGGTCACTGCTGTCAATTGGGAGGGCGCCGAGGCTGACCGAGCTGCGCAGTTGGTGAACCGCCTGGGTGATGCGGGACCTGCGATAGCTGGAGGAATCGAAATATCGCTGGCTGACCCGGTGCTTGATTCGCTGTGTCTTTGAGCACCCCGTGATTGCATCGAGTGGTCCGGTCATTGAAAACGAGTGGTCCGGGCTGTAGCCCTTTAACGACGTGGCCTGTAGCGATTTTTGACACTCAGTTCCCCCCATACATAAGGAGGGACCTAAAGATGGACCAACAGTTGCCTGAGCTGCTCAAAGAGGAGGCTTTCAGTTTGGGGTTGTTGGCAATAGCCACCCCCACCTATGAGGACATCGTAAAGGGCAACAAAGAGATCCTGATCACTCTATGGTTCTCCTTGAATGCCCCTTGGCGAGAACTGAGCAAATTTCCGTTAGGCTTTAAAGTGGGTGGGCTCTGTCTCGGGAGGTGGATTTAAGACACAATCCGGAGTTCTGAACATTTCCACAGAGATTGATCATGGCGGCCACTTACGAGCAGAGAGCGGTTTTGTTTTTGGATGTCCTTGGATTTAAGCGTCTTATAGATGAGCGTCGCGAGGATTTGATAGAGGAGGCGCTGGCTATTACTACTGCGCAGTACCAGTCGAACTATGTGGTGTCAGCATTCTCAGACAACATGGTCGTTTCTCTTGCGTTTCGCCAAGGGTATGAGCTGGCGGAGTTGATTCAGTTTGCCAGCTTTCTTACCTTGCACCTCCTTCATTTGGGGGTCTTGTCACGCGGCGGTATTGCGGTTGGGGAGTTACGCCACCAAGGCAATATTGTTTATGGCCCTGCGTTAGTTGAGGCGTACCGACTCGAAAACCAAGTTGCCAACAACCCTCGTATCGTCTTAGCTCACGATGCAGTGGCAAAATCGCTGGGCATAGGGGGTAACCCGCATGGGTGCGAGGAGCTCATTCGTGGGTTCCTACGCACAGATTTCGATGGGTTGGAACATGTGAACATATTGGACCATAAGGCCATGATGCCTTTTCACATCATGCTTCCAGCTGAGGCTCAAGGACCCGGACAGATCTGTTTTAAAGCGCTCATAGCAGCGAAGACTGAAGCAGTTAGGCGCGCGCTTGATAATAATCCGCCAACTGACCCCCGTGAACGAGCCCCATGAAAGACAGGACACCGTTCCCCCCTTAAGATAAGGGATAGGCAAACGGGTATGTTTATGACT
>NZ_JBWKUQ010000010.1:0-48711 GCF_059420925.1 Pseudomonas sp. GW821-FHT03C07
AGGACGCCAGGCCGAAGATCCTGCAAGCCGAAAACGGCGGTGAAGGCAGCGAGCTGGACCTGAACACCATCAGCGCCGACGCCACCTGCCAGGTGGGCATCTGGTCGCTGATTGCGCCGGGACAGGACGTGTGGTTGCGCCTCAAGGGTACCAAGGCCGACGGGACTTCCCCCTATAACCTGAATATCTGGGCACCGCCGCCACGGGGCCCGATCACCAGTACGATCTGGATAGACCAAGGTTACTACAACACTCCCGTCGCCTACGGTTATCTGAAAGAGCTGAAGGACGGCAGCACCCTGACCATGGAGTTCAAGGCCGACTTCAGCAAGACCACCAATGAAGCCAATGCACAGACCTTTCCGCTGCGCACTTATATGGTACGGTCCGCGCGGCCAACAACGCACCGGCCATAACAAGGACCGCCACCGCGGCAAACGTCAACATTCCCAGCGAAGGGGGAACCACCGACGGCGCAGTACAGATGTGGGCGCACACCTAAATTATTGACCCGCTGCCAGGACGAGCAGCTAGGATAGGCAGCATGAACATTCAAGCATTGTTGACTCATCTGCAAAACCATTTGCCTGATTTACTGGCGGTCTACCTGTTCGGCAGCCATGCACAGAACACCGCCGGACCTGACAGTGATGTCGATCTGGCGGTGCTCTTGCCCGGTCAGGTTGACCCTGTGTTGTTATGGCAACTGTCGGGGGGCTTGGCGGATATAGTGGGGGGAGAGGTCGATCTTGTGGATTTGCGTGCGGCAACGACCGTGATGCAGTACCAGATCCTGACCCGGGGGCGGCGACTGTGGGCCAAAGATGTACAGGCGGGGCTGTTCGAGAGTTTTATTCTCAGCGAAAAAACCGCCCTGGACACCGCCCGAGCAGGCTTGCTCAAGGATATTCAAGAAGAAGGCATCGTGTATGGTCGATGATGTACTGATCAACAAGGCGGCGAGTATTGAACGTTGCGTCGCCAGGGTACGGGAGGAATACGAGAAGGATCCCGCTACCTTCGGCACTGATTTCACTCGCCAGGACTCAGCCATTCTGAATATCCAGCGTGCATGTGAAGCCGCGCTGGATATGGGGCAGCACTTGATTCGTCGTGAGCGACTGGGCGTCCCGCAAAGTGCCCGGGATGTGTTCGAGTTGCTTTTTAAAGGGGGTTGGGTTGCTGAAGACCTGATGAAAAATCTAAAAAACATGGTGGGCTTCAGAAATATCGCCGTGCATGACTATCAAGCCCTGCAACTGCCCATCATGGTCGCTATCATTACCCAACACCTGGGTGACTTTCTGGCGTTCAGTGCGTTTATCCTGCGTAAAGAGGCAAAGGAGTCCACACCATAGCGCTGGGTATGTGAGGCGAAGCCTAGATTTATTTAGCTCTCAAGGCCCTCTTCGCGGCCGTGCGGCGCTCCGACAAGCACCGCTCCCACAGTTTTTTTGTCGTGCGCAACCATTACATCCGGCTCAAAACCTGTGGGAGCGGTGCTTGCCCGCGAAGCTTTTCAGCGGTCAGACCCGTAGCCGCCAACCCAGCACATCCATCAGGTCGCAGCCATCGCGCATCACCATCGCGGGGACCTGGATGATGTGTTGGAAGTCAACGTCATTGGCGTTGTGCAGTTCGATACGGGACAGGGATTCGAGCATTTGCGTTGCCGCGAGGAAACGAGCGGCGGCATTGGCGTGAAGGACATCGGCGGGGCTTTCGGCGTCGATCAACAGGCTGGGGATCAGGCAGTCGATGGCTGTGAGGGGTATGTATTTAGACATGGGTAAGGCCTCGTTTGTTAAATGAGAGCCATCACTCAATCGTCGCCAAACGAAAGAAGGGTGGCAGCTGTACGCAGGTTGGCGAACCGGGATAAAACGAGCAAAATCCGGCAGACCCGAAGGTCTCCCGCGCACAGCCGCCATAACGCAGCTTTGCGGGTACAAGTATCCCTGCAATAAGCTCACTCAGGAAGCCTCAGCACATTTTATCGACGAGTCGCCAAACCCGTATCACCAATGAAGGCGATCAAAGGACTATAAACCGCTGACTTCCGAGGAATCAATGCGGGGAATTGTTACCAATCATTCTCCCGGCTCGAAGCAAGCGCAAACCTTATTCAGGACGGGACACATGACGAAAAAGCCCAGTGCAATGCACCGGGCTTTGGGTGTCGAGATCATGGACGTGGGAGCGGATTATGTTGGGTTCAGCGGTAAACTTCTCGGCGATTGCCAAGCTGTACAACCAATATCCGTAATGCACCGTCCTGGATTTCACAGATGACTCGAAAGTCGCCTACGCGATACCGCCACAAGCCACCCAATGGGCCTGTCAACGCCTTGCCAGTGGTTCTCGGATCATCCCTGCTGGATACCCGCTCATCCATAAAATCCAGAATGCGCCTCGCTGACTGTTTGTCGAGCTTGCGCAATTGCGTTTTGGCCGTGTCGGTGTAATCAATCGTCCATACCAAGGTCTTTCCTTACGTCCGCAGCAGAGTGAACGACTTCTTTATTTTTTCGGACACGCTCCAAGACTTCAGCCGCGAGGTAGTAATCCTCAAGGTCAGTCAGGCCATGATCAATGATTTCACGCAGATAATACGCTTTGGTACGCCCGGTACTGGTCGCCAAAAAATCCAGGCGCTGCTCGATTTCGGGTGCCAGGCGAATGGAAGTGGCCATGTCTGAGGCTCCTGTGTAATACATGTATTCACCTTATCACAACTCTACGCGGCAGCACTCAAGCAGGTGCGAGTCGAATGAGCAGAAGGTATGCCAACCCGACCAGCGGCCCACTGCTGTCCCTTCGAAAAAAAGCCCGGCGCACTGCACCGGGCGTTTATAAAATCGTCAGAGTTGTCCGTCTGACTTACCAGCTATACCGCAACCCCACATTCGCGCCGAACGGCTGCTCGATGGACTTGCCATTGGCATAGTCGAAGTCGGCATGCACCTGCAGGTCCTTGGACAATTTCACCGCCACACCGGCGCCGAACTCGGCACGCGAGCCGGACAGGTCGTTGTTGAACACGGTGTTATTGACCTTGACCTGATTGTTCTTGGCGAACTCATGGGCCACCGCCGCGCGCAGGTAGGGCTGTACCACGGTGCCGCTGTCCAGGGTCAGGTTACGACCGACCGTGCTCCCCACCTTGCCGAGGAACGAACGGGTCTGGTCACCCTCGGCCTGCAGGCCGTTGTTCAGGTTGTAGTTCTTGCCCTGGATCGTCACCGCCGACAGTTGCCCGAACGGTTCGACGAAGTAATCGTTATCCAGCTTGATATGGCGACCAAACTCGGCGGAACCGCCGATACCGGTATTGCCGTAGTTACCCTTGGACTGCGTGCCGTCACTCATGGTGACTTTCGCTTCGTTCTCGAAACGGTTGAGTTTGACCACGCCGTCGAAGTAGTAGCCAGTGTCCGGATCCAGCCAGGTGGTGTAACCACCCACGTAGTAGCTCTTCACATTACCGGTGGTGCCGCCCTTGAGGTCGAGATCCGAATTGCTATGCCCGGCCATGGCACCGATCAACCAATGACCGTCGCCCATCGACAGCGGCGCATCGGCGCCCAGGGTGAAGCCCTGCTGGTTTTGCGAATAGCCCACGCCGGAGCTGTCGGCCACGTTGTACTTGTTGCCATAAGCCCGCGCCCAGGAGCCGGACTGGCCATCGTTGAAGCGCAGCTCACCCATGCGGGTACGCAGGGACGTCAACTCGCCGTACCACACGGTCGGGGCGGTGTTGAACAGGGCCAGTACCGAGCGGGTGCTGGGGCTGACGGTTTTCTTGTCCGGATCGAGGAACCAGTCGGTGCCGCCGCTGCCGTTGCTGCTCGAACTCAGGCCATAGGAGTAGGTGCCGACATCCACGTGCCCACCCAACAGGGCGAAGGCCGCCGTCCCGGAAGCGGTGTGCACCAGGGTCAGCGCCTCGGGCGACAGCGGATCGACACCGGAACCGGCCACCAGCAGATTGAAGTTACCGCTGGAGGCACCGGTCACATTGAGCACATCATGCCGGTTGGTAGCAAAGTCCACATTCATGGCGAAGGTGCCATTACCGGACAGGCTACCCACGTTCAACTGGTAGAAGTTACTGCCCTGGCCCATGGTGACCTGGCCGTTGTCCATTGCCAGCGAGCCGACGGTATTGCTGGCCGTCATATTCCAGTTTGAATGGCTGTTGATGGTGACACCACTGACATTGTTCAGGCTGCCGGTGAACACCGAGCCATTGGCCAACGCCAGATTGCCGGTACTGCCGCTTTCGACGTTGAAATCGCCGGTCATATGACCGCCGTTGAAATTCAGGTTAGCGGTGCTATTGCCAGTGACGTCGACATTGCCGGTCAGGGCGCTGTTGGCGACGTTGACGTTGGCGGTGGAAGCGCCCTGGACTTCGAGGATGTTGCCGTTGCCGCCCGTGAGCGTCGAACCGTTCAAGACGTCGATACTGACATCGACACCATTGTTGACGTTGACTGCCGCGCCGGTCTGACCGTGCACGCTGGTGTTGTTGAGTACCAGGCTGCCGCTACCGACTCCCTGGGCATCCTGGACCATCCGAATCCCCTGAAGCGCACCGGTGATGGTACTGCCAGTAGCGGTCACGGCGCCGTCGCGGATGCTCAGTCCGGTGCTGCCAGCCCCGGTACCGCTGACAATGCTATTGGTCAGCTCAAGGGTGCTGGCGCCCGTGACCTGGGCGCCCGCAGTGACACCGGTGATCTGACTGTTGGAGACCCCTACTTGCGAACCGGTGGTCGTGCCGATCTCCCGGTTGACGGACAGGCCGAGAAAATCACCAGAAATGACGGCACCGGTGATGGTGCCGGTACTGTTGGTGACCGTCACGCCATCACCACTGACGGAACCACCATTAATAGTGAGCGTGGACCCGGATTGAACGGAAATAGTCCCGGTAGTCGCATTGGTTGCATTCAGGGTGCTGCCGTTGAGCACCAGATAAACATCCGTTGGGGTAGCAGAGCCGATATCCAACGTATCACCGTTGTCAACAATAGTAGCGGCCAATACCAACGAGGGGCTCGCCAGTAACGCACAAGCAAAGGACAGATGGCGAAACAAGGGGGTGAGTGCAACATTTGGAAGCATGGCTGATTCGTTCATATGCCGTTCTTCTCCTTTCATTGAGAGTATTTGCCGCTGGACGCAGTCACTTAAAGCAGCGAACGATACGGAGATAACCTGCACACATATGTAGGGATTTTCCCATTTGAAAGAAGGATTACTCCCTCAAGGCATCAACAAAACCAACCAATCAGACATCCAGAAAGGGGAAAGCTCACCTTCCTCCTTCCTGGCACTTCGTTTCTACAATCTCGCGAGAGCGAGTTATGGGCCAATGATCACACACGTCGGGCTGCCTTCCCCCGCCACCGCCATGTAAACCCTGACAAGATGACGAACCGCCGGAACAGTGAATCCATCGATCACTGCGCTATAGGTAATGGAACCCCATCCATCTCGCGTCAGCCGGAGAGGCTCATAGTCCAAGTACGCAATAAATCCGTTAGTGGCCTCTTCTGTAGTCGGTGTAAAGGTAAACTCAGCTTCCGTGCCTGGTATTTCCACACTCCCCGCAGCATCCGACCACCCCTGATAAGTAAACGTCAGTTCCTGATTGGCTAGCTGAGGTTCGCCGCCAGCGACCTGGATCGTGGCAACCCAGCCTCGTCCAGCCACATCACGTATAGCACCGCAGTTCAAGTAACCGAAGTTCGGATCAAGGTGCAAGAACAGGGGAGCAGGAATACTTTTTTCTAGAATGAATACATTAACCTCTTTCGCAAGGGAAGTATTGACATTATCGTTGATGTCCGGATGTGCGATTGTATAGTGCACGGGTAACTTTGAATTATTCCCCCCCGCGGCAATAGTCGCCCAAGGGATCACAAATGGAATATCGAAGGTCGGCGCTTCCAGCCCTGTCACCTTGTAAACACCATCGGGGGTCGGGTCATCCGGATCGCCAGGAACGGCAACGCCCTGCCAATACAGCTGAACGATATCATCCGCCTTATACAGGTCATAAATCCTCACCGAAGCGTCAGCATCCTGAGGGACATCTGGGAGGTCAATTTTATCAGGATCTGTCGTTACCCTGGCCTGAACAGTCACCAAATCCAATAATGGGTTTTCTGGGTCCTCTCCGGGTGTTGGACCTGGAGTACGCAAGTCGACCGTTATATCTATTGGCGGATTATATCTATAAGGTCTCTCCTCGCGAATGATTGAATAGGTAACAGGCACCGTTTTAACCCCATCCCCTCCCTGCCGCAAAATGGAAAGAGGTACACGACCACTAAACGTTGGTATTTCCGTAATGTCCACATCCGCAAGAGAGGTTCCATCCCACACAGCCCGAAATTTGTCACCCGGCAAGGGCGTCGTGTAATTCAGCAGCTCTACTGTCACGCCAAGATAAGCATCCTCCAGGTCAATCAGACCATCGGCATGCAACGGCACAACGGGTGCCTGCAGTCCCGTCGGCGACTCGGTTAGAATGACATCAATATGCTTGTACAATGAGTCGGGACCGGGATTCCCCGATCGATCACTCAACCTGTAATAAATTATTTTTTCCCCTCCCCCCTCAGCAACTATGACGTCCTTAGTCAGCTGAAAGGTTATCGGAAGCGCAAGGTCTGTCCGGATAAAGGTACCGATTTTCTCAGCCTGACCAACAGCCGAGCCATAAAACAACTGGACCTCATCATTGATTTTCGCATCTGCGTAGTTCCCAAGTACGGTGACCAACACGTAACCGGGTGCCCCGTTTAAATAATCCAAGGTAATGGCACCCGCGCTCTCGACCTCAGGAGGGAGTTTAACATAATCACCCGGGGCATTATTATTGGGCGGCATCTTGTCAATATGTATTACTGTCGGGGTCGGCGGCGGTGTTAAATTCCCTCCGGTATCAATAATGCAACTCAACGTAAAATCACCTGCCACGGATGTATATCCAGGAGGCAGCTCGAGTTCAAAGGGAAAATCGCCAGGAGGGATAGGCGTTACGTAAAAACGTTTCTGTCCGGCGCCCAGCCCCATCCATGATAACTGCGCATATCCGTCAACACCCGGATTACTGTCAATATCAAAGGCATCCAGAAGAAGTTTCAACGGTTGCCCCTGATGGACTCTAGGTAGCATATTAGGAAAATCACCCGGGACGTCGTCAAGCAGTGGGTTTTCGCTAGAAAAATAAGGCGCTGAAACTTCAGCTCTTGAGGTATCACGGCGCAACTTCAAATAATCGCTGCGCGCCTGCTCGGCCGTGACGGTTTTTTTTACTTTTGACACTTTACACCTCCATAAAACCAATGGGTTCTGTTTTTTTGAAGCGCACTCAAAGCCCAAGCCGTCGATACAAAGCGCCACAAAATTCAGCTATTTTTCAAAAAAATAAAACTTCAACTCAGCAACGCTCTCAATCGCACGTTTATCTCATGGACAACTCCAGTCACCTGACGGATTACCCTAATGCGTCCTTGAACTTCACGCCGACCACTTCCTACCCATCCGACAAGCAAAGATCATCATCGGGAGAGCAAACCCGCCCGCCCGCGAGCGTTCTGTTGATTTTTACAAAATTTCTCTTCGATCGCCCCACGCGACCATTGAGCTTTTCCAATCGATAATAAGCCATTCCAGAGTTTTCATTGACCATGGGAGCAATCAGTGTTTCATAGGGAAGAATCACGATCTCAAAGCCATTGGCTGCTTCGTCCGTTGACAATTGTTTACGAAAATCATCTGTGACTCCCGGAATAGGGTCCGTACCGTTCAAGTTGTAGCAACCCTGCCACGTCAAAATAATAGTGTCGCCCGCATTAAAATTAGGGTCACCGTCGATTCTCACCCTCACGCCCTCCCACAATCTGGGTACCGTACAACAATTCAGATAACCGTGTAGGTTCTGAGCGGCATCAGGAAACAAGGGCTCTTTCAAATTTTCAATAAAGACAATGGCAACATCCACCTCGGTGATCCGCGACACTTGCTGATTCACCCCATTATCAGTGGTGTAATAAACCGGTAGGGCCCGGTTATTCTTGTCCTGTTCGATCGCCGACCAGGGGATCAGGAAAGGAACAAGTTTCCCTGCCACATCACCCGGCAGAACGTCGTAACTATCCACGGGGGTAGCGATACCGCCCCAGTACACTTCGATACGCTCCGAAGGCTGTGGATTATCGTAAAGCTCAAGCGTTGCCGGAGCTGCCAGCCCGTCATCCAGGGCAGTCAACTGGTTTAGAAGACCGGATACGGCCCCTCGCACTTCAATCTTGGCCAATGTGGTATTCAGCAGCGCCGGAGCATTGACGTGATCCTGCCCGGCGATGGTGAAATCGACAGGGGCCGATGTCGGTTGGGAAGGCTGTGACCATGGCAACCCGCTACGCACCCGATAATCCACCTGCACGGTCAAGGGCCCTAACCCCCGGGCAGTCAAGGTCGGCCAAGGGACATAAATCACTTGAGGCCATTGCGTCGGATCGACAGGGTGTTCATTCAGGTCTGTACCATCCCAATTGACAACGATCCTCTGGGTGCCGTCTGAATTGTCATAGTCATCGATTTCGACCGTCACACCGCCTTGATTCGTCGCGCCCTCACGGGCATGCTCACGATCAATCAAGCCTCTGCTCGATAATGGGATCCGCGGTGGTTTGAGATTTCCGGGAGCGGGCGTCAAGTCGACCAAAATGGGCGACACTTCCGATCTTGGCCCGGTATTGCCGGCCAAATCTTTCAACCGATAATAAGCCCATCGCTTACCCGCTCCCGATTGGCGAATAGTGTCCTCGGTATAAGTAATAATCAACTGATCATTATCGATATCCTCCTGACTGAACTCTTGCTCACGGATAAAGCCATAACCGTCCGGAGGCAGTTCCAAGTCGGACCAGTAGTAAAAAGCCCGGTCCTTGGGAGCGATTCCAAAATAACGTCGAATCTGAACGCGTACTTGTCCCTCCCGGCCCAGGTACTCTTCAGTGATCACGCCATTAAGCTCCGAGGGAAATATGATTATTCCGGGTTGCTGATTATAGTTAGGGGGTTCAGTGTCTACTGTGACCAGCCGCTTCAGAGACTCTGCAGCGGGATTGACAACTGTAATTATGTAGGACAGCTCATAAACGCCATGTAACAGTTTATCCATGGGAACGAAGACCGTTTTATCTCCCGGGCTGATCGGCTGGTCAAATTGGAACCGACGGACTGATACAAAGGGAGCCCCCGCCAAGCGCCACCCAACATCCACAAAATGAGTGAAATTCGGGTCACCGGCCCACTCAGGGATAATAACCACCAAATTATTAACCAACGCAGTAATCGGTAACAAACCATCCGCGCGTTGGGTACCATCGTCATTGGTGATAATCGCGGGCACCTCAGGCCTTTCGAAATCAGCCTGAATATTCATTAGCGGACTGCCTGTCGCTCCTTTAGAAACAGTTTTCCGTTGAAGAGCCATTATGCATGCCCCTGGATTAAGCATTGACTGGGCGCACTTAACCGCGAACTAAATGCCCGAATCAATTGACCGTTTATGTAAAGCGCTGGGGTTATTCAACACCCATTTTCGACGCTCGCCTACTGTCAGAAATGACAGGTCCGCGCACCGTTCGTCGGTTTATCCGAGGCTTAAGAGGGTTGAAAACAGCAGAAACTGCGTTCTGCCAAGAGCAAACAAAATGAGCGCAAAAAATGCGCTCATTAAAAGTCAAGAAGATGGCAAATCGCCTTAACGTTTAAACCAACTGTTCATCAATCACCAGCACCAGCTTCCCCGCCACCTGATTGCTCGCCAGCGCTTCAAACGCCGCCTCGGCATCCTTGATCGGGAAGGCCTTTGCCAACTGCGGACTCAAGCGCTTCTCGGCAAACAACGGCCAGACATGCTCGCCCAGGTCACGCAGCAGATCGGCCTTGAACTGATCATCGCGACTACGCAGGGTCGAGCCCAGCAACTGGATGCGCTTGGCGAGGATCCTGGCCAGGTCCAACTGGGTTTCGCGGCCGCCCATCAGGCCGATCAGCACCCACCGCCCGTCAGCTGACAAAAGTTTCACGTTCAGCGCCGCGTAGTTCGCGCCCACCGGATCGAGGATCACATCGAAGGGCCCGAAGTCGCTCAAGCCCTCGATATCGTCACCCCGCACCACCCCACCCTGGGCCCCCAGCGCCTCGCAATAGGCCAGCCGATCGGCCGAACCGACACTCACCCAGCAGGGGTTGCCGAAGGCCTTGCACAGCTGGATCGCCGCCGAACCGACGCCGCTGGCCCCGGCATGCAACAGCACCTTTTCACCGGGTTTGAGCGCCGCCAACTGGAATAGATTCAACCACGCCGTGGCGTAGACCTCAGGCAGCGCGGCCGCTTCAACCAGGCTCAGGCCTTCCGGCACCGGCAGCACATGCCGCCCGTCGACCACCACTTCCTCGGCCATGCCGCCGCCGGCCAGCAGCGCGCAGACCCGGTCGCCGACCTGCCAGGCGGCCCCCGGCCCGACTTCGCTGATCACCCCGGAACACTCCAGGCCCAGCACCTGACTGGCCCCCGGCGGCGGCGGGTAGAGCCCGGCTTTCTGCAACAGATCGGCGCGATTGAGTCCCGCGGCCGCCACCCGGATCCGCACCTGCCCCACATCGCAGGTCGGACTCGACTCTTCAACCCACTCCACTTGACCGTCAACGCCTTGCAATGCTTTCACAGTGCCTCCATAGTGAGTCTGGACTGAGCCCGAAGCTGTAGCAGCGGGCTTTTTGCATTATGCGACCGGCCCGAGGCTTGTACGAAAACTCGCAAACGCAGTTTTGGTACAGCGCCCCACGGAACCGGCGACTTTAAAGACGGCCTAATATGCGTTATCAATTGCCCCCGCGTCGAATCAGCATGAAGCATCTGTTCCCCAGCACCGCACTCGCTCTTTTCATTGGCCTTGGCATTTCCACGTTCGCGGCCAATACGTTCGCAGCCAACAGCTGGGACAATCTTCAGCCCGACCATGACGAGGTGATTGCCAGCCTGAACGTCGTCGAGTTGCTCAAGCGTAATCACTACAGCAAGCCGCCGCTGGACAACGCGCGCTCGGTGATCATCTATGAGAGCTATCTCAAGCTGCTCGACCCGTCGCGCAGTTATTTCCTGGCCAGTGACATCGCCGAATTCGACAAATGGAAAAGCCAATTTGACGAGTTCCTCAAAAGCGGCGACCTGAATGCCGGGTTCACCATCTATAAGCGCTACCTGGACCGGGTCAAATCGCGTCTGGACTTCACCCTTGCCGAGCTGAACAAGGGTGTCGACAAGATGGACTTCACCCCCCAGGAATCCTTGCTGATCGATCGCAAGGACGCCCCGTGGCTGAAAACCACCGCCGAGCTCGACGACCTCTGGCGCAAACGCGTCAAGGACGAAGTGCTGCGCCTGAAGATTGCCGGCAAGGAGCCCAAGGCGATCCAGGACCTGCTGGTCAAGCGCTACAAGAATCAGCTGACGCGCCTGGACCAGACCCGCTCCGAAGATATCTTTCAGGCCTACATCAACACCTTTGCGATGTCCTACGACCCGCACACCAACTATCTGTCTCCCGATAGCGCGGAAAACTTCGACATCAATATGAGCCTGTCCCTGGAAGGCATTGGCGCCGTGCTGCAGAGTGACAATGACCTGGTCAAGGTCGTGCGCCTGGTGCCGTCGGGCCCGGCGGACAAAACCAAGCAGGTGGCTCCGGCCGACAAGATCGTCGGTGTCGCCCAGGGCGACAAGGAAATGGTCGACGTGATCGGCTGGCGCCTGGACGAAGTGGTCAAGCTGATCCGCGGGCCGAAAGGCTCGGTGGTGCGCCTGGAAGTGATTCCGGCCAGCAATGCGCCGAACGACCAGACCAGCAAGATCGTTTCCATCACCCGCGAATCGGTGAAGCTGGAAGATCAGGCCGCGAGCAAGTCGATCCTGCACCTCAAGCAGGATGGCAAGGAATACAAGCTCGGGGTGATCGATATCCCGGCCTTCTACCTGGACTTCAAGGCGTTCCGCGCTGGCGATCCAGACTACAAGAGCACCACCCGCGATGTGAAGAAACTGCTCGGAGAGTTGCAGAAGGAGGGCGTCGACGGCGTGGTCATCGACCTGCGCAACAACGGCGGCGGTTCCCTGCAGGAAGCCACCGAGCTGACCAGCCTGTTTATCGACAAGGGTCCGACCGTGCTGGTGCGTAACGCCGAAGGCAAGGTCGACGTGCTCGAAGACGAAAGCCCGGGCGCCTTCTACAAAGGCCCGATGGCGTTGCTGGTCAACCGCTTGTCCGCCTCGGCGTCGGAGATCTTCGCCGGTGCCATGCAGGACTACCACCGCGCCCTGATCATCGGCGGCCAGACCTTCGGCAAAGGCACCGTGCAGACCATCCAGCCGCTCAACCATGGCGAGCTGAAACTGACGTTGGCGAAGTTCTACCGGGTTTCCGGGCAGAGCACCCAGCACCAGGGCGTATTGCCGGACGTGGATTTCCCGTCGATCATCGACACCAAGGAAATCGGCGAGAGCGCGCTGCCGGAAGCCATGCCGTGGGACACCATCCGTCCTTCGATCAAGCCGGCGGTGGATCCGTTCAAGCCGTTCCTGGCCCAGCTCAAGGCTGACCACGAGGCGCGCGCGTCGAAGGATGCGGAGTTCATCTTCATTCGCGACAAGCTGGCCCTGGCCGAGAAGCTGATGAAGGAAAAAACCGTGAGCCTGAACGAGGCCGAGCGGCGTGCCCAGCGCACCGATATCGACGGCAAGCAGCTGGCCATGGAGAACGCCCGTCGCAAGGCCAAGGGCGAAGAACCGCTCAAGGAATTGAAGAAGGAAGACGAGGACGCCTTGCCGCCAGACCCGGACAAGAAAACCAAGCCGGAAGACGACGCCTACCTGAGCGAGACCGGGCGGATTCTGCTGGACTACCTGCGTTTGAACACGGCGGTGGCGAAACATTGATAGATGATGGCAATTTAATTTGAAGGCGCTTTGGAGCGTCATCAAATAGTCATCATTCTGTCGTGAAATAAAGGACTGGGCCTGGCTCTTGTACAGAGAGTCGGGCCCGGTCCTTTTTTTATCGACCGAGACAGCCATGACCATGACCGAACAGCTGAACGCCCTGAGTTCAATCCTGGCTCAGAATGGTCTGCACAGCCTGTTCCAACCGATCATCTCGCTGTCCGAACGACGGATCATCGGCTATGAGGCGCTCAGCCGCGGCCCTTCCAACAGTCCGCTGCACTCGCCCATCAACCTGTTCGCCGTGGCCCGTCAGGCCGGTCGCCTCAGCGAGCTGGAAATGCTTTGCCGCCTCAGTGCCTGCCGCCGCTTCAGCGAACAGAAGTTGCCGGGCAAACTCTTTCTCAACGTCTCGCCGGAATCCTTGCTGGAGCCGACTCACCAGCCCGGGCGCACGCTGAAGTTGTTGCAGGACTTCGGCATCGACCCGAGCAATGTGGTGATCGAACTCACCGAGCAGACCCCGACCGACGATTTCCAACTGCTGCAAAACGCCTTGCATCACTATCGCGCCATGGGCTTCTCCATCGCCCTGGACGACCTGGGGGCCGGCTATTCGAGCTTGCGCCTGTGGTCGGAGCTGCGCCCGGACTATGTGAAGATCGACCGGCACTTTATCGACGGTATCCACCAGGACGGGCTCAAGCGCGAGTTCGTCGGCTCGATCCTGCAAATCGCCAAGGCCTCCCGGGCCCTGGTGATTGCCGAAGGCATCGAGCTGCCGGAGGAGCTGGCGGTGCTGACCGAGATGGGTGTCGACCTGGTCCAGGGCTACCTGCTCTGCCGGCCCCAGGAACAGCCGCCACAGGAAGCACGCACGCTGTTGCCCAAGCTCGAGGCCACCTCGTTGGCCCTCAACGAAGAGGCCGGCGACCTCGGCGCCCTGCTCAGCGTACAACCGGCGGTGGCCCTGAAGACCTCGACGGCGGACGTGCTGGAAGCCTTCCGCCGCCAGGCCAACCTCAACTCGCTGGCGGTGCTCGATGAGCACAATCACCCGTGCGGCATCGTGCACCGCCATTCGCTCTCGGAGGCCCTGCTCAAGCCCTTCGCCACCGAGCTGTTCGCGCGCAAGCCGATCAGCCGGCTGATGAGCAATGACTTCCTGGCGGTGGAGTCGAGCCAGTCCTTGCAGCAGGTCAGCCGCTTGCTCACCAGCCGCGCCCGGCAGCGTATCGAGGAGGATTTCATCATCACCCAGAACGGCCAGTACCTGGGCCTGGGGCGGGTCATCGATGTGTTGAAACTGATTACCGAACTGAAGATCCAGCAGGCCCGCTATGCCAATCCGCTGACCCTGTTGCCGGGCAATGTGCCGATCCAGCAATGCCTGACCCGGTTGCTGCAACAGGCGCGGGAGTCGGTGATCTGCTATGTGGATATCGACAGTTTCAAGCCATTCAACGATATCTATGGCTATGGGCGCGGGGATGAGGTGTTGCTGTGCCTGGCGCAGTGCCTGAACGATCGCGTCGATCCGAGCAGGGATTTCGTCGGACATATCGGCGGCGACGACTTTCTGCTAGTGCTGAGCGAGGAGGATTGGCGCAAGCGTCTGAATCAGTTGCTGGAGGACTTCCAGAACCAGTGTCGGCGCTTTTACCGCGCCGAGCACCTGGAGGCCGGCCGCTTTATCGCCTCGAACCGCCAGGGCCAGCGGCAGGAGTTTCCGTTGTTGTCATTGTCCATCGGCGTGGTGCATCTGAAACCCGAATCCTGCGTTTCACTGGATGCCGCGCAGTTGGCCGAGCTGGCCTCGCAAGCCAAACATCACGCGAAGAATGTGCCGGGGTACAGCATTCATGTGATCGACAGCCAGGCAATTACCGCCGCCACGCCTGACAGCGCCCTGCCCGTCTCGGGCGCGGACGCTGCGCCGACCTGGGCCAAGTCCTAGTCGCCGACGCCGATACCTGTAGGAGCTGGCTTGCCAGCGATGAGGCCGGTAAGTCTTGTCTCGATCTTGCGGACGCCATCGCCGGCAAGCCGGCTCCTACAACAAGGTTATGCGGTGTTTTCAAGATCCCATTCCAGCACTGAGACCTCTCAGGCCTCGGCCGACTCAGGGTAATCGTACTCGAACACCCGCACCACTTCCGAGGCATGCCAGGACGCCGCGGCCACGCCGTCGGACGGGCCGGAAAAACGCCCCAGGCGCTCGACACACTCGAAGAAACCGGTACGCGGTAAACGGCTCGCACCCTGGCTGATCACCAGTGAACTGCGCAGCGGCTGTTCGGCCTTGGCATCCAGGGCCGCCAAATGCTCCAGCGCCGCCGTCAAGGTCTGCATGGCCGGGCTGGGCAACTGCAAACGCTCCAGCAAGGCACGATAAGTCAATAGATGACGCTGGCGACGCGCCTGGTCAAGCTCACCCAGCAGCCCATCCCAGTGCTGACGACTGATGCGCACGCTCACGATGCTTCCCTCCAACCCGCCACACCCAATTCCCAGGCCAGGCTGCGACGAATCGCAGCGTCGGGCTCACGCTCACCGCTTTCGATCAGCCCCAAGTACGACGGACTGATCCCCACCGTACGTGCCAGGGCCTCCAGCGCCAGGCCCTTGGCCTCGCGCAGACTGCGCAACTGCTCGAACGCCGGCAAGGCCGCGGCCGGCGGCGGCGGACTGACAGAGGGGGATTGAGGAGGAGGCTGGCTGCTCAAACCGGCAGCCTTGAGTAACGCTTGATACTGAGCCCAAGGCAGAACCGCATATTCCGGTTCTCCGTCACGTGTAATTATTTGAAGATCCATCACCACACCCCGTAGGACTTTTACACATAGCGAGTCGGCGCTTTCCTTGTAGCTTAATCTTAACAGCCACCAAGGTCGCTAGGGTGTGTGTTCTTCAAGGGAATGGATCGAGATCAATCCTTTTCGTGACGTTGCAGTTGCAACTGCTCGGGTGTGTCCGGCAAATGCTCGATCGCCCGCAGTTGTTCCGGCGCCTGGCGTTCGAGCCAACTGCGGAAAGCCGTCAGTTCCTGATCCAGGGTATTCATCACCCAGGCCAGTACCGCGATGTCGTCGAGCATGCCGAACACCGGGATAAAATCGGGGATGGCATCGATCGGACTGAGGAAGTACATCAAGCCCGCCACCACGGTGATCATCGACTTGACGCTGATGGCCCGGTACTCGCCGCGCCAGTAGGCCAGGCACAGGACCTGCAACAGCTTCAGGTCCTCCCTGAGCTTGCCCAGCCGGCCGCCTTGATGGGCGCTTTTACTGGCCACGGCGAACAACAGGGTGGGCAGACGGCCGCGCAGCAACACACGTTGGGCCAGGGGCAGGAAGCGCGTGAAATTCCAGGGTGCTTTCATCATCACTCCAATCGACAGCGACGCCAGGTTATCCACACAAATTGTGGATAACCTTGTGAACAGAGCCACTTTTCGACGCTGAAAGCCCCGCGTTACAAGGGCCCAGCTCAGATCGGGCGTTTTTTACTCACTGAAAAAAAGCCATTATTTCATTGACTTGGCATCAGTCTACGATTAGGCCGGTTAGCTGAGTATTAAGACTATACCGACCTATAGATGTTCGTTTTCTTACAGCCCGCAACACCCAGAAACGACAACGCCCCGATCACGGGGCGTTGTCATCAGCGCGCGCCTTACTTGGCGGCGTCTGCCTTGGCTGGATCCTTGATGGCCAGCAGTTCCAGGTCGAAGACCAGCACCGAGTTGGCCGGGATCGCCGGGCTTGGGCTTTGTGCGCCGTAAGCCAGGTCGCTTGGGATGTACAGCTTGTACTTCTCGCCGACGTGCATCAGTTGCAGGCCTTCGACCCAACCCGGAATCACACCGCTGACCGGCAGGTCGATCGGGCTGCCACGCTCCACGGAGCTGTCGAAGGTGGTGCCATTGGTCAGTTTGCCGGTGTAGTGAACGGTCACCACGTCGGTCGGCTTGGGCTGAGGACCGTCGGCTTTTTTAACGATTTCATACTGCAGGCCCGAAGCGGTCGTCACGACACCCGGCTTCTTGGCGTTTTCTTCGAGGAATTTCTTGCCGGCAGCCGCCGACTCTTCGCTCAACTTGGCCATGCGCTCTTCAGCGCGTTTCTGCAGGGCAGCAAAGGCTTCGACCAGTTCGTCGTCCTTGAGCTTCTGCGGCTTTTTGCCGACGGCATCTTCGATACCCTGGGCCACGGCCTTGGAGTCCAGGTCGTCCATACCTTCCTGAGCCAGGCTCTTGCCCATGTTCAGACCGATACCGTAGGAAGCTTTTTGCGCCGGGGTTTTCAGCTCTACGCTGGAATGCGAGTCGCAACCCGCGAGTACCAGGCCTACCAGGGCCACCGCCGCCGCCAACCGATGCTGTTTCATGCTATTTCCTTGTTCATGCGCCTAAAGGGCAATCGTATAAAGCCGCGAGCTTATCAGGCCGCCACGACCAATGGCTACCGGCATGAGAGGGGCAAACAGCCAATAAGTTCAGGTGTTTGCGGCATTTTACAAAACCCTGACAGTCTGCTTACGTCTGCACGGACACGACCGGAGCACCACGAGCCAGTAGTCACGGCCATCATGGCTACTTGATGCCAGGCAACCGCTCAGGCATAAGAAGGAAACGACTCGACAAGGAGGGTTATCTTGCGCATTTTTTACCGTGTATTACTGGCAGCATTTCTTCTGCTTTGCCTCGGCATCGCGGTGATCCTGTACTACGTCATCAATCCAAAATTGCCGACTTACGTACCGGCCCAGGTGCGCTATCTGGAGCAATGGAGCGAGGCCGACCGCCAGACCTATTACTACACACCGCAGGGGACCCAGGTCAAAGGCCTGCGTTATGAGTGGTTCACGGCCCTGGAGTTACCGTTTTCCGAACAACGCTTTGCCGAGCCCGCGTATCTGGCGCGCTTCGGCTTTCTGACCGATCCAAGGCAGCCGGCCAGCGCGAACAACCCCGGCAATCTACCGGTGGGTTTCGCCCGTCATCAGAATCCCGGCAGCAACGAGCAGTACCTGGACATCACCTGTGCCGCCTGCCATACCGGTGAGTTGCGCTATAAAGGCCAGGCGCTGCGGATCGACGGCGGCTCGGCCCAGCATGTGCTGCCCTCCAGCGTCCCGACGGTGCGCGGTGGCAGTTTCGGTCAGGCCATGGTGGCAAGCCTGGCCGCCACCTATTACAACCCCTGGAAGTTCAAGCGTTTTGCCCACAAGGTCCTCGGCGATAACTATGACGCCCAGTACGAGCAGTTGCGCGGGGACTTCAAGCAGTCGCTGGAGATCTTCCTGAAGACGGCCTGGAACGACACCCATCGCGGCCTCTATCCGACCCAGGAAGGTCCGGGCCGCACCGACGCCTTCGGCCGCATCGCCAACGCCAGCTTCGGCGATGCCATTTCCGAAAAGAACTACCGCATCGCCAATGCCCCCGTGGATTACCCACAACTCTGGGATATCTGGACCTTCGACTGGGTGCAGTGGACCGCCTCGGCCCAGCAACCCATGGCGCGCAATATCGGCGAAGCGCTGGGGGTCGGCGCGACCCTGAACTTCTTCGACAGCAACAGCCAGCCGCTACAAGGCGCGGATCGCTACCCTTCCGGCGTACGGGTGCGTGACCTGCAACGCATCGAGGAAACCCTCAAACGCCTGCAGCCGCCCCACTGGCCGGAGGATCTGTTCGGCAAGGTCGACCTGCCGTTGGCCGCCAAAGGGCGCGGGCTGTTCGCGGAAAACTGCGCCGGCTGCCATGTGCCGCCGGTGACCATGGAAAACGGGCGCCCGGTGAAACATCTGGTTTCCATTCCGCTCGCGACGATTGGCACCGACCCGAACACCGCCAACAACATCGCCGACAATCGTTACGACCTGAGTGCGCTGCAATGGAACCCGGCCGAGTTGGCGAAGCTGCCGGTGCATCTACACCCGACGCCCGATGCGCCGCTGGACATGACGCAACTGTCGGTGGCCAAGGGCCTGGCCTACGTCACCGCCTTCGTCGAAGAGCGCGCCTATCGTGAAGCCAAGGTCACGCCTGAAGAACGCCCGGCGATGGATGGTTTCGGCCTGCCCATCGGCGTACTCGAACAACGCGCCTACAAGGCCCGGCCGCTGGCCGGCGTGTGGGCCACCCCGCCGTTCCTGCACAACGGCTCGGTGCCATCGCTGTACCAACTGCTCTCGCCCCAGGATGAGCGCGCCAGCAGCTTCTATCGCGGTACCTTCGAATACGATCCGCGTCATCTGGGCTATCGCCCGGAAGCCTTCCCCGATGGTTTCCTGTATGACACCCGGATCAGCGGCAACCACAACAGTGGCCACGAATTCCGTGCCGGCAAGCGTGGCAATGGTGTGATCGGTCGTTTGCTGCAGCCCGAGGAACGCTGGGCCCTGCTCGAATACCTGAAAGTACTGGGCGGCCCGCTGGAGTCGCAACTGCCATGACCCCTCCCCTTCGCGTTCACCTTAAAAGGATGTCTACATGCTGACCCGACTCTGGCTGCGCCTCGGCGCCTTTCTGGGCAAGAGCCTGTTGATCCTGATCGGCCTCGGCCTGGTCGCCTGGGCTCTGGCCAGCGGCTGGTACGCCTGGCGCCACAGTGGCCCGGTGTCCGCCGAGGAACAGATTCCAGCCGACGAATCGGCCATGACCCAGGACATCATCCAGACCGCCGTGCGGATCGTCGACCAGCACCGCGAGGGCACGCGCTACCTGCGTGATGCCCATGCCAAGGCCCATGGTTGCGTGAAGGCCGAAGTCCAGGTGCCTGCCGACCTGAGCAGTGAGTTGCGCCAGGGTGTCTTTGCCGAACCGGGCAAGACCTGGCAGGCGCTGATACGCCTGTCCAACGGCAACGCGTATCCGCAGTTCGACAGTATTCGCGATGCCCGTGGCATGGCGCTGAAGTTGCTCGATGTACCGGGCAAGCAACTGCTACCGGGACAGCAGGGGCGCAATGAGCAGGATTTCGTGATGTTCAGCCACCCGAACTTTTTCGTCAGTGACGTTGCCGAGTACCAGCAGAACATCGGGGCCCAGGCGGACGGCAAGCAGGTGCTGGCGTTTTTCCCGAGTTGGAATCCGACCCGTTGGCAGGTGCGCCATCTGTTTATTGCCCTGGCGACCTTGGCGCCGGCGCCGATCAGTCCGACGCAGACCACTTACTTCTCGGTCTCGCCGTACAAGTTCGGCAATGACAACGCCAAGTTCCGCGTGGCTCCCGATCCGCAGAGTTGCCCGGAATATGCCTTGCCGAAGCAGAATGAGGACCTGCCGAACTTCCTCCGCGGCGCCCTCGGCCAACAGTTATCCACAGACCGCGTCCCGGCCTGTTTTGTCTTGCAGATCCAGCGGCAGAACGCCCATCTGTATATGCCGATCGAAGACACCAGCATCGAGTGGAAGGAGAGCGATGCGCCGTTCCAGACCGTGGCGCGGATTCGGATTCCGGCCCAGGATTTCGATACGCTGGAGCAAAACATCGCCTGTGACAACCAGTCGTTCAGCCCCTGGCACGGATTGGAGGCGCACCGGCCGATTGGGGGAATCAACCGGTTGCGCAAGGCGGTGTATGACGCGGTCAGCGATTACCGGCATAGCCGCAACGCCGAGCAATAGCGTCAAAGCCTGAGTCTTGTGGCGTCCACTCGGGCGCCATCGCCGGCAAGCCGGCTCCCACAGTGGTCCGCATCGAACACAAATCTTGGGGACGACAAAAAACCTGTAGGAGCCGGCTTGCCGGCGATAGCGATGTGAGATTCACCACCGCCATCACTGGCACGGCTCAATAAACCCCAGACGACAAAAAGCCCGCACAAGGCGGGCTTTCTGTGATGACCTGGCGTTCAGCGGTCCAGATCATTTGAAGATGGCGCAGCGGACGGGACTCGAACCCGCGACCCCCGGCGTGACAGGCCGGTATTCTAACCGACTGAACTACCGCTGCGCGTAGCGTTGAAGCGAAATGGTGGGTGATGACGGGATCGAACCGCCGACCCTCTGCTTGTAAGGCAGATGCTCTCCCAGCTGAGCTAATCACCCTTTCGTTTCGGTGCGGGCGCATTATGCCACAAAAAATTCATAACGCACTGATTTAAATAATCTTTTTTCAGCGCATCGATTTCTCGAACAGCCGCACAGCAAAAAGCCCGCACAAGGCGGGCTTTCTGTGATGACCTGGCGTTCAGTGGTCCAGATCATCGAATATGGCGCAGCGGACGGGACTCGAACCCGCGACCCCCGGCGTGACAGGCCGGTATTCTAACCGACTGAACTACCGCTGCGCGTCGGTTGGAAGCTCCTTGCGGAACATCCGCATCTCTTGCGAGAAGCTCAACGATTGGTGGGTGATGACGGGATCGAACCGCCGACCCTCTGCTTGTAAGGCAGATGCTCTCCCAGCTGAGCTAATCACCCTTTGCTTCGTTGAGGCCGCGAAATTTACGCAGATAGCGGACCTAAGTCAATAGCCTGCTTGAAGTTTTTCATAAAAAGACCGATTCGTGTCACAGCCAAGGCCATCAAGCCCTGCTCTCTGTAGGAGCGAGCTTGCTCGCGATGGTAGCCCAAACACTGCGGGCTAGCAGACTTCCCGCGTTATCGTTGACGTCCATCGCGAGCACGCTCGCTCCTAGCGGTAGACCATCTTGCGGCTCATGCCGCCGTCGACCACAAATTCCTGGCCGGTGACAAACCCCGCACTCCTCGACAACAGCCACGCCACCAGCGCCGCCACATCCTCGACCGTCCCGACCCGGCCTGCCGGATGCTGGGCATGATCGGCGTCGCTCAACGGCTCGGCCCGACGCCGCGAAGGATCACGCGCATCGATCCAGCCCGGGCTGACCGCATTGACGCGAATCTCCGGGCCGAGGCTGATGGCCAGGGCATGGGTCAGGGCCAACAGGCCACCCTTGCTCGCGGCATAGGCTTCGCTGTCGGGCTCCGACTGTGCCGCACGGGTAGAGGCCAGGTTGACGATCGCACCGCAGTGGGCACGCAGATAAGGCGCACAGTGCTTGGCCAGCAACATCGGCCCACTGAGATTGACCGCCAGCACACGATTCCAGTGCGCCAGGTCGAGGCTTTCCAGGGTGATGTTGTGCGGATCGGCAATCGCCGCGTTGCACACCAGGGCATCGATCCGGCCGAAACGCCCCAGTACTTCGGCGACCCCCTGGATCACCTGGGCTTCGTCAGCCACGTCCATGCCAATGAAACGGGCATTCTCACCCAGGACCCGGGCGACCTTGGCGCCACGACCACGATCGAGATCGGTGAGCACCACCTGCCAGCCTTCACTGATCAACCAGGCCGCAATCCCCAGGCCGATGCCGCGCGCCGCGCCCGTGACCAGGGCGACGCGGCCGTTGTTGGCAACGGCCGCGTCCAGGGACCACTCGATCACAAGGCCGCCAACCCGCGGGCCAGGTCGGCTTGCAGGTCGGCTACATCTTCAAGGCCGACGGCGACACGGATCAGGCTGTCGCGAATCCCCGCGGCTTCACGCTCCTGCGGCGCCAGACGGCCGTGGGAGGTGGTGCTCGGGTGAGTGATGGTGGTCTTGCTGTCCCCCAGGTTGGCGGTGATCGAGATCAGTCGAGTGGCGTCGATAAAGCGCCAGGCGCCCTCTTTACCGCCCTTGACCTCGAAACTCACCACCGCACCGAAGCCGCGTTGCTGACGCTGGGCGAGTTCGTGCTGTGGATGGCTCTTGAGACCGGCGTAATGGACCTTCTCGATGCCGTCCTGCTGCTCCAGCCACTCGGCCAAAGCCTGGGCATTGGCACAGTGGGCGCGCATACGCAGGTTCAGAGTTTCCAGGCCCTTGAGGAAGATCCAGGCGTTGAACGGGCTGAGGGTCGGCCCGGCGGTGCGCAGGAAACCGACGACTTCCTTCATCTGCTCGCCACGCCCGGCGACCACGCCACCCATGCAACGGCCCTGGCCGTCGATAAACTTGGTCGCCGAATGCACGACGATGTCCGCGCCCAGCTTCAACGGCTGTTGCAGGGCCGGCGTGCAGAAGCAGTTGTCGACCACCAGCATCGCCCCCTTGGCGTGGGCGATTTCGGCCAAGGCGGCGATGTCCACCAGCTCGGCCAACGGATTGGACGGCGACTCGACGAACAGCAGCCTGGTATTCGGCCGGATCGCCGCGTCCCAGCCGGACAGCTCGGCCAATGGCACGTAGTCGACTTCAACGCCGAAGCGCTTGAAGTACTTCTCGAACAAACTGATGGTGGAGCCGAACACACTGCGCGAGACCAACACATGGTCGCCAGCACTGCACAGGCTCATGACCACGGCCATGATGGCGGCCATGCCGGTGGCGGTGGCAACTGCTTGCTCAGCCCCTTCCAGGGCCGCGATACGCTCTTCGAACGAACGCACGGTGGGGTTGGTGTAGCGCGAATAGACGTTGCCCGGCACTTCCCCGGCGAAACGCGCCGCCGCATCGGCAGCGGTGCGGAACACGTAGCTGGAAGTGAAGAACATCGGGTCGCCGTGCTCGCCTTCCGGCGTGCGGTGCTGACCGGCACGGACGGCCAGGGTGTCGAAGGCCACGCCTTCGAGATCGCTGTCCAGCCGACCGGCATCCCATTCCTGACTCATGCTGCCACTCCTTGTTCGATTTTTTGGAGGATACAAAACCGCCGGGGGGGCGATGAGGTCCTGTAGGAGCTGGCTTGCCAGCGATAGCGGTGCTGAATCCTGCATCGCCATCGCCGGCAAGCCGGCTCCTACACGGGTTGCAGTGTTATCAGGAGCGCATTCCAACCCCGGAGCTGGCTTTCACTCAGTTGTTGTACAGGTCGATGATCGCACTGACCGCCTGGGTCTTGACCTTGGACGCATCGTTACGCGCCTGCTCGATCTTGGCCAGGTAATGCTCGTCGATGTCGCCGGTGACGTACTTGCCGTCAAACACCGCGCAATCGAAATTTTCGATCTTGACCTTGCCGCCACCGACGGCCTCGATCAGGTCCGGCAGGTCCTGGTAGATCAGCCAGTCGGCGCCGATCAGATCAGCCACATCCTGGGTTGTGCGGTTGTGCGCGATCAATTCGTGGGCACTCGGCATATCGATGCCGTAGACGTTCGGATAACGCACCGCCGGGGCCGCCGAGCAGAAGTAGACGTTCTTCGCGCCGGCTTCGCGGGCCATCTGGATGATCTGCTTGCAGGTGGTGCCGCGAACGATGGAGTCGTCCACCAGCATGACGTTCTTGCCACGGAATTCAAGCTCGATGGCATTGAGCTTCTGGCGCACGGATTTCTTCCGCGCGGCCTGGCCCGGCATGATGAAGGTCCGACCGATATAGCGGTTCTTCACAAAGCCTTCGCGGAACTTCACGCCCAGATGGTTCGCCAGTTCCAGGGCCGAGGTACGGCTGGTGTCCGGGATCGGGATGACCACGTCGATGTCGTGCTGCGGACGCTCGCGCAGGATCTTCTCCGCCAGCTTCTCGCCCATGCGCAGACGCGCCTTGTACACCGACACGCCGTCGATGATCGAGTCCGGACGCGCCAGGTAGACGTGTTCGAAGATGCACGGGGTCAGCGACGGGTTGGTCGCGCACTGACGGGTGTGCAGCTTGCCGTCTTCGGTGATGTAGACCGCTTCGCCCGGTGCCAGGTCGCGGATCAGGGTGAAGCCGAGTACGTCCAGGGACACGCTCTCGGAGGCGATCATGTATTCGACGCCTTCGTCGGTGTGACGCTGACCGAACACGATCGGACGGATGCCATGGGGGTCGCGGAAACCGACGATACCGTAGCCGGTCACCATCGCCACCACCGCATAGCCGCCAACGCAACGGTTGTGCACGTCAGTCACTGCGGCGAACACATCCTCTTCGGTCGGTTGCAGCTTGCCGCGCTGGGCCAACTCGTGGGCGAACACGTTGAGCAACACTTCCGAGTCGGAGTTGGTGTTGACGTGGCGCAGATCGGACTCGTAGATTTCCTTGGCCAACTGTTCGACGTTGGTCAGGTTGCCGTTGTGCGCCAGGGTGATGCCATACGGCGAGTTGACATAAAACGGCTGAGCTTCAGCCGAGGTCGAGCTGCCGGCTGTCGGGTAGCGCACGTGGCCGATACCCATGTGTCCGACCAGGCGCTGCATGTGCCGCTGATGGAATACATCGCGGACCAGGCCGTTGTCCTTGCGCAGGAATAACCGGCCGTCATGGCTGGTCACGATACCGGCAGCGTCCTGGCCGCGGTGCTGGAGCACGGTTAGCGCGTCATACAGCGCCTGATTGACGTTCGACTTACCGACGATACCGACGATGCCACACATGCGACGCAACCCCTACTTAATGAATCTGAACTGAACAGCCCTTACTGAGGCGTTTTGGCCGGCAAGAGATGTTCCTTGAACGGAAGGTCAGCGGGTACGCTGATTCCGCTGGCTAGCCACTGACTGCTCCACCCCAGGATGAGGTTCTTGGACCAGTCGGCGACCAATAGAAATTTTGGCACGAGCTGCGAGCTGCGCCACCACGAATCCTGCTGGACCGGCCCCAGGCTCAGCAGCCCGACGGCCACCACCACCAGCAGCGCGCCACGCGCGGCGCCGAAGGCCATGCCGAGGAAGCGATCGGTCCCGGACAGGCCGGTGACGCGAACCAGTTCGCCGATAAGGTAGTTGATCATGGCACCCACCAGCAGGGTGGCAACGAACATGATTGCACAGCCCGCGATCACGCGCGCCGAAGGTGTCTGGATATAGTCGGTCAGGTACACGGACAACGAGCCACCGAACATCCAGGCGACCGCGCCGGCAATGATCCAGGTGAGCAGGGACAGGGCTTCCTTGACGAAACCACGGCTCAAGCTGATCAACGCAGAAACGACGATTATCGCAATAATCGCCCAGTCAACCCAGGTAAATGGCACAGTGCAGCCTACAGACGGATAAGGCGGCGCATTTTAGCAGAGCGCCGCCCCACTGGTAAGGCGATTGTCAGAGCATTTCGATACAAAGCCGCGGACTTAACCGCGTTCTGGTTGGAAACGCACGACAAAACCCTTCAGATTCTGCTGACGGCCCAGCAGATCACGCAGCCGATCGGCCTCGGCACGCTCGATCAGCGGACCGACAAAGACCCGGTTCTTGCCATCGGAAGAACGGATATAGGCGTTGTAGCCCTGGCTGCGCAGGGTCTTTTGCAGGCTTTCGGCACTGTCGCGACTGGACAAGCTGGCCAACTGCACCGACCAACTGATCGGCAGGCCGTTGGGATCCACGCGATTTTGCGTGGTATCGAGCTTGGACGGCGCCACCGCGACCACCTGGGCCGGCGTTTGCGTCGGTGCCGGAGCTGGCTTGGCGACAGCAGCGGGGGCAGGCGCGGGCTTGGCCACCGCGACTGGAGCGACGGACTTGGCTGCCGGTGCTGGTGCGACAGGCACCGGGGTCTCCTCGTCATCGCCCGGAACCGGTTCCTGGGGCAATGCCTGTGGCTCGGGAACCGGCACCGGCTCGACCTTGACCTGCGGTAACGCCGAGAGCTGGGGAGCCGTCGGTGCCTCGACGCGAACCTGGCGCTGCTCGTCCTGGCGGGAAAACAGCATCGGCAGGAAGATCACCGCCAACGCCACCAGCACCAGCGCGCCGACCATCCGTTGCTTGTACGCTTTATCCAGCATTGCCATTGGCAGCCTCCTCCGTGGCGCGCCGGGCCAGCCACTCCAGCGCCTCGGCAACACAAAAAAACGATCCGAACAACAGAATCTCGTCATCGGCCGTGGCCTGGGCACATTGCCCCTCCAGCGCAGCGGCGACACTCTCGTAAACGTTCAGCGACGCACCACGGGCCGCCAAGGCGGCCTGCAGGTCAATGGCCGGGCGACTGCGCGGAGTCTGCAACGGCGTCACCGCCCAATGCTGGACATGTCGCTCAAGCGGTGCAACCACACCCTCAAGGTCCTTGTCCGACAACAGCCCGAACACCGCCAGGCGCCGCCCCTTCAGGGGACTGCGCGCCAGACGCTCGGCCAGGTATTCCGCGGCATGGGGATTATGCCCCACGTCCAGCATCAGGCTGAGGGACTTGCCTTGCCAGGTCAGCTTACGCCGATCCAGCCGACCGACCATACGGGTGTCTTGCAGCGCCTGGGCAATCCGCTCCGGCTGCCAGGGCAGATCCATCAGCAGGTAGGCCTGCAGGGCCAGGGCGGCGTTTTCCATGGGCAGGTCAAGCAGCGGCAAATCGCGCAGCTCGACGACCTGGCCCTGACGATCAACGCCACGCCACTGCCAGTTTGCATCGGTCAGGCCGAGATCGAAATCCCGACCGCGCAGGAAGAACGGGCTGCCCAGCTCGCGGGCCTTGTCCAGCAGCGGTTGCGGCGGGCTCAGGTCACCACACAGCGCAGGCGCGCCCGGACGGAAGATCCCGGCCTTTTCGAAGGCCACCGACTCACGGGTGTTACCCAGGTAGTCAGCATGATCCACACCGATGCTGGTCACCAGCGCCAGGTCGGCATCGACCACGTTGACCGTGTCCAGGCGTCCGCCCAGGCCGACTTCCAGCACCACCACATCCAGGCCCGAGCGCTCGAACAGCCAGAGCGCGGCCAGAGTGCCCATCTCGAAATAGGTCAGGGAAGTCTCGCCACGTCCGGCGTCAAGCGCAGCGAAGGCCGCGCACAGCTGCGCGTCCGTCGCCTCGACCCCGTTGATCTGCACACGCTCGTTGTAGCGCAGCAGGTGCGGCGAGCTATAGACGCCGACCTTGAGCCCCTGCGCTTGCAGCAACGAAGCGACAAAGGCGCAGGTCGAACCCTTGCCATTGGTCCCGGTCACGGTCACTACCCGAGGCGCCGGCTTGCCCAGCCCCATGCGGTTCGCTACCTCTTGCGAGCGCTCCAGCCCCATGTCGATAGCCGATGGGTGCAATTGCTCCAGGTAGGCGAGCCACTCGCCCAGGGTACGTTCGGTCATAGGCTTGCAGGCACCGGCGGGACAATGACAGGCTCAACAGGCAGGGCGATGTACTCGGGCGTCGGCAGGCCCATCATCTGGGCGAGCAAATTGCCCAGGCGTGGACGCAGCTCCTGGCGGGCAATGATCATGTCGATGGCACCGTGTTCCAGCAGGAACTCGCTGCGCTGGAAGCCTTCCGGCAGCTTCTCGCGCACGGTCTGCTCGATCACGCGCGGGCCGGCGAAGCCGATCAACGCCTTGGGTTCGCCGACGATCACATCGCCAAGCATCGCCAGACTCGCGGAAACACCGCCGTAGACCGGGTCGGTCAACACCGAGATGAACGGCAGGCCTTCTTCACGCAAGCGCGCCAGCACGGCCGAAGTCTTGGCCATCTGCATCAGGGAAATCAGCGCTTCCTGCATCCGCGCACCACCGGAAGCGGCGAAGCAGATCATCGGGCAACGGTTTTCCAGGGCGTAGTTGGCGGCACGTACGAAACGCTCGCCGACGATGGCCCCCATGGAGCCACCCATGAACGAGAATTCAAAGGCGGAAACCACCACCGGCATACCCAGCAGGGTGCCGCTCATGGAGACCAGGGCGTCTTTTTCGCCGGTCTGCTTCTGGGCCGCGCTCAGGCGGTCCTTGTACTTCTTGCCGTCACGGAACTTCAGGCGGTCCACCGGCTCCAGGTCCGCACCCAGCTCGACGCGGCCTTCGGCGTCGAGGAAGATATCGATACGGGCACGGGCGCCAATGCGCATGTGGTGGTTGCACTTGGGGCAGACGTCCAGGGTCTTTTCCAGCTCCGGACGATAGAGCACCGCATCGCACGATGGGCACTTGTGCCACAGACCTTCAGGCACCGAGCTTTTCTTCACCTCGGAACGCATGATCGAAGGGATCAGTTTGTCTACTAACCAGTTGCTCATGCTTTCTTTCTCCAATTCGTTTTCGGCCCGTCGGACAACCGGGCCCGCCTGTTTTCTGCGGCGGTATGCATGGACGGCGGCAGGCTGCCAGCCGTCACATTGGCGCCGCGCAACCGCGTACGGCCCGCATGAACGCCTCGATCTTTGTACGATCCTTGATGCCCTTGCCCTGCTCCACCCCGCCGCTGACATCCACGGCATAGGGTTTGACCCGGGCGATGGCCTCGGCCACGTTGTCGGCGGTCAAGCCGCCGGCGAGAATGATCGGCTTGCCCAGGCCCGGTGGTACCAGAGACCAGTCGAATGCCGCGCCAGTTCCCCCGGGAACTCCTTCCACATAGGTATCGAGGAGAATCCCGCTGGCACTCGGGTAAGCCGCGCAGGCCGCGGCGATATCATCACCAGCCTTGACCCGCAACGCCTTGATATAGGGACGGTGATAACCTTCGCATTGCTCGCGGGTTTCATCGCCATGGAACTGCAACAGGTCTAGCGGCACCGCATCGAGGATCTCCCCCAACTCGCAGCGGCTGGCATTGACGAACAGGCCGACGGTGGTCACGAAGGGTGGCAAGGCGGCAATAATCGCCCGCGCCTGCTGGATCGTCACCGCCCGCGGGCTTTTGGCGTAAAACACCAAGCCAATGGCGTCGGCCCCGGCGTCGACGGCGGCCAACGCATCTTCAATGCGGGTAATCCCGCAGATTTTGCTGCGAACGGCGGACATGTCGTAAACAACCCCAGGTGTTTTCCGAGAAAGTCCCGGATGGTAACAAATGCTTTTCCAGGCGTCAGCCGTCAAGTTCCGAGAAGCCGGTGAGAAAGTGCGGCCCGATGTAACGCTGCGGCAGCGCGAACTCGTCGCGGTACTCCACCTGCACCAGATACAGGCCGAATGGATGCGCGGTGACGCCGCCGGTGCGCCTGACCCGACTTTCCAGGACATCCCTGGCCCACTCCACCGGCCGCTCGCCGGCACCGATGGTCATCAGCACCCCGGCGATATTGCGCACCATGTGATGCAGGAAGGCCCCGGCTCGGATATCGATGACGATCATCTTGCCGTGGCGGGTGACCCGCAGGTGGTGCACTTCCTTGATCGGTGACTTGGCCTGGCACTGGCCGGCACGGAACGCACTGAAGTCATGGGTGCCGATCAGGTGGCGGGCGGCCTCGGCCATGCGCTCGACATCCAGCGGGCGGTGGTTCCAGGTGATCTCCTGGTTCAAATGGGCCGGACGGATCTGGTCGTTGTAGATCACGTAGCGATATCGCCGGGCGATCGCCTTGAAACGCGCATGGAAATGCGCCGGCATCACCTGTGCCCAACTGACGCTGACGTCATGGGGCAGATTGATATTGGCGCCCATGACCCAGGCCTTCAGCGAGCGTTCGGCGCGGGTATCGAAGTGCACCACCTGGCCACAGGCATGCACGCCGGCATCGGTGCGCCCGGCGCACATCAGCGAAACCGGCGAGTCCGCCACTTTCGACAAAGCTTCTTCCAGGGTCTGCTGCACCGTCAGCACACCGGACGCCTGACGCTGCCAGCCGCAATAGCGGGAACCTTTGTACTCGACGCCCAGGGCGATCCTGAAAAAGCCATCGGCCGCCATTTCGGCGGCCGGGTTATCTATATTTGCCAAGAACTCACAGCCTGCTGGTTGACGCAAAGGCGGGCATTATAAGGCCAGCCAGCCGAGACGCCATGCGCAAGGGACTTTTAGTTCACCCCACGGGCGGATATTCTCTGACTGACCGGTTATCGCTATATAGAAAAGTAAATAACGACAACCTCTCTACCGAGACCTGATGAATGAACGCGATCCACAAGGAAGCCGTCGGCCAGGCCTATAGCCTGGAAGGCATGCTGCACGCCCGCCACATGACCTGGCAGACCGTCGAGGAAATGGCCCGTCGCATCAAGCCCGGCATGCGTGAATCCGAGGCCCTGGGCTGGGTGCTGAACCTGGAGATCAAGGGCCATCGGGTCAGCGATTTCCCCATGCGATCTACCGGGCTGGCGACCTGGGTAATTTCGAGGCGTGCCCAAATGTCGGGCTGTGGATCCTGGAAATCCAGATCGCCCACCCGACCCGACCGTTCGGCGCTTTTTACGAGGACCTGCTGGCCTGAAGCGCCCCCTGTAGGCGCCGGCTTGCCGGCGATAAGGCCGGCGAGTCTTGCATTGACCTTACGGACGCCATCGCCGGCAAGCCAGCTCCCACAACGACCGCGTTGAGCACAAACAAAAACGACAGCCCTGGGGCTGCCGTTTTTTGTTGAGGCGTCGATCAAGCCAGACGCTTGAGCATCTCCCGCGCTTCGGCTTTCTGCGCTTCACTGCCTTCGCTCAGCACTTCGGCGAGGATATCCCGCGCACCGTCGCTGTCGTCCATGTCCATGTAAGCCTGGGCCAGGTCGAGCTTGGTGGCCGCTTCGTCGGTACCCGACAGGAAGTCGAACGACTCGTCCTCGGGCAATTCGTCAGCCGCCAGGCTTGGCGTCGCCAGTGGCGGCTGCTCCAGGCTCTGGGACAGACGATCCAGCTCGGCATTGACGTCATCCAGTTCGTCAGTGAAGGCATTCGGGCCGGAGTGTGCCTCCAATTCGTCCGCCAGCGCCAGATCGAAATCCGCCGGCAGGTCCAGATCGTCCAGGCCGCCCGCGCCCAAGGTCGGGACCTCGGCATCGGAGTCCTTCAGGTCTTCGGTCAGGCTCAACAGGAAGTCCTCGTCCGCCGAAGTCGACAGCGGTGCTTCCCCATCCAGGTCCAGATCGAAATCCGACAGATCGTCAAGGACCGGCTTGGCCGGTGCCTGCTGTTCCAGGACCGACTCGAAACTCAAATCGTCATCCAGGGTCGGCGTGGCCCCGGCCTGCTGCCCCAGAATCGACTCGAAACTCAGGTCGTCGTCCAGTTGCAGGTCATCCAGCTCCACCTTGGTCAGCTCAACCACCGTCGGCGAGACCGCTTCGAGATCATCCAGGCTCAGGTCGAAATCGCTGTCGAAGAGATCATCCGCCGCCACCACGGGTGCCGGCGCCGCAACCGGAGCGGGCACGGGTGCTGGCACTGGAGCTGGAGCTGGAGCTGGAGCCGGCGGTTCATCGGCCAGCAACTCCTTGACATAGTCCTCGCTCAACTCAGCCGCTACGGCCGCCGCCCCGAGACCCGCCACCGCGGCAACGGCGATCATCGACGGAAAGCGACTCTTGAGCTGCTCGACCTCGGCCAGGTGCTGACCGGCAGGCAACTGCCGCTCCTGGGCGATGAAGGCATCACGATCGCCCTGCTGGCCGTAGACTTCCATCAGTTTCAGGCGCACATCGGTACGCTGCGGCTCGTACTTCACCGCTTCTTCGAGCAAGCCGGCCGCCTGATTCAGGTGACCGCGCTGGATATGCAGGTTAGCCTGGTCCAGTACATCGGTAGGACGCTCAGCGGCCGGGACCGGGGCCGGAGCGGGTGCCAGCTTTACGCTGGGCGGAGGGACCTCCAGACCCTCGAAACTGCTTTCAGGCATATCCAGCTCTTCGGAAAAGCCGCTTTCCTCGTTTAACGCCCGGGCCATACGCAGGTGCTTTTCCGCTTCCAGCTTGGCCTTGCGGCGACGCGCCAGGAACAGCAGGAGCAGGAGGAACACCAGCACCACGGAACCGGCCAACAGCCCCATCAGGATCGGACTGGCCAGAAGATCATCGAGCTTGCGCTCTTGCACGGCGGTGTCAGGCTGGATCGGCGTTGCAACCGGTGGCTTGGCCGCATCGGCGGCCGGCGCCACCACAGGCGCGGCAGGTACTGCCTCCGGCTTGGCGGCGAGCTGGGCCGACATGGCATTGGCCGGTTGCCCGGCCGCTGGCGCGGCAGTCGAGCCTTCGGCCTGCAGCTTGGCCAACTGGTCGTTCTTCAGCTGAATCAGGCGCTGCAATTTGTCCAGCTGGCTTTGCAGGTCTTCCATCCGGCTTTTCAGTTCGGCGTTGTCGCGACGAGTACTGTCCAGGCTTTCCTGGGTCACCGCCAGCTTGTTGTTCAAGGCCTTGTTGTCACCAGCGGCGCCTTTGCCGTGTTTCTTCCCGGACTCGGCGGAGACCAGGCTCAAATTATCCTTGCCAGCGGCCTTGGCCGGCCCCCCCTCGGCGCCCTTGTGCCGAGTGGCATCGATCTGTTGCTTGCCAGCATGCACCGAGCGCCGTCCCGCACGCCAGGCGGCATTCTGCGCGGCCACTTCGGCAATCGCCTTGGGCTGCGCCAACGCGCGGCTTTCGACGCGATCAGGCAGGCGCAGCACCTGGCCGGTCTTCAGGCGGTTGATGTTGCCGTCAAGGAAAGCCCCCGGATTCAACGCCTGGATCGCCAGCATGGTCTGCTGCACGGAAGCGCCGTTGCTCTCCTTCAAGGCGATGTCCCACAAGGTGTCCTTGGGGCCGGTGGTGTATTGCTTGGCCTTGGTCGGCGCGGTGACCGGCGCGACAGGCGTGGCCGGCGCATTTGCGGCAGCGGCGGCGGGCTTGGCGGCATCGGCGGACGGCGTGTATTTCGACGGATCGAGCAGCACGCTGTAGTCGCGCATCAGCCGACCGTTGGGCCACTGCACCTGCACCAGGAAGCGCACATAGGCTTCGGACAGCGGCTTGCTCGAGGTGACCCGCACCACGCTGCGACCGCTGGGGTTGATCACCGGTGTGAAGGTCAGGTCGTTGAGAAAGTCCTGGCGACTGACCCCGGCGTCGGCGAAGGCCTGGGGCGAGGCAAGGCTCGGAACGATATCCGAGGCGCTGAGGCCACTGACATCCTGCAATTCGATTTCCGCCAGCAACGGCTGGTTCAGAGTTGACTTGAGGGTCACTTCCCCAAGCCCAAGCGCGTGTGCCATACCGGAAGACAGCGCCGAAGCGGCCGCTATTGCTAACACCAGTTTGCGAACTTGAACCATAGCCTCTTCCTTTGTTTGTGCATTCCTCGGCTAGCGAGAAGGTGGTGTCGCCCGCCTTGCGGCAGTGTGCGCGCCCTTGAAATCATCGCCGCAGCGCGCGGTTTCAGCCGACGCCCTTGCAAATGCCCGAGGACAGGTTCACCTCCAGCAACCAGCCTGAGCATAGCGTCAGGCTAGAATCATTCTGCAAATTGCCGCCAAGTATCTTTTACAGCAGGTCTTTTATCAACAGCTCTGCCAGTTGCACAGCGTTCAATGCCGCACCTTTGCGCACATTGTCGGCTGTCAGCCACAGATTCAGCTCGCACGGGTCGTCCACACCGCGACGCACCCGTCCGACATAAACCACATCCTGCCCCACCGCGTCACCCACCGCCGTCGGGTAGTCGCCCGCTTCTACCAGCTCGATCCCCTGCGCCGCATCCAGCGTAGCGTTCACAGCGGCCAGATCAACTTCGGTGGCGGTTTGCAGAGAGACACTATAGCTATCGCCGAAAAACACCGGGGCTTGAATGCAAGTCACTGAAATTTTTAACAAAGGTGCCGCGAGCAACTCACGTAGTTCACTGACCAGGCGTTTTTCCAGCGACACATGCCCCTGGGCATCCGGCTTACCGACCTGGGCCAACAGGTTAAAGGCCATCTGCCGGTCGAAAAAGCGCGGCTCCAGCGGGCGAACATTCAGCAACTCCGCCGTTTGTCGGGCCAGTTCGGTCACCGCCTCGCGCCCCTGGCTCGATACCGCCAGGCAAGCGGTCAGCGTGACCCGCTGGATGTCCAGGCCCTTGAGCGGCGCCAGCACCACCGCCAATGCAGTGGCCGCGGCGCTGGGGCTGCTGACCTGTACCGGCTTGCCCAGGGTCGCCAGCACCTCGGGATTGGCCTCCGGCACCACATGGGGCACGGGCAAGGCACCGGACAGGTCGATCACCGTGCAACCCGCCGCCGTCGCGCGCGGGGCAAAGCTGATGGTCACCGCGGGACCGGCGGCGAAGAACACCAGCTGGACTTTGCCGAAGTCGAATTCGTCGACTTCGCGCACCCGCACGTTCTTGCCCCGAAATGGCACCGAGTGCCCCGCCGACTCGCTACTGGCCAGCAGGTGCAGGTTGGCCACCGGGAAATCGCGCTCTTCGAGGATCTGCACCAGTGTCTCGCCGACGGTGCCGGTGGCGCCGATCACGGCAATATCAAAGGACTGGCTCATGGGATGACCTCAGGCGGAACGGGGGGGGAGCGGCACTTTACCCGTGACGCGGCGGTCAGGCAATTTATCGCCGTTTGCTCCACTGAAGGCCGCCCTCCCCCCCTAATGTGGGAGCGGAGCTTGCCCGCGAAGCTTTCAGCGATCTCAAGGCCCTCTTCGCGGGCAAGCTCCGCTCCCACAAAGTAATCCGGCAACTCTCTGAAAACCAAAAAAAAAACCGCGAATCTGACGAGACGCGGGTTTTTTCAAAGTCTCAGCGGATCAACGCTCCAGCAGGATACGCAGCATGCGCCGCAACGGCTCGGCCGCCCCCCACAGCAGTTGGTCGCCCACGGTGAAGGCACCGAGGAACTGCGAACCCATGTTCAGCTTGCGCAGACGGCCCACCGGGATATTCAGCGTGCCGGTGACCTTGGTCGGACTCAGTTCCTGCATGCTGATCTCTTTCTGGTTCGGCACCAGCTTGACCCAGGGGTTGTGCTGGCTGATCAGCCCTTCGATATCGGCGATCGGCACGTCCTTGTTCAGCTTGATGGTCAGCGCCTGGCTGTGGCAACGCATGGCGCCAATGCGCACGCAGATACCGTCCACCGGGATCGGGCTCTTGAAGCGACCGAGGATCTTGTTGGTCTCGGCCTGGGCCTTCCACTCTTCCCGGCTCTGGCCGTTCGGCAATTCCTTGTCGATCCACGGGATCAGGCTGCCGGCCAGCGGCACGCCGAAGTTCTCGGTCGGGTAGGCATCGCTGCGCATGGCTTCGGCGACACGGCGGTCGATGTCAAGGATGGCACTGGCAGGGTCGG
Source organism: Pseudomonas sp. GW821-FHT03C07 (assembly GCF_059420925.1). Lineage (NCBI taxonomy): Bacteria > Pseudomonadati > Pseudomonadota > Gammaproteobacteria > Pseudomonadales > Pseudomonadaceae > Pseudomonas > Pseudomonas sp. GW821-FHT03C07. The sequence continues at coordinate 35,870 of NZ_JBWKUQ010000010.1, forward strand.
CCAGTTGATCGGCGACAGCGGCGTGGGTCGCGCCCATTTGCTTGATCAACTCGCGCATGTTCTGCGCGCCGGCACCCGAGGCCGCCTGATAGGTCATGGCGCTCATCCATTCCACCAGGCCAGCCTCGAACAGGCCACCCAGGCCCATCAGCATCAGACTGACGGTGCAGTTGCCGCCGATGTAGTTCTTGGTCCCGGCGTCCAGCTGCTGGTCGATGACCTTGCGGTTGACCGGATCGAGGACGATCACCGCGTCATCCTGCATACGCAGGCTGGAAGCAGCATCGATCCAGTAACCCTGCCAGCCGGCTTCGCGCAGCTTGGGGAAAACCTCGCTGGTGTAGTCGCCGCCCTGGCAGGTCAGGATCACGTCGAGGGTCTTGAGCTCTTCAATGCTGTAGGCGTCCTTCAGCGGAGCAATATCCTTGCCCACGGACGGGCCTTGGCCACCAACATTGGAAGTGGTGAAAAACACCGGCTCAATCAGGTCGAAATCTTGCTCTTCCAGCATCCGCTGCATGAGCACGGAACCGACCATACCGCGCCAACCGATCAGACCTACACGTTTCATCGCAACTACACCTTTTACAAAAGTGGGTCACCGCCTCCAGGGATGGAAGAGGCGGTGGGCCCGAGAGATTACAGATTCCGCAGCGCGGCGACTACTGCGTCGCCCATTTCCTGCGTACCGACTTTAGTGCAACCGGCCGACCAGATGTCGCCGGTGCGCAAGCCCTGGTCCAGCACACGGCTGACCGCGGTCTCGATCGCCTGCGCCGCGTCGTGCAGATTGAAGCTGTAACGCAGCATCATCGACACCGACAGGATCGTCGCCAGCGGGTTGGCGATGCCCTGCCCGGCAATGTCCGGCGCAGAGCCGTGGCACGGCTCGTACATGCCTTTGTTGTTGGCATCCAGCGAGGCCGACGGCAGCATGCCGATGGAGCCGGTGAGCATCGAGGCTTCGTCGGAGAGGATATCGCCGAACATATTGTCGGTGACGATCACGTCGAACTGCTTCGGCGCCCGCACCAGTTGCATGGCGGCGTTGTCAACGTACATGTGGCTCAGCTCGATGTCCGGGTAATCCAGGGCGACCTGCTCAACCACTTCACGCCACAACTGGCTGGAGGCCAGGACGTTGGCCTTGTCCACCGAGCAGAGCTTCTTGCCGCGGACCCGCGCCATGTCGAAGCCGACCCGGGCAATGCGACGGATCTCGCTTTCGCTGTACGGCAGGGTATCGTAGGACTGGCGCTCGCCATTTTCCAACTCGCGGGTGCCACGCGGCGCGCCGAAGTAGATGCCGCCGGTCAGTTCGCGGACGATCAGGATATCCAGGCCGGCGACAATTTCCGGCTTCAGGCTGGAAGCGTCGGCCAGTTGCGGGTAGAGGATCGCCGGACGCAGGTTGCCGAACAGGCCCAGTTGCGCGCGGATTTTCAGCAGGCCACGCTCAGGACGGATATCCCGCTCGATCTTGTCCCACTTCGGCCCACCGACAGCGCCCAGCAGCACGGCATCGGCGGCGCGGGCGCGGTCCAGGGTCTCGTCAGCCAGGGGCACGCCGTGCTTGTCAATGGCCGCGCCACCGATCACGTCGTGGCTCAGCTCGAAACCGAGGCTGTACTTGTCGTTGGCCAGTTCCAGCACCTTGACCGCCTCGGCCATGATTTCCGGACCAATACCATCGCCTGGAAGAATCAGAATCTGCTTGCTCATGCTTTCCTCATGTCATCTGTCGGTGCGCCCGTGGTCACGGGCGCGCCTGGAAAAAGTCTATCGCTCGGCCCACAGCACCAGGACATCGGTACTGAACGAGCCATCGGCCTCAATCTCAAAATATTCTCGCACTTCCGCGCCCATTGCCTGCTGCAAATCGCGAATGGCCACCCGCAGCGGTTGCGGGGTGCGCATGCGCTCGACCCAGGAGCCAAACTCCAGGCGCAGGCGCTGACGCTGGGTACTGCGCACGCTCAGCCCGGCCTCGTTGACCTGACGCAGCCACTCGCCTGCCGAATAATCGCGGACATGACTGGTATCGCGCAAAACCTCGACGCTTTGCAGGTAAGTGTCGAACAACGGGCTGCCGGGGGACATGACGTCGATGAAGGCCGCCACGCCACCGGGCTTGAGGACCCGGCGCACTTCCCGCAAGGCCTGCCCCAGGTCACTCCAGTGGTGCGCCGAGTAACGGCTGAAGACGTAGTCGAACTCTCCATCGGCGAACGGCAGGCGCTCGGCCGCGCCACACACTGTGGTGATATTGTTCAGGCCGCGCTCGGTAGCGGCCGCCGCGACCACGTCGAGCATCTGCTGCGAGAGGTCGTAGGCGGCCACTTTCTTGACCAGCGGGGCGACATGAAAGCTTACGTGACCGGCACCGCACCCCAGGTCCAGGACCCGGGCGTCGGTCTTCCCGGCCAGTTCGGCCTGGAGCAGGGCGAATTCGGTGCCCTGGGCGTGCACGGTGCTGCTCAGATAAGCGCTGGCCTGTTCGCCGAATTGCTTTTGAACGACTGCGGTATGAGCCTTGCCGGTCATGGGGATTTCCTTTTTGCCGAGAGTTCTGTGTCGCTGAATTGGCCGTCTTCGCGGCGATGCGGCGCCCCGACAAGCTCCGCTCCCACAGGACCGAGTCGAGCCACATTTTTGTGTACGCTCAAAAACCTGTGGGAGCGGAGCTTGCCCGCGAAGAGGCCCTCCCTGCCTACCTCAAATCAAACGTCGCGAAACAACCATGGCTGGCTGGCCCGGTGCTTGGCTTCGAACGCGGCAATCGCCTCGCCGTCCTGCAGGGTCAGACCGATATCGTCCAGGCCGTTGAGCAGGCAATGCTTGCGGAACGCATCGACTTCGAAGTGGTAGACCTTGCCGTCCGGACGGGTCACGGTCTGTGCTTGCAGATCGACCGTCAACTGATAACCCGGGGTGGCCTCGACCTGCTGGAACAGCTCGTCGACTTCGCTGTCGTCGAGAATGATCGGCAACAGGCCGTTCTTGAAGCTGTTGTTGAAGAAGATATCGGCAAAGCTCGGCGCAATGATGCTGCGGAAGCCGTACTCCTCCAGAGCCCATGGCGCATGTTCACGACTGGAACCACAACCGAAGTTTTCCCGGGCCAGCAACACACTGGCACCCTGGTAACGCTCGGCGTTCAACACGAAGTCCTTGTTCAACGGTCGCTTGGAGTTGTCCTGGTAGGCATAACCCACGTCCAGGTAGCGCCATTCGTCGAACAGGTTGGGACCGAAACCGGTGCGCTTGATCGACTTCAAGAACTGCTTGGGAATGATCTGGTCGGTGTCGACATTGGCACGATCCAGAGGCGCGACAAGACCGGTGTGCTGGGTAAAGGCTTTCATGCTGCGCTCCTCAGATCAATTCACGAACGTCGACAAAACGACCGCTCACGGCGGCGGCGGCGGCCATGGCCGGGCTCACCAGGTGGGTACGACCACCGGCACCCTGGCGTCCTTCGAAGTTACGGTTGGACGTCGAGGCGCAATGCTCGCCGCTTTCCAGGCGGTCCGGGTTCATCGCCAGACACATCGAGCAACCCGGCTCGCGCCATTCGAAACCGGCTTCGAGGAAGATCTTGTCCAGGCCTTCGGCTTCGGCCTGGGCTTTCACCAGGCCCGAACCCGGCACGACAATCGCCTGCTTGATGGTCGAGGCGACCTTGCGGCCCTTGGCGATCACCGCCGCGGCACGCAGGTCTTCGATCCGCGAGTTGGTGCAGGAACCGATAAAGACCCGGTCCAACTGGATGTCGGTGATCGCCTGGTTGGCGGTCAGCCCCATGTACTTCAAGGCACGCTCGATCGAGCCGCGCTTGACCAGGTCGGTCTCGCGGGCCGGGTCCGGCACGTTCTGATCAACCGCCAGGACCATTTCCGGCGAGGTGCCCCAACTGACCTGCGGCTTGATCTGCGCGGCATCCAGCTCGACCACGCGGTCGAACTGCGCATCGGCATCGGACACCAGGTCTTTCCAGGCCTCGACGGCCAGGTCCCACTCCGCGCCTTTCGGTGCAAAAGGACGGCCCTTGACGTAGGCCACGGTTTTTTCATCGGCAGCCACCAGGCCCACGCGGGCACCGGCTTCGATGGACATATTGCAGATGGTCATGCGGCCTTCGACCGACAGGGCACGAATCGCGCTACCGGCGAACTCGATGGCATGGCCGTTGCCGCCGGCGGTGCCGATCTTGCCGATCACGGCCAGGACGATGTCCTTGGCGGTCACGCCAAACGGCAAGGTGCCCTCGACCCGCACCAGCATATTCTTCATCTTCTTGGCCACCAGACACTGGGTGGCGAACACGTGCTCGACCTCGGAGGTGCCGATACCGTGGGCCAAGGCACCGAAGGCACCGTGGGTCGAAGTATGGGAGTCACCACAGACCACGGTCATGCCCGGCAAGGTCGCCCCCTGCTCCGGGCCGATCACGTGCACGATACCTTGACGCACGTCATTCATCTTGAATTCGGTGATGCCATATTCATCGCAGTAATCGTCGAGGGTCTGCACCTGCAAACGCGACACCTGGTCAACAATCGCTTCGATCCCACCCTTGCGCTCCGGGGTGGTCGGTACGTTGTGGTCCGGGGTGGCGATGATCGAGTCAACACGCCAAGGCTTGCGCCCGGCCAGGCGCAGGCCTTCGAAAGCCTGGGGCGAAGTCACTTCATGGATGATGTGACGGTCGATATAGATCAGCGACGACCCATCATCGCGCCGTTTCACTTCATGAGATTCCCAGAGCTTGTCGTAAAGCGTTTTGCCGGCCATCAGACGTTTCCTCATCAGCTTGTTTCTATGCCCCGGATTATTGATGACTGTTCTCAATAACCCCTTGGCTTGTGAGGTCGATGCTATGGCGTTAGAGTGAATAACTCAAATTCATATTTTTTATGCTTTGGATAACCATCTGGAATACAGCGCATGGATCTGGCTAACCTCAATGCTTTTATTGCCATCGCCGAGACCGGCAGTTTTTCCGCCGCCGGGGAACGCCTGCACCTGACGCAGCCGGCGATCAGCAAACGTATCGCTGGACTCGAGCAGCAACTCAATGTCCGCCTGTTCGACCGCCTGGGCCGCGAAATCGGCCTGACCGAGGCCGGCCGGGCCCTGCTGCCACGCGCCTACCAGATTCTCAACGTGCTGGACGACACCCGCCGGGCGCTGACCAATCTCACCGGCGAAGTCAGCGGCCGGCTGACTCTGGCCACCAGCCATCACATCGGCCTGCACCGCCTGCCACCGCTATTGCGTGCCTTTACCCGGCGTTATCCGCAGGTGGCGCTGGATATCCAGTTCCTCGACTCGGAAGTCGCCTATGAGGAAATCCTCCACGGTCGCGCCGAGCTGGCGGTGATCACCCTGGCGCCGGAGCCCCACGGTCTGGTACGCGCCGTGCCGGTGTGGGACGACCCGCTGGATTTCGTCGTCGCCCTCGAGCATCCGTTGGTCAGCCACGGCCCGGTCAGCCTCAAGGACATCGCCCATCACCCGGCGGTCTTTCCGGGTGGCAACACCTTTACCCACCATATCGTCCAGCGCCTGTTCGAAGCCCAGGGGCTGACGCCGAACATCGCCATGAGTACCAATTATCTGGAAACCATCAAGATGATGGTCTCCATCGGCCTGGCCTGGAGCGTTCTGCCGCGAACCATGCTCGATGAGCAGGTGGCACGCATTCCTTTACCGGGCATACAACTGACTCGCCAGCTAGGCTATATCCTGCATACCGAACGGACACTGTCGAATGCCGCGCGAGCTTTCATGGCTTTACTGGATGCACAGAGCGATAGAGCGGTATTGACGACATAAGTCAAGCCTGCTTTATTCCAAACAGCTTTTTGCGGCACAACGTTCCTTTCATCCCAAGGACAGCTGTAAATGCCCAAGCACGCCAGCCGTATTCCACCCCTGCCACGCATTCACGCACTTGATCCCCATGCGTCGGAACAGAGCTGGGAAAGTGCCACGCAACTGCTTGCCGCCCTCAATGGCGCGCGCCTGGGGGCCTGGTGCTGGGATATCGAAAGCGGGCAGGTCAGTTGGTCCCGGGGGACCCAGGCGCTGTTCGGCTTCGATCCATACCAGCCACTGCCCAAGGACATCGACTACTTTGACCTGCTACCGGTCGAGGACCGTGCGCGCACCCTGCGAGCCTTTCATGCGGTACTGGAAGGTGAGCCCGTCGAACAGGCCATGCATCACCGCATCCGCTGGCCCGACGGCAGCCTGCACTGGCTGGAAATCAATGGCAGTCTGTTGCCGGACAAAAATGGCAAGCCACGGATGATCGGCGTCATTCGCGAAATCACCCACCAGCGCCAGCGCGAGCATGCCCTCAGCAGCTCGGAAAAACGCTTTGCCACGCTGTTTCACCTGTCTCCCAACATGGTCCTGCTGACCCGCGAGGAAGACGGTTTGATCAGCGAGGCCAATCAGTGCTTCGAAAGTCTGTTCGGTTGGCCGGCCCTCCAGGTAATAGGGCGCACCACCCTGGAACTGGGTCTATGGGTCGACCCGCAGGAGCGCAGGCGATTGATCGACGCCCTGGGACCCAAGGGCGAATCGGTCAGCCAGGAGGTGCAACTACGGGCCAGCAACGAGCAAATTCGTGTCGGCATCCTCAGCGCCCAGCGGGTCGAACTGGAAGGCCAGGCCTATCTGCTGAGCACCTTTCTCGACACCACCGAACGCAAGCATGCCGAGCTGGCCCTCAAGGACAGCCAGGAACGCCTCGACCTGGCCCTGGACTCGGCGCAACTGGGCACCTGGGACTGGCATATCCCCAGCGGCATGCTCTATGGCTCGGCGCGGGCCGCGCAGTTGCACGGCCTCGAGCCGCAACCCTTCCATGAGTCGTTCGAGGCCTTTTTCGACGGTGTGCCCACCAGCGAGCGCGAAAGCATGCGTCACGCCTACCGCAGCCTGCGCGAAGGCCCCGAAGGCAACTATCAACTGACCTATCGGGTGCAGCTGGAAAACGGCATCTCGCGCTACCTGGAAAGCCGTGCCCGCCTCTACCGCGACGAACAGGGCAATCCGCTGCGCATGGCCGGCACCCTGCTGGATATCACCGAGCAGGTGGAGCGCGAACAACGCCTGGTGGCCTCGGAAGAGAAATTCGCCAGCCTGTTCCAGGCCAGTCCCGACCCGATCTGCGTCACCCGCTACGACACCGGGCAATTCATCGAGATCAACCCGGCCTTTACCCAGGTGTTTGGCTGGAGCATCGACGAGGTGCGTAATCGCAGTGCCGAGCAGATCGGCCTGTGGGACGACACGGCCAAGCGCTTGCAGCGTATTCAGCAGGTGATCCGCGACCAGGCCCTGAACAATGTGGCGGTGATCGTGCATCACAAGCGCGGCCATGCCCTGACCTGCGTGATTACCAGCCGGCAGATCGTGGTCGAGGAGCAGCCCTGCATCGTCACCACCTTGCGTGACATCACCCAGCAACAACGGGCCGAGGCCGCGCTCAAGGCCAGCGAGGAAAAATTCGCCAAGGCGTTCCACTCCAGCCCCGACGCCATCACCATCACCGAGCGCGACAGCGGGCGCTACCTGGAGGTCAACGACGGCTTCTGCCGGCTGACCGGCTACACCAGCAGCGAAGTCATCGGCCGCACGGTGTATGAAATCGGCGTCTGGGCCGATCACAAACAGCGCAGCGCACTGCTGGCGGAGCTGAAGGAAAAGGGCCATGTCCCACACCGCGACATGCTCGGGCGCAACAAACGCGGCGATGTGCTCACCGTCGAGGTATCGGTCGAACCGATCATCCTCAATGAAACCGCGTGCCTGCTGCTCACCGCCCGGGATATCAGCCAATTGAAGAACGCCCAGGCGCAGATCCGCCACCTGGCCTATCACGACCCGCTGACCAACCTGCCCAACCGCGCCCTGCTGATGGACCGCCTGAGCCAGCAGATCGCCCTGCTCAAGCGCCACAACCTGCGCGGCGCCCTGCTGTTCCTCGATCTCGATCACTTCAAGCACATCAACGACTCCCTCGGCCACCCGGTGGGCGACACCGTGCTCAAGGTGGTGACCGCCCGCCTGGAAGCCAGTGTGCGCACCGAGGACACCGTGGCGCGCCTGGGTGGCGACGAGTTCGTGGTGCTGCTCAGCGGCCTGGACGGTTCACGCAGCGAGGTCACGCACAAAGTCCGCGAACTGGCGGACACCATTCGCGAACTGCTGGCCGAACCCATGTTCCTCGACGGCCAGCGCCTGCAGGTGACCCCGAGCATCGGCGTGGCACTGATTCCCGACCACGGCACCACCCCCGCCGACCTGCTCAAGCGCGCCGATATCGCGCTGTACCGGGCCAAGGATTCCGGGCGCAACATCACCCAGCTGTTCCACAGCACCATGCAGAAAGCCGCCAGCGAACGCCTGCGCATGGAAAACGACTTGCGCCAGGCGCTTTCCCGCGGCGAATTCAGCCTGCACTTCCAGCCCCAGGTGGACGCCCGCGACAACAGCATCATCGGTGCCGAAGCCTTGGTGCGCTGGCACCACCCGGAACTCGGCGCGCAATCGCCGACCGAGTTCATCAAGGTCCTGGAAGACAGCGGGCTGATCCTCGAGGTCGGCACCTGGATCCTCGACCATGCCTGCGAGGCCTTCGGCATCCTGCTCGGCGACGGTTTGATCAGCCATGCCTTCAGCTTGTGCGTGAATATCAGTCCGCGGCAATTCCGCCAGATCGATTTCGTCGAACGGGTGGAACGCACGCTGATTCGCTACAACGTCCCGTCCTCGATGCTGAAACTGGAAATCACCGAAGGCATCGTGATCCAGAACCTGGAGGACACCATCAGCAAGATGCGCCGCCTGAACAAACTCGGCGTCAGTTTCGCCATGGACGATTTCGGCACCGGCTATTCGTCGCTGACCTACCTCAAGCGCCTGCCGGTGGACGCCTTGAAGATCGACCAGTCGTTCGTGCGCGATGCGACCCACGACCCCAACGACGCGGAAATCATCCGCGCCATTGTCGCCATGGCCCGCAGCCTGGGGCTGACGGTGATTGCCGAGGGGGTGGAGTTGCCGGAGCAGCTGGTATTCCTGGAGGGCTTGGGCTGCCATCTGTACCAGGGCTATCTGCACAGTCGGCCGTTGCCTTTGGAAGAGTTCAAAAAGCTCTTGGAATCACCCACGACTGAACACACCACCGACCTGTAGGAGCCGGCTTGCTGGCGATCAGCCGACAGGCTGGGGTTGCGCGGCTCCTACAGGCTCGGTGTCAGTCAGGCGGCTGAGTAAACGCCCGAGGCCGCGCCACAACGAAAAGCCCCGCCTCGAAGGCGGGGTTTTCAGTTGATGCAGCGTCAGATCAGTGCTGCAGCGCCGGCTTTTGCCCGGCATTAATGGCAATGCGCTTTGGCTTGGCCTCTTCCGGTACGACCCGCAGCAGGTCGATATTCAACAGGCCGTTACTCAGGCCCGCGGCCTTGACCTCGATATGGTCGGCCAGGCGGAAGGACAGCTTGAACCCGCGCTGAGCAATGCCCTGGTGCAGATAGCTGACGTTCTCGGCCTTGGGTTCGCGCTTGCCGCCACTGACGGTCAACACGCCTTTCTCGACCTGCAGCTCCAGGTCTTCTTCCTGGAAACCGGCCGCGGCCACGACGATGCGGTACTGGTCGTCGCCATGTTTTTCAACGTTGTAGGGGGGATAGCTGCTGCCCGGTTCATTGCGCAGTGCGGTTTCGAACAGATCGTTGAAACGATCGAAACCGACGGAAGAACGGAACAGCGGCGCCAGCGAAAATGCGGTAGTCATGTCAATCTCCTGAGATTCAGCGAGTGATTTAGTCCGCGACCCGAATTCGGCATCGCGTACTCCCTAGATAGGAACTCGCCCACGCATTTCAAGAGATTGCCGTGAAATTTTTAGGCCGCTTCAGACAACGGTCCATTCAGCAGGCGCCCGACCGCGTCGCAATCGGTCTCGCGGCGCAGGTGAGTGAACAGCTCCACGGCCTGCGGATAATTGCGCGTCAACATCGCCAGCCATTGCTTCAAACGGCCCGGCGCCTGGCGTGGCGTCAGTTGCGCCACCGCCTGCGCCCAGAAATCGCGCAGCAGCGGTTGCAGCTCGGCCCAGGTCATCTCCACCACCTCTTCGCCAGCCCGCGCCGCGGCGATCTGCCGGGCCAGGTCCGGGCGCGACACCAGCCCGCGACCGAGCATGATGTCCTCGGCGCCGCTGATCTCGCGACAGCGCCGCCAGTCGTCCACGGACCAGATATCGCCGTTGGCGAACACCGGCACCTTGACCACTTCCTGCACCCGCGCCACCCACTCCCAATGGGCCGGCGGTTTGTAACCGTCGACCTTGGTCCGGGCGTGTACGACGATTTGCGAGGCACCACCTTCAGCCAAGGCCGTACCACAGACCAGTGCCCCGTCCGGACTGTCGAAACCCAAGCGCATCTTCGCCGTCACCGGGATATGCGCCGGCACCGCGCGACGGACCTGCTCGACAATGGCGTTGAGCAACTCCGGCTCCTTGAGCAGCACCGCCCCGCCCCGGGACTTGTTCACGGTCTTGGCCGGGCAACCGAAATTCAAGTCGATCACCTGCGAACCCAGCTCACAGGCCAGCGCCGCGTTTTCCGCCAGGCACACCGGGTCGGAGCCCAATAGTTGCACCCGCAGCGGTACACCGGCGGCCGTGCGGGCGTCGGTCAGCAGTTCGGGGGCGAACTTGTGGTAGTAGGCCGGCGTCAACAGCGAGTCATTGATCCGGATAAACTCGGTGACGCACCAGTCGATACCGCCGACTCGGGTCAGCACATCACGCAGGATGTTGTCGACCAACCCCTCCATGGGTGCCAGGGCAATTTGCATGGGTACTCTCATAGAAAAAAGCGGTCATCGAAAAAAGCGACCATCGAACGAAAAAGTGCGGCAGTTTACGGGGTTCCGGCGCAAACCGGTACGCCCTCAGACCGACTGCAGCGCCGGCCCGTAACCCTCGAGAAACTCCGCCGGCATGCGCTTGGGCTTGCCGCTGGACAGCTCGATACAGACAAAGGTGGTTTGCGCGCGCAACAGGGTCAGGTTGTCGCTGGGACGGACCAGCTGGAAACGCCGGGTCATCTTCAGGCGCTGGTCCCAGTCGACGATCCAGGTCGCCAACTGCAATTCGTCGCCTTCATAGGCGGCGGCCAGATAGTCGATCTCATGGCGGACCACCGCCATGGCCCGGTCCAGGCGTCGATATTCGCTAAGGTCGAGGCCCAGGCGCTGCGAGTGACGCCAGGCGCAACGCTCCAGCCAACTGACATACACCGCGTTGTTGGCATGCCCGAGACCGTCGATATCCTCGTCGGCCACCTGCAAATCGAGGATGAAGGGTGTCGCCAGATCCCAACTCATGTACCGCTCCCGGTCAAATCAAAGACCCGGGCAGTGTAACGGAACAACCCTCAGATGACCGCCGTTTTGGCCGCCCGCAGGAGCCGGTCGGACAATTCGCCGGGACCCAGCGCCCGGGCCACGGCCAGGCCGCCGACCATCAGGGCGATATCGGCCAGGGCTTTGTCGGTGTCCTCGGGGCTCGACGCCAGCTGCACCACCATCAGTTCCACATGCTCGTTCAGAGCTTCGCGAAAGCACTCCGGCAAGTTGCACATTTCCCCGACGATCGACGGGATCGGACAGGCCTGCTGGACCGCATCACGATGCTTGCGCGACAAATAGAAGGCCGCGAACAGGGCCCGCCGCTCCTCACCCGGCAACTGGCTGTCGACCTCGCTCATCTTCGTCCGACGCTGGGCGAGCAATTGCTTGAACGCCTCCAGCATCAGCGCGTCCTTGCTCTCGAAGTGCGCGTAGAAACCGCCCACGGTCAACCCGGCGGCGCCCATCACCTCACTGACACTCGGCTCGACCGGGCCGCGCTGGATCAGCGCGTTACTCGCCGCCTGCAGGATGCGCTCGCGGGTTTGCGCTTTCTTGTCGTTCATTGCCACCTCCAGACATCACACAGAAAATATTATTCGCATAATATTTTTCCGCAAGGCTTTATTTTGACCGCTGGTCCGAGCCCTGGCTATCAAAGCATGGGTATTAAAAATGGATGGCCGGGAAAAGGGTCAAACGCCAGACAAACAAAAGGGTCATTCAATAATTGAATGACCCTTATAAAATCCCGCAGAGCGGGCAATCGTGGCGTCCCCTAGGGGACTCGAACCCCTGTTACCGCCGTGAAAGGGCGGTGTCCTAGGCCACTAGACGAAGGGGACACAAACCCTTCTATACAACTGTAGGAGCCAGCTTGCTGGCGATCCAGACGACGCGGTTCAATAGAACACCGTATCGATATCATCGCCAGCAAGCCGGTTCCTACAACTTCAAGGCCGGTGTGGCCAGACCTTGAAGTGTAAATTGGTGGAGCTAGACGGGATCGAACCGTCGACCTCTTGCATGCCATGCAAGCGCTCTCCCAGCTGAGCTATAGCCCCGGATTTTTCGCCTCGGAGGCGGAACGACATCAACCTGCAACATCGCTTCTGTAAAACTGGCGTCCCCTAGGGGACTCGAACCCCTGTTACCGCCGTGAAAGGGCGGTGTCCTAGGCCACTAGACGAAGGGGACGCAAACCCTTCTATACAACTGTAGGAGCCAGCTTACTGGCGACCCAGGCGACGCGGCTCAACAGAACACCGTATCGATATCATCGCCAGCAAGCCGGCTCCTACAACTTCAAGGCCGGTGTGGCCAGGCCTTGAAGTGTAAATTGGTGGAGCTAGACGGGATCGAACCGTCGACCTCTTGCATGCCATGCAAGCGCTCTCCCAGCT